>NZ_JAKSYH010000204.1 GCF_022829295.1 Methylobacterium sp. J-088
CCGGCAGGCCGCCTGGATCGCAGGCCCGTTGTCGCGCCTGAAGTTGGCGATCGTCTTGTGATCGGGAGCCAAGCGACCGGTCAGCCACATCACCTCGATGTTGCGCTGTGCCTCCCGCTCGAGCCGACGGCTCGACGGCACGCGGTTGAGATAGCCGTAGAGGTAGAGCTTCAGAAGCGTGGCCGGATCATACGCAGGCCGCCCCGTCGCTGCGGGCTCGAAGCGCGTGAAGCCGAGGGCGCCCAGATCGAGTTCGTCGATGAACACCTCGACCACGCGAACCGGATTGTCCGCCGTGACATAGTCGTCCAGCGAACTGGGCAGCAACCAGGACTGCCGACGGTCCTGCCCTTCGACGAACCGACCCATGCTGGCCTCCGCAGATCAGGCCCCAAGTCTATCTCAGACCGGACTTTTGACACAGCCTCGACCCAACCCGGTCGTACGAAGACATCCGCTCGAGGCCCGAAAGCGGACAGTTGGCCGCGTATGATCCAGCAAGCGGTACCGGCTGCCAAACTTCTCAGCGATCAGCCGAGACTGCCGAAGCCGGCTGTATCGCGCGTCCAGGCGAGGGCCTGCTCGCTGAGGCTGATGCCGAGGCCGGGGCGCGTCGGCACCAGCATCCGCCCGTCCTTCAGTTCCAGGCGCTCGTTGAACAGCGGCTCCAGCCACTCGAAGTGTTCCACCCACGGCTCCCGCTGCATGGCAGCGGCGAGATGGATGTGCAGCTCCATCGAGAAGTGCGGGGCGATGGTCATGCCGGCGAACTCGGCAAGCGTTGCCACCTTCAAGTAGGGCGTGATGCCCCCGACGCGGGGGGCGTCCGGCATCAGGAAGTCGGCGCCGTTCTGGCGAATGAAGTCCCAATGCTCGGACACGCTCGTCAGCATCTCGCCGGTGGCGATCGGGGTGTCGAGGGCGGCCGCCAGCGTCGCGTGGCCAGCGGCGTCGTAGCAATCGAGGGGCTCCTCGATCCAGATCAGGTTGAACTGCTCGAAGATCCGGCCCATCCGCATGGCGGTCGGCCGGTCCCACTGCTGGTTGGCATCGACCATCAGCGGAAACGCGTCACCCAGATGCTCCCGGACGCGGGAGACCCGCGTGATGTCGAGGGCCCAATCCGGCTGCCCGACCTTGAGCTTGATGCCGCCGATACCCTTCTCGCGGGAGCGGTCGGTGTTGACCAAGAGCTCCTCCAGCGGGGTGTGCAGGAAGCCGCCGGAGGTGTTGTAGCAGCGCACGCTGTCGCGCTGCGCCCCGAGCAGCTTGGCGAGTGAGAGACCGGCCCGCCGCGCCTTCAGGTCCCACAGGGCCACGTCGAAGGCGCCGATCGCCTGCACGGCGAGGCCGCTGCGGCCCACCGAGGCACCCGCCCAGGCGAGCTTGTCCCAGGCCTTGGCGATGTCGCTCGGGTCTTCCCCGATGAGCGAGGGGGCTATTTCGCAGGCATGGGCGAACTGCCCCGGCCCGCCAGCTCGCTTGGAATAGCTGATACCGAGGCCGCGGTGACCGTCGCCGGTCTCGACTTCGCAGAACAGGATCGCGATCTCGGTCATCGGCTTCTGCCGGCCGGTCAGCACCTTGGCGTCGCTGATCGGTGTCTTGAGCGGCAGGTAGACCGAGCGCAGGCGAATGCCGGTGACGGTGTCCTGAGCCATGAAGTCCTCCAGGAATTGGGATAGGGCGCTCAGGCCCGGGCAGCACCGACGTCGCGCGGCAGCGCAGCCACCGGTTCTGCGGCGCGCTCGTCGCTGCGGATCTCGAGGCGGTTCAGCGGCCCGACGATGACGAGGTAGGACAGAGCGCCGATCAGCGCGACCACGCCGATGTAGACGAGGGCGAGGTCGAAAGAGCCCATCTCCTTGACGATGATGCCGATGGCCAGCGGCGTGACGATGCTGGCGAGGTTGCCGCACAGATTGAAGATGCCGCCGCTGACGCCCAAGATCTGCTTAGGCGACACGTCGCCGACGATGCACCAGCCGAGGTTGCCGATGCCCTTGGCGAAGAAGGCGACGCTCATCACCACGATCACGAACTTGTCGGATTGGACGTAGTTGGCGAGCACGATCGTCGAGGAGAACAGCAGCCCCACGATGATCGGGAGCTTGCGCGCCGCCGTCAGGCTGAAGCCGCGCCGGAGCATCCAGTCCGACCACAGGCCACCGACCAGCCCGCCGAGGAAGCCGCAGATCGCCGGGATCGCCGCCACGAGGCCGACCTTGAGGATCGACATGCCGCGGGCTTCGAGCAGGTAGGTCGGGAACCACGTCAGGAAGAACCACGTGATCGTGGTGAGGCAGAACTGGCCGATATAGATGCCGATCATCATGCGGTTGCTGATCAGCGCCTTCACCTCCGACCATTGGATGCGGCAGCGCGCATCGCCCATGTTGGGCAGGCCACCGCCGGCCTCGATGTAGTCGAGTTCGCCCCGGTTCACGCCCCGGTGGTGGCGCGGCTCGTGGACATAGACCAGCCAGATCACGCCCAGCACGAGGCCGACCGCGCCGGCCCCGTAGAAGATAGCCTGCCAGCTATGGGCGTGCAGGATCCAGGTCATCACCGGGGTGAACACGGCCAGGGCGAAATACTGGGCGGATTGGAAGATCGAGGTCGCGAAGGCCCGCTCCTTCGTGGGGAACCACATCACCGTCAGGCGGCTGTTGGCCGGGAAGGCGGGCGCCTCCGCGATACCCATCAGGAAGCGCAGGGCGAACAGCGCCAGGAAGGTGAACGAGACGACGTGGACGAGGCCCTGCATCATCGTGAAGGCCGACCACAGGATCAGGCCGGTGCCGTAGACGAGGCGGGCGCCGTACTTGTCGAGGATCCAGCCGCCGGGGATCTGCATCGCCGTGTAGGACCAGCCGAAGGCCGAGAAGGCGAGGCCCATCGTGATCGCGTCGAAGCCGAATTCGCTCCGCATCGAGGAGGCGGCAACCGAAAGGGTAGCCCGATCAACATAGTTGAACGTCGTGGCGAGGAAGATCAGGGCCAGAATGACATATCTGACATTGGTCTTTTTTTGCGTTTGCCCTACCTGAGCCACGGCGATCCTCCGATATTGAGGCCCGTCTCGCTGCTCACGGAGCAACGGCAGCCTTCGTTCAGCGCGAACTGTGAAACAGAGCCGTTTCCATGTCCAAAATCATTCCTGGATCGATTGATGCGCAATCGGCATCAATGCTGGAAGCGGCTCACGAACTCGCAGCTTCAAGCTGCTGTCGCGTGGCCGTTATATGCGAATGCGAGCGAAGAGCGGTCGGTCCGTTTTCCACCCTAAGCCACCGATGAGCGTGGTTCGATTGGGGTATGCGAGTGCGAACTGGCGCCGCCGGTCCGCTATGGATGTGCCTTTAACGAACCGCCGTGTGCGGCTGGTCGCGACCCAACGCAGTCTTACGAACGGTCATTGACGCTTCTACAAAGCGGCCATTCGTCTGATCGTACGGCTTGGCTTGGCCGCTAATACGCGCTCGGGTCAAAGCTATCGCTCGGATGAGAATATGCTCTTTGAAGCGCGTCGCTCATCGGCAGGTTCAGGTTGATGTTGCGCGGCCGGATCGGCTGCGTGAACCAACGATCGTACAAGGCCCGCCCTTCGGGACTGGTGTAGAGCTTGGCCGTCGCTGCATTCGCGACCGCCTTGAATGCGAGGTCGTCTTTCCGCAGCATGATCCCGTAGGGTTCAGGGTGCGACAGCGCTTCGGTCGATATCTCGAAGTCCGATGGATCGCGCGAAGCTGCCACCAGCGCAGCTAGAAGCACGTCGTCCATCACGAACGCGACGGCCCGGCCGGTCTGCACCATCAGGAACGCCTCAGCGTGATCGACTGCCGGCAGGATGGTCAGCCCAAGCTTGCGCGCCGTATTCGCTTCGTTGATCTGCCGCAGGTTAATCGTGCCCGAGGTCGAGACGACGGTCTTGCCCTTCAAGTCCTCGATCGTGTGCAGCCCGGCCGACCGCTTCGACACGTAGCGCGTCGCAGTCAGGAAGTCGGTGTTGGCAAAGGCGACTTGGTTGTGACGCTCCGCGGTGTTGGTGGTCGAGCCGCATTCCAGATCGATCGTTCCATTCGCAATCAGCGGGATACGCGTGGCGGAAGTTACCCCATTTAGCCGGACCTCCAATCCCGGCATGCCGAGCTTCTCCTTTACCGTATCGACGATGGCGTGGCAGATATCCATCGCGTACCCGATCGGCTTCTGGTCCGTGTCGAGGAACGAGAACGGCACTGAGGCATCGCGGAAACCGAGCGTGATGCGGCCGGTCTCCTTGATCTTCTTCAGCGTACCGGTCAGCTCCTCCGCCGTGGCCGGCATCGAGGTCGCGGCCCCGACCAACGTGACCACGGCGACAAGGGCCGCACGTCCACCTCTAAACATGTATGCCTTCTCCTCGGCTGGATGGCTTGGGCTCGAGCAGCGTTCGGGCGAGCCTGTGCGGGTGCGTGATCGCGAGATCAGACGGGTCAGCCCACCGTAAAGACGGCTTCGACCTCGACCGGCACGCCGCGCGGTAGCGCGTTCGTGCCGACTGCCGTGCGTGCATGGCGACCGTTCTCGCCGAGGGCGAGCAGGATCAGATCCGACGCGCCGTTCAGCACCAGCGGCTGCCGGATGAAGTCCGGGCGGCAGCGGACGAAACCGCCGAGGCGGAGGCAGCGCACTCGGTCGAGGTCCCCGTCGAGGGCCGCGTGGACTTGGGCCAGGATGTTGAGCGCGCACAGGCGAGCGGCAGCCTGCGCCTGTTCAATCGAGACGTCTTCGCCGACGACACCGAGATATTGCGGTTCGCCGCGCAGCACGGGCGTCTGACCGGAAATGAAGAGAAGCGGCTCGGCGCGCGTGTACGGTACATAGTTGGCTGCGGGTCGGGACGGCTCGGGCAGCATCAGGCCGGCTGCTCGCAGGCGGGAGAGGACGGCGTCGCTCATTGGCGTCCATCCTCTGCGATCGCTTGAGCCAAGCCCGTAGTCGGAGCGACTTCCCCGCCGAGCAGGCAGCCAATCGCCCGGTCGCCCGCGAAGCCGAGGCGCACCGTGATCTCGGACAAGCTGCCCATCGCCCGCCCCTGGTAGACACGGATCGGGCGGTCGTCGGCGGCGATGGTGCGATCGTGAAGCAGGCCGAAGGCGAGCGCGGCGGCGGCGATGCCGGTGGCGGCATCCTCTGGATAGCCTGACGAACGCGGGAACTGCCGCGCTTCGAAAACGCGCGCCTCGCCGTCAACGATGGCGTAGGGGTACAGACCAGTGGAGCCGATCCGGCGACAGATGGCCTCGACGGCCACCGGGTTAGCGACGAGCGCGTGCAGCTTTTCAGGGTCCCGCATCGGCACGAGGGTCTTCACTCGCGAGGTAACGGCGTTGTGCAGGGGTAGGTCTGCAAGGGTCTCGCGGCTTACGTCGAGCGCCGCAAGCACGTCGCCGGCCTGCTCCGGAGACAGCGGCACCACCCGGCCCGCTGGCTGCGTGATCTCCACGGAGACCGTGCCGTTCTCTGTAGCGGACACGAAGCCGGCAACCGAACCGCTGGCGGTTGCGATGCGGACGGGCGATGCCGGCAGCCGTCCGTGTTTGGCCAGCAACCAGAGCGCACCGACTGTAGCGTGCGCGCACATCTCCATCTCGTGGTTGGGTACGAAGAAGCGGAAGCGGAAGTCGTGCGCTTCGTCCTCGGCCGGCAGAATAAAGCCACTCTCGTGCCCGTGCTGGCGGGCGACCTCCTGCATCCCCGCAGGGTCGAGCCCGGCTGCGTCCACGACGACGGGGCATGGATTGCCGCCTGCATTCCGGCAGGTAAAGACGTTGACGACCTCGACGCCTGCCATGACCATGAACCCACTGCCGCGGTTCCCCGACCGAACTCGGTGCCGGTTCAGGAAGTGCAGGTGGTTATGGCGGAACCGCCCTGCGCCCGCGCGACCGTCCGGGCCTTATCACGCGACCGGACGGGCCATCGTGGTGGATCGCGCGCGGACCTCGCGTGGTGCCAGCCCGTCTCGGCGTCGGAGCGCCCTCGCCATAGCCGATCCGCTCTCGAACCCAACTCGGAACGCGACCTCGTCGATCGGCAGATCAGTGGTCTGCAAGAGCCGCCGAGCTTCGGCGAGGCGCACGCTCTGTTGGTACGCGCCGATCGACAACCCGGTCCGCTCTCGGAATAGGCGTGTGACGTGTCGGCGGGAGACGTTGAAGCGTTCCGATAGCAAATCGATCGAGAGGGTTTGGTCAGCGCGCTGCGCGACGAACACCTTAACCTCGTCGATCAGGGTGTGCGCCTCGCGTGAGCCAGCACCGAGCGGCTGACCCCTCTCTATCGTGGTCAGGCAGCGGATGATCAGCGCGGCCGAGAGATGGGCGCGGACGGCTGTCTGACCGATCGTATCGCCAGTCTCATCGCAGCACAGTGCCCGGAGGGCGCGGATATCTGAATTAACCGGGAACATCGAGCTTCTTCGGATCAGGGCTCGGACGCGGCTGAGCGAACCGAGTTGCTTCTCGACGTGCTTCAATGCCTCCTCTCGAAGATACACAGCGACGTGGGTCTGGTTGGATCGGAGGGCTGAAGTGTCGTGCGGGTGCGAGGCGGGGATGACGGCGAAGCGATCCCGGGACACCCACATGCCGTCCCGCTGCGCCTCGTGCTTGAGGTTCAATACGCCGAGGCAGGGCAGCAGCAGCATAAGGCCGTCGTGCCAGTGCCAAGGTTTGGCGTAATCGACGCCCTCACCGAGGAGGGTGATGTGTTCGTCGCAGCCAGCAATGACAGCCGAAGGGACTGCCGTTCGCCGGAGGAAGTCGAGCGACCTGAGCATGAAAGGACGCTACTGCAACGGAGGCAGTCTGGCCAGAAATGGCGAGGCGTCGGGCCGGCGGCGAGCCGGAGCGAAGAGGGGCATTCAGCTTCGTCGCTGACAAAGGGGCATCCTTCAGCTTCCGGGCAATGACAAACGCAATCAGTCGAGACGTTTGACGCCTGGGAAGGGACGTGATGGAGCGACGCCACAATGTCCGCTTCGACGCTTTCGCGCTCGTAAGCGGACAGACGGGAAACCACCCTGAGCGGTCAGTCTGGTAGCGACCCAACTCGGCCGCCGGGAACGCCATTTGCGTTTCTTCAAAGCGGTCGTTCGTCGGCCGCCCCGCAAGTTCGGCTCGGGGTAGTGAGCGGACCCCGCTTCTTCCCTCGAATGCGGACGTTCGGTCTTCGCCCATCTTAAAAAGAGCGTCGGCCAAGCCGCTCGCGCAGGTGTAGATGACGTTCCGTTCGGCCGCTCAGGGTAAAATCCATCTCTCGTCGAGCCGCGTCACGAGCCCGGCAAGCTCGCTCTGGCGCTTGAGATTGAGCTTGGCGTACACGGCCCGCAGCTGGGTCCGCACGGTCTCCGCCGACACGGCGAGGCGGCGGGCAACCTTGTCCGGTGGGAGGCCCCGACCGACGAGCATCGCGACGCGGGCCTCTGCCGGGGTCACGCCGAGCTGCACCAGGAGCGGTTCAATTGAGCCTTCGGCTCGGCCGAAGACATCGCGCAACACGACGAGCACGCGCGCGCCGGGCGCCGCACCGGGAAACTCGGCGACATCGGCCTGGCGAAGTGACACGACCTCGACACTGACCGGCCGCAGCCCCGGCGTGCCCCTCAGCATCAGCATGCTTGATCCGGTCCCAGTCAGCTGCGTAACCACAGCGCGCTCGAACCGGTCGCGCTCGCTCGGGAGCACGGCATGCAGTGCGCCCCTGGGTCCGGGATGGAGGCGCCCTTTCATGAGGCTCTCCGCGGCTGCGTTCATGCCATGGACGTGACCATTCGGCCCCAGGAGAATGGTCCCGAACCCGGCATCCCCAAGGGCCGGCAGCTCGTTCCCGGTAGCGCGCGCTTGCGCCAGCATCGCTGTCAGGGTGTAGGCCCGGGCGACGTGTGGAGCGAGCCGACGTAGCAAGGCGAGATGGTTCGCCTCGTACCCGCCGTCCTCGATCCGGCGGAATGCGCCGACCGATAGCAGGCCGCCCGCGGTGTCTGGCGCAGCGTAGCTCGCGAATTCGCCGAGCCCGTGCGGTCTGCAAAAGTCTTGGAAGAAGACGTCCCGGCGCTGCTCCTCGGCCGAGATTAGATCGTGGTCGCGGACCAAGTTGCCGGGAAGAATCACCGCGCTCGCGGCGCGTGCGGCGCGCGGATCAAGGTGCCACCAGCCTGCTGCGTAGGCGGCGTTCGCCTCGCTCAAGCTCTCGGACGCAAGGGTGCGGTTGGTGCGGCCAACGGCCATCACCACCAGGCCCAGGGCACCGACCGCGGCGGCGACCTCGTCGAGTGCCCGCGGCCATAGCCCCGCATCCGCCACGGCAGCGTAGCAGCCGTCGACGAGAGCATCGTAATCCGCGCTCACTGCATCACCTGAGGCTTGACCCGAGCAGCGGAAACTCGACGGTCAATACAGTCAAGATCGATTTCGCAATAATCCTTGCACATCTTCGTGTGCGCCGGATTGATCATGGCTGTGCCTATATGTTCGCTCGATGCCTTTTGTTCGGAGCGAGATGTCAAAATGCCCCTGAACCCGGACAAAGATCGCGTCTACGCGGCAACCTACATGCGGACGTTTTCAGCTTCTGCGAAGGGTCGTGAGCGGTCCCCGCGGCTAGATGTTTGATCCCAGGGTTTGATGGTGCACTCTTCACCTCGGAGTGGAGGGATGCGCTATGGGCCAGGTTCTTCACGGCAGCGCCACAACGACGGGGGCAGTCCGTCGAGCGATCCAGCATAGTCAAGCGAGCCTGAG
>NZ_JAKSYH010000222.1 GCF_022829295.1 Methylobacterium sp. J-088
TCTCGTCGCGGCGTCTTGTCGACGTCCCGGTCCTGCGACTCCCCGTTAGCGGTCTCGGGCAGGGTGCACGCACCCCCGGAACCCGCATCGGCGCCGTGGCCTTCCAGCCGTCCCCCGCCTCGTTGTGGGCGGGTCCGCAGGTCGCTCAGGGTCGGCCCAGACGCGGGTCGGCGCGGGGGTCATTTCCTCCCCCCGCCGGGCAAACTGCCGCCCGGTCTCACGCCCGCATCCGAGGCACGCCCCGCACCGGTCCGCCGCCCGGGGCGATGGCGGCTGAGA
>NZ_JAKSYH010000224.1 GCF_022829295.1 Methylobacterium sp. J-088
CCCACGCTCCCTACCCCAGGCACTTCCGCAGCACAGTAGGACGGGTTGGGCCTGCGTGGCATCGGAGGACAGGGGGCTGCCGTGCCGGGTCAGGCCTCGCCGACACCCGCTGTCGCAATCCTGACGGGGCAGCCGCTGTCCGTCACCGGTGCACCGGATCCGCAGCCGGGCAATCAGTACGCCCAGATCTCGAACGCCCTGAAGAGCAGCGCGGGCGCTCAGCAGAAACAGGCGCAGGGCGGCGGTGGAGCTATGAGGGCGCCGGAGGTCGGTGGCCGGCCGATCTCGCTGCAGCAGGCGCGGGCCATGTTCGACCCGGGCCGATTTTACGGGATGCTGCGCGGTGCGGG
>NZ_JAKSYH010000235.1 GCF_022829295.1 Methylobacterium sp. J-088
GCGGCGCGGGAAATCCTGGTTCCGCACCGGCCTCGATGCCCTACGCGGCGATCTCCTCAATGCCCCTCAAAGCGCAGCGACCCTCTGGGCCAATCGATGCCCAAAACGCCTCCCAGCCTTGTGAGTCGTGTACCGTGCGCGTTGCTATCGAGCACGGCTCTAAGTCTTCGTATTGATGCGCTCTCTTGCGCCGAACCGACGTCCACTTCGGCGGAGAGCGCTCTGAGCTTCATTCCTCGGGGACGCGGCCCGGGGGCAGCGGCGCGGCCTGAGTCCCGCGCTCACCGCGTCCGGCCCGCCTGTGGCGCTCGGCCCGGACCTCGTCCGCCGTCGGCGGGGCCGACGGGAAGTTCGACGCAAAGGGGTTGGGCGGTGCCCCCCGCGAGGAGCCGCCGAACAGCGTGTCGAAGAACCCCTCCTCGGCGCTGGCCGGCCGCGCGGCCAGGAGAAGTGTGAGGGCAAGGATCGTTCGGAACTGCATCGTCATCTTGGGCCAACCGGGATCGCACCGCCCTAGCGCGACTTTCCGGCGGATCGGAGGCCGGTGCCGGGCACGCGCTGGAACCGTGGCGCGTCCGGCGGGTTCGCGCTCAACGATCATGGGCGCGTACAGGAGGCGTGATGTCTGAGGTTACCTATCGCATCGTCGAGCACGACGGTGGCTTCGCCTACAAGGTCGGCGACGTATTCTCCGAGACCTTCCCGAGCCGGGAGGAGGCGCTTCAGGCGGCCCAGGCCGCGGCGGCCGAGCAGCAGGTGCCGGGTTCGACCGAGGGGATCCGCTATCAGGATCAGGCCGGCGGCTGGCACGACGAGACCGCCCAGGGCAGCGACCGGCCGCGCGCCAAGGTCGTCGAGTAGAACCGCGCGGCGGCCATGCGGATACGTGCGCATCCACAGGAGTGGTCGTGGCGCGAACGCGAACGGTGAAGCCGGAGGCGCCTCCCAAGGCGCCTTCCAAGGTGTCTTCCAAGGTGTCTTCCCCGGTGCCTTCCACGGTGCCTTCGAAGACGCCCCTGCCGAAGGGCACGCGGCGCACCACGCCATCGCCCGAGAGCCTGGCGGCGCTTGGCCTCGACCGCCTGATCGGCCTCATCCTGGGCGAGACGGCGCGCAATCCCGGCTTCAAGAAGCTGGTCAGTGCGGCGCTCGCTTCGCTCCAGGGGCCGGAGGCCGTTGCCGCGATCGTCGACCGGCGGCTGACGGCGCTCGAAGGCGCGCGGAGCTACATCGATTGGCAGAAGCGCCGGGCCTTCGCGGCCGACCTCAGCGCCGTCGTCACGGTGATCGTGAACGAGCTCCGGCCCCTCGATCCCGGCGCCGCCCTCGACCGGCTCCGCCGGTTCCTCGAAGCCGCCGACCTCGTGCTCGACCGGGTGGACGACGGCAACGGTGCGATTCAGGGCATCTTCGAGCGCGCCTCCGCGGCCTACGTCGAGATCGCGGGCGCGTTGCCGCCCGAAGCCGCGTCGCGCGTCGCACTGGGCCTCGTGCGCCCGTTCACCGACGATCCGTTCGGGCCGCTCGGCGCCCTCCTGGGCGAGACCGTGTCGGTCCTGCCGGTGGACTCCCTCGCGGAGATCGACGGGCGACTCGCCGAAGCGGTCGCGCGTCCCGAGACCGGCCACGGGCAGAAGCGCGCAGCCGCATACCGGCTGGACAACAAGACGGAGATCCTGCGCCTGCGTCAGGCCATCGCCGACCGCCGCGGTGATTCCGAGGCCTACGTGGCGCTCGAGAGCCAGATCGCGCCCGGGTCCGAGAACCGGACAGAGATCGCCAAACGTCTGCTCGGCCTGGGCCGCGCGCAGGAAGCGCTCGATTGGATCCGGCGCAAGCAGGAGCCCAACGCACGCCGCACGACCACACGGGCAGACCTGATCGCAAACTTCGACCCGCGCGTTCCAGAGCGCGAGCGGCTGGTGGTCGAGATCGAGATCCTCGACGCACTCGGCCGGATTGCGGAGGCGCAAAATCTGCGGTGGGGCCGCTTCGAACAGGAGCTCGACGCCCCCATGCTGCGCAGCTTCCTCGCCAAGCTGCCCGATTTCGAGGACGAGGAGGCGCTGCACCGGGCGCTGGACCACGCCGGCGCTTTTCCGGATCGGCACCGGGCCCTCGCGTTCCTGACCACGTGGCCGGATCTACGACGCGCCGCCCGTCTGGTGACGGATCATCCGACGGTGTGGAACGGAGCCTTGCAGTACAATATCCTGGCTCCGGCTGCCGACGTGCTGGCCCAGGACCATCCTCTGGCCGCCACGATCCTGTATCGACGCCTGATCGACGGGATCCTCGATTACGGCCGCAGCCCGGCCTACCCGCACGCCGCGCGTTATCTTGCGGAACTCGACGGCTTGGCGGAGAGGCTTGAGGCCGATGTGATCGAGCCGGACCCTGCAGGCTACCGCGCGAAGCTGAAACGCGACCACGGCCGCAAACACGGCTTCTGGAGCTTGGTCCGCACCTAGTCGCTCCGACCGGCGGGTCGATCAGTCAACGACCTCGATGGCGTCGACCCGATCCGGATAGAACGCCACGTGCTCGCGGATCGCCTCGACAGCCGGGTAGGGCGCCACGTAACTCCACACCGCATCGGGACGCCGAGTCCCGGCGACCGAGAGATCGAAGTAGCCAGCGTCGCCCTTGTACGGGCAGTGGCTGGTGCGCGCCGACGGCACGAAGGCGTCTGCGAGCGTATCGCGGCGCGGAACGTAGAAGACCGGGGGATATCGCGCTTCCTCCAGCCGCAGGGCGTCGCGCGTGTCCGCCACGACCGTGCCGGCCACGATGACGCGGACGCGGCGCGGCTCCGGGGTGACGGTGATCGGATGGTCGGGTCCGGGCGTCTTCATGGCGCTTCTGGTGCCTCCGGTTTCAACTCGATCGTTCCGAGAGCGTCGGCGAGGCGTGACTTGGCGCTGCCCGGCCGCAGTGGCTTCTGCTGGCTGGCATGCGGCACCCAGCCCGAAAGCCACAGCACCTCGAAGGTTGCCCGCACGCGCCCGTCCGGGTCCGCGAAGCGCGCCGCATAGATCTCCGCAGCCCGCAAGAGCGTCGCCCGGCGCAGCGGAGTCCGCCGCCGCTCGGTGAGGACGTTGGTCATGCCCATGGCGCGCAGGTCCCGCATCAGGCTGAACGGATCGGCGTAGCGCACCGTCAGGGTGTCGGTATCGGCGACCGGAAGCGCGAAACCCGCCCGCTGCAGCAGAGCACCCGCCTCGCGCACGGCCGCGAACGGGGCGACCCGGGGGCTGATCCCGCCCTCGACCTCGCTCTCTGCCTGCCCGAAGCTCTGGCGCAGCTCCTTGAGTGTGGCGCCGCCCAGGAGGCATCCGACGAACAGGCCGTCCGGCCGCAGGGCCCGGCGAAGCTGGATCAGGGTCCCGGGAAGATCGTTCACACCGTGGAGGGCGAGAAGCGAGACCGCGAGGTCGAAACTGTCGGGTGCGAGCGGCAGCAGCTCCGGATCGCCGACGATCCGGTTGCCGCGCGGCTCTGGCAGCGGCGCAAGCCGGACATGCTGCGCCTGCGGATACCGGCGCGCGAGGATAGGTCCGGCGGCCGGGATCGGGGTGGCGAGGTCCAGCACGGTCGCAAAGCTGCGCAACACGGCGCCGAGGCGGTCGTCCAGATCCTCGGTCAGGCGGTCGAGGAGGAAGCCGGCATAGCCGCTTCGGACGGCGCGGGTGAGCCGCTGCCGGGCGATGAGAGTGTCGAACAGGGTGGCGGTCAGATCCATCCGGCGCACATGGCGCTCACGACAGCCTCGCGCCAGCACCCGGGACGCATGATGCCGCCGGTACAGCACAGATTCGTGAGCCGCGGCCGCATGGCGGAACGACTGAGGGGCCCTGCCGTTCCTGCTGCAGCTGGCCATATGGCCGAGATTGACAGGGAGCAACCCTCATGAAGCGCACGCTCATCGGAGCCGCCGTGGCCCTCGCCGCCCTCACCGCCGCGGGCGGTGCAGAGGCGAAGGGCTGCATCAAGGGCGCGATCGTCGGCGGCATCGCCGGCCATTACGCCGGCCATCACGGCTTGGTCGGCGCCGCCGCCGGCTGCGCCCTCGGCCGCCACCGTGCCAATGCCCAGGCCCGCCAGGACCAGCAGCAGATGGCCCCGCAGGCACGGCCCGTCTCGGCTCAGTGACACCAAGCTGATCGATCCGGACGTGTGATGTCGGCGATCCGGACGGTTGCCACAGCCCTGCGCGGGATTCCGCGCGGGGCTTTGTCGTTGATCTACCCGCCCGCATGCTCAGGGTGCGGCGCAGCGACGGCCGATCCCGGGGCCCTTTGCTCGAGTTGCTGGTCGGGCCTGCGCCTGATCGAGGAACCGGTCTGCCAGCGCTACGGGACGCCGTTCGCGGTGGATCTGGGAATCGGGCCGCTGCTCTCGCCCCGCGCCATCGCCGAGCCGCCGGTCTTCGGCCGGTGCCGGGCGGTTGCCCTCTACGATTCGGTCGCGCGGCGCCTCGTGCATCGCCTGAAATACGAGGATCGTCTCGACCTCGCGAAGGTGATGGCTCGGATGATGTCGGCCAGTGGTCGAGGCCTGATCGCCGAAGCCGAATGCTTCGTGCCGGTACCGCTCCATCGGGCCCGCCTCTGGCGCCGCCGCTTCAACCAAGCGGCCCTGCTGGCCCAGGCGATCGCGGTTGATGCGGAACGTCCCTTTGTCCCGGCGGCCCTCGAACGTGTCCGAGCGACACGCTCCCAGGTCGGACTGAGCCGGGTGGCACGGGCCGAGAACCTGAGCGGCGCATTCCGGGTACCGCCCGCCGAAGCCCATCGGATCCGCGGGCGCCGGGTGCTGCTGGTCGATGACGTCACGACGACCGGCGCGACCGGCAATGCCGCAGCCCGCGCGCTCCTGCGCGGCGGGGCCGCCTCCGTCGATCTCCTGACCTTCGCGCTGGTGGGCGACACCGTCGGATAGGCGCTGCGCGGTCGAAGCGCGAGCCGGCGCCTCAGGTTGTCGCGCCGGTCCGGTTCGGAAAGCTGACCGCCAGGCTGAAGTCGAACGCCTCGCCGATGCCTTCGTACCAGAGCGAGAACGGCGTCGGTCGCTCGAGATGGAGGGCCCCGTCGATCTCGCTGCCGGCATACTGGAGCGCCGCTCCGTGCTTCGCCGCGAGCCGCAGCATCGGACCGTTCCCGGACAGGCAGCGCACGTGCAGGTCGACGACGCCGCGGTGGCGCGCCGCACGGGCGATCCGCGCGAACAGATCGGCGCCGAGGCCGCGGCGGCGGAACGCCAGTTCGACGGCGAATGCCGCTTCCGCCCGGGGGCCCAGCACGAAGCGGGACGGGCACGGCCCCATCGGCCGGAGTTCGCCGAGCCCGCGAAGCACGCCGTCCACGAAAGCGGCGTACATCATGCCGTCGGCCTTGATGGCTTGCTCGGCGTAGGCGCGGACGCCGGCCTCGCTGACATTGCCCATGAAGCGGCTGGCCCGGGTCTCGGGATCCAGGCGGAGGAAGTAGTCGAGAACCGCATTTCGGTCCGCCGGCCATAGGCGCCGTACGGTGCGGACCGGTTCGTCACGCGCTAAAGTGGCCATGATGGGCCTCCGGTCTAAGCGCTTACGCGCAGAAATCCGGACGTCCCTCCCGAGAACCGCGGCTGATGTCGCATTCGGGGTTTCATTGTGCAATGCGGCAGACTGCCGAATGCCTGCTCGCGCGGCTGCCATGCGCTGACTCGCGAAAGGCTGGCAATCCCAGCGCTTGCGCTCTCCGGACGCGCATCGTGGGCTTGATTCAGGTTGAACTTCCCCGGCACAGGGGAGGCCCGGTCTGTCGCCGTCGACGCGGACATGGCGCGCGTGATCGGCGGAGCGGCGGGCTGCAAGGGACCAGCGGCGTGAACGACAGATCCGGCCTGCATATCACGCCATCGCCGGAGGCGCGCGCCGGAGCCGTTTCACCCGGGCCGGTACACGAGCGCTACGAGACCCTCGTTACCACGGGTGCCATCGAGCGGGATCCAGCGCAGGCCCGGCTCGTCCGCGCCCTCGACCGGCTTGTCCAGGACCTCCAGCGCCGCAAACGCGCCAGCAAGTCGAGCGCGCTCGGCTGGCTGTTCCGCCGAAAGGACGAGGCCGAGATACCCCGCGGGCTCTACATCTGGGGCTCGGTCGGGCGCGGCAAGACCATGCTGATGGATCTGTTCCATGAAGCGGCACCGGAGCCGAAGCGGCGGGTCCATTTCCACGGCTTCATGGCCGACGCGCACGAGCGGATCCATGCCCATCGCCAGGCCGTGAAAGCCGGAACCGCCAAGGGCGACGATCCGATCGGGCCGGTGGCCGATCAGCTCGCCGACGAAGCCACGCTCCTGTGCTTCGACGAGTTCACGGTCACCGACATCGCCGACGCGATGATGCTGGGCCGGCTGTTCGGTCACCTGTTCCGGCGCGGTGTGACGGTGGTGGCGACCTCCAACGTCGAGCCGGACCGGCTTTACGAGGGCGGCCTCAACCGGGCGCTGTTCCTGCCCTTCATCGCAACGCTGAAGGAGCGCGTGGATGTGCTACGCCTCGATTCGCGCACCGATTTCCGCCTGGAAAAGCTCGGTGGGGCGGCCGTGTACCACGTGCCGGCCGGTCCCGAGGCCCGCGCGGCCCTCGACGCCGCCTTCAAGGGCCTGACCGGCAAGGCGAAGGGCCAGCCGGCGACCGTGGCGGTCCATGGGCGGGACGTCGCGATCCCCGAGGCGGCGGGCGGCGTGGCGCGCTTCGGCTTCGACGACCTCTGCCGCCAGCCCCTGGGCGCGTCCGACTACATGGCGCTGGCCCGCGCCTTTCACACAATCATCCTCGACGGGATCCCGGTGATGGCCGAGGCGGAGCGCAACGAGGCCAAGCGCTTCATCACGCTCATCGACACGCTCTACGACCGGCACGTGAAGCTCGTGGCCTCGGCGGCGGCCGAGGCGCAGGATCTCTACACCGCCGAGGCCGGTCGGGAGGCCTTCGAGTTCGACCGGACCGTCTCCCGCCTGATCGAGATGCGCTCGCGGGAATACCTCGCCCTGCCGCACGGCAAGCCCGATTCTGAAGCATCCGGCGCGAGCACGGGACTGGTCGAGACATGAGCGCGCGTCCGAGAGTCGGTTCGATCTTCCGCCTGCGGCGGCGCAACTGGCGCGGCGCCGGAAAGCTGGGCGCGCTCCTCGGCTCGCCCGCGGCCTTCATCCTCCTCTTGGTCGCCATCGCGGCCGGGACGGCGAACTACCTGGCCGGGGAGGCCGACCGGACAGCAACGGCGCGGGCCAACGCCGTCATCGCCGATGTCGAACGCCTGATCTCCGAGGTGAAGGACCTTGAGACCTCCGAACGTGGATACGTGCTGGTCGGCAGCGACGAGTACCTGACGCCCTACACGGCGGCTCTTCCCAAAATCGAGGCGGAGCTGGCCTCCCTCGGCGCAGCCGCGCAGGAGCCGGTTCGGGCCGGGGGCCCGTCGCTGGCGGGCCTGATCGCCCAGAAGCGGGACTTCGCCGCGCGGGTGATCGCGGCACGGCGCGACCAGGGTTTCGACGCGGCCACCGACCTCGTCCGGACCGGCGAGGGCAAACGCCAGATGGACGCGATCCGCATGGAGGCAGCCGCCCGGCAGGCGGTGGCGGCCGAAACGCTCGCCGACCTCCAGATCCGTACGAAGCGCCGCGGGCTGATCCTGTTCTTGCTGTCGGGCGCGGCCGCGCTCGGAGCGATCGGCTTGCTCGCGCGCCTCGCACTGGTGCGACGCCAGGAATCGCTGCGCATGTCGCGGCTCCTCGACGGCGTGCTGGCGAACGCACCCGTGGGACTCGGCTTCCTCGACCGCGACCTTCAGATCCGGCACATGAACCGGGCATTGGCCACGATGAGCGAGCGCGGTTTCGGCGCCGATCTCGGTGCTCCGATCTGGGCGATGCTGCCGACCCTGCGTGAGGAGCTGGCACCGAAGCTGGCCGCCGCGCTCAAGGACGGGCTGGTCTCGCCCGATGTTCCGGTTGCGGTGCCGACGCCTTCGGCGCCGGGCGGCCTGCGCCAGTTCTCGATGAGCTTCTACCCGCTGCGCGGTGCACAGGCCACGGCCGGGCCGGAGAGCCAGGATGTCGAAGGCGTCGGCCTCGTCGTGGTCGACGAAACCATCCGCTACCTCGCGGAGTCTCGGCTGCGCCGGAGCGAGGAGCGCTTCCGCTCCCTGATCGAGGCCAGCGCGGCGATCGTCTGGACAGCCAATCCGGAGGGAAGCCTTCAGCGTCGTCAAACGGCCTGGATCACCTTCACCGGGCAGGACGAAGCCGCCTATGCCGGCCTCGGCTTCCTCGACGCCGTCCATCCCGAGGATCGGGAGCACACCCGGGCCGCTTGGGCGGAGGCGGTGGCGACTCGCGACCTCTATGTGACGGAACACAGGATCCGCACAGCCTCTGGTGGCTACCGGCACATGAGCGTGCGCGCCGTCCCGATCGTGGAATCGGACGGCACCCTGCGCGAGTGGGTCGGCACGCATACCGACATCACCGAGCGCAAGGAGGCCGAAGCCGCGATCGAAGCGGCCCGCGCGGCCGCCGAGGCGGCCAACACGGCCAAGAGCCAGTTCCTTGCCAATATGAGCCACGAGCTGCGGACGCCGCTCTCCGCCGTGATCGGCTATTCCGAGATGGTGCAGGAGGAGCTCGAAGATCTCGGCGAGGCCGGGCTGATCTCCGACATGAAGAAGATCGAATCCAATGCGCGGCACCTCCTCGGCCTGATCAACGACGTGCTTGACATCTCGAAGATCGAGGCCGACCGAGTCGAGATCTTTGCGGAAGAGTTCGACGTAGCCACGGTGGTGCGAGAGGTTGCCACGACCGTGGATGGCCTGATCGGCAAGAAGGGCAACACCCTCGATCTCGATCTGGCCGACGACCTGGGCAAGGCCCATACCGACGTCACCAAGCTGCGCCAGTGCCTCATCAACCTGCTCAGCAACGCCGCAAAATTCACCGAGAACGGCCGTATCACCCTGGCGGTCGCGCGGGCCGGGGATACGCTGCGTTTCGCCGTCGCCGACACCGGCATCGGCATGAATGCCGAGCAGGTGGGCAAGCTGTTCGAGCGCTTCATCCAGGCCGACGCCTCGACCACGCGCCGGTTCGGCGGCACCGGTCTCGGCCTCGCCATCACGCGGGCCTTCGCCGAGATGCTCGGCGGCGCGATCACGGTGGAGAGCCGCGAGGGCGTGGGCACCACCTTCACGTTGACCCTGCCGCTGCAGGCTCCGAATGCGCAGATGGCGGCCCCGAACGAGGTTGCCAGCGTGGTCGCTGATCGCAACACCATTCTGGTGATCGACGATGATGCGGCGACGCGCGACCTCCTCGCCCGATTCCTCGAGCGCGAAGGGTTCACGGTGATGGTCGCCGAGGACGGGCGGCGCGGGCTCGAACTCGCCCGCACCCTGCGTCCGCGGGCGGTGCTCCTCGACGTGACCATGCCGCAGATGGACGGGTGGGACGTCCTGCGGGCGCTGCGGGCCGACCCGGAGATCGGGTCGACGCCCATCGTGATGGTGACGATTCTCGACGAGCAGAATTTCGCGTTTTCGCTGGGCGCGACAGACTACATCCAGAAGCCGATCGATTGGGGCAACCTGCGCCAGATCGTCGACCGGTTCCGGCCCGCCGGGGGCGAGGGCCCGATCCTCGTGGTGGAGGACGAAGCCGATGTCCGCGCACATATCTGCGCCTACCTTCAGCGCGAAGGCTTTCCCGTTCGCGAAGCCGAGAACGGTGTCCACGCTCTGGACCGGATGGCGGGGGAGCGGCCCGGGCTGATCCTCCTCGATCTGATGATGCCGGAGATAGACGGCTTCACCTTCCTGCGCCAGCTGCGGGAGCGCCCGGAATGGCGCGACGTGCCGGTGGTGGTGCTCACCGCCAAGGACATCACCGCGGAGGACCGGCGCCGCTTGGCCGGTCAAGCGGATCGGGTCCTGGCCAAGGGCACGACAGGGCTCGGTGAACTGGTGAGCGCCCTGCGCGGGCTGATGCCGTCCCAGGCCGACGCGGCCTGAACGGTGCTCCGTCAGAGACCCCGGAACGCCAGCACCAGCGCGCCGATCGCGATGCCCCAGAGCGCCAGGGTCGACCAGATCGCCCGCTGGCGCTCATCCCGGGCAAACCCTTCCAGCCGGCGGGCATCGCCCGTGCCGGCCTCGTCCAAGCGGACCAGCACGCGCTTCAGCCGCATCGCGAGATCGGGAATGTCGCTCACGACATCCGAGACCACGCGCAGGGCCTCAAGTCCGCTCTGGGCGCGCCCGACCGGCCCCATGTTGCGGGCGATCCAGGCGCGCACCACCGGCTCGGCCGTGGTCCACATGTCTAGGCGCGGATCCAGCGAGCGGGCGACGCCTTCGACCACCACCATGGTCTTTTGAAGCATCACCAGTTCGGTGCGGGTGCTCATGTCGAACAGGGCGGTGATGTCGAACAGGAGCGTCAGCACCTTGGCCATCGAGATCTCGTCGGCCCGACGCTGGTGGATCGGCTCCCCGATCGCCCGGATCGCCTGCGCGAAATCCTCGACGGAATGGTGGGACGGCACGTAGCCGGCCTCGAAATGCACCTTCGCCACCCGGCGATAGTCGCGCAGGATGAAGCCGAGCAGGATCTCGGCCAGGAACCGGCGCTCGTTGTGCCCCAGCCGGCCCATGATCCCGAAATCCACCGCCACCAGCCGGCCCTCGGCATCGACCAGCAGGTTGCCCTGGTGCATGTCGGCGTGAAAGAATCCGTCGCGGATCGCCTGCCGGAGGAAGCTCTGGATCACGGTCCGGCCGATCGCCTGCGGATCGTGGCCCTTCGCGGCGAGGTCGGCAGCGCTGTGCAGGCGCGTCCCCTCGATCCATTCCGCCGAGAGCACCTCGCGGGCGGTCAGCTCCCATTCGGGCTTGGGAACGCGGAAATCGGCGTCGTCCTTCGTGTTCTGCGCGAGTTCCGAGGCCGCCGCCGCCTCCAGGCGGAAATCCATCTCCATCATCACGGAGCGGGCCAGGATTTCGACCACCTCCCGCGGGCGCAGGCGCTCGGCCTGTGGGGACAGGGCGTGGACCACCCGGGCCATGAAGCGCATGACCTCAAGATCGCGATTGAAACGCTCGCGCACACCGGGCCGCATGACCTTCACGGCGAGGGCGCGCTGGGTGCCGTCAGCGTCCTGCACGATCGCCTTGTGGACCTGGGCGATCGAGGCGGCCGCGATTGGTTCGCTGAACGATACGAACAGCTGGTCGACCGGCTTGCCGAGCGCTGCCTCGACCACACGCAGGGCAATCTCCTGGGGGAAGGGCGGGACCCGGTCCTGCAGTTTCTCAAGGTCGAAGGCCGCGCGCATGCCGACGATGTCGGGCCGCGTCGCCAGGAACTGGCCGAATTTCACGTAAGACGGGCCCAGCCGGGTCAGCGCCGCCGACAACCCGACCGCGCCATCGCTGCGCCCGGGCTTCTCGAGCAGGCGCCCGATCCGAAGGGCCACCCGCAGGTGCGACGGCATCTCCGTCGGATCGGCGAAGGCGAGCGCCCCCTCGCGGGCCAGCACGAAGCCGACCCGGGCGCCGCGGAAGAGGTTGATGGCGGCGCTGATCATGGTTGCACTTTCCCTCCCCCCTCTGCGGGGGAGGGTGGCCCTCGCATCAGCGAGGGTCGGGAGAGGGGAGCCCGGGTCCCGGAATGCCCGCGGGCTTCATGAAGGCCACAGCCCTGTCGTGGACCCTCGCTCCCCTCTCCCGACCCCCTTCGGGGCCCACCCTCCCCCGCAGAGGGGGGAGGGAGCGCGCGCTTGGGGACCAAAATCAGGAGACCTTCCAGCCCGAATGGATCGCCACGATCCCGCCGGTGAGCGCCCGGTCGGTGACGTGGCGGAAGCCGGCGCGCTCGATCATGCCGGCGAAGGCGCCGCGCGTCGGGAACTTCCGGATCGACTCGACGAGATAGCGATACGAATCGGCATCGCCCGCGACCCGGGCGCCGATCCGCGGGATCACGTTGAACGAATAGGCGTCGTAGATCCGGTCGAGCAGTGGGATGTCGACGGCGGAAAATTCCAGGCACAGGAACCGCCCGCCGGGCTTGAGGACCCGCCGCGCCTCCGCGAGCGCGGTCTCGATCCGCGGCACGTTCCGGATGCCGAAGGCGATCGTGTACGCATCGAAAGTCGCGTCCGGCAGCGGCAGGGTCTCTGCATTGCCGGTCACGAAGGCGATTCGGTCGCCGGCCTCGTCGACCTTGCGCTCCCGTGCCCGCTCGGCGCCGACACGCAGCATCGATTCGTTGATGTCGAGGACCGTCACACGGGTGCGCGGGCCGCCCGCGGCGAGCACCCGGAACGCCACGTCTCCGGTCCCGCCGGCCACGTCGAGATGGGCGAAGGCGCGATTCTGCGGCGGCCGCAGCATCGAGACGAGCTGGGCCTTCCAGGCCCGGTGCAGCCCTGCCGACATCAGGTCGTTCATGATGTCGTAGCGGCGGGCCACCGAGTGGAAGACGCTGTCGACGCGCTCCTGCTTCTCGTCGAGCGCCACGCGCTCGAAGCCGAAATCCGCGCTCGCGCGCTCGGATGCCCCGTCTTCGACCGTCATGACGCTCCCATTCCTCAATCGCCGGGTCTTAGCGAAGGTCGGCCCCAACCGCCATGCGTCGAAACACGCGGTTGGGGATGGGCGCTCCTCCGAGCCGCTGCCATCTGACCCGACATTCGGTCGAAGCAGCCGCCTCCGTCATCACGAGCGAAGCGACCCGGGGCAGCACGACATTGCGAGCCTGACGCGACACCAGATTGCTACGCTCGCAAAGACGGGGATCGGCCCCGCGCGCTTTCAGCCCACGCGGGCTCGCAAGGCATCGGCGACCGCAGCCGCCATCGCGCGCGTGCTCATCGGGTTCGTGCCCTCGCCGGCGATGTCGGCGGTACGTGCACCGCCCGCGAGGGCGTCGGTGATGGCGCCGTCCAGGGCGTCGGCGGCGTCGCCGAGGCCGAAGGAATAGCGCAGGCACATGGTCAACGAGCCGATCATCGCGATCGGGTTGGCCTTGTCCTGGCCTGCGATGTCCGGCGCCGAACCGTGGCACGGCTCGTAGAGCGCCCGGCGCAGGCCGCTGTCATCGACCGCGCCGAGCGAGGCCGAGGGTAGCATGCCGAGCGACCCGGTAAGCATCGCGGCAAGATCGGACAGCACGTCGCCGAACAGGTTGTCGGTCACTAGGACGTCGAACTGCTTCGGCCGGCGCACGAGCTGCATGGCGCAATTGTCGGCCAGGATGTGCTCGAGCTGGATATCAGCATAATGCTCGGCCTGGAGCTTGGTGACGACCTCCTTCCAGAGCACGCCGGACTTCATCACGTTGTGCTTCTCGGCCGAGGCCACCCGGCCCGAGCGCTTGCCTGCGAGGTCGAAGGCGACGCGGGCGATCCGCTCGATCTCACCGGTCGTGTAGACCTGGGTGTCCACGGCACGCTTGGAGCCGTCCGGCAACGTGGTGATCTCCTTCGGCTCGCCGAAATAGACGCCGCCGGTCAGCTCGCGGACGATCATGATGTCGAGGCCCTCGACCAGCTCGCGCTTCAGCGCGGAGGCCTCGGCCAATGCCGGGTAGCAGATCGCCGGGCGCAGATTGGCGAACAGGTCGAGATCCTTGCGCAGGCGCAAAAGGCCGGCTTCGGGACGGTTCTCGTAAGAAACGCCTGCCCATTTCGGGCCGCCGACCGCACCGAGCAGGATCGCATCGGCGGCCTTGGCGCGCGCCATCGTCTCGTCCGAGATCGGAAGGCCGTGAGCGTCGAGCGCACAGCCGCCCACGAGGTCGGTCTCGGTCTCGAAGGTGGCGAGCCCGGTCTCCTTCAGCGCGTCCAGCACGACCTGCATGCCGCCCGCGACCTCCGGGCCGATCCCGTCGCCGGGGAGGAGCAGGAGCTTGTAGCTGGCCATGGCGGTCTCGCGGATTCTGTCTCGACGTGCCGGCGGGCTTTATCGAGGCGGGACCGCCATTGGCAAGGCGTTCAGAGCAGCGCGACCTTGCCGGTGGCGATGTCGTAGAAGCCGCCCACCACCTTCACATGCTTGCGGGTGACGGCCTCCGCGATGATCGGCCCGGCCTGTTCCAGGCGCTGCACGCTGTGCCGGACGTTCTGCGCGATGGCCTCGGCAAGAGGATCGGGCGCCCGCGCCTTCTCGGCGAGGTTGACCGCCGGGCGGATCGCGTCGATCAGCGTCGGCAAGTGGCCCGGAAGCACGGCGTTCGTCTTCATGACGTCGATCGTTGCCTTCACGGCCCCGCAATCGGAATGGCCGAGCACGACGATCAGCGGGGCGCCGAGCACCTGCACCCCGTATTCGAGGCTGGCCAGGCCATCCGTGCTGACGAAGTTGCCGGCGACCCGGACGACGAACAGGTCGCCGGGCCCCTGATCGAACACGAAGTCCGGGGCGACGCGCGCGTCGGCGCATCCCACGATGCAGGCGATCGGATGTTGCGCGGCGGCGCGCGCGGCCCGGCCGACTGAGAAATCCTTGCTGGTCGGTGCGTTGGCGACGTAGCGGGCATTACCCGCGATCAGGCGAGCGAGAGCCTCATCGGGGCCGATCGCGTTCGGCCGCGACGCCTCGCCGATCGCCTCAGCAGGCCTGACGGCCGATGCGGCGGCGAGCGTGCCGAACGCGGCCGCCATCAGCAGGCGGCGGCGGGAAAAAAGAGACTGATGCTGATCGCACACGGAGGTCGCTCCCACTGGATGCGTCGGCTCGACCGGCTCAGGCGCGAAGGATTCCGTCGTCACGTGGCGGGTTTCCTAGGCATCGACGCCGATTCGAGCTTTCCGCTTCGTATTCCGTTCAGACTCTGCCGGCAGAGTCCAAACTTTGCAGGAGATGTGGTCCTCACGTCGGCGAATCAGCCAGCGTTGAGCCGTATATACCAAGGGCATTCGACCATACATGCTGGACAAGGACTTCTTTTTACGAACAAAAGCGATCCGGATATCCCATAATTTCCAAATATCATTGTCTTTTTACTGTCGAGACGTCGTCGCAGCGTCGGAGATCGCCTGGCCGACGCACAAGATGCTCAATCAGTCCGGGCGCTATCTCCTCTCGTTCATGCTGATCCACAACGATTACCGGCATCGCCGCGGTGACGGCCCCCAGCCCACTCTCACGGCGCTCCAGGCCATGGTCGGATCGAGTGCCCGGCAGACGGCCGCCTTCGTGGCGACCCTGAAGGCGGCTCGGCTCGTGACGGTGGAGGCGGATCCGAACGATGCACGGCTGCGGTGCTTGCGGGCAACTCCGCCGCTCGTGGCCGAGATCGGTCGGCCCGGCCGCCTGTTCGTCGCCGCCATGGACCGTCTCACACGCAGGCGGCCGAGCCGGGCCGCCATGCTCGACGACTTCGACCGCCTCGGCGAGCTGATCTATCGGTCGGGCGCCCACATCCTCCAGCACGGGATGCTGACGGAGCCGTTTACGCGGATTTTCAGTTTCACCGCGCGCGATTGCGGCTATCCGCTGCTCGCCGCGATCGTCGGCGCCCATTACGCCGCCACGGTGCCGGATGCCCCCGCGGCGCTGCCGCTGAGCCTACGCGCCCTGGCGGACAGGTTCGGGGTCTCCCGCGCGCATGTCGGCAACCTTCTCCAGGAGGCTGACGCCGCCGGCTGGTTCCGGACCGAGGATCGGCGGCTGACGCAGCTGGATCCGACGCTGCTCGATGAGTTCGAGCATTGGGCCGCCTGCCAGATAGTGTTCTATGACGATCTTGCGGCGGCGATCTGCACAGGCGCGGCGGCGTCGCCCTGAGCGCGCCGGCTCGCTTGTGTTCCGGCAGTTCCGGGGCTACCTACGTGCGGCACCGCGCCGTGAGAATGTCCCGCGCGGGTCGCCGACAGGAGAGACGAGCCTTGGCCAGAGCCGGCTCAGCGTCCGAGACCGTCCGCACCGCCGCTACGGTGCAACGGCTCCGTGCGCGCCGCGCCGGGCTTCGCCTTCCGCTTCTGCTTACCCGCCCCTGAGGGCCGTCCGGGCGCGCGCGCCTGGGCCTTCAGGGGATTGTCTCACATTCGCGAACCCGCCCGCCTGGGCATCACGCCGTGCCGCGCCATACGCCGGGCGGCCCGCGACAGGGTAAGACCATGACCTCGACGACCCCTTCGACCAGCACCACCGCCCGCGACCGCATCCTCATCTTCGACACCACCTTGCGCGACGGCGAGCAATGCCCCGGCGCCACCATGACGTTCGACGAGAAGCTCGCGGTGGCCGAACTGCTCGACACGATGGGTGTCGACATCATCGAGGCGGGCTTCCCGATCGCCTCGATCGGCGATTTCGAAGCGGTGTCGGAGATCGCGAAGCGCACCAAGCGCGCCACCATCGCGGGCCTTGCCCGCGCGATTCCCGCCGACATCGCCCGGGCCGGCGAGGCGGTGCGGCACGCCCAGCGCGCGCGGATCCACACCTTCGTGTCGACCTCGCCGATCCACCTCGCGCACCAGATGCGCAAGAGCCAGGACGAGGTGGTCGAAATCATCCTCAAGACCGTGGCCCAGGCCCGCGACCTCGTGGAGGACGTGGAATGGTCGGCTATGGACGCGACCCGCACACCGCTTGATTACCTGTGCCGCTGCGTCGAAGCCGCCATCAAGGCCGGTGCCACGACGATCAACCTGCCCGACACGGTGGGCTACGCCACGCCGGGCGAATATCGCGACATGTTCGCCAACGTGCGCGAGCGCGTGCCGAACGCCGACAAGGCGGTGTTCTCGGTTCATTGCCACAACGACCTGGGCCTCGCGATCGCCAACTCGCTGGCCGGGATCGAGGGCGGCGCCCGGCAGGTCGAGTGCACGATCAACGGCATCGGCGAGCGGGCCGGCAATGCGGCGCTTGAAGAGATCGTGATGGCGTTGCGCACCCGTGCCGACGTGCTGCCCTACGAGACCGGTGTCGAGACGACCATGCTGACCCGCGCCTCGAAGCTCGTGAGCCACGCAACCAACTTCCCGGTGCAGTTCAACAAGGCGATCGTCGGCCGCAACGCCTTTGCGCATGAGAGCGGCATCCACCAGGACGGCATGCTCAAGAACTCCGAGACCTACGAGATCATGACCCCGGCCTCGGTCGGTCTGAGCAAGACCTCGTTGGTGATGGGCAAGCATTCCGGCCGGGCGGCCTTCCGCTCGAAGCTGGAAGATCTGGGCCTGCACCTGTCCGACAATCAGTTCCAGGACGCGTTCGAGCGGTTCAAGGCGCTCGCCGACCGGAAGAAGCACGTCTACGACGAGGATATTGCGGCGCTGGTGGATGAGAATCTCGCCACCGCCCACGACCGGATCCGGCTGGTCTCCCTGTCGGTGATCGCCGGCACCCGCGGCCCGCAGCGGGCGACGCTCCGCATCGCCGACGAGACTGGCATGCGGATCGAGGAAGCGGACGGCAACGGTCCGGTGGATGCGGTCTTCAACGCGATCTCGGCGCTGGTGCCGCATCAGGCGCAGCTGGAGCTCTATCAGGTCCACGCGGTGACGGGCGGGACGGATGCGCAGGCCGAGGTCTCGGTGCGCCTGCGGGATGGCGAGCGCAGCGTCACGGCCCGCGGCGCCGACCCGGACACGCTGGTCGCCTCGGCGAAGGCGTATCTGTCCGCGCTGAACAAGCTGTCGGCCCACGCGGTGCGCGTGCATGCACAGCATGCAGCGGCGGAATGAGAAAAAGAGCGGCTGGGGGTGGACAGCCCCCGGCCACGTTGGTATCAGCCCGCCACCCCAGCGGACTTGGTGGCCGCCGGGGCGGATCGCAGATGCGATCGGGCGCATAGCTCAGTTGGTAGAGCAGCTGACTCTTAATCAGCGGGTCCTAGGTTCGAACCCTAGTGCGCCCACCATTCCCTCCGCATAAAAATGTTTTCGCTGGTCTGTCAGACGGACAGCCGGAATGGGCTCAGCCCTGCGGCTTGGTGTTTCATCATCTCGGCGGGGTCGGCCCCCGAACCTTGAGGAGCCCACCATCGTCGCCCTGCGGATCGCCACCCTGTTCTGCTGTGCACCGGCCCTCGGTGCTTGCGTGGGCACGTCTGCAGCAGGGCCACACGCTGCGGGTATCGAGCCGCTCGCGATCTCCAACAGCGCTCTGCCGCCGAGCTATGAGCCCGGACGGCTTCTGAAACCCGGCCTCGACGCAGGTGGCGGTATCGATCCCGCAGCGCAGCTCGATGCGTCCGTCCGCGACAGGGCTTCGTGGGCCCCCCTGCGCGCCGGCCCGATTGGCCGATCAGCGATTGTCGAGACGCGGAATGCCGGCCGCTCGGCCTCAGGCGATGCAACGGGGCTGAATGGCATGGCCAGCATGCCGCCGGCCGGGAATGACGATCGACGCAGTATCCCAACACCGATCCGGGGCCAGGATGCGACCATGGATCGCCTCGAACGTGCGGGACAGCGGACGGCCAAGCCGATCTGCGGCGATTGCTGAGCGCTTCCGAGGTGTCGATCGCCCACCGCGTGCCCTTGCGGGGCTGATCGGCACGACGCGTCTCATCACCTGCGGCGAAGCCGACGGGCTGGATTGTCGCCCCTGGGTCGTGTGCCGGAACACGTCAGCCCTGAAAGCTTGAGCTTACATCGGAGACACGCCGCGAACACAACCGCGGACTCGATGGAGACAGACAATGACCGTCATCACCCGCCTCACCATCGCCGCTGCCGCCGCCGCCGCGACCGTGGCCGTCCTGGCCGGCACCTATGCCGAGATGCTCGACCGCGCCCTGCCGGTGCACTTCGTGTGATCACGACGACCGCAAGCCGCATGACACGCGAACCCTGAGGCGCTGCCGTTCCCGCGGCGGCGCGCTCCCACGGCAGAGATGGGCCATGGACGGGATCCTGCAAAGGGCAGTCGATCGCACGCTTCACCTCAACGACGCGCTCGATGACGTGATCACGGGGACGGAGGCAGCCGTAGGCTTCGCAGCCGCAACCCCAATGATCAGCGCCCTGAACGGCGACGCCCATTTCGAACCGGACAAGACCGAGCGCTGACAGTCGACGCGGGGACAGGAGCCGCCGAAATAGGGCGGAGGCTGGCTACTGCTTCTGAGTGTTCGGCGCGGATTGATCGGTCTGCGGCTCCAGCTTTTGGGAATCCGGCTTCGTCGGCGCGTTGTTCTGCGCCGGCTTGTCGTCGCAGGCCGCCAGCCCGCAGATCAGAAGCCCGAGGCATGCGACCCGTTTCAACACCAGCATGGATCATCCCTGAAGCGCATTCAGAAGGTCGAACCTTCGACCTTCAGGACCCGTTCCGTACCGGTCGCCCAGGCGGCGCGGAGGGCCGGGGTTATGACGGCTGCAGCTCAGGCGGCGTTCGTCTCAATCCAATGGTCACAGCCCGGCCGGCAGCATCGGCAAGCGCGAAGATCTCGGATATACGGCTTTGGAGTGACAGACACCGCGCGGTCCTCGGCTCCGCCCAGGACATCCGGGCGGAGCGTTCCGCGGGCGTCGGTTCCGCGGGCCTCAGCGGCCCGAGGGACCCGGCTTCGATCCGGAGCCGGCATCGTTGGCGCCCGTGCTGTTGGTTGTCCCGGAACGGCTCATCGACCCGGTGGACGGACCGCTGCCGTTCGCGCCCGGGGTCGATCCCGAACCGGCATCGTTGGGGCCGGTACTGTTGGCCGTGCCGGAGCGGCTCGTGCCGCCAGCGCTCTCGGCAGCCAGGGCAGGCGCAGCGGCGACGACGAGGCCTGCCAGAACAAGGGTCATAAGCTTCATGGCGTGTCTCCCTTTTGGGCCGGCAGCCGCAGCTAGATCGGCGCCGGTTCTCCGGGGAACCCAACTTTTGCGTGGCTGTTCCTGGCCCACGCACGGACGTCCGGGACAGGCCGTCCCGGGTCAGGCCAACGTCAGCGGCCCGTATAGCCTTTCGCGGCTGCCGCTTCCCTAAGCCGCTCGAATGCCCTGGCGTAACGCTCCCGCAGGAAGGATGCGGAGGGCGGGATGCGAGCGGGAACGAGGTTGTCCTCGGTGTCGGACATCTTCACGAGGATCGCGGCCAGATCGTCCGCCTCGATCAGCGTAGCGATTCGCTCCGAGTAGGCGATTCGCGCAGCGGGCTTGGTGAGCAGCGTCACAGTTCGAATGATCGCGGGCGCGAAACCGGCCACGCGCAGATCAGAGGTCGTGCGCGGAGTATCCTCCAGCACATCGTGAAGCAACGCGGCCTGCATAATCTGCATCGGATCGAGATCCAATTCGTCGACGAGTCGGGCGTGGCCGGCTCGGGCGAGGGCAGCGTTTGCAACGCGCTCCAAGTGCCGCATGCAGGGTTCGCCACCCTTGTCGAGTTGGCCCGCATGCGCGGTGAGAGCGAAGGTGTGAGCATCGAAGATCGTCGACACGGGCCTCCCCGCCATAGACGTCCGGCGCCACGAACCGGCCGGCCGTTCCAAAACGGACAATCACGGCCGCGCTACCGCGTTCCCGCGCCGCGACCCGGTCACGTCAGTTAGGCAGCCGGCTCAATACGGGCCTACCACGTTTCGAGGATGCCGAAAATTTCCGTTTCGTCATGAAGTTATTGGCGGCATCACTATTGCCCAAGTGACCATGCATTGCCATTTCTTGTCTTGAAATCGGACAAGCGGTGGTGCGCAGTCCAGGATTGAGACAATGGCGTCCGTTGCACTCGAGAAGCCGCTTGATGTCGGTGGTCCGATCAGCCGTCGTGCCGCGGCGCTGGCCAACGTAAAATGGTTTCGTGCCCTGGCGTCGCGTGCCCTCAGGGAGGGCGGGCCACAGGCCAAACTCCGTGCGTCCAACGCGCGGGCTGCAGCGCGCATCATCCTCCGTCAGGCGCGACGGGAAGCCTTGGTTTCGCGCTTGGCGCGCGAAGCGCTCGACGGTCACATCTGAGCTGCATATTCGAGCTGGTCGGCCGGCGGTTTCCGTCGCTGCATCATCCAGCAGTGCCGGGTTGTCCCCGCCCAGTCTTTGGGCGGGGACGCATTCCAATGATCAGCGCTTGAACTTGCCGTCGTACTTGAACTCAGGCGCAGCCTTCAGCTGCTCCTTGGTGGCGCCGATGATCGCCTTCCACTTCTTGGCGTCGGCATCGTAGCCGAGGGCGATCGACGACGGCGAGACGGCGACGTAGTGCTCGCCCATCCCGAGGAAGCCGCCGACCGAGACGATGTAGCCGGTGAGCTTGTCGTGATCGATCACGAGGTCCTTGATCTCGCCGACCGTGCTGTTCTGCGCGTCGGTGATGTTGAGACCGATCAGGTTGTAGCTCAGGACCGCGTCCTGCGGGACCGACTCGAACTTAGGGGCGACGGTCTTGGGCGCCTCATTGGCGGCGAGGGCCGGGCCGGCCAAAGCTGCGGCGGCGAGGGTAGCGAGGACGAAGCGGCGCATCGGTATCTCCAGAAGCCCAAATGGGTCGCTGGTAAGCCGCAGCGCCCGGTATCGTTCCGGCACATCTCAGAAATGTTAATCTCGAAAACATGGAACGATCGACGGCCGTCGCCGATGCGCGCGCCACCTCGATAGCCCGGCACGGCGCGGTGGCTGTGAACCGTACTGCTCGCGGCCCGGGACAGATCGACCGCTCGACCCGTCATCGTCCCTGGCCAGGGCGGTCCGGCGATGCCACCCCCGCTGCGACGGGGCGAGCGGGAGGGACGGATGACGGGACGGGCGGTTCAAAGGACAGCGGCCCAGCCTGGCGGTGCGGGCGCGTGGATCGATGGCCTCATCGGCGTCTCCATCTTCAGCGCGTCGCTGGTGGCCACACGCCTCGCGCTGACGGGCATGGATGCGCTGTTCCTCAGTGCCGCCCGGGCGGCCCTGGCCGGCCTCGCCGGCGCGATGGCTCTCGCGGCCTTCAGAGAGAAGCGTCCCCCAGGGCGGGACATCCCGGCGCTGATGATCGTGGCAGCCGGCGTGGTGGTGGGCTTCCCCGTGCTCACGGCCTTGGCCCTGCGGACCGTGAGCGCGGCGCATGGCACGGTTTTCATCGGCCTGCTGCCGCTCGCCACGGCCTTGTTCGGGGCCCTCAGATCCGGTGAGCGGCCGTCTCCCACGTTCTGGCTGCTCTCGATCTGCGGGGCTCTGATCACCGTCGGCTTTGCCGCGCGTGGTCTCGGGAGCGCACCCGGACCCGGCGATGCCCTGATGTTCGCCGCGGTCCTGGTCTGCGGCCTGGGCTATGCCGAGGGCGGCGTCCTGGCGCGGCGGCTCGGTGGCTGGCAGGTGATCGCCTGGGCTACGGTCCTGTCGCTGCCGGTGAGCGTGCTACTGGCGCTGATGCTGAGCCCGAACGCGTTCGCGTCCATCCCCATGCAGGCCTGGGCGGGGCTCGCCTACGTGGCGCTGTTCAGCATGCTGATCGGATTCGTGTTCTGGTACCGGGCGCTCGCCCGGGGTGGGATCGCCGCAATCGGACAGCTCCAGCTCCTGCAGCCGTTCCTGGGGCTCGGCGTCGCCGCCCTCGTGTTGGGTGAGCGGATCGAGCCTGCGATGATCGGTGCGGCGGCGGCTGTCGCGCTTTGCGTGGCCCTGGCACGGCGGTTCGCCTGACGTCGTCCGCGCAGGTCTCGGCCCGCGCAAGTCTCGGCCCGCGCAAGTCTCGGCCCGCGCAAGTCTCGGCCCGCGCAAGTCTCGGCCCGCGCAAGTCTCGGCCCGCGCAAGTCTCGGCCCGCGCAAGTCTCGGCCCGCGCAAGTCTCGGC
>NZ_JAKSYH010000238.1 GCF_022829295.1 Methylobacterium sp. J-088
CCAGATGCGCCGATAGGCTCTCGATCAGGGCGGTGCGCAGACAAGCGGACATGGGGGGATCCCTTTGGCGAGGAATCCCTCAGTCCACCACGGCGCGCCGCCCGCCGCCACTGTGTCGTGTACCGTGCGCGTTGCAATCGAGCACAGCGCTAAGCCTTTGATGTGACGCGCTCTCTTCCGCCGAACCGGCGTCCACTTCGGCGGAGTGCGCTCTAACGTCATGGGATCCCAAAGGGCTCAGCCCTTTGGTGGGGCGTCGAGGTGAAACCCCGACATACGGCTCCCCCACCCCCTCGCAGGGGGTGGGGGAGCCGTACCGCAGGGCTCTGCCCTGCACCCGCGAAAGGTCTCGACCTTTCGAAACCATGACGTTCGCCGGTACGCCGCCCTATCTCGCGGGGATCCTGACGAACCCCGGACTCCGCGATGGATGATGCCCGACACGGCCGCTACGGCTACAGCGCCCTGCCCGACCGCCCGGTCTACGACTGGCCCGGCGGGCGGCGGCTTGCGGTCTATGTGGGGTTGAATCTCGAGACCTTCAATTTCGGCACGGGCCTCGGCGCCGAGCTCGCCCCCGGGGGGCCGCAGCCCGACGTGCTGAACTATGCCTGGCGCGACTGGGGCAACCGGGTCGGGGCGTGGCGGCTGCGCGACACCCTCGACGCACTGGGATTTCCGGCGAGCGTCCTGGTGAACAGCCGGCTCTATCGGGATTGCCCCGGCCTGATCGAGGCCTTCCGGGCCAGGGGCGACGAGATCGTCGGCCACGGCCGCACCAATGCCGAGCGGCAGGGGACGCTCCCGGAGGCGGAGGAGCGCGCCCTGATCGCGGAGGCCACCGCGATCCTGACCCGGGAGGAGGGGCGGGCACCGGCGGGCTGGCTGGGCCCGTGGATCTCCCAGTCCCGGGTCACGCCCGACCTGCTGGCCGAGGCCGGCTACCGCTACCTGCTCGACTGGTGCCACGACGACCAGCCGACCTGGATGGCGACCCGCGGCGGCGGGCGGATCCTCGCCGTGCCCTACCCCCAGGAGTTGAACGACATCCCGGCGATCGTCGCCCGCAAGGAGACGGGCCGCCACTTCGCCGACGCGATCGTCGATGCCTTCGACGAGATGCTGGACCAGTCCGCGTCGGCGCCCCTGGTGATGGGGATCGCGCTCCATCCCTACATCGTCGGGCAGCCCCACCGGCTGCGGCCCTTGCGGGCGGCGCTCGCCCATATCGCGGCCCACCGGGACCGGATCTGGCTCACCACCGCAGGGGCGATCGCCGCGCAGATCTACGCGGAAGCGGGATCATAGCGTGTCCATCATGGGATCCAAAAAGGCTGCAGCCCTTTGGCGGGGTGTCGGGGCAGGGCCCCGACGCGCTCGGGCCTCACCCGATGATCAATCCGGGATCGCGAAGCCGATCGACAGGCACAGGGCCGCCACGGCGGTCAGCGCCACGGCCGCCTGCCGGACCTGATGCCAGCGCGCGGTCCGCGCGCGCTCCTCGCAGCTCGCGCCCAGCTGCAATTCGTCGTCAAAACCCTTCACGAAGGCATCGAAGCTCGGGAAGGCCCGCCGCACGAGCCACAGCCACACGCCGACGGCGACCAGGCTCAAGGCCCAGCCCCCGTAGGTAAACAGATCGTCCAGCATTATCCGGCGCCGCCTCGAGGCTACGCCCCCCTCGCCGCGGATCCTACGGCAGGTTGCCATCACCGCCTAGATGAAACGACACCACACCGGGCCCATACCGTGTTGCCGAATGGATCCGGGCTTACTCACGTCCGGCTCCGGCCCAGGGCGTAGAGGGTGATGGCGGCGGCGTTCGAGACGTTGAGGCTGCGGATCGCCCCCGAGAACGGGATCCGGGCCAGCACGTCGCAGCAGGTCCGGGTCCGCTCGCGCAGGCCCTTGCCCTCGGCGCCCAGCACGATCACCAGCGGCCGGGTCACCGTCAGCGCGTCGAGGCTCTCCGGCGCGTCGGAATCGAGCCCGACGCGCGTAAAACCCCGTTCCCCCAAGGCGATCAGCGCCTCGGCGAGGTTGCGCACGGTCACGAACGGCACGTGCTCCAGCCCGCCGGAGGCGGATTTCGCCAGGACTCCAGTGGCCCCCGGCGCGTGGCGCGCCGTGGTGACGATCCCCGCCACCCCGAAGGCCGCGGCGGTGCGCACGATCGCCCCGACATTGTGCGGATCGGTGATCTGATCCAGCGCCAGGATCAGGGCATCGGCCGGCAGGTCGTCGAGCCCGGGGGCGGGCAGGGGCTCGGCTTCGAGATACAGGCCCTGGTGGACCGCGTCTGGCCCGAGCAGCCGGCCGATCTCGCTCGGCCGCACCAGCTCGGGGGTGATCCGCAGGCCCTCGCCGAACTCGGCCTCCAGCCGCGCGGTGGCGTTCTCGGTGGCGAGCAGCCGGTGCAGGCCGCGGGCCGCGTTGCCCAGCGCCTGGACCACCGGATGCCAGCCGTAGAGCACGGTGGCTTCCTCACCATCGGGCCCGAGCCGGGGGCCGGGGGCCGGCGGGCGGGACCCGGGCCGGGGGCCGGACCGCCATTGGCCGGGCGGACGACCTCCCGGCGGCCGGCCCTTGGGAAAGCGGCTTCCGGGGGGGCGATCGTCGTTGTGGCGGTCCGTCATGGGGACGCGACGGGTGAGCGGGACATCGGCAGGGCCTTTCCTGGACATGGCCGTCTTGGGGCATGGCCTTCTTGAGGGGACCGAGAAACCGGTCGCCGTCGTTCGCGTCAAGCCGGCTCCCGCTCGGTGGGGCAGGGAGCCTCCCGGCCTGGGGGCTCAGCACGGAATGTGGACAAGTCGCGCATATTCCCTTCTCCCCCTGTGAAATTCCGACCTCATTTCGATCGTTCTTCAAAACGAACGCACCGATGCGCAGTAGGAAAACTATCTAGAAGACTCTTTCAGAGAGTCAGTTCAGCAGACTATATGGGGAGCCGAATTCGCTATCTGGCCGAAGGGGTTGAGGGTACTTTGCGCATCCGACTCTGCGCGGTGCCGCATCGAACTCTGCGTGCGGCCGTATCGGAATCTGCGCCGGATCGGCGGGGTGGCGTATCGGAGTCTGCGCATCCGCGTATCGGATTCGGCGCGGATTCGGGCCCGGCGCGGTGGATAACGGGGACGGAATGCCCGGACCGGGGCGTATCGAACTCTGCGTGGGGCGGGACGGTCGGATCGGCCCGTATGCGACTCTGCGTAAGCCCGCGCCCGACCGCAGGCGATGCAGGGGATGCAGGCGATGCAGGGCGCGGGGAACCGTGGATTGCCGGGACAAGCCGGATCGGATCCGCGCCCCGGCGGCCGAATCGTGGCATGGCAGGATCGGGCCGCCTCCCCGCCCACCGGGGAGGGGCGTCCGTGCCATTCGGGCCGAGGGGCGATGACCATCGAGGAGAAGATCGCCGCAATCCACGATCCGGACCTGCGGGCCGAGATCGAGGCGGCGCGGGGCGGCTTCCTGTTCGCGCAGATCGTCGAGCACGTCCTGCATCGCCAGCGCGAGCGCGACGCGCAGACCGCCCTCCTCGGTGAGGAGGAGCGGCGCCGGTCCGGCCTGTCCCGCGACCAGCGCCGCCGCGACGCCGTGCGGCTGGTGATCGAGAGCGAGCCGGCGCTGCCCTCGAGCCTCCAGCACATCCACTCGGTGCTGGCGCTGTGCGGCCTGCCCTATCGCGATCCCGGGCCGGTGCGCGAATTCTCCCGGACCTACGGGCGCAACTCGCTGAGCCTGATCGCCGGGCGCATCAAGGATCCGGAGACCGGTGCCTTCGCGCCGCAGGGCCTGCCCTACGGGCCGAAGGCCCGGCTGATGCTGCTCCACCTCTGCACCGAGGCGGTGCGCCAGCGCAGCCCCACCGTGAAGGTCGCCGAGACCCTGTCGGGCTTCATGCGCGAGATGGGTTTTGCGGTGACCGGCGGCGAGCGCGGCACCATCCGCCAGTTCAAGGAACAGCTGAACCGGCTCGCCGCCTGCTCCATGCAGATCGGCCTCTGGGACGGGCGCGACAGCGCCACCACCCTCAACGTCCCGCCCTTCCGCAGCCTGGAGCTGTGGCGCCCCCGGGCCGGCGAGGGGGACGAGACCGCGGAGCGCACCGTGCGCTTCGATCCGGAATTCTACGAGACCCTGATCCGGCACGCCCTGCCGGTCGACATCCGGGCCGCCCGGGCCTTCTCGGGCTCGGCCCGCAAGCTCGACCTGCTGTTCTGGACCGGCTACCGGCTGCGGTCCCTCCAGCGCCCGCTGCGGCTGACCTGGACCAACCTCCACGCGCAGTTCGGGGCCGAGAACGCCTCGATCCGCAGCTTCCGGCAGGCCTTCAAGGCGGATCTCGCCCATCTGGGCGAGGTCTTCCCGCGCCTGCCGCTCGTGCTCGACGACAACGGCCTGACCCTGCACCCGGCCGATCCCAGTGCCCTGCTGGTGCCGCCCCGGCCGGCCTCGAAGGGCAAGCGGTTGCGCGCCAGGGAATAGAATTGTTCCATAGGGAATGAGCGTTCATTCCCTGTGGAACGACGACGCCGTCCCGAAACCTGTTCCCACCAGATGGAATAGGCGTTATGTTCCTTCCGGTGGAAAGGAACGGTCGATGGGTTTGTCGGATGCCGAGATCGAGATGCGGCTCGCGGCCCTGCGGCGCCAGCGGGAGGCGCTCGACCGGGAGATCGCGGATCTCGTCCTCTATCAGGAACTCGGTCGCCGCCTGGGGGCCGTGAAGGCAGAGGCGGGGATAGACGCAGGGGCAGGGGCGCACGGGCCCAACCCGGATACCGGGCCCGTCCCGGCGGCCGTTCGACCCTTCGAGCGGGACACGACCCTGGCCGCCCATCCCGCCGGGCCCCGGGCCCGTCCATCGGATCCTGCGCCGGACCCCGCGCCGCCTGCGGCACGCGCGTCCGGCCAGGACCTCGCGGCCACCGGATCGCCCGCCCCGGGTCCGTCCGGGGTCCAGGCAGTGCCGGAGGGCGTCCCGCCGGCCGTTGCCTTCACGGACGATGTCGCGGGGGCCCGGCGCTACGGCCGGGCCGTGGTGGAGGCCGCCTGCACGGCCCTCGCGCGGGCGGGTCGGCCGCTGCACGCGGCGGAGATCCTGGACGTCCTGACGGCGCAGGGCTTCACTCTCCCGGGCCGCGACCCCGTGGCGGGCCTCAACACCCGGTTGTGGAAGCGCTCCGGTCCGGGCGGCCCCCTCCGGCGGGTTGGCGAGGCCACCTACGGGCTGGCGGCGGATCGGGCGGCGGATCCCGCGCATCCCTGACGGACCGCCGGCCGGTCACGAATGCGCGACGCTGCGCCCGATCGGGCCCGATGTCCCTCATATCGGGGACGTACAGGGCCGATAAACCTGATCGGACTGGTCGCGTTGCGGCACGGCGCCCTTGCGGCGCCCTTGCCGCGCCCTTGCCGCGCCCTTGCCGCGCCCTTGCCGCGCCCTTGCGGCGCCCTTGCGGCGCCCTTGCCGCGCCCTTGCGGCGCCCTTGCCGCGCCCTTGCGGCGC
>NZ_JAKSYH010000017.1 GCF_022829295.1 Methylobacterium sp. J-088
CTCGGCCGCGAAGCCGAGGGCCATCTCGCGGATCGCGGTTCGATCCTCATCGAGCCCGAAACTCATGGGCGTGGCTCCGAAAGTTCAGACGGACGCTTTCCCCTCCCCCTTGCGGGTAGGGGTCAGGGGTGGGGGTGGTGCAGAATCGTGCGTTCCGGTGCCGTCTGCACCACCCCCACCTCCGGCTCCTCCCCACAAGGGGGAGGAGAGAACGCGGGCCCCTCCCCCCCGCAGAGGGGGAGGGTGATGCGGCTCAGCGCATCGTCGGGATGGAGAACTCCGCCCCGCTCTTGATACCGCTCGGCCAACGCTGCGTCACGGTCTTGGTCTTCGTGTAGAACCGGATCGAGTCCGGTCCGTGCTGATTCAGGTCGCCGAAGCCCGAGCGCTTCCAGCCGCCGAAGGTGTGGTAGGCGATCGGGACCGGGATCGGCACGTTCACGCCGACCATGCCGACATTGACCCGGGCCGTGAAGTCGCGCGCCGCGTCGCCGTCCTGCGTGAAGATCGCGACGCCGTTGCCGTATTGGTGGGTCGAGGGCAGCGCCAGCGCCTCCTCGTAATCCTTGGCCCGCACCACCGAGAGCACGGGGCCGAAAATCTCCTCCTTGTAGATCGTCATGTCGGGGGTCACGCGGTCGAACAGCGAGCCGCCCATGTAGAAGCCGTTCTCGTAGCCCTGGAGCTTGAAGCCGCGGCCGTCGACCGCGAGATGCGCACCCTCGGCAACGCCCTGATCGATATAGCCGGCGACCTTCCGGACCGCCTCGGCGGTGACCATCGGGCCGTAATCGGCCGAGCCGTCATGCGAGGGACCGATCTTGAGCGATTCGACCCGCGGGATCAGCCGCTCCATCAGCCGGTCGGCGGTGGCCTCGCCCACCGGCACCGCCACCGAGATCGCCATGCAGCGCTCGCCGGCCGAGCCGTAGCCTGCCCCGATCAGGGCATCGACCGCCTGGCCCATATCGGCGTCCGGCATGATGATCATGTGGTTCTTGGCGCCGCCGAAGCACTGGGCGCGCTTCCCCGTCTGGGCTGAGCGGACGTAGATGTACTCGGCGATCTGCGAGGAGCCGACGAAGCCCACCGCCTTGATGTCCTCGTCGTCGAGGATCGCGTCCACCGCTTCCTTGTCGCCGTTGACGACGTTGAGGATGCCCGGCGGCAGGCCAGCCTCTAGGAAGATCTCGGCGATGCGCAGCGGCACGCTCGGGTCGCGCTCGGACGGCTTCAGGATGAAGGCGTTGCCGCAGGCGATAGCCGGGGCGCATTTCCACAGCGGGATCATGGCCGGGAAGTTGAACGGCGTGATGCCGGCGACCACGCCGAGCGGCTGGCGAAGGGAATAGACGTCGATGCCGGGGCCCGCCCCTTCCGTGTACTCGCCCTTGAGCAGGTGCGGGATGCCGCAGGCGAACTCCACCACCTCGACGCCGCGCTGGATGTCGCCCTTGGCGTCCGGCACCGTCTTGCCGTGCTCGGAGGCAAGAAGCTCGGCGAGTGCATCGTTCTCGCCGCGAATGAGTTCGAGGAAGCGCATCATCACGCGGGCGCGCTTCTGCGGGTTGGTGGCTGCCCAGGCCGGCTGCGCCGCGGCAGCGTTCTCGATCGCCGCGCGCATCTCGGCCTTGCTGGCCAGCGCGACCTTGGCCTGGACCTCGCCGGTCGAGGGGTGGAACACGTCCGCGAACCGCCCGCTCTCGCCGCCGACGCTCCGGCCGCCGATAAAGTGCCCGATCGTGCGCATGCCGCGCCTCCCTGTGGTGATTTGGTTTTATCGCAGCCTAACAGGATCCCTTGAGCGATAAAGCCGGATGCGCTTACAGACGTCGTGCATCGATGCACAGCGGGAGTGCGGCCATGGCCAGGGCGGGGCCCAACTGGGACGATCTCCGGTTCTTCCTCGCCGTGGCGCGCACCGGGACGCTTAGCGCCGCCGGGGCGCGCACCGGCACCGAGCACACCACGGTCGGCCGGCGGATCCGCGCCCTGGAGGAGGGCCTGGGTGCCCGGCTGTTCCATCGCAGCAACCTCGGCTACGCGCTGACCGAGGATGGGGCGAACCTGCTGGGCGTCGCCGAGGCCATGGAGAGCGCGTTCCTCTCGGCCAGCGCCACCACGGAGGCCGCCCACGCGGTGGCGGGCACGGTGCGGATCGGCGCGCCGGACGGGTTCGGCAGCGTGTTCCTCGCGCCCCGGATGCACCGGCTCACCGCCCGTCATCCCGGGCTGGAGGTGGAGATCATGGCGACCGCCCGGATCTTCAGCCTGTCCAAGCGGGAGGCCGATATCGTGATCAGCCTGTCCGGACCGCAGCAGGCCCGCGTGGTGGCGCGCCGGCTCACCGATTACCGGCTGTTCGTCTACGGAGCGGAAGCCTACCTCGGCGCCGCGGCGCCGATCGTCGGGATCGCGGAACTCTCCGGACATCCCTTCGTCGGCTATATCGAGGACATGCTGTTCACGCGTGAGCTGAACTATCTGGGCGCCCTGGGCCCCCCGGTCAGCGCCCGCCTGCGCTCCACCAATCTCCTGGCGCAGGTCTACGCGACGCGCGCCGGGGCGGGCCTGTGCGTCCTGCCGGCCTTCATTGCAGCGGCCCATCCCGGGCTGGTGCCGGTACTGCCCGAACAGGTCTCGCTGACGCGCGCGTTCCACATGCACATCCACGAGGATCACCGGAAAGCCGCCCATATCCGGGCCGTTGCAGGCTTCATCGCCGCCGAGGTGGAGGCAGCCGGCGCCCTGTTCGCCGGGCCGGCGGTGTCAGCGGCGGTGGTTTCGCAGGATCCCGCGGGCCCGTAAGATCGGGTGAACCCGGCGGATCAGGACAAGCGCCGGGCGGGAGGAACAAACGATGGTCGCCTCGATCGCCCTGCCCCGGCTGATGCGCGTCGGCGCCGGCGCCTCGCGGCTCTTGCCGGAGGTGCTCGCCCAGCTCGGCCTGTCGCGCCCCTTCGTGGTGACCGACCCCTATCTCGCCGGCAGCGGTCGGGTGGAGGCCCTCACCGAACGGCTCTCCGGCACGGGCACGCGCGCAACCGTCTTCGCCGACACGGTGCCGGACCCGACCGTGGCGTCCGTCGAGGCGGCGCTGGCCGCGCTCCAGGCGGGCGACTTCGACTGCGTGGTCGGCTTCGGCGGCGGCAGCCCGATGGACACCGCGAAGGCGGTGGCCGTGCTGGCCCGCCACGGCGGCCACATGCGGGACTACAAGGCGCCCCGCCAGCAGGACGAACCCGGCCTGCCGATCGTGGCGATCCCCACCACCGCGGGCACCGGTTCCGAGGCGACGCGCTTCACCATCGTGACCGACGAGACCTCCGACGAGAAGATGCTGTGCATCGGCCTAGCGTATCTCCCGGTGGCGGCTTTGGTCGATTACGAGCTGACGCTGACCAAACCCAAGCGGCTCACCGCCGATACCGGCATCGACGCGCTGACCCACGCCATCGAGGCCTACGTCTCGCGAGAATCGAACCTGTTCTCGGACGGGCTGGCGCTCCAGGCGATGAAGCTGATCGCGCCGAACCTGCGGCGGGTCTGGACCGATCCCGGCGACCGGGCGGCCCGCGAGGCGATGATGCTGGGTGCGACCCAGGCCGGCATCGCCTTCTCGAATTCCTCGGTGGCGCTGGTCCACGGGATGAGCCGGCCGATCGGCGCGCATTTCCACGTGGCGCACGGGCTGTCGAACGCGATGCTGCTGCCGGCGGTCACGGCCTTCTCGGCGCCGGCCGCCATCGACCGCTACGCCGCCTGCGCCCGGGCCATCGGGGTCGCCAAGCCGGAGGCCGACGACCGGTCCGCCGCCGCGGCCCTGGTGGCGGAACTGGAAGCGCTCAACGACGACCTCGACGTACCCGGCCCCCAGGAATACGGGATCGACCCGGCCCGCTGGGAGGCGCTGCTCCCCACAATGGCGGCTCAGGCGCTCGCCTCCGGGTCGCCAGCCAACAACCCGGTCGAGCCCAGTGCCGAGGAGATCGTGGCGCTGTATCGGCGGGTGTGGGCGGGGTGATACCCTCCTGGGGCAGAGAATATCTTGGAGCGGACATTCGCCCCGCCGCCGTCTTTGCGAGCGGAGCGAAGCAATCCAGCAGCGCCACGCTAAAAGATGTCGCGCTGCCCTGGGTCGCTTCGCTACGCTCGCGATGACGGGGTGAGACCTACTTCGCCGCCGCCGTCAGCGGGCAGCCGCTCTCGGCTGGCGTGGCGTAGGCCTCCTTGCCGGGGATGGTCGAGATCTGCCGGTAGAGATCCCACGGGCCCTTCGACTCGGAGGGCTTCTTCACCTCGAACAGGTACATGTCGTGCACCATGCGGCCGTTCGGCTGCACGACGCCGCCATGGGCGAAGACATCGTCCACCGGCAGCACCTTGAGCTTGGCGTTGACCGCGTCGGTCTCGTCGGTGCCCGCGGCCTTCACGGCCTTCAGGTAGGTTAGGACCGCCGAGTAGGTGCCGGCCTGGATCATGTTGGGCATCCGGCCGGTGCGTTTCATGTAGCGCTGGCCGAAGGCGCGGGTCTCGTCGTTGGCGTCCCAGTACCAGCCCTCGGTGAGCGTCAGGCCCTGCGCAACCTTGAGGCCGAGCCCGTGCACCTCCGAGAGGGTGAACAGCAGCGCCGCGAGCTTCTGGCCGCCATCGACGATGCCGTACTCGGCCGCCTGCTTGATCGCGTTCGAGGTGTCGAGCCCGGCATTGGCCAGCCCGATCACCTTGGCCTTCGAGCCCTGCGCCTGGAGCAGGAACGAGGAGAAATCCTGGTTCGAGAGCGGGTGGCGGACGCTGCCCACCACCTTGCCGCCGTTGGCGATCACCACCTTGCTGGTGTCGGTCTCGAGCGCCGAGCCGAAGGCGTAATCGGCCGTGAGGAAGAACCACGTGTCGCCCCCCGCCCGGGTCAGCGCGCCGCCAGTGCCCACCGCCAGCGCCCGCGTGTCGTAGGCCCAGTGGTAGCCGTAGGGCGTACAGGCCTTGCCGGTGAGGTCGCTCGACGCCGCCCCCGTGGTGATGGTGATCTTCTTCTTCTCCCTGGACAGGCCCTGGACCGCCAGGGCCACCGAGGAGGTGGTCAGCTCCATGATCGCGTCGACGCCGTCGCGGTCGTACCATTGCCGGGCGATGGCCGAGGCGATGTCGGGCTTGTTCTGGTGGTCGGCCGAGAGGATCTCGACCGGGACAGTGCCGATCTTACCGCCCATATCCTCCACCGCCATGCGGGCCGCCTCGACCGAGCCCTGGCCGCCGAACTGGGCGTAGAGGCCGGACTGGTCGTTGAGGATGCCGATGCGCACCGCGTTGCCCGAGAACGCGTCCGCGCCGCCCTGAGCAGCCGCCGCGCCGGTCATCGTCCCGAGGGCCGTCCCTGCCAGCGCCGCCGCCAGCACCGCGCCGCCCAATGTCCTGATCATGTCTCCCCCCGATTCACCCGGGCGCCCGCATTCTGAGGCGGTTCCGCATGCAAAATAGATCACGCCGGTGTGAGACTCCACAGCCCAGCTCGGCTCGATGCTGAAGGATTGCGCCGGTTGTGATGCCTGGCCGCGACGGGACCAGGGCAATGTCCGTTTCCGGACTGTTCTGGCGGCCGGGTTATTAAACCTTAACCATAATTACACGATTCCCCGCGCAGATTCAGGTCGTGAACGGCAATTCGGCCGTCTCCGGCTCGTGGCCCTGCGATGAAACCAGCCCGTCTTGCCGTCCTCGGCATCGCCCTCGCGGCGGGCAGCGGAGCGGCGTTCCTGATGAGCGGCGGCGATCCGACGCCGCCTCCGACGCCGATGAAAGTCGAGGCGCCGCCGGTGCCCATGACCGACGTGTTGGTGGCCGCCACCGACATGCCGATGGGTCAGGTGCTGCGCCCGACGGATCTGCGCTGGCAGCCCTGGCCGGACAATGCCGTCAATGCCGGCTTCGTCACCCGCAAGAGCAATCCCAAGGGCCTGGAGGAGACGACCGGCGCCTCGGCCCGCTCGGGCTTCCTGGCGGGCGAGCCGATCCGCGCACAGAAGCTGGTGCGCCCGGAGAGCGGCTTCATGGCGGCGATCCTGCCGCCGGGTCAGCGCGCGGTCGCGATCACGACCGACAGCCGCGGCACCAATTCGGCCGGCGGTTTCATCCTGCCGAACGACCGCGTCGACGTGATCCGCACCTTCCACAAGATCACCAAGACGAACGGCGAGAACCGCGATGTCCAGATCTCGCAGACGATCCTGACCGACATCCGCGTCCTGGCGATCGGCCAGCTGATCCAAGAGAAGAACGGCACCAACGTCGTCACCGGCGAGACCGCGACGCTGGCCGTCACACCCGCCCAGGCCGAGAGCCTGACGCTCGCCGGGAAGGACGGGGCACTGTCGCTGTCCCTGCGCAGCCTCGCCGATGCCGGCCAGCCCAACGATCCCACCGCCCCTTCCGACACGCTCCAGGCGCAGACCGATCCCGCACTGACCGTGGTGCGCTTCGGAGTCGCGCGGCAGCAGACGCCGTGACCGCCATGATCGCTCCGCTGCCCCTCGCCCGCCCGGCGCGCCGTCGCGCCTACCGCTCGGCCTGCACCCTCGCCCTCCTCGCCGCCCTGGCCAACCCGGCCTCGGCGCAGGAGCGACCGATCCATGGCCCGGCGCCGGTCCTGACGGTCGGCGCCGCGGAGGCCGCCTCGACCCGCCGCGTCGAGCTGACCGCCGGCCGCTCCGTGATCGTGGACCTGCCGCGGGACGCCAAAGAGGTCTTCGTGGCCAATCCGGCGGTGGCCAACGCCGTGGTCCGCTCGACCCGCAAGGTCTTCGTGATCGGCATGGCCGACGGCGCGACCTCGATCTTCATCATGGATGCCGAGGGCCGCCAGATCGCCGCCCTCGACGTGACGGTGGCCCGCGACCTCAATCTCGGAACCCTCCGCGAGCTGCTCGGCCAGAGCATTCCGGGCGGGCGGTTCGACGTGCGCTCCTCCGGGGCCTCGGTGCTGCTGTCGGGCTCGGTCAATTCATCGGCGGACGCCCAGCAGGCGATCGACATCTCGAACGCCTTCGTGGGGTTGGGCAGCGCGGGCGGCGCCTCCGGCGGGTCGAGCGGCGGCGTCGCGGCCGGCGCGCGCGGGGCGGTGATCAACAACCTCTCGATCCGCAACAAGGATCAGGTGATGTTACGCGTCACCGTGGTCGAGGTGTCGCGCAACGTCCTGAAGCAGTTCGGCATCAACGTGACCGGCAACTGGTCGGCGCTGAACCCGCTCGGTAACGCCCTGACCTCTCCCGCCCTGGCCAACAACCTGCCCTTCCCGATCACCGGCGGGACGACGCCCACCGGCAACCAGATCCAGGCCTCGGTGCGAGGTGGGGGCTTCTCGCTCCAGGCGACGCTGAAGGCCTTCGAGCAGGCCGGGGTCTCCCGGGTGCTCGCGGAACCGACGCTGACGGCGATCTCCGGCGAGGCCGCGAAATTCCTGGCCGGCGGCGAGTTCCCGGTGCCCTCGGCGGCCTCGAGCTGCGTCGGCGGCATCTGCTCCGCCCCCGGCATCACCTTCAAGCCCTACGGCGTCGCCCTGAGCTTCACGCCGGTTGTGCTGGCCGACAACCGCATCTCGATCCGCGTCGCCACCGACGTCACCGAAATCGATCCCCAGACCAGCTTCAGCTACACCAACGATGGCGTCACGACCGCCATCCCGGGCACGCGGGTCCGCCGCTCCGAGACCACAGTCGAGTTGCCCTCCGGCGGCGTGATGATGACCGCCGGCCTGATCCAGCAGGTGAACAAGCAGGCGATCTCCGGCCTGCCCGGCCTGATCAACCTGCCGATCCTCGGCGCCCTGTTCCGCTCCCGGGACTACCAGCGCATGGAAACCGAGCTGATGATCATGGTCACCCCCTACATCGCCCGGGCGATTGAGCCGAAGCAGGTCAGCCGGCCCGACGACAACTTCGTCGATTCCACCGACGGCCAGGCGGTGCTGCTCGGCCAGATCAACCGCCTGTACGGCAAGGTCGCCCCCACCGGGGCGGCTCCGGTCGGACAGACCTATCGCGGCCGCGTCGGCTTCATCGTCGAGTAGCGCCTTCCAGGATCGGATTCATGATCGGACGCCACCCGCCTATCCGGCCGGCCGCCCACCAGCGTCGCCTCGCCCCCCTGCTCACCGCCTGCGCGCTCGGTGCCCTGGCGGCCGGCTGCAACAACCAGCCGGTCGCCACCACCGGCGCGATCGAGGTCTCGGATTACCGCGCCCGGCACCCGATCGTCCTGACCGACGGCACCCGCAGCCTCGACGTGTTCCCGACAGGCGTCGGTCATCTCGATCCCCGCCAGACCGCAGATGTCGACGCCTTCATGCTGGAATACCGCCGCTACGGGCGCGGGACCCTGCTGATGGAGGTCCCCCGTGGCGGGCCGCCGGACCAGGCCGCTTCCGCCGAGCGCACCGCGGCTTTCCTCACCCGGCTCGCCGCACAGGACCGGGTCGCCCCCCGCGAGATCGCCGTCACCGGCTACGCCGTGGCGGCTCCGAGCCTCGCCGCGCCGATCCGCCTGAGCTTCCAGCGGATGCAGGCCAAGGTCTCGGATGCCTGCGGGCTCTGGCCCAACGATACCGGGACCAGCAACTTCGCGCTCGATTACAGCAACCGGCCGATGTGGAACCTCGGCTGTGCCACGCAATCGACCGTGGCCGCCCAGGTGGCGGATCCCGTCGACCTCGTTCGCGGACGGCCCGAGGGCCGCATCGACACGGTCAAGCGGGTCCGGGACATTGGCCAGTTGCGTGAAGGCAAGGATCCATCAACCACATGGCGGCAAGATGGGCAGACCGACGTAAAATCTCAGGTCGCCCAATAGGCTGGCCGATCCGCCAGCCTCATCTAACCTCGACGCTGCACCCCGAACGCGAACCTGAAAGTGCCGTCATGGCAGACCTGTCCGAGACAGCCGAGCGCACGATCGCCCCGGTGCCCCGGATCACCATCCAGGCGTTCTGCGATACCAGCGAGACCGCCGCGATGATTGAAGGGGCGGCCCTCGACCGGCGCATGCAGAAGGCGCAGGTCAAGGTGCGGATGGGCGGCGGGGCTGCGGCCATCGAGGCCTACAGGCACGCGCCGACGCCCAACGTCATCGTGATCGAGACGCAGGGGCCGCGCTCCAAGCCGATCGAATGCCTCGACGCCCTGGCGGAGGTCTGCGACGAGGGCACCCGCGTCCTGGTGATCGGCCATCTCAACGACGTCACCCTGTACCGTCAGCTGATCCAGCGCGGGGTGTCGGATTATCTGATGGCGCCGGTGGATCCTCTGACCCTGATTGCGGCGATCTCAGACCTGTTCACGGCCCCGGGCGTCAAGCCGGTGGGCCGCACGGTCGCGGTCTACGGGGTGAAGGGCGGGATCGGCGCCTCCACGGTGGCGCACAATTTCGCGTGGTCGGTGGCCCGCAGCCAAGGCGTGCAGACGGTGATCGCCGATCTCGACATCGCCTACGGCACGGCCTCGCTGAACTTTAACCAGGATCCGCCCCAGGGCATCGCCGAAGCGGTGTTCGCCCCCGAGCGCCTGGATTCCGCCCTGGTCGAGCGGTTGCTGTCGAAGTGCAGCGACACGTTGAGCCTGCTCTCGGCGCCCGCGAGCCTCGACCGCACGATCGACCTGTCGGAGCCGGCCTTCGACGCCCTGATCGAGTACCTGCGGGCCAGTGTGCCCTGCGTGGTGCTCGACGTGCCGCATCAGTGGAACGCGTGGACGAAGCGCGTCCTCACGGCGGCCGACGAGATCCTGATCGTCGCGGGCCCCGACCTCGCCAGCCTGCGTAACGCCAAGAACGTCCTGGGCGCGCTCAAGCACGGGCGCCCCAACGACGCCCCGCCGCGGATCCTGCTCAACGGCGTCGGCGTGCCCAAGCGCCCCGAGATCGGCACGCCCGAATTCGCCAAGACCCTCGAGTCTCCCGTCGCGCTGACGATTCCGTTCGAGCCGGCCCTGTTCGGCACGGCCGCCAACAACGGCCAGATGATCGCCGAGATCCAGGCCGGCTCGAAGGTGGCAGAGCTCTTCAACGACCTCGCCGCCCTGACGCTCGGACGCTCGGAGACCCGACGCCACGGGCGCACCAGCCTGTTCGAGCCGCTCCTCGCGAAGTTCGCCGGCGGCAAGTTCCCCGGCGCCAAGCTCGTCGGCGGAAAGGCCTCGTGATGCGGCGGGATTGCGCTCCGGGAATGGCCCATGTTCGGTAGACGCCAGATCGGCGGCGCACCGGCCGCCCCTGCGCCCACGCCTGCGCCGCGGTCGCCCGCTCCCTCACCGGCGGCACCGCAGCGGGACGCCGCGCCCAAGCGGCCCGAGCCGTCCGCCCCCGTGGTCGTCGAGACCACGCGGTCCGAGGATTACTACCGGACCAAGAGCCTGATCTTCGGCGCGCTGATCGAAGCGATCGACCTCACGCAGCTCTCGCGGCTCGACGCCGAGACCGCCCGCGAGGAGATCCGCGACATCGTCACGGAGATCATCGGGCTCAAGAACATCGTTCTGTCGATCGCCGAGCAGGAGGAACTGCTCGACGACATCTGCAACGACGTGCTGGGCTACGGCCCGCTGGAACCGCTGCTCGCCCGCGACGACATCGCCGACATCATGGTCAACGGCGCCAACCGGACCTTCATCGAGGTCAACGGCAAGATCCAGCTGACCAGCGTGCGCTTCCGCGACAACCAGCAGCTGATGAACATCTGCCAGCGGATCGTCAGCCAGGTCGGCCGCCGGGTCGACGACGCCTCGCCGATCTGCGATGCGCGCCTGCCGGACGGGTCCCGCGTCAACGTCATCGCGCCGCCGCTCGCCATCGACGGCCCGGCGCTCACCATCCGTAAGTTCAAGAAGGACAAGCTCACCCTGGAGCAGCTCGTGCGCTTCGGGGCGATCTCGCCCGAGGGTGCCGAGGTCCTGAAGATCATCGGTCAGTCACGCTGCAACGTGGTGATCTCGGGCGGCACGGGCTCGGGCAAGACCACGCTGCTCAACTGCCTGACCGCCTTCATCGAGCATGACGAGCGGGTCATCACCTGCGAGGACGCGGCGGAACTCCAGCTCCAGCAGCCCCACGTGGTCCGCCTGGAAACGCGCCCCCCGAACATGGAGGGCCAGGGCTCGGTCACCATGCGCGATCTCGTCAAGAACTGCCTGCGCATGCGGCCCGAGCGGATCATCGTCGGCGAGGTGCGCGGACCCGAGGCCTTCGACCTGCTCCAGGCGATGAACACCGGCCATGACGGCTCGATGGGCACGCTCCACGCCAACAGCCCGCGCGAGTGCCTGTCGCGTATCGAATCGATGATCTCGATGGGCGGCTTCACCCTGCCCTCGAAGACGCTGCGCGAGATGATCTGCGGCTCGATCGACGTGGTGATCCAGGCCATGCGCCTGCGCGACGGCTCCCGGCGGATCACCCACATCACCGAGGTGCTCGGCATGGAGGGCGATGTCATCACCACCCAGGACGTCTTCCTCTACGACATCGTCGGCGAGGACGCGAACGGCCGGCTGGTCGGGCGCCACCGCTCCACCGGGATCGGCCGGCCGAAATTCTGGGAGCGCGCCCGCTACTACGGCCTGGAGCGTCGGCTCGGCGAGGCGCTGGACGCCGCCGAGGTTGTTGATCGGAGTTGAGGCATGCCGAATCTTGCCGCCATCGGCTCTTCGAACCTTCCGATCGTTGCGGGCCTCATCGGCATCGCCGCGGCGGCGGTCGCCTACGTGGCGATCCTGCCCCTGTTCGACGGCGAGCGCCGGGCGAACAAGCGCCTGAAGGCGATCGGCGTCTCACCGACCGGGGCGGCGTTGCGGGGCGTGGCGGTCAACCGACGCGAGCAGGTCGCCAAGACGCTGAGCGAGATCGAGGCCAAGGCCAAGGGTGCCTCAAAAGCCAGCGTGGAGCTGAAGCTCGCCCGCGCCGGCCTCGATTGGACCAAGCAGACCTTCTACATGATGTCGGCCATCAGCGCCGGTATCTGCGGGCTGCTGCTCTTCGTGCTGACCGAAAGCCCGATCGCGGGGGTCGGTGCAGCCTTCGCCGGGGGCTTCGGCCTGCCGGCCTGGCTGCTGCGCCGCCTGCGGCTCAAGCGCATCGCCAAGTTCAACAAGGAACTGCCCAACGCCGTCGACGTGGTGGTGCGCGGCATCCGCACCGGCATCCCGGTCGGGGATTGCTTCCGCATGGTCTCCCGCGAAGCGGAGGAGCCGGTCCGCAGCGAGTTCAGGACCGTCGTGGAGACCCAGGCGCTCGGCCTGTCCCTCGGCGACGCGGTCATGCGCATGTTCGAGCGGGTGCCGACGCCGGAGGTCAACTTCTTCGTGATCGTGATCAACATCCAGCAGCAATCGGGCGGCAACCTGTCGGAGGCGCTGAACAACCTTTCCACGGTGCTGCGCGACCGGGCCAAGATGCGCGGCAAGATCCAGGCGATGAGCATGGAGGCCAAGGCCTCGGCCTCGATCATCGCCTGCCTGCCCTTCGGGGTGGGGGGTATCACCTCCCTGACGAGCCCCGACTACATCTCGCTGCTCTGGACGACCGATATCGGCAAGATCGCGCTGGTGGGGGCCGCGATCTGGATGTCGATCGGCGTCTTCACCATCAAGAAGATGATCGCCTTCGAGTTCTGATGGCGGGCCCTCACGCCCGCCGCGCGCTTTTCCCGGATCCGATCCCATGATCGACGACATCGCCGCGAAGCTGTTCGATCCCCGGTTCATGGGGACGCTCCTGACCGCCATCGCGGCGGCGGCGACCGCTTTCGCGGTGGCGCAGCCGTTCTTCGAGACCGACAAGCTCGAGAAGCGAATGAAGTTCGTGAGCGACGAGCGTGAGCAGATCCGGCGGCGCGAGCGCGCCAAAGGCGCACTGGTGTCGATGCGGGGCACGCTGCGCGTCGAACCCAAGGCCTACATGAAGTCGATCGTCGAGCGGTATCAGCTGCAACGCTGGCTCGCCACCGACACGGCCAAGCGCAAGCTGATGCAGGCGGGCTATCGCGGCCAGGGAGCGGAGACGGCGTTCCTGTTCTTCCGCCTCGTCGTGCCGGTTGCCACGGTGATCGGCGCGCTGTTCTACCTGTTCGTGCTGGACGCGATCGACGCCTCGTACCTCGTGCGGCTCGGACTGGTGATCGGCGCCGCCTATGCCGGCATCAAGGCGCCGGAACTGTTCCTCGTCAACGCCGCCAAGAAGCGTCAGACCGAGATCCGCAAGGCTTGGCCGGATGCCCTCGACCTCACCCTGATCTGCGTCGAGTCCGGCATGGCGATCGAGCATGCCTTTCGGCGGGTGAGCACCGAGATCGCCACCTCATCGGTGGTGCTGGCCGAGGAACTCGCGCTGATGACCGCCGAGATGTCGTTCCTGCCGGACCGGCGTCAGGCCTACGAGAACTTGGTGCTGCGCACCGGCCTCGATCCCGTGAAGGCCGTGGCGACCGCCCTGGTCCAGGCCGAGCGCTACGGCACACCGATCGGGCAGGCGCTGCGGGTGCTCGCTCAGGAGAGTCGCGACAACCGGATGACCGAAGCCGAGAAGAAGGCGGCCGGGCTGCCGCCCAAGCTCACGGTGCCGATGATCCTGTTCTTCCTGCCGGTGCTGTTCGTCGTCATCATCACCCCCGCCGTCATCCAGATCATGCGGACCCAGTGACGCGCAGGGGTGACACCCCGCTCAGCGCAAAGTTCAGCGGATACGGCCCGGACGGGTCGGCTCGAACACGATCCGGCGGTGATAGGCACACCAGCTCTTGCCGTCGGCTACCGGTGCGCCGCAGCAGACCGCCCGGTCGTTCGGCTCGCCGATGATGTACTTGCACACGAAGGCCCCGGACTGCGCGAAGGGCACGCGCAGGTCGGCCGACGGCTCCTTGACGGTCTCGGCGTCGCCGATCTGGGACATGCGAACGAGTTGATTCATGGTGTCGATCGGCTCAATGATGATCCTGCTCGATGGGACCAGGGGCCCCGGCAGATGGAAGGGACGGACGCCTCTCCCTCGGGCAGCGACCCCGGACGCATCCGTCGGGATGGCATCCGAATCGACTCACCCGATGTCGACCGGCGCGATCGGCGTCATCGTGTTGTCGTAACTGGGGTTAAGGCAATTTAAAACAAGACCAACGTGCACGCACTGCATCGGAGCACGGTGCCGGATGCGTAGCTGGCAGGCATATCGCCTGTTCGATTGACATTCACCGGGCTGACGAAACGCCCTGAACGCTCCGAATCGCTTCCCGCCCGGGTGTGCAAGCCCGACCGACCTGTGGTTTGGTTCGGGTTCCCGCGACCAGAGCCGGACTTGCCCATGGCCCAAGCGCCCCTCGTGTCACCCGATTGGCTGCACGATCGCCTCACCGCCCCAGACCTCGTGATCCTCGATGCCTCCTGGTATCTCCCGGCTGCAGGCCGAGATCCCGAGGCCGAGTTCCGCGCGGCCCATATCCCCGGCGCCCGGCGCTTCGACCTCGACGCAATGAGCGACACCGAGTCGAGCCTGCCGCATATGCTGCCCCGCCCGGAGGTCTTCGCCGCGCGAATGCGGGCGCTCGGCGTCGGCGACGGCCAGCAGATCGTGGTCTACGACGGGATGGGCCTGTTCTCCGCACCGCGGGTCTGGTGGATGCTCAAGGCCTTCGGGGTGCGCGATGCCCTCGTGCTGGATGGCGGGCTTCCGGCCTGGGCGGCGGCGGGCTACCCCACCGAGGAGGGCGAGCCGCATCCGCGCGAGCGCCGGCACTTCACCGCCCGGCTCGATCACGGCGCGGTGGCGGATGCGGACGATGTCGCCCGCGCCCTGGCAAGCGGCGTGGCTCAGGTGGTCGATGCCCGCTCGGGCACCCGATTCCGCGGCGAGGAGCCGGAGCCGCGCGCCGGTGTCCGCCCCGGTCACATGCCGGGCGCCTGCAACCTGCATTACGCAGCGCTGCAGCGCGAGGGCCGGCTGAAGAGCCCGGAGGAGCTGGCCGCCGTCTTCTCGGAGAACGGCGTCGATCCGGACCGCCCGATCGTGACCACCTGCGGCTCCGGGGTGACCGCGGCGATCATCGCGCTGGCCCTGGAAACGATGGGCCGGCCCGCCCGCGGCCTCTACGACGGATCGTGGTCGGAATGGGGCACCGATCCGAACCGGGCGGTGGCGACAGGGGCCCCTTGACGGGCGGTCGATCCAATCCGATATATCGAAAGCGCCTCGGCTGGGCGCTCTTCGGAGAAGATCATGCCGCATCACGATACCACCGCCCTGTCGGGCACCATCCAGCACGTCTTCGCGCACCGCTTCACCCTCGAAGCGGGCGGCGCCACGCACTTGGCCGATCTCGGTCCCAAGGGCGCTGAGGCGTTCCCCCTCGCGACCGGTCTGCGCGTCACCTTGGAGGGGGAACGCCGGCCCTCGGAGATCAAGGTCACGCGGATCGCCGCCGCGGGCCGGGAGCCGGTGCTGATCCAGCACAAGAAGCCGAACCACCCGCCGGGTGCGGCGCGACCGGACGTGCCGGCCGATCCCGCCAAAGCCCTTGCAGCGGCCGCCGCCGATGGCTGGTCGGTCACCGGGTCTCCGCGCCGGAAGCCGAAGCACTTCGAGCTTCTGGCCCACCGCGGCGACGACGTCGCCACGGAGTTGCACGTCGATTTCGCCGGGACGATCTACAAGCAGAAGCCGGCCGACCCCGCGAAATGGGCCGTACAGGGCTGACGAACCGGAAGGTAAACCGGACATCCTCCGCCGGAAGCGGCGGGGCTGTCCGGGCCTCCGAAATCCGGGTGCGGGTCGGCCTCCGGGCCGCCCCGCTCTCAGGCAGGCCGCATGGCGCGGCGCTTGTCGGCGGCGCTCCACTGCATCAGCCCGACCATGACCGCGATTGTCGCCACGTAGACCAGCCCCTGCAGGGCAGTCGGCCGATCGGTGTAGCCCACGAGGGCGTGCAGGATGCGGCCCGGCCAGGAAGTCTCGGCGATCACGCCCGAGCTGTTCCAGAGGGTGTGGCCGAGGACGTCCACCACGCCGGCATTGGCCAGGAACTGGGCGGCCTGCGCCGCGAGCCCCGCCGCCAGGAAGATGATCAGCACGCTCGTCACCGAGAACACGTAGCGGCTGGGGATCGCCGCAAGCCCGAAATAGGTCACCGCCGAGAGCAGCGCCCCCGCCCCGATGCCGGCCACGGCACCGAACTGGATATCCGCCCCCGAGGTGCCCGAGGCCACGAGGCCGTAGAGGAACAGCACCAACTCGGCGCCCTCGCGCAGGATCGCGGCGCCGATCACGATGGAGAGGGCGGCGGCCTCGCGCTCGCCCGAGCGCACCGCCGCACCGGCGGCGCGCAATTCGCCCGCCAGTTCCTTGCCGTGCTTGCTCATCCAGGTGTTGTGCCAGATCAGCAGCAGCACCGCGACGATCAGCACCGCGGCGTTCAGGATGTCCTGCCCGCTGCCCTCGAACGCGTCGGAGATCTTTTCCGCGAACAGGGCCACGAGGCCGGCCCCGGCCAGTCCGCCCGCGATGCCCAGCAGCACCCAGCGCATCCGGCCGGGAATGCCGCGGGTCGCCGCAAGCACGATCGAGATGATGAGGCCCGCCTCGATGACTTCGCGGAAGGCGATGACGAAGGCGCCGATCATGGCGGTCTCCAAAGGTTGCGAGGTGTTGCGAGATGGCGCGCGGACCGCGCTACCAGATCCAGAACATGAGCACCCAGTTGACCACCGACAGGGCGGCCGCACCGAGGATGCAGGTGGTGGCCGCCGCCCGCCGGAGGGCGTGGGCGTCGAGGCCGGCGACCCGCCAGGCGAGCCAGACGCTCCACAGGCTCGCCCCACCGAGCATCCCGGCGCGGATCTCCGACACGTAGGGGATCACGATGCCGTCGCCCCGCAGGAAGGTGACGGTGAGCGCCGAGAGCCCCAGGAAGACACCGCAGCCCGCCACCGGAATCAGCGTCTGCGTCAGGTGATGAAAGCGCCGGAGCGACCAGTCCCCGAGGAAGAGGGTCGCCAGCGCGACGATTCCCGACAGGACAAGCCCGAGGATCACCGTCGCCGCGCCGATATAGGCCAGTAGCAGTCCGCCATCGAGCAGTGTCATCACGTCGCTGCGGTCGGGATAATTCGTCAGCACGAACCAGGGCGCCGACATCTCCAGCGGCCACGTCACCCCACGCTCGATGAGCCAGGTGGCGGCCCATTGCTTGGCCTCGACGTACCAGGGGCTCGCCGACCACTGGAAGGCGCCCACCGCCAGGGCCAGCATGCCGAACAGGATCAGCACGGTCTGGTTGAAATCCGGCTCGGTGCCGGCCACGTGCACGATCTCGTGATTGGGCGAGCGCAGGGCGAGGCGCACCGCCCCGCGATGATTGCTGCACCGCCCGCACATATGGCAGGCCCCGGCGCCGCGCATCGTCTTCACCGGCACGAGCGGTGCGCAGTTGAACGCCTCGGCACCCCGGGCGGGCTTGGGCGAGGCGGCCCAGGCCGCGCGGTCGACCTGGAAGCTTACGGGTGCGAGCTTCGACAGCACCGCGAACACGCCGTTGACCGGGCACAGATAGCGGCACCAGACCCGCTTGTTGCGCCCGTAGAGCAGCCCGATGACGATCGCCGCCAGGGTCGAGCCGCCGAGCACCGCCAGGACCGGCTTCGGATAGCCGTACACGCTGGTCATCTGGCCGTAGACCGTGGTGCCGGCGAAGGCCAGGAACGGCCAGCCCTGCCACGTGATCCAGCGCGGCACGGCGTAGCCGCGGCTCCAGCGGCTGGCGAACTCGCTCAGCGCCCCCTCGGGGCAAAGCACGCCGCACCAGGCCCGGCCGACCAGCACCATGCTGAGCAGCACGAACGGCCACCAGATCCCCCAGAAGGCGAACTGCGCGGCCAAAGTCAGGTTGGTCCAGATATGGGCGGCGTTGTCGGGCAGCGGCAGCAGGGCGGGCACGATCACCAGCACCGCATAGACGGCGATGATCAGCCACTGCACGGCCCGGAGCGCCCAGCCGTGGCGGCGCATGGCGTCGCCGAGTTGCGCGAGCCGCGCGTCGATCCAGGCGCGGCGTGCGGGACGAGAGGCGGCGGACAGGGCCGCAGGCGCTGTCGTCGACGCACTCATTTGGCGACCAGCGTCGCCTTGGCGTCCGGATGGAAATCGTCGAACACCTGATAAGAGCCCGCATCGAGGGTGCGGAACACGATCGCCGAGGTCGAACCCGCGGCCAGCGCCTTCTCGCGCTTGAGCTCCGTGCTCTCGAACTCGACGGGCGACTGGCCAGTGTTCGAGATCTCCAGCTTGAAGCGGGTGTTGGCCGGTACCTCGATCACTGCCGGGAGGATCACGCCGTCGCGCATCTCCACCTTGATCACCGGCATGTCGTCCGCGCGCACGGGCGCGGCCGCGGAAGCGGCGAGGAGCAGGGCAGCGAATGCGGCAGCGCGCAGCGGGCGGGACACGAACACCTCCGGAAGCTCAATAGGCGCCCTTCTTGCCGACGCCGGCGAAGGTGAAGTCCTGCACGACCTCGAATGGCTCGAACCACGGGCCGACGCCCGTCTCCTTGTCGACGTGGCGGCCGAAATGGCTGTCCTTGCCGGGGGGCGCGACCGTGACCTTCAGGCGATAGCGACCGGGGCCGAACAGCTTGACGTTGTCGCCGTAATGCGGCCCGTCATTGGCGACCATCGGCATCAGCATCCCCGACACTTTCTGGTCGGTCAGCTTGTCGCCGTCGAGCTTCACCGCCTCGAAATGCACGTCGAGCGCCGGTACCCAGTCGCCCTCGGCGAAGCCGTTGCGGTTGTCCTTGGCGGCGCGGATATCCGTCTCGAGATGGAGGTCCGATTGCGCGGCCGCGCGCATCATCCCGGCAGGCTCCATCTCGATCGGCTGCAGGTAGACGGCGGCGACCTCCAGACCGTTGCGGGTCACATGCGGGCCGATCGGCACCTCCTTGGCCGCGGCGGATCCCGCGATGGCGAGGGCGGCAACCACGGCGAGGCCGCGGAGAATCGTCGGGGCGGTTGAGGCACGCATGGTTTTGCACATAGACCCTCGTGCCAGAACTTCAAACAGGCATCGCCCCACTATCAAATAATAACAATTCTAATCTGAAGGCCTATTGGCATGCTGGCTCTGTATTTCCCAGGCTCAGTTGCCCACTCGGCTGATTGTAATCTGTCGCGACCAAGACTTTTCTCCCGCCTGTGGCCGGCCCGATCTTGACCGGTGCAGCGATCTCGGGAACGTCATGCGACTGCCACGCTAATGGCCGAAAACGTGGCCGCCGAGCGAACGCCGCGATGCCGCACCTGCGACACCGCGTTCACCGCCACGGCCCGCAACGGCTTGCGCGGCAGGGAAGCGGGTTTTAGCAAAAGCTATATTGTTGCTGTGAGTCGCATGAGAATCCGTCCCGCGCCCCTGGCTCAAGCGAAATTCCGCCCCCGAATCCCAGCGCTGACCCAGGCAACAGTTCTCCTGCTGACCCCTGCAGTCATCGCGCCTGCGGGCGCGGCCGACCTCGCGGCGCAGCGACGGGCAGCGGAGGTGTCCGCCTACACCGACTGGTCGGGCGGCTATATCGGCCTCGAGGGCAGTGCGGGCGGCTCATACGGGGCCTACACGTTCGGTCCGACGACGATCGGCGGGCGGCCGGTCCCGGCCTTCAAGAGCGGCGACTCGACGGGCCGCAGCGACCAGGGGCGCAACGCCACCACGGCGGTGGGCGGGCTGTTCGGTGGCTGGAACTGGCAGGCGGGCCCCTGGGTCTACGGCGTCGAGGCCACGATCGACGCGGCGAACCTGAAGCGGCCGGTGCCCTCGACCATCGCGGGCTTCGGCTACGCGGACGTGGACCCCGCGTTCAACGTCGTGCGCGCCAAGACCGAACTCTACGGCACCCTGCGGGCGCGGCTCGGCTACAGCTTCGAGCGCTATCTCGTCTACGGATCCTTCGGCCTCGCCGGCGCGAACGCACGCGTCCTTGCGACCTATCCGGACCTCGATACGGGCAGCCAGAACACGGCGCAGCGCGAACTCGGTTATCTCGGGTTCACCCTCGGCGCGGGGGTGCAATACGCCGTCAGCGACCACCTCGCCCTCGGGATCGACTACCGCTACGTCGATCTCGGCGGCAGCCGACGGTTTCCGTTGGGCATCGTGCCAGGCGATGCGGGCGGCCCGGTCGCGACCCGGGCGAGCTACACGTCGAACCAGATGTTTCTGCGGCTGATGTGGTTCCCGGACGGGCTGAAGGTGCCGCCCGATCCCGACGAGACCGCCCCGCACGATCCCGACAACGGCGATACCGGCCGCTTTTCGCTGCACGGGCAGACGACCCTGATCGCGCAGGGAGTCCCGGGCTTCCGCTCGCCCTATACGGGGGCGCAGAGCCTGATCCCCGATCAGGCCCGGCAGACCACCACGGCTACGATCTTCCTCGGGCTCAAGCTAACCGACACCACGGAAGTCTATTACAATCCCGAGTTCAGCCAGGGGTTCGGCCTGTCGCGGACGCTGGGCGTGGCCGGCTTCGTCAACGGCGAGGCGCAGAAGGCCGGTGCCCCGTTCCCGAAGCTGCGCTCGAACCGCTACTACGTGAAGCAGACGATCAACCTCGGCGGCGAAACCGTGGAGGTGCCGGACGGGCCGAACCAGGTCGCCACCCGCTACGATGCCGAGCGGATCACGCTGATCGCCGGCAAGTTCGCGCTGGGCGACTTCTTCGATGGCAACATCTACGCGCACGATCCGCGGGTGGACTTCTTCAACTGGTCGATCTGGGGCTCCTCGGCCTGGGACTTCCCGGCGAACCTCCCCGGCTTCACGCAGGGTGTCTATGCCGAGTACAACCGGCCGGAATTCGCGATCCGCGCCGCCTACACGCAGGTGCCCAAGGAGCCGTCGAGCGACGTACTCGACCCGCGGGTGTTCCGCCGGGCGGGGCTCAACGCCGAGTTCGAGCAGCGCTACGTCCTGCCGGGGCTGGACCAGCCGGGCAAGCTGCGCCTGGGGTTCTTCTCGAATGTCGGCAACTCGGCCAACAACCGGGAGGTGGTGACGCTGACGCAACTCGGCGCGTTCGACGACATCAACGACGCGGTCGGGGCAACCCGGCGCCCCCGGCGCAAGACCGGCGGCTACATCAACCTGGAACAGGCGCTGACGCCGGACCTCGGCCTGTTCGCCCGCGCCAGCCTGAACGACGGCCGCACGGAGAACATCTCGTTCACCGATGTCGACCAGAGCTTTTCCGGTGGCCTGTCGCTGAAGGGCAAGGCGTGGGACCGGCCGGACGACACCGTCGGGATCGGCGCGGCGATGAACGGGCTCTCGCCCTCCCACCGAGCGGCCTTCGCGGCCGGCTTCTACGGGCTGCTGATCGGCGATGGCCGGCTCAACTATGGCACCGAGCGGGCTCTGGAGACCTACTACGCCCTGAACCTGACCAAGTTCGTGACCTTGACCTTCGACTACCAGTTCATCAACAACCCCGGTTACAACCGCGACCGCGGCCCGGCCCACTTCTTCGCCTCGCGGCTGCACGCAGATTTCTGAGGCAGATCGTGCGCTGGGGTCGATTGCCCAGCCGCGCAATCGATCAACCCTGAGATGAAAGGCCGCGTCGAGCGACCGCGTCAGGACCCCTCATCGGGATAGGCGGTCACCAAGCGGGCATCGGTCTGGTTCGGCGGAACGATCCAAACGGTCAGGACACAGGGGTCACGGCCATCCGGCGTCCGGATGCGGCAGCGGACGACGTATTTCGTACCCCAGCGGCTACGCTCCGTCTCGGCCACGGGATTATGATCCGGATGGGCGACGAGGGCTGCCGTGACGATATCCAGATGCGCGGCTGAGAAGCCGAAGGCCTGGAAGAATGCCGCCTTGGAACCGCCAACGGGATGATCGGGGCGGAGCAGGTAATCGGTGAGCTTGGCCGACGGCACGATGCGGGGTGGAACGTCATCGCTCATGCAGCCGGGGCCCGGGATAAGCTTGAGGCCGGGACCGTCGTCACGGCATGGAAAGGCGCGATGAATTCTACCTCGTAGGCCTCACCATCGCCGTGGACGAACACGATCGCTCCGCGGGCGCCCTCCGGCAGCGTTCGCCCATCCTTTAGGGTCAGGGCACCGGATAGCGTGACCATGCTGTGTTCCGGGATCGCCGGAGAAGTCCCGGTACCGAGCATTTGCCGGAGATGTCCGACGAAAATCTCGGAGAACACGCCTTCATCGATGGCCTTCCGCAGAAGGCGGAGAAGGTCATCCTCGGGCAGGTCCAACGGCCGCGGCTGGAAACGACCGTTCTTCCACCACGAGAAGCGAATCTCGGCGGCCCCCGTGGACCTGATCCTGAGCCGCTCGATTCGCGCGCCGCCCTCGTCCGCGCTGGCGATTTCATCCGCGTACTTCGTCGAGCGCATGGGCTACCTCTCCGTGGCGATACGATACACGATGGTCGCGCCGTGCACGCCAGCTCGGCCGAGACAGGCCTACAGATTCCCCTCGATCATAGGCTCCATCGCGGTCACCCCAAAGATCTCCTCGAACGCCGCCCGGAGCTGCATGTCCACCTCGGCCATGCTCACCGGCCGACCGAGATCGACGAGGCTCGTCACGCCGTGCAGGCGGACCCCGCAGGGCACGATCCCGTCGAAATGCGCGAGGTCCGGCTCGACGTTCAGGCTGATCCCATGAAAACTCACCCAACGGCGCACCCGGATGCCGATCGCCGCGATCTTGTCCTCGACCTCCGGCCCCTTCTCGGGGCGGCGCACCCAGACGCCGACCCGGTCCTCCCGGCGCTCGGCACGGACGTTGAAGGCCGCGAGCGTCGCGATCAGCCACGCCTCCAGGCTCGCCACGTAGGCGCGGAGATCGCGGCTGCGGCGGTCGAGGTCGAGCATCACGTAGGCCACGCGCTGGCCGGGGCCGTGATAGGTGTACTGCCCGCCCCGCCCCGTCGCGTGGACCGGGAACCGGTCGGGCGCCACCAGATCCTCCGGCCGGGCCGACGTTCCGGCCGTGTAGAGCGGCGGATGCTCCAGCAGCCAGACACATTCGGGTGCCGTGCCGCGGGCGATGGCCTCCGCGCGCGCCTCCATCCAGGCGACGGCCGCCTCGTAGCCCACGGGCGCATCGCTGACGCGCCAGCCCACCGGGCCGGAGCCGGGCGCGTTTGGGAAGGCATGCGGGCTGACCGCGAGGCGGGGCGCGTTTACCAATGGTTCACCATCCTGCGTCGATGGTCGAAGCCTTCAACATCCGCGGCCGGCGGTTGCAAGGTCTTGGCCACGAAACGGGATGGCGGGCAGTGGCGGTCTTCGAGACGCTGAAGGTCGATCTGACGGTGGTGCTCGGCCGCACCCGCATGCCGCTGCACATGCTGCTGCGCATGGGCCGCGGCGCCGTGATCGAGCTGGACGCCAGCGACAGCGACATGGTCGAGATCCTGGCCAACGACCATCCGGTCGCCCGCGGGCAGATTGTGGTGACCGGTGACCGCATCTCCGTCGAGGTGACGGAGCTGATCCGCAAGGCGGCCTCGATCGTGGAGCCGGGTGCCAGCATCGGTGACGGTGCGGCCTCGTTTCTGGAGACAGGGTACGAGTCAGCGTGAGTGAAGCGCTTGTCGGCGGCGGATCGATCTGTTATCCGCTGCGCCGCCGACAACGTATCGGCCTCCGGGATCTCCCGAGGGCGGCTCTTGTCGAGCGAGCGGACACGGATCGTCGCGTCCGATGCGGCCATGGCGGAATTGGTAGACGCGCTAGCTTGAGGTGCTAGTCCCGCGAGGGGTGGAGGTTCGAGTCCTCTTGGCCGCACCAATCTTCTCTCTCCTGATAGAGACAAGATCGGCGCCGAACGACGTGACCGGAGCCCTAGGGGCGGTCCCGCACAATCACCGACAGACGTACCACTTGCCGGACTGACTCTCGCTACGGGGACCTTTCGGCGGTCCGCAGCTGATCTCCAGTCCGAGCCCGGCCTCCGATGAACACCCACAGCATCGTGCCGTGGGACAGTGCGGCGCTGCGAGGCGGCAGCCGACAATCGACCCCGCCCGCAGAAGCTCAGCGGCCCGATGGCTGGCCGGACGCGCCGTGCTGGAACCCTGATGCGTTCGGCGGGCCCTTCATCTTGCCGTCCTGGGTGGCGGTGGTGTCCGGCGTGGTCGCGCCGGCTGTCCCGGTGGTCTCCGCCTTGCCGAAGCCCGCGGCATTGGGCGAGCCCTGCATGCGGGGCGTTGTTCCGGGCACGCCCGCACCACCGGCATTTTCGGCGGCCAAGCTGGCGGTCCCCATCGACAACAGGCCGACAGCCGCGATCAGTGCGGTCTTTCGCATGGCAGACTCCTCGAGCGTTCCACGATCACGTCTTGTGCGTGATCCGTGCACCAACGTCCGCGATGGACGCCTGTTCACTTCGTCAGTCCACTTGGGGGGCTATCGGGCAGTAATCGCGTTTTTGATCGTGTCGTAATCGGCGCGTTTCAAGACACGGCGCGTCAGGAGCTCATCGGGGGAGGCGTAGGGACGGAACTCGATGATCCGCCGGCCGATCATACCGGCCCCGAGCGCGTTCAACTGCTCGACCGACGCCGTGTTGAGATCGACGCTCCCACCTGGCGAGTCGGAGGGGTCCCGAGCCTCTCCCGGGGCCGGCTCCGTCCTCAAACCCGTGGTGGACACACCGTCGGATTGCCGCGCGGGAGAGCCGAGATCGGCCAAGGCACCAGGCGCCGGGCTGGCCGGAGCAGCAGCGGACGGGGATGATGCCGGGGGCGCCGTTGCCGCCATCCCGGGACCGGCCGACGATCCCGGCGTGATGGTCCGGATGGATTGTCCCTTGGCGTCCACGGTGGTTCGCTGCTGTTGCGACAGGGGAATCACCGCGGAGGTCCGCTTGTCCGGCCCACCCTGAGGGCGTGGGCCATACCCGATCCACAGGGATGCCAAGACGATTGCGATCACCGCCAGACCGGCGCTCACGGACAGAACAGATCGGATCATTCGCCCCCCTCTTCGGCCGGCCCGATGCTTGTCCCCGGGCCCGCGATACCATCCGCGCTTCCTCACGGATCGCGCGGGGCAATTCAAGGTTCGTTCGAGTCGCGTTGAACCGTCCTCTGGCGAGCCAACGCTGTCCCCAGGGACGGATTGCGCAAGACGGTGGCCTGTCGAGCCTTGCACAGCAGGGGGCGGTGCCATGCGGCGGCTCGTGCCGCGCGACATTGACTTCGCAGCTGCACACCGTCATATCGGCGTTGCAGCGTCAGCGGCCGCCATGGCCCGCTTGAGGGGGCTGCGTGACGGATCCTGCGCCATCGCGGCGTGATCCGGCCCCCCTCTTCATAACGTGCATGCACCCGGGCCGCCCCATCACGCGGGCTGCCCCCTGCCAACGGACCGGCCTCAACACGGCATTTCTCGCGCGGAACGCGCGGCGCCCGGCCGGCCCTGCTGCATCGGATACATCCTTGACCCAATTCACCGATTTTGGCCTCGCCCAGCCCGTGCTGCGGGCGCTCAGCGAAGCCGGCTACGTCACGCCGACCCCGATCCAGGCCCAGGCAATCCCGCCGGCCATGACGGGCCGCGACCTCTGCGGTATCGCCCAGACCGGCACTGGCAAGACCGCGGCCTTCGCGCTGCCGATCCTGCACCGCCTCGCCCTCTCGGACCGCCGCGCCCCGCGCCGCGGCTGCCGGGTGCTGGTGCTCTCGCCGACCCGCGAGCTCGCCAACCAGATCGCCGAATCCTTCTCGGATTACGGCCGGCACCTGTCGTTCACCAACACGGTGGTGTTCGGCGGCGTCACCATCAGCCGTCAGGAGCGGGCGCTGGCGCCGGGCGTCGACATCCTCGTCGCCACCCCGGGCCGCCTGATCGACCTGATCGAGCGCCGCTCGCTGACGCTGGAAGGCGTCGAGATCCTCGTCCTCGACGAGGCCGACCAGATGCTCGATCTCGGCTTCATCCACGCCCTCAAGCGCATCGTGAAGATGCTGCCGCAGAAGCGCCAGAGCCTGTTCTTCTCGGCCACCATGCCGAAGAACATCGCAGGTCTCGCGAGCCAGTACCTCACCGACCCGGTCCAGGTCGCGGTGACGCCGGTCGCCACCACGGCCGAGCGGGTCGATCAGCAGGTGATCTTCGTCCATACCGGCGCCAAGCAGGCGCTGCTCGGACACATCCTGCGCGATCCGGCGATCGAGCGCGTGCTGGTCTTCACGCGCACCAAGCACGGGGCGGACCGCGTTGTGCGCGGCCTCGACAAGGTCGGCATCGCGGCCGCCGCAATCCATGGCAACAAGAGCCAGCCCCAGCGTGAGCGGGCGCTCCAGGCCTTCCGCGACGGCGATTGCCGCGTGCTGGTGGCCACCGACATCGCGGCCCGCGGCATCGACGTCGACGGCGTGAGCCACGTCATCAACTTCGACCTGCCGAACGTGCCGGAGAGCTACGTCCACCGGATCGGGCGGACCGCCCGCGCCGGTGCGGACGGGCTCGCCATCTCGTTCTGCAACGACGAGGAGAAGGCCTATCTACGGGACATCGAGCGCATCACGCGCCAGAAGGTGCCGGTGGCGGGCTTCCCCGAGGGCTTCAACCCGCCGTCCCGCCAGGAAGCGGCCGAGATCGCCCGCGAGGAGGAGCGCCGGCCCGAGCGGCAGCAGCAGCGTCCGGGTGGCGGCCGCCCGGGCCAGCGGCCCCGGCAGCAGCAGGGCCGTCCCCAGCAGGGACGCCCCGAGGGCGGACGCGGCTTCGGCGGCCAGGGTGCCGCCCCCCGGCAGGGCCGGCCGCAGGAGGGCCGTGGCCCGGCTCCGCAGGGCCGCGAGGCCCGGCCGCAGGGCGAGCAGCGCCCGAACCAGGGTCGTCCGAGCCGCGATAGCCGGCCCCAGCGGGCGGATGCCCGCCCGCGCAGCGGCGGCGGCGGTGGTGAGGGTCGCAACATCGGTTGGCTGGAGCGGTCGCCCCGCTCCTGAACCAGCCACGACTTCGAGCGCTTGCCGCCGAACCGGATATCGGTTCAGCGGCGCGCGCTCTACGTCAGAGCATTGGAGCCGTACCGGACCGCAACGCAGTCGGGCGTGGCACACGGTAAGACAGCACAGCCGCCCGGGACGGGACCGTCCCGGGCGGTTTTTCGTGTGCTCACACCTTCGTGAGCCCTCAGGGGTTGATCTCGTAGCAGCGCGAACGCGCGCTAATTGAGCGAGCCGGCCCTAGAGCCGGCAAACCAATGATCGGAGAAAACGCCTCATGCTGAGGATTCTTGTCCCGGCCGCCGCCCTCGTCGTGGCGTCGCTCTCGCCGGCTCTTGCCCTTGAAGTCACGAAGTCCGTCGATGTCGCGGCTGCGCCCGAGGCGGTGTGGAAGACGATCGGCGGATTCTGCGGGATCGGCGATTGGCATCCGGTGATCGAGAAATGCGCCCTGTCCAAGAAGGGCGGCAAAGACGTCCGTACGCTCAACCTGAAGGGCGGCGGGACGATCGTCGAGGAGGAAGAGTCCCGCAGCGACAAGAAGATGGACTACACCTACACGATCCTGGAAGGCCCGCTGCCCGTGACCGACTACCACTCGACCATCACGGTGGCGAAGGCCGGCAGCGGCTCCAAGGTGACGTGGACGGGTACGTTCAAGGCCAAGGGCGCTCCGGACGACAAGGCCAAGGAGGCCATCGCCGGCGTCTACGAGGCCGGCCTGAAGGGCATCGCCGACAAGGCGAAGTAAGCGGTCTCCAAGCCAATGCGGGACAACGGCACCGTTCTCCCGCTGATGACGACCGGCGCCCGCCCTCGGGGTGGGCGCCTTCCCTTCCTGATTCGGCAACCCATCTCAGCGGGCGGATTGTCAGGGAGCCTGCACCATGCGGTTCGAACTCTATCGGGATGCGAAGGGCGAGTGGCGCTGGCGCCTGCGGGCGCGCAACGGCGAGGTGATCGCCGAGTCCGGTGAGGGCTACGTTCGTCGCGAGGATTGCGAGCACGGCATCGCCCTCGTGCGGCAGAGCGCCGAGGCGCGCATGGAGGACATGACCACGAAGATCGCCTGAACCGGCGCGTCCCAGGGGGTTCTCAACCCGGGATCAACCCTGTCGGACACTCAGCAGTGGTTACGCTGCAACGCTTCACCTCGCCCACGCGTTGCAGCGTTTCGGACCGGGCGGTGGGTTCTCGCTTCCCGTGCGGTTCGTCGTCGGAGACGCAATCACACAAAGGGAGTCGAGACCGTGCTGAGGAAATTCCTGCTCGCGGCCCTGCTGGTGCTGGGCTTCGCGGCCGCAGCGCCAGAGGGCGCGTCCGCCGCGCCGATCGGCCCGGGGCTCGCCCTGCCGGCCGATGCCGCGCCGGCAGTGGCCGAGAAGGCCCAGTACTACTACCGTCGTCGCTTCTACGGTCCGCGGCCCTTCTACCGCCGCCCCTACTACCGTCGCCGGTTCTACGGCCCGCGGCCCTACTGGCGCCGTCCCTATTACCGCCGCCGGTTCTACTACTGAGCTGATTCCAGCCTGACCGACCCGGCGACTCCCCAAGCCGCCGGGTTTTTCATGCCGTGAGTCGGGCTGCGCATGAAGAGGCCATGCGATATGATGCCGAAGACGGGACCGACGACGACAGATCGGCCGGCCCGGGAGGATGCCCGATGAACGATGTTGCTCAAAGCTCCGAGCCTACCGCGGCGTCACCGGACCTCTGGCAATCGATCCCGCTCGAATGCATCCTGAGCGCGGCCGCCATCCTGCTGGCGGCGGGGCTCAAGCTCGCCGGCCTTCTCTCCTGACGGCGCGCGATGAACGGGTGGTCGGCATGCAGCACGTCGGGATCTCATCGGCCGCGAGCGTGGCGCCGCCCCCGGAGACCGATCTGCCCAAAGACGACCAACCAAAGGGCGACCTGACAGTCCGCACCATCGCGATGCCGGCCGACACCAACGCCAACGGCGACATCTTCGGCGGCTGGGTCCTGTCGCAGATGGATCAGGCCGGCGGTATCGCGGGAGTCGACCGGGCGCAGGGCCGGGTCGTGACCGTGGCGCTCGATGCCATGACCTTCATCCGGCCGGTCCGGGTCGGCGACGTACTGTGCGTCTACACCCGGGTTTCTCATGTCGGCCGGACCTCGATGAAGATCGAGGTCGAGGCCTGGGCGCGACGCTTCTGCACCCAGGTCCGCGAGCGGGTGACGCAGGCCACCCTCACCTTCGTGGCGATCGACGAGGCGGGCCGACCCCGGCCGATTCCGCCGGAGGTCCCCTCGCCCCAGGCAGCCACCTGAGCAGGTTTCGCCAAAGTGGCCGCCGGTTTTGCGATGAACACCTGCGACCGGCCGGGGATTTGGACGGCTACTTGATCACCGCGCAGGCGACCCGGTCTCCGGCGCCGCCGATCGGCTGGCTGGTGTGGTCGTCCTCGTTGGCGTGGATGATCAGCGCCGAGCCGTCTCCGTCCTTCAGGCCGCCCTCGCCGTTGAGCGGCGTCTCGCTCCAGACCTCGGCGTTGGCCGAGCCGTCCTGCGCCACGTAGAGGTTCGGCAGGTCGCCCTCGTCGGGCCCGTCCGGGTTGAGCAGGCCGTGCTTGCTCTGGTCGTGGTTCACATGCACCTTGGAGTTCATGAACTTCGGGTCGGAGCAATCGCCGACGGCGTGGAAGTGCAGGCCGTGCCAGCCGGGCGACAGGGCGCCGGCCTGAAGGGCGACGCGCAGCACGAGGGCATTGGCACCGTCGCGGATCGCCAGAGAACCGATCGTGTCGCCCTTGGCGTTCTTGATCGGCGCCGAAAAGGTCTCAGCGGCCTTGGCGGCCTCCTTCGGCGGCTCCTGGGCGTGGGCAGCGCCCGCGGCGACGGTCGCGAGCGCTGCGAGCAGCGGCAGGGTACGAATCATGCGGTGGCTCTCCTGTCAGGCCCGGTCTAGTTAGGGAGCGCGCTCGCCATCGACAGGGCCGCGCGGGGGAACCTATGCCGCAGATCTGCCGGGACCGCACGAAGCCTTGATGACCTCAGACCGGACCATACCGGAGCGCACCACGGCGGCGCGCCGTGCCGACCTGTTCCTGGTGGAGCACGGCCACTTCGAGAGCCGGGCCCGGGCACAGGCCGCGATCCGCGCCGGGCTGGTGCGCGTCGATGGCCGGCCGCTCGCGCGTGCCTCGGAGGCGATCGAACCCGGGGCACGGATCGAATCCACGCCCGAGCACCCTTACGCCTCGCGCGGGGGCCTCAAGCTGGCCGCGGCCGTGGACGCGTTCGGCCTCGATCCGGCGGGGTGCGTCGCCCTCGATGTCGGTGCTTCGACCGGCGGCTTTACCGACGTGCTGCTCACCCGGGGCGCGCGCTACGTCCATGCGGTCGATGTCGGCCGGGGACAGCTCCATCCGCGGCTCCGGGCCGATCCCCGGGTGGCGAACCGCGAGGGCACCGATATCCGCAGCCTCGATCCCGCCGCTCTGGCGCCGCGCCCGGACTTTGCGAGCGTCGATGTCAGCTTCATCGGCCTGCGCCTCGTGCTGCCGGTGCTCCCGGCCCTCCTGGCGCCGGGCTCGGGACTCGTCGCGCTGATCAAGCCGCAATTCGAGGCCGGTCGCGACCGGATCGGCCGGGGCGGCCTGGTGCGCGATCCGGCCGTCCACGCGGAGGTCTGCGCGGCCGTGCGCGCCGAATTGGAGCGGCTCGGCGCCGCGATCCTGGGCCAGATCGCCTCGCCGGTGACCGGCGGCGACGGCAATGCCGAGTTCCTGATCGGCGCGAGGTTGGCGTGAGTGAAACGATAAGCGAGACCATCACGATCCGCGATCTCGGTGCCCGCGGCGACGGCATCGCGGAGGACGGGACCCTCGTTGCCTATGCGCTGCCGGGCGAGCGCGTCGCGATCCGGCGCGAGGGGCGCCGCGCCGAGCTGCTCGACGTCGAGCAGGCCTCGGCCGACCGCGTCGAGCCCTTCTGCCCCTACGTGATGCGCTGCGGCGGTTGCCGCACCCAGCACCTCGCGCGGCCGGCCGAACTTGCGTGGAAGCGGGGCCTCGTCGCCCAGGCCCTCTCGCAAGCCGGGCTCGGCGTTACGCCCGAGCCGGCCATCGACGCTCATGGCGCCGGACGGCGGAGGCTCACGCTCCATGTCCGGGCGGTCGAGGGTCGCGCCGAGGCAGGCCTGATGGCGGCGCGCAGCCACGAACTGGTGCCGATCGACCATTGTCCGATCACGGTTCCGGCGCTGCACCCGGCGCCCGACGTGGCGCGCCGCCTCGCCGCCCCCCTCGGCCATGGCCGCAAGCCCCTCGACGTGGCCGTCACCGCCACCGACCAGGGTCTCGACGTCGACCTGCGCGGCCACGGACCGGTGAGCGCCGGTGTCGGTGCCGCCCTGGTGCGGGTCGCGGGCGAACTCGGCCTCGCCCGGCTGTCGCTCCACGGCGAACGTCTGATGGAGGCCGAACCGGTCTCGGTGACCGACGGCGGCACGCGCCTCTATCCCTCGCCCGGCGGGTTTCTTCAGGCGACCGCCGCGGGACAGGCTGTCCTCATCGAGCTGACGCTCGCGGCCCTTGGGGGCCGTGTCCGCAAGGTCGCGGATCTGTTCGCCGGCTGTGGGCCGCTCAGCCTGGCGATGGCCGGGCGCGCTGCGGTCCACGCCGTTGAGTCAGACGCGGCGGCGCTGGCCGGTCTCGACCGAGCCTTCCGGGCCGCGACGGGCCTGAAGCGGATCACCACCGAGCGGCGCGACCTGTTCCGCCGCCCGCTGCTGCCCCTCGAGCTCGGCGCCTTCGACGCCGTGGTGTTCGATCCGCCCCGGGCCGGCGCGGAGGCCCAAGCCCGTCAGCTCGCCGCCGCGCAGGTGCCGCTGGTGATCGGCATCGCCTGCGACGCCGGCACTTTCGCCCGCGACGCCGCCACGCTGGTGGCCGGCGGTTACCGGCTGGAATCGGTCACGCCGGTCGACCAGTTCCGCCACGCGGGGCATGTCGAGATGGTTGGCGTGTTCCGGCGCGCGGCGCAGCGACGGTGAGCGACGCAACCTGCAAGGGATTCTCACGTTCTCTCGGCGATTGGAGATTTTCCATGCCCCGAGGATCCCTGCGCCCGCTGGCGCTCGCCGCCCTGAGCCTGGCCCTGCCGGGCTCGCTGGCCGCACAGACCGTTGCCCCGGACCAGACCGGCACCGGCGGCGGCCCCGCCTCGACGATCACGGCGCCGAACACCAACCGGTACGGCGTCACCAAGCCGCCGGGCACCTCGATGGGCCCCGGTGAGGTTCCGTCCCGCCAGGAGAAGCGGCGCGAGCGGGCCCTGACCGACAAGATCGACGACAGCATCTGCGACGGCTGCAATTAGGCCGGTCGCCAGGGTCGGATAGATTCGGCGGCGGACCACGCGGCGCCCGACCACCGGTGCACGTCCTTTCGCCAAGTGTGCCCCGCGGGCGGATGCCGCCGGCTCTGCACCGGAGACCAGCCTGCGGTCGGCAGGCCCGACCGCGATGTCACGGAAGCGTCAGAAAACACCGTCACACCCCCAGCGCAGCTTGCGCCGGGAGTCGCCGTGCCGGATGCGGATAAAACCCAGCGCTGTCCCGTGATCGTCCTGCACCCGAGACCTGTTCGTGATCTTCATCCACCAGCCCGCCGTCGGCGCCGGATCCGCGCTGCTTGAACGCCGCATCATCAACCTCCAGGATCCGATTCCCGAGGATACCGTCTGGCTCGATCTGATCCGGCCGAGCCGCGAGGAGGAGATGAAGGTCGAGGCCTTCGCGGGCATCGAGGTGCCGACCCGCGAGGAGATGAAGGACATCGAGCCGTCCGAACTGCTCTACGTCGAGGAGGGCGCCCGCTACATGACCGGGCGGGTGCTCTCGAAGGTGAGCGATTCCGAGGAGCCGGGGCTCGCCGGCATCACCTTCATCCTGCGGGGCAACCGCCTCGTGACGGTGCGCCACGAGGAGCCGCAGGCCTTCCGGATGTATACGCAGCGCGCTGGCCGCACGATGGGCAACGGCAGCGCCTCCGCACCCTCCGGCGAGACCATCCTGGCCGGTCTGATCGAGGCGGTGATCGACCGGGCCGCCGACGTGCTCCAGCTCCAGGGCGAGCGGATCGACCGCCTCTCGGGCAAGATCTTCGAGGTGCAGGATGATCCTTCCGCCCGCAACACCGCCCTTCAGGACACGTTGCGCGCGCTGGGCCGGCACGGCGACCTGATCTCGAAGCAACGCGAGAGCCTCGTCTCGATGGAGCGTATCCTGCTCGCGCTCTCGGCGACGTACCGAACCAACAAGGCCCCGCGCGATCTGCGGGAGGATGTCCGCTCGACCCTGCGGGATCTTCAATCCCTGGAGGAGCACGCGACCTTCCTGAACAACAAAATTCAGTTCCTGCTCGACGCGACCCTCGGTCTCGTCAACCTTGAGCAGAACAACATCATCAAGCTGTTCTCGGTCATGGCGGTCGTCTTCATGCCGCCGACCCTGATCGCGTCGATCTACGGCATGAACTTCAAGTCCATTCCGGAACTGGATTTGCCGTTCGGATACCCGATGGCCCTGGTCATGATGGTGGTGGCCGCGGTATTTCCGTACTTTTTCTTCCGCTGGAAGAAGTGGCTGTAGAGATAATTCCGGTTTCAAAACGAAAAAGGATTAAGATTTTTATCGGAGAATACGTGGCCTGAAGGCGCGGCACCGCCGCGAAGACGGACATTTTCATGCGTATCTCCCTCAAGACGGTTCTCTCCGGCGCGATCGCCCTGCTGGCGCTCGCCGCGGCCGGCCAGGGAGTCGCCAGTGTCGCGTTCCTGTCCGAGATCGAACAGAACGCGACGGCGGTCTCACAGCAGGCGCTGCCGACGCAGAACCAAGCCGAGGCCATCGGGACGGCCGTCCGGGACGCGCGGCTGAGTCTCTACAGGCTCGCGGTGGCGTCCCCCGACGCGACAGCCCTGGACAAGAACCAGACCGCCCTCACCGATACGCTCGGGTCGCTCTCGGGCCTGCGCCAAGCCTTCCAGGACCGCCTCACGGCGCCCCGCGACCGGGCGATCTACGAGCGCTTCACCACGGCCTGGAACGCCTACCAGAACGTCCAGCTGCAAGTGGTCGAGCTGATGATCGCGGGCGACCAGCCCGGAGCCCTCGCGCTTGTGCTGGATCCCGCAACCGGGGCGCGCAACGACGAGGCCGTGGCGAGCCTCACGGAAGCGATCGCCTCGGCCCGCGCGCAGACGGAGGCCAACGTCGCCGAGACCGCCCGGGAAGCGACCCGCGCCAAGCTCGTCGCCGTGGCGGCCACCGTGGTCGGCCTTGCGGTCGCCGCCGCCGCATTGCTGTTCGCAATCTTCGGAATCGCCCGGCCGATCGCGCGCATGACCGGTGCGATGGGACGGCTGGCCGAGGGCGACGAGACCGTAGCGGTTCCCCATACAGGCCGCCGCGACGAGATCGGCGCCATGGCGGCTGCCGTCCAGGTGTTCAAGGACAACCTGATCCGCAGCCGGGCACTGGAGCGTGACACCGCCCTCGCCCGCCAGGATGCCGAAACCCAGCGCCGCCACGCCGTCCACGCCATGGCGGACACCTTCGAGGCTGCGGTCGGCGGCGTGCTCGCGCGGGTCTCGGACGCGGCACGCGGTCTGCGCGCCGATGCGGAGACGATGTCGCGCACGGCCACGCACACGGCCGAGCGGTCGGCGACGGTGGCGGGCGCCGCGCAGGAGGCGGCCCAGCATGTCGGTACCGTGGCGGCGGCCGCCGAGGAACTCGGCGCCTCGGTCCAGGAGATCAGCCGCCAGGTGGACGGCTCCGCCGAACTGGCCCGGGGCGCGGTGGTGCAGGCCGGCCAGACGGCCAACCTCGTGCAGGAGTTGAGCGCGGCGGCGGGACGGATCGGCGACGTGGTGCGGCTCATCACCGACATCGCCGGGCAGACGAATCTGCTGGCGTTGAATGCCACGATCGAGGCGGCCCGGGCCGGCGCGGCCGGCAAGGGTTTCGCGGTGGTGGCCGCCGAGGTGAAGCAACTCGCCGAGCAGACCGCCAAGGCCACGGGAGAAATCGCCGGGCAGGTCGGCCGCATCCAGGGGGCGACCGGTCAGACCGTCAACGCCATCGACGGCATCGCGGCGCGGATCCGCGAGATTGACGGCGTGGCGACCTCGATCGCGGCCGCCGTGGAGGAGCAGGGGGCGGCGACCCGGGAGATCGCCCGCAACGTCGCGGAGGCGGCCATCGGCACGGGCGCGGTCACCGGCACGATCGACGCAGTGGCGCAGGCCGCCGACGAGACCGGCACGGCCGCCACCCGCATGCTCACCTCGGCGGCAAGCCTGTCCGAGCAATCCACCGAGCTGCGCCGGGAGATCGACACCTTCCTGACGACCGTGCGGGCCGCCTGAGGCTTCCCGCTCGGCATTGTGCATCATCCCGAAAGCCGGAGGCTGCTTCTCGGGATGAAGGAGCCAGGGCCTTTGTTTCGACGCGCTCTCTGACGCCGAACCGGTGGCCGCTTCGGCGGAGACCGCGCTAGCCCGGGCTCGACAGCTTCATCAGCACGAGCCCGGAACCGATCAGGCCGGCCGCCAGCATCCGTGCGGCACCCGCCTCCTCGCCGAGCACGGTGATGCCGACCAGGAACGCGCCGACGGCGCCGATGCCGGTCCAGATCGTGTAGGCGGTTCCGAGCGGAAGCGTGCGCAGGGCGAGCGCCAGGAAGCCGACGCTGGCGGCCATCGCGACGGCCGTGATCGCGGTCGGCCCGAGGCGCGTGAAGCCGTCCGACTGCTTCATCGCGAAGGCCCAGACGACTTCGAGGATGCCCGCGGTGACGAGATAGATCCAGGCCAAGGCGGCCCTCCTGAAAGGGCCGGGCCGTCCCGGGCTTGTGCCCCGCTGGACGGGGGGAGGACGTGGCCTCGCGCGACGTCAGCTAAGGTTCACGCGGACCGGCTGCAAGGGCGGCGCGGGGATCCCACCCGAGCCGATCCCCGTCACGCCACCGCGGCGAGGTGCTTCACCTCGGCCTTCGCCACCACCTTGCCCACCGGCGCGGCCTTGCCGCAGCTTTCGGCTTCCGGAGCCAGCACCGGCGGCTGCACCCAGCGGCCGGCGTCGAGTTCGGTGATCCGGCCGTTGATCTCGCGGATGACGTAGCGCGAGAACGGATAGACGTGCAGGTAGATCACCATGTTGGTGACCACCGCCTCCAGGGCGGCCGGGTTATGGCGGGCGGTCTCCAGGAACACGCTCCAGAAGTGCTTGGCGAGTTCCGGCCGGCGCACGGTCATCCGCCAGCACACCCGCAGCAGCGAGTAGAGATCGTGGACGACGTGGCGCCAGTTGAGTTTCTGGGCTGCGAATTTCGGCCGCTTGACCCGCCGCGCCACGACCCGCACCCGGTCGAAGAAGTTCTTCGGGTCGTAGACCTCCTGCAGGACGTCCCGGTAATCGGCCAGCACGTCGCGCTGCGGGCGCAGGGTGACGAAGTTGAGCCCCTGCGTGCACTGATCGCCCTGGTCGGCGGTGGTGTGCGCGTAATTCTCGTAGAGCCGGCCCTCCTTGCGCAGGCGCCGCGAGAGCTGCGTGTTCGGCAGCGCGAAGAGCAGGCCGACCATGGCGATCGGGATGCCGGTCTGGCTGATGCAGAGCGACATCGCCTTGGAGATGCTGTCCTGCTCGGTGTCGAAGCCGACGATGAAGCCGGCGGTGACGAACATCCCGTTCTCGTACAGCTTGTGGACGCTGTCGGCGATCGAGCGCTTGGTGTTCTGCTTCTTCTGGGTCTGGATCAGGGTCGCCTCGTCGGGCGTCTCGATCCCGGTGAACAGGGCGAAGAAGTTCGCGTCCCGCATCATCCCGAGCAGCTCGTCGTCGTCCGCGAGGTTGAGCGAGGCCTCGGTGGAGAACTTGAACGGGTAGCCGTGATCCGCCTGCCATTGGATCAGGTGCGGGAGGAACAGCTTGATCGCCTTCTTGTTGCCGATCAGGTTGTCGTCGACGAAATCGACATGGCCCCGGTGGCCGAGGCTGTAGAGCCGGTCGAGCTCGGCCAGCATCTGCGGCGTGGTCTTGGTGCGCGGGGCGCGGCCATAGAGCTCGATGATGTCGCAGAACTCGCAGGTGAACGGGCAACCGCGCGAGAACTGGACGCCGATGTAGAGATAATGGCTGAAGGTCAGCAGGTCGAAGCGGGGGATCGGGCTCTTGGTGACGTCGGCCTTGAATTTCTCCGCCGTGAGCCGGCCGCGGCGCTCACCCGATTCCCAGGCGGCCACGAACTTGTCGAGGATGCCCTCGGCCTCGCCCAGCACGAGGAAATCCGCCTTGTCGTAGACCTCCGGCGTCGAGGTCGGCGCGGGGCCGCCGACGCAGACCGGGGTGCCGAGGGCCACGCACTTGTCGATGACGACGAGGCAGTCCGGTTCCTGGGGCAGCATGCCGCCGGTCATCACGAGGTCGGCCGCCTGGATCTGAGCGTCCGTCAGGTCTTCGCAGTTGCGATTGACCAGTGTCACCTGCCAGGCCGGCGGCAGCATCGCGGCCAGCGTGATCAGGCCGAGCGGCGGCGCCGGGGCGCGGGCGCCCTGGATCTCCATCGCCTCTTTGAAATTCCACATGGAGTTTTCGTAGAACTTCGGGAACACCATCAGCACGCGCGGGGCCGTGTTCGCTTCCGACATGCTGGTTTCCCTCGTTCATGCGCGCGGCCCGGCTCCGGGAGGAATCGGGGTAGGCACAGGCGCGATCCTCACTTGCGGGCGAATTGAGGCCGTTTTTCGCTGCCGCAACAATCCGGAGCGCCGAGTCGCAAAGGACGCCCCTCCACGAGCAGCGAGTGCTCCACCTCGACGCGCTGCGGCGGTGGATTTCCTCATCTTCTTCGGGAATCGCGCTCTTTCGGCGACACACCCGGCGCGCGGCTGATCAGGGTTCGATCCGGAATCGCTCCGGCTGCGTGCCGTCCGCGTCGGTGAAGCCGTAGATCCGGGCGAGGTCGCCCGCATGCAGCACCGCGCCCGCCCGCCGCGCGATGTCGGGGTCGGCGGCGAGTGCGGCGAGCGCCCGGCCGGCATAGAGCGGACCTTCCGTGGCGTGCCCGTCCTGTCCGAGATCGCGCGCCCGCTCGGTGGCGACGAAGCCCGGCGAAAGGCCGAGCGCCGTGACGCCATGCGGGGCGAGTTCCCGCGCGAAGGCCAGGGCCAGCCTGTTGGTGGCGGCCTTGGCCGAATCGTAGAAGATATCGCCGAGGTATTCCTCGGTCCCGAACGAGACCAACGCGATCAGGCCGGAGCGCGCCGCCACCATGGCGGGAGCTACGGCTCGGGCCAGAAGCAGAGCCGGCAAAGGACCGGCTTCGAGGAAGCCGAGATAGGGCTCGGCGGAGCGGCGCCAGAACGGCGTGCCCCAGCCGGCGCCGTCCGGATAGCGTTCCCCGTCGTACCCCTCGTTGCCGCCCCAGACGCTGCAGGCCGCCACGTCGATCCGCCCGAAGCGGCGGAGCGCCCAGTGCATCATGGCATCGGTGGCGCGCTCGGAGCGGTGGTCGCAGAGGTAGTGATGGCCGCGCCCACCGGCCTCATCGACCATGCGGGCGGTATCCTCGATCGATTCCGACCGCATCTCGGTGCGGGCGCCGGTTTCACTGGAACGGGCGGTGACGATCACGGTAGCCCCTGCCTCACCGAGCGCCCGGGCGAGCCCCCGGCCGACGCCCCGCGACGCGCCCGCAACCAGACAGATCTTTTGAGACAGATCGGGCGCGCTCACGTCGAGGTCGCGGGCTTCGACCGCGACAGGAAGGCGGCGAGCCGCTCCTGGGATTCGGGCGAGCGCAACTGCGCATCGAACGCCTTGGCCTCCGCCTCCACGGCCGCCTCGATCTGGGCCTGATCGCCCCGGATCAGCGCCCGGGAGGCGGCGAGCGCCCCGCGCGGCAGGGCGGCCAGCTTGGTCGCCTGGGCGATCGCCTGCTCCACCAGCATGTCGGCCGGCAGCACCGCGTTGACGAGGCCGAGCGCCTGCGCCTCGTCGGCCTCCAGCGGCCGGGACAGGAGCAGCAACTCGGTGGCCCGGAGCCGGCCGACCCGCAGGGGCAGCAGGTAGCTCGACGCCGCCTCCGGCACGAGGCCGAGTTCCACGAAAGGCATGCGCAGCCGCGCCGCGGGGCTGGCATAGACGAGGTCGCAATGCAGACAGAGCGTCGCGCCGATTCCCACCGCGATCCCGTCCACCGCCGCCACCATCGGGGTGCGCGTGCGGGCGAGCTGCCGGATGAAGGCCAGCGCCGGCGAGGCGCTGAACCCGTCCTCGGCATTGTCCCCGGCATTCCCCATGAAGTCGGCGAGATCGTTGCCGGCGCTGAACATGCCGGGCTGCCCGGCGAAGACCACGGCGCCGATCGCCTCCGACGCGTCGGCCGCGGCCAGCGCCTCGCGCATGGAATCGTACATGGCGCCCGTGAGCGCGTTCTTCTTGTCCGGGCGGTTCAGGGTGATCACGCGGACGCCGCCCTCCAGATCGCTGATGATGATCGTCTGCATGGCGGCGTCCGGATCCAATCCCTACTCGATTTCGGCCAGTATACTGTCGATCGCGTCATCCGCCTTCAGGGCGCTCCGACGCGCCAGGGCGTAGAGCTCCTCCAGGACGCGCGACCACGACCCGGGCTGACGCGGGCTGTCGCGATCGAGCAGGTCGCGCCCGAAATCGTCGACGACCCGGCCGATGGAATCGGTGATCGACACGTGGAACTCGGTGAAGCGCCCGTCATCGACCGACTTGATCTGCACGCTGCTGTTCTGGAAGGCCGCCTGGAACACGTCCGGCCGGATACTCTCCTGCCAGATCAGCTCCCCCGCGCGCGTCCGCTCCAGCAAGCGCTCGACGAGACGCCGCTGCTTGTCGAAATTCATGCCCAACCCCCTGTCGGTTTCCCGACCCGATCGTCTCTCACGGCCGAGCGGCCACGGCCCCGCCGGGGACGAATCGCGGGCATTGAACATCGTGCCGCAGGGCGGAGCTAGAGCGCTCTCCGCAGAAGTGGACACCGGTTCGGCGGAGGAAAGCGCGTCACAACAAGGGTTGAGAGCCGTGCCCGATCGCAGCGCGCACGGTACACGACTCACAAGGCTGGGAGGCGTTTTGGGCATCGATTGGCCCAGAGGGTCGCTGCGCTTT
>NZ_JAKSYH010000020.1 GCF_022829295.1 Methylobacterium sp. J-088
CCAAGCCGACCGGATCACCGCCGGGGGCGTCGCCGCACTCGGGGGCGGCACCGTCCAGGTGCTGGCCGCCGCCGGCCGCTACAACCCGCGCACCACCTACACGATCCTGTCGGCCACGGGCGGCGTGTCGGGCCAGTTCGCCGGGGTGACCTCGAACCTCGCCTTCCTCAGCCCGGGGCTGCGCTACCTGACCAACGAGGTCGACCTGACGCTCGCCCGCAACGACGTGCCGTTTTCCGCCTCGGCCACCAGCCGCAACGGCATCGCGGCGGCCAACGCCGTCCAGGCGGCCGGCGCCGGCCGGCTGTTCGACGCGGCGGTCGGCTTCACAACCGGCGAGGCGGAGAGCGGATTCCGGGAGCGGGGGTGCGACATCCAAGCCAGCACCGTCTCCACCGCCTACGAGACCGCATTCTTCGTGCACTAGGCGGTTCTCGACCTGCTGGCCTGGCTTGATCCCGGCACCGGGCCCCAATATGGCATCCTGCCGGCCATCCACCCTCCCGCCCTGACGGGCCGGTGCTCGGT
>NZ_JAKSYH010000039.1 GCF_022829295.1 Methylobacterium sp. J-088
GCCACCCGGCCTGATCGAGCAGCAGCACGGCGTGCGCACCGGGGGCGACGGCCTGGGCGATCTCTTCGAGACGAAAGGCCATCGCCGCGGTGATGCAGCGGGGCATGACGAGGCCGTCCCCTTTGCCGAGGGCGGGGCAGATCGCCCCGAAGATGTAGGCGGAGGCGGTGCGCTGGTCCTTGGGCGCGGCAGGGCGCGTGCCGCGGCGGGCCCAGCGCCGGGGGATCGTGTTCTTCTGGCCGACCCGGGCCTCGTCGGAAAACCAGATCTCTATCGGCTTGCCGCCTGTGGCCTGCGCGATCTCCGCCATGCGGGCGGGGAAGCTTTTTTAAAAGCCGGGCTGTCGTCCGGGTCCTGGGCGTGGTGGCGCGGGCGGGCGGAGAGCTTGCGGTCGCCCATGCCCCGCAGGACCCGGCTCAGCGTCTGCTCGGACACCGAGACGCCGTGATCCTCGAACAGGATCTGGGCGAGATCGACCAGCCGCCAGCGCACCACCCCGTGGGCGGCCGGCATCGGCCCCTGCTCGACCAGCGTGCGCAGCGCGTCCCGCTGCTCGGCGTTCAGGCGCGGGCGGGCTCCGGGCGCCTTGCCGCCGATCAGCCCGTCCGGACCGTGCACGTTGAACGCCACGACCCAGTCCCGCACCGTCTGGAGCCCGACCCCGCCCAGCGCGGCGGCCTGCGTCCGCGGCCCGCCCGCGTAGATCGCCGACACAGCCAGCAGGCGCCGGGTCTGGGCGGGATCACGCGAACCCTTGGCCAGGGCACGCAGGCCCTCAGCGTCAAAGTCCGACCGCAGCGGCACCGGAGCAGCCATCCCATCCTCCTCAGGCTCCAAACCCGAAGACAGAACCAATCTTCAGCCGCCGAGGCTACCCCGTGAGTCCCGCTCAACGAAGGTTGGTATTAGTTCGTTGCCTTATCGATCGTCTGCCGATCGCCGGGCCGGGTTCTATAGTCTGTCCCGCACCCGTTTGAGGAAGGCTCTTAGTTCGGCGCCATCGTAGAAAGCAATATCAGCGGGTGATGTCCACCACAGCTTTCGCAATTCAACATCCGATATATCTTCTCGCGTGATCATGTCGATAAAAATTCCTAGCTTCTGACGATCGCCCCTGTCTTTCATCGGGGACAAAACCGTGTCAATCATTTCGTCTACACTAGACACGTCATCTAAAAGATCTTGATAGAATTGCGAAGTGAATACTCGGAATTCTGCTGATAACTCCATTTTAGTCCCCCTCCGTTAGAGGATAAGCTGTTCGAATGAAAAATCCGCGTGGTGAACGGGGATCGTGCCTCAGTTCAACTCCAGCACTATATGTGTCGCGCATATATACGGCACCTTCGTCGGTGCTATAAGCTTCTCTGCCAGTTTTATAATCAAACGTCTTTCTTATAAATTTACGATCGTCTTCACCCGATGCAACTCGATCGACCGCCGCTTTATTGGCTTCAATGGTTTGATTTACGAGATTATTCGCGGTTTCTAACGATTCAAAGCCGCCGTTTCTTCTCATGCCTCCATTGGCTACCAATGAGCGCCACTGTGATTTTTGAACACGCTCAAAAAATTCGGTATCAGACTTCCCGACATGCTCTCTTATCGCGTGTCCCCTTCCCTCTTCAGCCAGAAGATCCACTCTGTACCGCTGATCGTCTTCATCTCCTACGAAGATAAGGCGCGCGTCATCATTCGCTCCACGACCTCCGAGACGATCCTCATCTGTCCATTGTCCACCATCTCGACGTCCAGCAGGCACCCGTGGCTGACCGGGATCGTAGGCGCTGACAGTGAGTTTGAGACGAAATAGCTTCAGCTCCACTATGAGAGCCGCGAGGTGCCATCTCGTTCGCTGAACGACAATTTCATCAAAGAGCATGGAGCACCCCGCCAGCTGCACCCACTCATATCAGGCTAATTATCTTATTTTTCCAAGGATGTTCATATTTTGTTCCGTTGCGGACTCGGGCAGCGATAGGTTGCGTGTTGATCTATCGGACTTTGAGGCGGAGCCGGGCATCGCGCCCGGCCCCGTCACATCACAGCGAGTAGTACTGCACGAACTCGATCGGGTGCGGGGTCATCTCGTAGCGCAGCACCTCGGCCATCTTCAGCTCGATGAACGAGTCGATCTGGTCGTCCGAGAACACGCCGCCCTCCTTGAGGAAGGCCCGGTCCTTGTCGAGGCTGGTCAGCGCCTCGCGGAGCGAGCCGCACACGGTCGGGATCTTCTTCAGCTCCCGTGGGGGTAGCTCGTAGAGGTCCTTGTCCATGGCCGGACCCGGGTCGATCTTGTTGCGGATGCCGTCGAGGCCGGCCATCAGCAGCGCCGAGAAGGCGAGGTAGGGGTTCGCCATCGGATCGGGGAAGCGGACCTCCACGCGCTTGGCCTTCGGGCTCTTGGTCCACGGGATACGGCAGGAGGCCGAGCGGTTGCGCGCCGAGTAGGCGAGCAGCACCGGCGCCTCGTAGCCCGGCACCAGACGCTTGTACGAGTTGGTCGACGGGTTGGTGAAGGCGTTGAGCGCCTTGGCGTGGCGAATGATGCCGCCGATGTACCAAAGGCATTCCTGCGACAGGCCGGCATACTTGTCGCCGGCAAAGACCGGCTGGCCGTCCTTCCAAATCGACTGGTGGACGTGCATGCCAGAGCCGTTGTCGCCGTAGACGGGCTTGGGCATGAAGGTCGCCGACTTGCCGTAGCTCTGCGCGACGTTGTGGATGCAGTACTTGTAGATCTGCATGTGGTCGGCGAGCAGCGTCAGCGTGTCGAACTTCATGCCGAGCTCGTGCTGGGCGCTCGCCACCTCGTGATGGTGCTTCTCGACCTTCACACCCATCGACTGCATGGCGGCCAGCATCTCGCCGCGCATGTCCTGCGCCGAATCCTGCGGCGGGACCGGGAAGTAGCCGCCCTTGGTCTGGACCCGGTGGCCGAGGTTGCCGCCCTCGTAGTCGGTGAAGCCGTTGGTCGGCAGCTCGGTCGAGTCGAGCTCGAAGCCGGTGCGGTACGGGTCGGCGGCAAACTTCACGTCGTCGAACACGAAGAATTCGGCCTCGGGGCCGACATAGATCGTGTCGCCGATGCCGGTCTGCTGCAGGTAGGCCTCGGCGCGCTTGGCGGTGCCGCGGGGATCGCGGGCGTAGGGCTCGCCGGTGGCCGGCTCCAGCACGTCGCAGACGATCGACAGGGTCGCGGCCGAGAAGAACGGGTCCAGGGTGGCGGTGGCTGGGTCCGGCATGAGCAGCATGTCGGACTCGTTGATCGCCTTCCAGCCGGCGATCGAGGAGCCGTCGAACATGGTGCCCTCGTCGAAGATCTCCTCGTCGATGAGCGACACGTCGAACGTGACGTGCTGCCACTTGCCGCGCGGATCGGTGAACCGGAAGTCCACGTAGCGCACGTCGTTGTCCCGGATCGTCTTCAGCACCTCGGCCGCAGTGGTCATCGTGGGCATCCTCCAGGGATCGCTCGGAAACACGCTCGCGACGCACCCGCTCTCAGTCGGGCGGCACCAGCGAGCGGCGCTTGATATCCGTCACGGGCGCGTGTTGCCACCCGCAGGGTGCGGGAATCGGCGCGGCGGTGGGACGATCGAGTACGATGTTGGCGCGCTCTCGAGTCCGTGAACGCAAGGACCGACGTCAAAGGCGGTGCCCGCAGCGCGTGGTCGTTCGTTTGGCACGACCCATGCTTCCGCGACGGCGGCCGTCGGAGAGGCGGCAAGCCGTTCGCGTTGCCCAGGGGTACCCCGGTCGCGCATCGATACGGACGAGAGAACCGGAATGACCAAATATAAGCTCGAGTACATATGGCTCGACGGGTACGCGCCGACCCCGAATCTCCGTGGTAAGACGCAGATCAAGGAATTTGACAGCTTCCCGACCCTCGAGCAGCTCCCGATGTGGGGCTTCGATGGCTCCTCCACGAAGCAGGCCGAGGGCGGCAGCTCCGACTGCATGCTCAAGCCCGTGCGCCACTTCCCTGATCCGGCCCGGAAGAACGGCGTGCTGGTGATGTGCGAAGTGATGATGCCGGATGGCACGACCCCGCACGCGTCCAACAAGCGCGCCACCATCCTGGACGATGCCGGCGCCTGGTTCGGCTTCGAGCAGGAGTACTTCCTGTACAAGGACGGCCGCCCGCTCGGCTTCCCGTCCTCCGGCTACCCGGCCCCGCAGGGCCCGTACTACACCGGCGTCGGCTATTCGAACGTCGGCGATGTCGCCCGCCAGATCGTCGAGGAGCACCTCGACCTTTGCCTCGATGCCGGCATCAACCACGAGGGCATCAACGCCGAGGTGGCCAAGGGCCAGTGGGAATTCCAGATCTTCGGCAAGGGCTCCAAGAAGGCCGCCGACGAGATGTGGATGGCCCGCTACCTGCTGCAGCGCCTGTGCGAGAAGTACGGCATCGACGTCGAGTACCATTGCAAGCCGCTCGGTGACACCGACTGGAACGGCTCGGGCATGCACTGCAACTTCTCGACCTCGTTCCTCCGGGAGCATGGCGGGAAGGCGTATTTCGAGAAGCTCATGGAGGCGTTCAAGAGCGCCCGTGAGGAGCACATTGCCGTCTACGGTCCGGACAACCACATGCGCCTGACCGGCAAGCACGAGACCGCATCGATCAACGAGTTCACGTACGGCGTGGCCGACCGCGGCGCCTCGATCCGCGTGCCGCACTCGTTCGTCAACAACGGCTACAAGGGCTACCTTGAGGACCGCCGTCCGAACTCTCAGGGCGACCCCTACCAGATCGCCTCGCAGGTGCTGAAGACCGTCGCTTCCGTACCGACCGAGGCCGCTGCAGCCGCGTAAGACGCGGGGCCGACTATATCGTCAACGAAGCCGGGCCCTCGGGTCCGGCTTTGCCGTTTCTGAACCCTGCAGGGGAACGGACAGAGGAGAAAAAAACAAAGCGATGCCGTCGAGCATGCACCGTGAATCGGTGGGACGCGTCACCTGCTGTGCGGGGAGCGGATGGCTCAGGACCGGCGCGGACGCTCGTCCTCACGGATCGCGGCGTCATGATACCACGCGCCGCCTCCTATGCTCGGCACCGCCGCGGGCTTCGTCGCTACGATCGCCCGCGGCGTCGCGCGGGCGCGGCGGAAAGCGGTCAGATTATAGATCTGGGCCGTCTCGCGTAGGTCCGTATCGGCCATTGCACATCCTCCTGCACGGGATTCGAGCGACCGATCGTACCGGCCGTTCCCAGGGATGTGGGGTGTCGGCGGCTGCGCTCCAGGGCGAAGCGCGCCAATGCCGGACATTCGCGCAGGGTGCATTCTTAGGCAGATCGGGAGCGGCGGCTCCGGATGTGCACGCCGGCTGCCGTCAGATCGCGTCGGTCCCGGTCTCGCCGGTACGGATGCGGATCGCTTCCTCGATGGTCGACACGAAGATCTTACCGTCGCCGATCCGGCCGGTCTGGGCCGACTTGCGGATCGCCTCCACGGCGCCCTCGACCAGCGCGTCCGACAGGACGATCTCGAGCTTCACCTTCGGCAGGAAGTCGACCACGTATTCGGCGCCCCGATAGAGCTCCGTGTGGCCCTTCTGGCGGCCGAAACCCTTCGCCTCGATGACGGTGATGCCCTGGAGGCCGACCTCCTGGAGCGCCTCCTTCACCTCGTCGAGCTTGAAAGGCTTGATGATCGCTTCGATCTTCTTCATGCCGCCCGGGCCCGCGCTACGATGCGGAGTATTTCTAACATCCCCGTGACGGGTTCGCCATGCCGATTTGACGGCGTGCCCAACGAGAATGCCCAATCTATGTGCGACTATCGCACATCATGCGGGCGTTTTCTGGTTTTCTGGCGCGCTTTTCGCCAAGTCTGGTCGACGCACGGGCAAACAGGAGGCTCACATGCGGTTGCTGACGGTCGCGGCCATGAGACAGGTCGATGCCGCGGCCATCGCCGGCGGGATCCCGGGGCGCATGCTCATGGAGGCGGCCGGTGGCGCGGTGGCGGCCCGGGCCCGGGCTCGGCTGCCGACGGGGGGGCGCGCCCTCGTCCTGTGCGGGCCCGGCAACAACGGCGGCGACGGCTTCGTGGCGGCGCGCCTACTGGCCGAGCACGGCTACGCGGTCGATCTGCGGCTGCTCGGTGATCGCGGGGCGCTGACGGGCGATGCCGCCCTGGCGGCGGGGTCATGGACCGGGCCGGTCGGACCAGTTTTCTCCGGGGAACTCCCGCCCTGCGATCTCGTGATCGATGCGCTGTTCGGCGCGGGTCTGTCGCGGGACCTCGACGGTGATGCCCGCGCGCTGGTCGAGGCCGTGAACGCGGGCGGACATCCCGTTCTCGCCGTCGACATTCCGAGCGGCATCGACGGCGATACCGGAGCCGTCCGCGGTGTGGCGATCCGGGCGACCGAGACCGTGACGTTCGTGACGCTCAAGCCGGGCCATCTGCTGCAGCCGGGGCGAAGCCTGTGCGGGCCGCTGAACGTTGCGGATATCGGCACGGGACCGGCGGCCCTGGAGGCGGGTCTGGCCGCCTGCAGGGCACCGCTCGACCGGAACGGGCCCGATCTGTGGGCGACGGCGTTTCCACGGCTCACCGGAGCCAGCCACAAATATACCCGTGGCCATGCCCTGGTGCTATCCGGCCCTGCCACGAAGACCGGCGCCGCCCGGCTGGCCGCTCGGGGTGCCCTGCGGGTCGGAGCCGGCCTCGTGACGGTCGCCTCCCCGGTCGGCGCGCTGGCCGAGAACGCCGCCCACCTCACGGCGATCATGCTGCGATCCTGCGAGACCGCCGACGACCTCGATGACCTGCTCACCGACGAGCGTCTCAACGTGGTGCTGGCCGGCCCCGGTCTCGGCGCCGGTGAGCCGACCAGGGAGCGTGTCGCGGTGGCGGCCTCGGCGGGACGCGGCCTCGTCCTCGATGCCGACGCGCTGACGAGCTTTTCCGGTCAGGCGCGGCTCCTTGCCGCGCATCTGAAGGACGGTGCGGCGCGGGCCGTGCTGACACCGCATGCCGGCGAGTTCGCGCGGCTGTTCGAAGGCACGCCAGCCATGGCCGAGGGGGCCGACAAGGTCGCCCGGGCCCGCGCCGCTGCATCCCTCACCGGCGCCGTGGTGGTCTTTAAGGGCGCCGACACCGTCATCGCCAACCCGGATGGGCGGGCGGCGATCAACGATCATGGCAGCCCCTATCTCGGGACCGCCGGGTCGGGCGATGTCCTGGCTGGTTTGATCGCCGGCCTGATGGCGCAAGGCATGGAGCCGTTCGAGGCCGCCGCCGCCGCCGTCTGGCTCCACGGGGATGCCGGCCTGCGTCACGGGCCGGGGCTGATCGCCGAGGACATTCCGGAGCTGATGCCCGCGGTGTTGCGCGATCTCGAAGTCGTGGCCGGTTCGGCGGATTGATCGCGAAGAACCGGCGCTACGTGACGTCGAAGCACGTCCAGAGGCCGGTGTCGAACCGCTCCAGCACCGTGGCGCTGATCAGCCACCGGCCGGGATTGTCGGCCAGGAAGCCGATCCGTGCGGTGCGGCCCTCCAGCAACTGGAACGTGTCGAGCCAGTAGGGCTCCCAACCGTCATCCAGGGGGTGCAGCAGGCGGAAGCAGTGCCCGTGCAGGTGGAGCGCCTGCGGAAAGGCGGTCTCGTTGCGCAGGGCCAGCACCACGACCTGGCCGCGCTTCACCGTGAAGATCGGCGGGAGGCCGGTGGTGCCGCTGATCCCGTTCACCGACCAGATCTTCTGCGGGTCGCCGGTAAAGACCGGATCGGGGCTGGCCCCGTCCTTCTTGTCTTTCGGCACGAAGGCGCCGCCGGTGATGACCACGTCGCGGCGCAAGGCGTTCTGAAGCTTGACCTCGGCCGGCAGCCGCTTGTTCTCGCCGATCGGGCCGATCGGCGGCCGCTTCTCGGTGATCCGGGGGCCCTTCGTGGTGACGCTCGCCAGCGTCAGACCTTTGCCGATCAGCGCCTGGATCTCGCAGGTGGCGCCCTCATTGTCCGGCAGGTCGACCATCAAGTCGTAGCGAGTGCCGGGCGGGAAGGGCAGGGTGGCCCGCAGCGGCTCGAACGTGTCGGTCGGCTGCCCGTCGACTGCCGCCACGTAGACCTTCACGCCCTCGAACTTGATGCGCGTCGCCCGGGCGTTGCAGGCATTGCCCAGCCGCAGGCGGACCCGGGCGCCGGGGCGCGCCTCGAAGGTATCGGGCACCGGCTTGCCGTTGACCGTGACGAGGTTGCCGAGCCGCCCGTTGCTCGCCGCGAGCGGTACCTGCCCGAACGGCATCAGCGTCCCGTCGTCCTGGAGTCGCCAATCCTGCAGGATGACGGCGACGTCAGCATCGATCGCGGGCGGGTTCGTCTCTTCGACGACCAGCATGCCGGCGAGCCCGCGGCCGGAGGGCTCGCTCGCGCCGCCGACCACCAAGGGGCGGATCAGGAAGGAGCCGGCGTCGGGCGGCGTGAATGCATAGAGGAAGTCGCCGCCGGGCGGGATCGGCGCCTGGGTCACGCCGCCCACGCCGTCCATGGCGTTGACGATGCGGACCCCGTGCCAGTGCAGCGACAGGGGCTTGTCGGTCCGGTTCTCGACCTTCAGGCGCACCGCCTGGCCGAGCTTCACCCGGACGGTCGGGGGCTGTGCCTTGCCGTCGAAGCACCAGATTGGTGTCTCCGGCGCGGGCTCCGGCCGGAACCGCGCCGTCCCAGGGGCCGCCGGTAGGGCAGGGGGCTCCGCCTGGGCCGCCCCGGGTGCGGCGGGCGCAGGTGCAGGGGACTGGGCCTGCCCCGGTTCGGGCGCGAGCCCGAAGGCGGCAACGGCCGCCAGCAGGGTCCTTCGCGACGGGGCGCCGGCCTGCGAATCGGCCGGCGGCACGGGGCGGGGTGGCGGCATGAAGTCTCGGCTGCTTTTCGCGACGGACCCGCTCCATAGCGGTGCGGCGGCCCGGGCGCCACAGGACAAGTTTTTTGCTGCGGCCCCGTCGGCCCATGCTATAGGGCCCGCTTCCGGCGGCCGGCGATGCGCCGGATGTCGGCGCGCGCGGGCGTGGCGGAACTGGTAGACGCGCTGGATTTAGGTTCCAGTGTCGCAAGACGTGGGGGTTCGAGCCCCTCCGCCCGCACCAGGACCTTTCCTGTAGGTGTGGTCCCAGCGGACCGCCCCGATCCCGTCACCCGACATCTCGGCATCCCGGTCCGCGCGAGCACGACGCCGGCCCGGTCGGCGAACCCAGGTTTTTTGAAGAGCGACGACGACGATGCAGGTGACCGAGATCAACGCCCAGGGTCTGAAGCGCGAGTTTCAGGTTCATCTGGCCGCCCAGGAACTCGAGGAGCGCCTGACCACAGAGCTGTCCGGCATGAAGGACAAGGTGCAGCTGAAGGGCTTCCGCCCGGGCAAGGTGCCGGTCGCGCACCTGCGCAAGGTCTACGGCCGCTCCGTGATGGCCGAGGTGGTGCAGAACGCCGTCAACGAGGCCAACCGCAAGATCGTGACCGATAACGGCCTCAAGCTCGCGCTCGAGCCGCAGGTCGAGTTCCCGACCGATCAGGCCGAGGTCGAGAAGGCGCTCGACGCCAAGGGCGACCTCGCTTTCAAGGTGGCGCTTGAGGTGATGCCGAGCTTCGAGCTCGCCGATCTGTCCGACGTCAGCCTCACCAAGCAGGTCGCCAAGCCCTCCGACACGGAGGTCGACGAGGCGCTGGAGCGCATGGCCGGCCAGGGCCGTCCGTTCGCCGATCGGGAGGAGGGCGCCGAGGCTCAGACCGGCGACCGTGCCACGATCGACTTCGTCGGCCGGATCGACGGCGAGGAGTTCCAGGGCGGCAAGGGCGAGGGCATCGACCTCGAGCTCGGCTCGGGCTCGTTCATCCCGGGCTTCGAGGAGCAGCTGGTCGGCGCCAAGGTCGGCGACAAGCGCGTCGTGAAGGCGACTTTCCCGGCCGAGTACGGAGCCGAGCAGCTCGCCGGCAAGGATGCCGAGTTCGACGTGACCGTCACGAAGATCCAGGCCCCGGGCGAGGCCAAGGTCGACGACGAGTTCGCCAAGACCATGGGCATGGAGTCGCTGGAGAAGCTCCGGGAGGCCGTGTCGGAGGCGATCGGGCGGGACTACGAGACGGCTTCGCGCCGCCGCCTCAAGAAGGACCTCCTCGACGCGCTCGACGCGAAGTACGCCTTCGAGCTGCCCCCCTCCCTGGTGGCGCAGGAATTCGCCGCCGTGTGGGCTCAGGTCGAGCAGGACCTCAAGACCCGGGGCAAGACCTTCGCGGACGAGGACACCACCGAGGAGAAGGCCCAGGCCGAGTACCGCAAGATCGCGGAACGGCGCGTCCGTCTCGGTCTCGTGCTTGCGCAGGTCGGCGAGAGCGCCGATATCAAGGTCTCGGATGACGAGGTGAACCAGGCCCTCATCGCCCGGGTCCGGCAGTTCCCGGGCCAGGAGCAGCAGGTCTGGGACTTCTACCGGAAGAATGCGCAGGCGCTCGCGGAACTCCGCGCGCCCCTGTTCGAGGAAAAGGTGGTTGACCACGTCCTCGGGCAGGTCAAACTCGTCGAGGAGCCCGTCTCGAAAGAGGCGCTTTTCGCAGACGATGATGACGACGACACGACCGGCGACAAGCCGGCAGACGAGGCCGGGGCCAAGGTCGAATCGAAGACCGAGCCAAAGGCCGACTGAGACCCGCCCTGTCCGAGGACGGCGGGCAAGAATTAGGCGATGGTTAAGCATCGCCGGTGTTCGCTGACATGTCCGGGGCTGCCCTGATTCGCGGCAGCCCCGGGCCTCACTCTGGGCAGGACGAGATGAGAGATCCGATCGACGTCTACAACAACGCGCTCGTGCCGATGGTCGTCGAGCAATCGAGCCGCGGCGAGCGCGCCTTCGACATCTACTCCCGCCTGCTGCGCGAGCGGATCATCTTCCTGACCGGGCCCGTGGAGGATTACGGCGCTTCGCTGATTGTGGCGCAGCTCCTGTTCCTCGAGGCGGAGAATCCGAAGAAGGAAATTTCCTTCTACATCAATTCCCCCGGCGGCGTGGTCACCTCCGGCCTGTCGATCTACGATACGATGCAGTTCATCCGCTGCCCGGTCACGACGCTCTGCGTCGGCCAGGCCGCCTCGATGGGCTCGCTCCTGCTCACCGCCGGTGAGCCCGGCCACCGTTTCGCCCTGCCGAACGCCCGGATCATGGTTCACCAGCCGTCCGGCGGCTTCCAGGGTCAGGCGACCGACATCCTGATCCACGCCCGCGAGATCGAGGCGCTGAAGCGGCGCCTGAACGAGATCTACGTCAAGCACACCGGGCGTGAGTACGACGCCATCCACACAGCGTTGGAGCGCGACAACTTCATGACCGCCGACGCGGCCAAGGAGTTCGGGCTCATCGACGAGGTGATCGAGAAGCGCCCCGAGCCGGCGGCTGCCTGAGCGTAACGCGTTCCCCTAGAGCCACGGCGCGGCCTTGATCCCGCCGCGGCAGCGTGTTTGCATCCGAGATTGGGCCCTTCGGTCAAAGACGCACAGCACACTGTTTCTTTAAACGGGCCCCCTACATTCATAAGTCGCGCGTTCGCCCCTAGCCGGCCGCGGACGCGAGGAATCCGGAGACCGATATGAGCAAGACTGGCGGCACCGACTCCAAGAGCACGCTGTATTGCTCGTTCTGCGGGAAGAGCCAGCACGAGGTCCGCAAGCTGATCGCCGGCCCGACGGTGTTCATCTGCGACGAGTGCGTGGAGCTGTGCATGGACATCATTCGCGAGGAGTCGAAATCCTCGCTGGTGAAGAGCCGCGACGGCGTACCGACCCCGAAGGAAATCCGCCGCGTCCTCGACGATTACGTCATCGGCCAGGACTTCGCCAAGAAGGTCCTCTCGGTCGCGGTCCACAACCACTACAAGCGGCTGGCCCACGCGACGAAGCACAACGACGTCGAGCTGGCCAAGTCCAACATCATGCTGATCGGGCCGACCGGTTCCGGCAAGACGCTGCTCGCACAGACGCTCGCCCGGATCCTCGACGTGCCGTTCACGATGGCGGACGCCACGACCCTCACCGAGGCCGGCTATGTCGGTGAGGACGTCGAGAACATCATCCTCAAGCTGCTCCAGGCCTCGGACTACAACGTCGAGCGGGCGCAGCGCGGCATCGTCTACATCGACGAGATCGACAAGATCTCGCGCAAGTCCGACAACCCGTCGATCACCCGCGACGTGTCGGGCGAGGGCGTGCAGCAGGCACTCCTGAAGATTATGGAGGGCACGGTCGCGTCGGTTCCTCCGCAAGGGGGGCGTAAGCACCCGCAGCAGGAATTCCTGCAGGTCGACACCACCAACATCCTGTTCATCTGCGGCGGCGCCTTCGCGGGGCTGGAGCGGATCATCTCCCAGCGCGGCAAGGGCACCTCGATCGGCTTCGGCGCGACCGTGCAGGCCCCGGACGACCGCCGCACCGGCGAGATCTTCCGCTCGGTCGAGCCCGAGGATCTGCTGAAGTTCGGCCTCATCCCCGAGTTCGTCGGCCGTCTGCCGGTCCTGGCGACGCTCGAGGACCTCGACGAGGCCGCGCTGAAGAAGATCCTGCAGGAGCCGAAGAACGCCCTGGTCAAGCAGTACCAGCGTCTGTTCGAGATGGAGAACGTGGACCTGACCTTCCAGGACGACGCCCTGTCGCTCGTGGCCCGCAAGGCGATCGAGCGCAAGACCGGCGCCCGCGGCCTGCGCTCCATCCTGGAGACGATCCTGCTCGATACGATGTACGACCTACCGGGCCTCGAGTCCGTGGAGCAGGTCGTGATCGGCCCCGAGGTGGTCGAGGGGAAGTCGCGCCCGCTCTACATTCACGGCGACCGCAACAAGGACGCACCCGCCAGCGTCAGCGCGTAAGCGCTTGGTAGGGTTGCATTAAGCGCCCGGCTCCGGCCGGGCGCGCTGCGGGGATAGCCTTGAAAACGCGCTTCCCCGCAGCCACTTCAGGCTCAGCGCGGTGGCCGCTCGCTCCTTCGAGGCGCGGTCCGCGTTACCAGCCGCAAAGTCCCAAAAAGCCCCGACCCTCGCGGCCCGGTCGGCCCCTGGCTGTAGGCGCGCTCCGTGCATGGAGGCGACGAAGCCGGGTGTCCTGAGAGGAAGTCAGCATGTCACAGTCGAAATCGCGCCAGCCGGTGGTCCCGGGTTCGACGGGCACCTACGCCGTTCTCCCCCTGCGCGACATCGTCGTCTTCCCGCATATGATCGTGCCCTTGTTCGTGGGCCGCGAGAAGTCGATCCGCGCCCTTGAGGAGGCCGTCCGCACCGATCGCCATATTCTGCTCGCCACCCAGATCAACGCGGGCGACGACGATCCGGCCACCGATGCGATCTACAAGATCGGGACCCTTGCCTCCGTGCTCCAGCTGTTGAAGCTGCCCGACGGCACCGTGAAGGTGCTGGTCGAGGGTGTCGGCCGGGCGAAGGTCACGGGCTTCACCCGCTCGGACGAGTATTACGAGGCGACCGCGGAAGCCTTGCACGACGAGCTCGGCGACAGCGTCGAGGCGGAGGCGCTCGCGCGCTCCGTGCTTTCGGAGTTCGAGAATTACGTCAAGCTGAACAAGAAGATCTCCCCCGAGGTCGTCTCCGCCGTGACCCAGATCGACGAGCCGTCCAAGCTCGCCGACACGATCGGCTCGCACCTGCTCGTCAAGATCTCCGACAAGCAGGGCATCCTCGAGACCCCCACGGTGGCGCAGCGCCTGGAGCGCGTGCTGTCGCTGATGGAGAGCGAGATCTCCGTGCTTCAGGTGGAGAAGCGCATCCGGACCCGCGTCAAGCGGCAGATGGAGAAGACCCAGCGCGAGTACTACCTGAACGAGCAGATGAAGGCGATCCAGAAGGAGCTGGGCGACTCCGAGGATGGCCGCGACGAGCTGGCCGAGCTCGAAGAGAAGATCGAGAAGACCAAGTTCACCAAGGAGGCCCGCGACAAGGCCACCGCCGAGCTGAAGAAGCTGCGCCAGATGTCGCCGATGTCGGCCGAGGCGACCGTCGTGCGCAACTACCTCGACTGGATGCTCGGCATCCCGTGGGGCAAGCGCTCGAAGATCAAGAAGGACCTGCTCGGCGCCCAGGCGCTGCTCGACGACGACCATTTCGGCCTCGACAAGGTCAAGGAGCGGATCGTCGAGTACCTAGCGGTGCAGCAGCGCGCGAACAAGCTCACCGGCCCGATCCTGTGCCTCGTCGGTCCCCCCGGCGTCGGCAAGACCTCGCTCGGCAAGTCGATCGCCAAGGCGACGGGTCGCGAGTTCGTCCGTATGTCGCTCGGCGGCGTACGGGACGAGGCCGAGATCCGCGGCCACCGCCGGACCTATATCGGCTCGATGCCCGGCAAGATCGTGCAGTCGATGCGCAAGGCCAAGACCTCGAACCCGCTCATTCTGCTCGACGAGATCGACAAGATGGGCATGGATTTCCGCGGCGATCCGTCGGCGGCGCTCCTCGAGGTCCTCGACCCTGAGCAGAACAGCACCTTCAACGATCACTATCTGGAGGTGGATTACGACCTCTCGAACGTGATGTTCGTGACCACGGCCAACACCCTCAACATTCCGGGCCCGCTGATGGACCGGATGGAGGTGATCCGCATCGCCGGGTACACCGAGGAGGAGAAGGTCGAGATCGCGCGCAAGCACCTGATCCCGAACGCCCTGAAGAAGCACGGCCTCGGGACCCACGAGTGGTCGATCGACGACGACGGCCTGATGATGCTGGTCCGCCGCTACACGCGGGAGGCCGGCGTCCGTAACCTGGAGCGCGAGCTGTCCAACCTGATCCGCAAGGCGGTGAAGGAGATCCTGATCACCAAGACCAAGGTGGTTGCGGTGACCGTCGAGACCCTTCAGGTCTTCCTCGGCCCGCCGAAGTTCCGCTACGGCGAGATCGACGCGGACGATCAGGTCGGCGTGGTGACGGGTCTGGCCTGGACCGAGGTCGGCGGCGAGTTGCTGACGATCGAGGGTGTCATGATGCCCGGCAAGGGCAAGATGACGGTCACCGGCAACCTGAAGGACGTGATGAAGGAGTCGATCTCGGCGGCGGCGAGCTATGTCCGCTCCCGGGCCATCGACTTCGGGATCGAGCCGCCGCTATTCGACCGGCGCGACATCCACGTCCACGTTCCAGAGGGGGCGACCCCGAAGGACGGTCCGTCCGCCGGCATCGCCATGGCCACCGCGATCATCTCGACGCTGACCGGGATCCCGGTCCGCCGCGAGGTCGCGATGACCGGCGAGGTGACGCTCCGCGGTCGGATCCTGCCGATCGGCGGCCTGAAGGAGAAGTTGCTCGCGGCGCTCCGCGGCGGCATCAAGACGGTGCTGATCCCCGAGGAGAACGCGAAGGACATCGCCGAGGTGCCCGACAGCGTGAAGAACGGGCTGGAGATCATCCCGGTCGCGCGGATGGATCAGGTGCTGGAGAAGGCGCTGGTCCGTGTGCCGGTGGCGATCGAGTGGGAGGAGCCGCTGCCCGTGGCCAAGCCCGCCCGGACCGAAGAGGACGGTGCCACCTTCGTGGCGCACTGACACCCTCCCGCTCTGACGTGTCAAGAAAGCCCCCGGGGATCGTCCCCGGGGGCTTTTTCGTGTGCGAGGGCCGGATGCGCATCCTGCTGATCAACCCCAATACCAGCACGGCGATCACCGATCTTGTCGCCGGGCATGTCCGCGCCCAGCTCGGGGACCAGGCCGCGTTGCGCGCCGTCACCGGGCGTTTCGGGGCCCGCTACATCGCGAGCCGCAGCGCCGCGGCCATCGCGGGCCATGCGGCCCTCGACGCCTTGGCCGAGCACGAGGCAGGGTGCGACGCCGTCTATCTCGCGTGCTTCGGCGATCCGGGCCTGTTCGCGCTGCGCGAGATCGCCCGGGTGCCGGTGGTCGGTATGGCGGAAGCCGCCTGCCAAGAGGCTGCAGCGCGGGGCCCGTTTGGGATCGTGACCGGCGGCGCCGCCTGGGAGCCGATGCTGCGGGAGTTCGTGGACGCGCTGGGTCTCGCCGACCGCCTCGCCGCGATCCGCACCGTCGCCCCGAGCGGCGCCGCGATCGCCCGTGATCCGGACGCCGCTCTGGCCGGGCTGGCCGAAGCCTGTGGGGCCTGTGTGGAGGCTGGCGCCGTCACCGTGATCTTGGGGGGCGCGGGGCTCGCCGGCCTCACGGCGCGCCTGGCATCGCGCGTTGCGTGCCCGCTGATCTGCTCGGTCGAGGCCGGAACCCGCTCTGTCCTGGCGGCAGCGCGTGGGTCTGCGCAGCTGCGACAGGCTCCGGAACCGGCCGAGACTACGGGGCTCGCGCCGGCCCTGACGGCACGGATGGCCGATCGCGGGTAGCGTTCAGGTCAAGCGGGCGGCGGATCTTGCGCCCGACCAGCCGCATGCCGTAACGGTCGGTCGCGGGGCGGTTAGCTCAGTTGGTAGAGCGTCTCCTTTACACGGAGAGGGTCGGCGGTTCGAGCCCGTCACCGCCCACCATATACATCAGGGACTTGAAACCTGCGGCGGGCCTGCGCGAAGTGGCGCACGGTGCAGCCGTGGTTCAAGTTCGGCCCGGGCTACCGCTTCGCACTTGAAGCCGAGGGGCCGCGCGTCGGCGATCAGGCTGCGCGCCACAAGTTGACGGTGCTGTCGGCCGTACTCGGCTACGAGCACGCGGAACACAAGCGGCTCGATCTGGTGCTGATTACGAGGCCGGACAGGCCTCCGGCCCGGGATCGGTGGCTGACCCGCTCGCAGGCCGCGCAAATGCCGCTCGCCTCGCCGAGCCTTCGGCGGGCGGGAAGGCGAAGGCGGTCTGGCGGCGACACAGCGATAGTGATGCGCGCGCTGCTGATCCAGTTCCATGTCGCCCGGTTCATCCTGGCGGGCCCCTACACGGGTACCCGGCATGAAGCGATCCTCCGTCTGAAGTGGATCGAGGTCCCGTGTTCCGGCTTCGTGGATCTGCGCTCCGGCCTCATCGACCGGCACGGCACGGACGAGGGAAAATCATCGACGCGGCGGATGCCGATCCCGATGTCGAAAGGGCTGGCTGCGCCCATGCGGCGGTGGCGGCGATCCGGTGCCTACGGGATCGAGTTTGAAGGATGGCAAATCCTGCCTCTGCACCGCGCTTGGACCACCGGTGCGCGCGGCGAGGAGATCTAGCGCCACGTCCTACGGCACACTTTCGCGACCTGGGCCGTTATGGACGGGATGCCGTTCGGCACGGTGGCGAAGGCGCTCGGCACGACCGAGCGCGGGGTCGAGGACGTCTATGGGCGTCACTCGCCCGAGCACCTGCGCGGCGGCGTCGAAAGCGTGTCCGGACGGCGCAGGTGGCCGAAAGGGATGAAGAGACGAAGAGTCATGCGCGATACCGAGGTCAGCATCAGGTTTTTTTTGGCGGGAAAGGAGTGGGGTGCCCGCTTCTGGCGGCAGGTCCCACGCCGAGGCGAGGAGGTCATGCTAGGCGGAAAGCATGAGGTCCGTGGCGCTTACCGGGTGACGCGCGTGGTGTGGGGTGTCGAAGGGCCGGACGAAGAGCTGCTTGGCATCCAGGCCGTCAACGTCGAGGTCGAGCCCGTCGGGTAGGGCGGAGGGCACCTGGCGGCCGAGCCCGGAACAGGGCGCTGGTTATTCTCCGGAAACGGAGGTTTTCTGGGCCCCAGAATAGCCCACTACGGCACTGCTGCGGAGGACCGACATATTATGGCAACAGACCACCAATCCTTTACTCGGATTGGGTCGGGGGTTTGAGGCTCTCATCATCCGCCAACCACGATCTTGTTGCACACCAGACACCCCGATTTTTGCAGCGGAGCATGACACAAGCGAGAGATCATAAGATCGAAGCTGCGATCGGGGCCAGCTGCGCGGTCGCGAGCGCCGAGCCTTTGACCCTTCGTTTGGACCGGACCCTCGACGGCGTGAAGGCGATCGGACGGCCTTCTGCGGCCCATAAACAGCTGGCCGACACGGCGTCCCGGCCGGGCACGGGCTGCTCGATCGTGAAGAATGCCGTGGCCTTGGCCTCTCCGGCGCAGAGATAAGTGAGGCCGCCGCTTCCGAGGCTCAGCCACGGCACTGGTTTTACGACAACAAGGGTTTGGTGGCGCTGTTCTGCCTCTTGTCGGTCGTCGCCATCTTTTGGCAGGTCAGTCGCTTCGAGGGCTTTCAGCCGATCTTCACCTGCGGCGGCCCCGAGGGAATCGATCGGGCGGTGCTGTCGTCCGGCATGCAGGCGTGCATGGCCGATGCAAAATCGCAGGCGGCGCAGGCGCGCTGCATGCACGTCGTCTACGTTCTGGCGTGTACCGACGAAAGATGGCGATAATCGACGATAGCCATCTTCGGGCGGTGGTCGACGCCTTCGTCGGTGGCAGCAGCATCGACGCCCGCCCCACCGTCTCGCGTCGCCGCCGAGAGGCTCACGACGGAGAGCGCGCGGCGACGCCACGCGCCGGAATGTCGATCGCGCCGGCGGAACGGCGTTAGCACGCGAATCTGGCCGGCCTCAAACCTTCGCCTCGACCAGCAGATCGACCGTCGCATCCATGCCCTCGACCTGCGGGACGTGCTGAACCAGCATCACCTTGTAGAACTCGGGCGCCTGCGCCCCGGCGAGCGGCGGAAGCACGATGGTCTCCCCGATGCGCGGCACAACGATGAAATCCCAGGCGCCGAGTTTCTCGGTGGTCGTCAGCATCAACGTGCAGTGTACAGTCATTCCAACCTCCTGCCTGAATCTACGTGGCATCACCGCTCGCAGGGCGTCCAGCCGCTCGGCACGAACCGGAGCGGGGGGCGACGCCGCCCCGAGGTCTCACGAAGCAGCCACTTCGAGGTATCCGACTTTGGAACACCGGGTCGGAACACCGGCCCCCGGCCTCCGCACGTGCCGTTTCCTTGACAGGTCGAGCGACGGCAAAATGCCGACCGGGCGTCGGTTCGCCCCTCTGAACGGGCCGCCTCACAGGCCATCGAACACCCGATCGAGATCCTGAACGGACCGTTCGATCGAGAAGCGAGCCGTGACCGTGCTGCGCCCATCCGCCGCCAGCCGTGCGGCCATCGCGCGGTCGCTCAGGAGCGAGCGCAAGGCCTCGGCCAGGGCCACGCCGTCTCCCGGCGGATAGAGGAGGCCGGTCGTCCCGTGATCGATGATCTCGCCCACCCCGCCGCCCCGCGTGGCGACCACGGGACGGCCCAACGCCAGGCCCTCGACGATGACGCGTCCGAACGGTTCCGGGTCGATCGACGTGTGCGCCACGATATCGACCGCCGCCATGAGGCGCCGGACGTCCTTTCGGAAGCCCAGGAATTTGACCCGATCGGACAGGTGCTTCTGTTCGACCAGGGCCCGGATGCGATCGAAATAGGCGCTGTCCTGATAGGTCGCGTCACCGACCACGAGGGCCTGCAGGCCCGGAACACGCTCCACCGCCTCGATCAGAACGTGCTGGCCCTTCCACGTGGCGATACGGCCGAACAGGCCGACCGTCGGAAGATCCGGCAGACCGGCTTCCTGCAGGACCGAACCGCGATCCGTGTCCGAGGCGGCGGGGACATCCGCCGCGAAATCGAAACCGTTGTAGACGACGGAGATCGAGTCGGCCCTGCCGCCGCATTCGATCAGAGCGTCCCGGGCGGCCAGGGAATTGGTCACCACGTGGGACGTCATGTGGTTGGCGAAGAAGACCAGGGCCCGCCGCATCGTTGGCGAGAAACTGCTGTCCGTCACCAGATCGTGCAGGATCCAGACGAACGGCTTGCGCGCGAGGCGTGCGGCGAGACCGGCCAGGAACAGGGACTTCTGGCTGTTGGCGCAGACCACGTCGACGCCGCGAAAAGCCCTGATCAGTGCGCCCACGACCGCGAAGATGCCGATCAGGGCCGAGACGACAGCGCGAATGCTTGATCCGCGCTTCAGCCTCAGGATCTGAGCGCCGGCCTTCACGGTCCTGGCGTCCGATCCCGCATCGATCAGATCCTGAACCAAAGGTCCGTCGTCGAGGAAGACGACCGGCCAATGGCGGCCGGTCTGCTTCGCATGGACGACGATATCGCGAAGAAAGAGTTCGGCGCCCCCGTAATGGGCAGCATGCGTGACGAACAGAATCTTCTTCATGGTGCGTTCCGGGCCATGACCGACAGGCGCGCCACGCCGATGATGCAGGAGAAAGTCCAGGCTCCGGTGTTTCCACCCGCCGGAGCGCTGAAGGGTGCGGTGCGAGCTGGGCGATCCATCAGGCCATCAGACCTTTCCGAGTGCGCCCCAGCGAAACGGCGTCCATTCCGGCGGCGCGCTCTAAAGGTTGGGCCGGCTGTCCGCCCCCGATCGCGCCATGGTCCGGTCGATGAACTGCGACATCTCGCGGGTGAAACGATCCAGGCCGAACTCCGAGGCCCGGCGGGCGATACGCTCCGGTTCGAAGGCGATCTGCCGGCTGCGCTCGACCGCGTCGATCAGGCAATCGACGGTCTGTTCATGGAAGAACGTGCCGGTGATCGAATCCTGGACGGTTTCCGTTGCTCCGCCGCGCGCATACGCGATCACCGGGCGGCCGCTCGCCATCGCTTCGACCGGAACGATGCCGAAATCCTCCTCGCCCGGGAAGATCAGGGCTTGGCAGCGTGCATAGTGATGCTGAAGGACCGGGAAGGGCTGCGGCCCGAGGATCTTCACCGTGGGACCCGCGAGGCTGCGCAGCTCACGCAGCATCTCGCCGCCGCCGATCACCACCAGGGGCTTCTGCAGCCGATTGAACGCTTCGACGGCCAGTTCGGGGCGCTTGTAGCGGACGAGTTCGCCCACCATCAGGTAGAAATCGCCGATCTCCTGGTCGGGTACGATGGAGAAGGCAGCCGTATCGACCGGCGGATAGACCACCGTCGCCTGGCGCCGATAGTAGGTCTCGATGCGACGGGCGACCGTGGCGGAATTCGCCACGAACTCGTGGACGCGGTTGGCGGAAATCGCGTCCCAATTGCGAATGTAATGTGCCGCGGGCGGCATGACGAGTCGGTTGATGAAACCCGTGCGCTCCCGGTAATCATGGAACATGTTCCAGACGTAGCGCATCGGGGAGTGGCAATAGCAGATATGGGTCGAGGCGGAGGGCGGGATGATGCCCTTCGCGGGCCCTGACTCGCTGCTGATCACGAGGTCGTAGCCGCGCAGGTCGAGCTGCTCCAGCGCCATGGGCATGAGCGGCAGGTACGACTTGTATTTCGCCACCGAGAACGGCAACCGGCCGATAAACGACGTCTTGATCTGGTGCGCCTTGATGGTCGGGGAGATCGCCGCCGGATCATAGACGTGGGTGAAGATATCGGCGTTCGGATACATGTTGCACAGGGCTTCCACGACCTTCTCGCCGCCGCGCATTCCCACCAGCCAGTAATGAACGATCGCAACTTTCATTCAGTTTGCCTCGGCCTGGAACGGACTGGTTTTTCGAGATATCTCGCGCGGCACCAATTCGAGACGCGGTGGCGCGGGCTGTGCTGTGGTGGCCTTCGGCGCAGACTGCATCTTCGCGGTCTCGACGATGGAGACGTCCTCCATCGTCGAGACCGCGGTGCCAGCGTGTGCTGCAGCCGTGTGTGGCGGGTCGGGCGCCCTGCGGCGCGCCGAGCCGGTGTCTACGTCGGTGCAGAGCGTCTAGCGGATGCTCTTCAGCTGCGCTCCGGGAAGCTGGCCGGCCGCCTGCTCGGACCCGAGCTCGCTGCGCCCGGTCTCGGCGAAGTCGGGCCGCCGGTTGATCCGCACGCGGATGACGTCCTCGGGGAAGACGGGCGTGCTCTCCTCGGCTGCGATCTCCTGCGCCTTGCCGTCGACCTTTCGGACGATGCTGTAGGAGATCCGGGCGTTTCGATCGCTCGCCTTCGAGATGAAGCCGTCTGTCTCGGACAGCAGCGCCTGGGCCGTGCTGATCTTCTCCTTGGTCTCCTGCATCTTCAGGGAGACCTCATGGATTTCGTCGGAGACCGAATTCCTGAACTTGTTGCGCAGCTCCAGGCTGTCCCGATCGGCCTTGCTCAGCTCCTGCTGGGCACGGAGGATCGAGGTCGAGATATCGAGCTTGGACGACTCGAATTGCGCGAGCTGCTGTTCGAGGGTCGATTGCCGCGCGTTGACGGTGAGACCCTTGTTCATGAGCGTATCGACCGCATCCCGCTCGCGCTTGGCGAGTTCGATCTGGCGTTGCTGCGACTGCGCCCGCTCGTTGAGCGAGGTGACCTCCTGGGAGAGGAGCACCTTGAGCGCCTCGTAGGACTTGAGCTGCGCGCGCATCGACTCTTTGCGCGACTGGAAGATGCTGCCCTGCTGCTTGATGAAATCGCGGACGGTCGGGTTGCTGGCCTGATTGTTGATTTCGGCGGGGAAGGTGATGCTGTTGGCGTCCGCCAGTTCCGCGTTCAGGCGCGCCAGCCGCGTCATGTAGGAGGACAGGCTCAGCTGCAGGACGTTGAGGTCGCCCTCACCGCTGATCGATTCCCGCTCCGGCCGTTCGTCGGCAGTCCGGCGGAACCCGCCCGCGATGCCGACCGCCTGGAGGACCGTCAGGTTGGGGCGGTAGGGGTAGTCGCCGGCCTTGGTGACCGGACCGAGGATGTAGAACGGGCGGTACTGGGTGATCTCGATCGCGATCTCGGGCCGCTTGACGGTGCCGATCTTCTTGACGAGGCCCTCCGCGATGACGTCGGACAGTTCGCTCGTCGTTTTTCCCGTCGCCTTGACCTCGCCGATCAGCGGCAGCGAAATGTAGCCCGACGAATTGATCGTGTATTCCCCGGATATCGCGTCCCACTCGTAGACCTGAGCCTGCGAGGCGCGCCATTCGCTCGCGCGCACGCGGGTCTTGTCGCCGGCACCGAGCCTGTAATCGCTGTCGACGGCGTGGCCGCTTGTCGGCACCATCACGATCAGGGCGACCAGCGAACAGACGACGGCCAGAGATCTGGAGCCGGCGAGACGCATGCGTATTATTCGGCGGTTCAAGCCGCCCGCATGTTTATCCATGGTCGTAATCCTTACGCGTCGCCGATCCGGAAATTAAGCCATTCCTAATATCGGATCCAGGCGGAAACCCGCCCGATCTGAAATCTTGGTATCCGGCCCAGCCGCAACCCGACATGGCCTGCCTGCCGGGATCGGCGCCCGCTCGCACTGGAACCCGGCGCATCATCGGCAGGAGCCAGGCGCGTCGTGTCGTCCGCGAGCCGAACAAGGTGAGCGCGCGCGGATGCGTCGCCGCGGACTCTGCCGGGATGGCTAGGCCGCGTCCAGCGCCACAAGCCGGCTTCCCAGGTTGGAGAATGCGGAGGACCGGTCGTCCCGGAGGAAATCGGGGGGTATCGACCGGACGGGCGGCGTTCGCGCGTCGCGACTTGCTGGCCGTTGGGGACGTCAACGTCTCTGTGCCGGTCATCGATCCGGTGCCTCCTGGGCTGATCGAGCAACCAGTTCAGCGCGACCTGAAACCAAGCCTTGTCCGACGACCGGAATGACCGCCTCACGTTGTGCAGCGCAGCATGTCCCGGATATACACGACAACAGGCGCAAACGCCTATTGGCCAATCATGAGGCTTTTGTAACGGACGTGAGCGGCTCGAGACTCCCGGGCCTGCGCATCACAGCCGTTTGGTCGCCGCGACCCAGCGGCGCTCGACCCACCCGGCGATGCGGCACCACAGAGCGTTTGGAAGCCAGTACAGCTTCACCGCGATGGCGCAGCCGGCCAGCAGCACCAGGAATAGATACGCCACCGCGTTCAGCATCAGGCTCGGCGGCTCGTCGACCTCGGCCCGATCGTACCAGATCGGGTCGTCGTACCGGCGCGGATCATTATCGTCCAACACTGGGATCCCTCCATCACGCGCCGGGGCGCGGCGGGAGACATTAGCAAATCATTTACCAATGCCGCTGTCACGGTCGACTGACGGATTGGCGGTCGATCGACCCGGGTATTGCCTGTGAGTTTCGGTGATTGATGACGGACCACGCCCCGCACCGCGGCGTGGTCCGGCCGCGGCGCCCTAGAGTGGCGCCATTTCAGCCCCCGTGCGACGCAGGCTCGCCTTGCGGCCGGACGGGCGAAACGCTAGGGATCTGAGCCCGTAAACGGGATGTCGGGGTGTGGCGCAGTCTGGTAGCGCACCTGGTTTGGGACCAGGGGGTCGTAGGTTCGAATCCTATCGCCCCGACCATTTGTTCAGGAGCCTGTCGCGTCAGATGCCGAGTGCCCGCATCTTCCGTCCGTCCCGGGATGCCACGCAGTCCGGCCTCGCCCGGACCAAGCAGTGGGTCCTGGAGTTCGACCGGACCAGCCCGCGCGAGATCGATCCGCTGATGGGCTGGAACGGATCCTCCGACATGATGCAGCAGGTCCGGCTGGAATTCGACACGGAGGAGGAGGCGGTGGCCTACGCCAAGCGCGAGGGCATCGCCTACCGCGTCGAGCAGCCGGCCAAGCCCGCCGCCCGCAAGGGCCTGTCCTATTCGGATAACTTCAAATTCAACCGCACCGCGCCCTGGACGCACTGAGGCGTCAGGCGTCCCGCCGCGCCCGCCATGCCGGGTAGGGCGAATCGCCCGCCGGTCTGAGCTGGCTGAGCTGCATCGGTTGCGCGTCGAGGGGCTGGCACAGCTCGGCATAGATCGAAGCGCTTCCGGCTCCGTACTGCTCGGCCTCCTCGGCCGAGAACGCGAAGTAGCCGCGCTTGAAGCCGGCGAGCCGCATCGCGGCGTGGCACATCGGGCAGGGGCGCCCGCTCGCATACATCACGCAATCGGACAGGTCGCGGCGGCCCAGGATCCGGCTCGCCTCACGCAGCGCCACCATCTCGGCATGGGCGCTCGGGTCGTTGGTCGCGTGGACGGTGTTGGCCGCCCGGACGAGGATGGCGCCGTCGCGCACGATCACGGCCCCATAGGGCGAGCCGCCCGCAGCGACGTTCTCGGCGGCGAGCGCGACGGCCTCGCCGATATAGGATTCGTGCGTGGACATGATCCTGCCCCTCTCAATGGCGCTCCAACGCCGGGCCCGGCCGGGAGTTCAGAACGCGTAGCGAACCGTGCAGGTGGGCAGGGTCTCGGCGAGGAGCGCCTTGAAGCGCGTGAGCCACCGGCCCTTCCAGCCGGCCCGGTAGCGCAGGTTCGCGCCTCCGCCCTCCGACACCTTGGCCTCCTGGATGTCGGGCCGCCACAGCAGATCCTCAGCGCGGGGGTGCCAGCCGAGATTGACCGCGTGCAGATCCGCGTTGTGGGTCAGCATGATGATCTCGCATTTGAGCTGCGCCCTGGCGGCGTCCGAGAGCGTGCCGTCGATCTCGGCGAAGAGGGCGCGCCAATCGGCCTCCCAGCCCTCGTACAGGATCACGGGCGAGAAGTTGGCGTGGACCTCGTAGCCCGCCGCCACGAAATCGTTGATCGCGGCGATCCGCTCCGGCATCGGGGCGGTGCGCACGTCGACGATTCGGGCGATGCGCGCCGGCATGAGCGAGAAGCGGATCCGCGTCTTGCCCTGCGGATCGTAGTTCAACAGGTCGCGGTTCACGGTCTTGGTGGCGAAGGACGCCTTCGCGTTCGGCAGGTCGCGGAACAGCGCGATCAGGCTCCCGACGCCGCTGCTCACCGCGGCATCGACCGAGAGATCGCCGTTCTCCCCGATGTCGTAGATCCAGAAGGCCGGATCGATCAGGTCCGGTGCCGGCAGGGGGCCCTGGCGCGCGGCGTGGCGTTGGATCGCCGCGCAGGCCTGCTCGATATTCACGAACAGCGAGATCGGGTTGGCGAAGCCCTTCCGGCGCGGCACGTAGCAATAGGCACAGGCCATCGCGCAGCCGTTGGAGGTCGAGGGCGCGATGAAATGGGCGCTCCGGCCGTTCGGCCGCATGGTCAGGCCCTTCTTTACGCCCAGCACGAGGGTCGAGCGCTTGATCCGTACCCAATCGTCCACCGATCCGGCGTTGCCGTGCAGGTCCGGGATGTTCCAGTGCGACGGTACCGGGATGCGCTCGGCCTCGGGGAAGCGCGCGAGGATCTCCTGACCGAGCGGGTAATCGGCCACGACGGGTTCGTGGTAGATCCGTCGGATATCGAGGAGATCGCGCGTGAGGGCCATGTTAAATCCGGGGGCCGGACGCGGCCCGACGCACGATATGGGGTCCGGCCGCAGGCCCGGAATGGCTTGCGACCCCTGGTCCTGGGCCGTCCCCGTTCGCGAGGGCCGGAACGCGAGAGCGCCTCGGAGCAGAGCCACCATAGGTCATGGCCAAGACTTTCTATTCGCGTGTCGCATGCCGCGTCGCGGCGATCGACAGCGGATCCAGCGCTTTGTTTTGATTTGGTCACGTTGGCCGAACCGGCGTCACCGCGGCAGAAGACAGGCGATGCCCAAAGGTCGGCTCAATCCCAACCGTCTGTAGACGCCGGTTGCCCTGCAACATTATCTTACGATTCATGAAGCATCATCGGGCGTCGCTGAGTGAGCGCGCCATGATTGTTCGGGATCAGGAGATGTCGGTTCCGGTGCCTCCGGGCTTGGGTGAGACGGCGCTTCGGGCCGGGGCGCTCTCACGCGCGCTCGTCCGACGGGACCAGCTCGAGGCCATGCGCGGCAGCGTGCTGACGGCGATTCCCGTCAACATGCTGCTTGGGCTCGCGAGCATGCTGGTCGCGTATCACAGTGGGCACGGTGAAGCCGGCGCCGTCTGGTTCGCGTTCTCCACGATCGTGAACCTGGCTCGGATCGGCCTGTGCCGTGCGACCTGTCTCGGGCTGGGCCTGACGTCGGAGACGCCGCCGGCCATGGCCGCCGCGGCCATGCAATCGGCCGATCGGCACCTGCGCGCCTGCATCGCGGCGGCGTCCCTGTCCGGCTTGGTCTGGGCCTGCCAGCCGCTCCTCTGCGCGGGTTACACTTCGGCGCAGACCTTGTTCTACCTCGCGATCACCTGCGGCATCACCGCGGGCGCAGTCACGCACGGGACCGCCTATGCGCGGATCCCGCTGGCCTTCATCCTGCCGCCGCTGCTCTCCGTCACCATCTGCCTCGTCGCGGTCGGCGATTTCGACCGGACCTGCCTCGCGGTCTGCGTGCTGCTCTACCTCCTCGCCCTGACGCACACGGCGTTCCGGAGCGAGGCCGGTTTCCGGGAGGCGAGCCGGATCAAGAACGAGGCAACCGCGCTGGCGCGGTCGCGCGCGGAGGCCCATGCCAGCGTGAGCGCCTTGGCGGACGAGATGCGCCGACGCGCCACGCATGACGACCTGACGGGCCTGCTCAATCGGGCGGGGTTCATCCAGCAGGCGGAGAGCCGCCTCCCGGCCAGCTCGATCAGCCTGCTGCTGCTCGATCTCGACGGCTTCAAGCTCGTCAACGACGTTTACGGCCACAAGGCCGGCGACCGGGTGCTGGTCGAGGTTGCCCGGCGCATCCGCGCGGAACTGCCGGAGAGCGGCCTCGCGGCGCGGCTCGGGGGCGACGAGTTCGCGGTGCTGTACGACCCCGCCGCGTCCGGCATGCCGCACGACCGGCTTGCGGCGGCCCTCGTCGCCGCGGTCGCGCAGCCCCTGGACGGTTTCGATGCGGGTCGGCTCGGGGTGAGCATCGGCGTTCATCCCGGCCCTGAACCGAGCCTGACGGAGATGCTGAGCTGCGCCGACGCGGCTCTGTACGCCGCCAAGGCGGCCGGTCGGAACCACTATCGGATGTTCGATGCAGGTCTGCGCGAGCGGCTGCAGATCCGTCGCGATCTGGAGCGCGACCTCTCGACGGCCCTGGCGGAGGGTACTCCGGAGGTGTGGTTCCAGCCGATCTACAGCATAGACGCCACGACGCTGGTCGGGCTCGAAGCCCTGGTGCGCTGGCAGCATCCGCGGCTCGGCTGGATCGCGCCGCCCGACTTGGTGGCCACGGCGGCAACCGCCGGGCTGACCGAGTCCCTGCTGCGCTACATCCTCGAACAAGTCTGCGCGATGATGCAGATCCTGCGCGGCCGAGGACTCGGAAACGTCCGTGTCGCCATGAACGTCTCCCCTCAGGAGATGGCACAGGTGCCGGTCGACGAGATCGTCATCGAGCGCTTGCGCGGCCTCGACCTGCCGGCCGCGATGCTTGAGATCGAGATCACCGAGGAGACCGCGCTCGATATCGCGGCCGTTCAGGGCAAGCTCCAGGCCCTGTCGCGGGCGGGCATTCGCGTGGCGCTCGACGATTTCGGCATCGGTTACTCGTCGCTGTCGTCGCTGCGCCAGCTACGGGCGGACCGGATCAAGATCGATCGGAGCTTCGTCACCGGGCTCAGCGCCTCGGACGACAAGCGCGGCCTGGTCCTCGCGGTGCTGGGCCTCGGTCGCATGCTCGGGCTCGAGGTCGTGGCCGAGGGTGTCGAATCCGACGAGGATCTCCGCACCCTTCAGACGATGGGCTGCCCGTTTCTCCAGGGCTACCACCTCGGTCGGCCGATGCCGGGGTGTGAACTGGAGGTCAAGGTGTTCGCAAACCACATCGAAGCCGCCTGAGCGGGCGGGTCGGCGCGTTATCCGTTTGACCGGAATGCCGGCGCTTGGCGCGAAACCTTCGGCCCGGCGCGCCCTTCGCCGGGCGCGCTCCGCTGCCCCGGCCGGGGCGGAAGTTGCCGAGCATTCGGGCAGCAAATGCTTGCGCATTCCGCATTTGCGGAATGACCGTTGGAAAACTGCGGTTTTCCACGCGTGATGTATTGATATGGTTATTGCTTAACTAGAGCCGTGCGGCATGGTGACCGCGCAAATGATCATGGAAATTGCTATGTGCGCAGCGCGTAAGCGCACTGCCCTCTGCGGGATGGCCGCGGTCTGGACCGCGTGGGTGGCTCCCGCCTGTGCCGAGATGCGGATCGAGGCGGCGAAGATCACCGGGGGTGACCTCTGGATCATCGGATATGCCGACGATCCGGATGTCGAGATCACGCTCGACGGCCGGTTCCCGCAGCGGACCGACAGCAACGGCTATTTCGAGTTCCGGGTCGTCTATCACCCGGAAACTTGCATCGCGACCCTTCGAACGCCGAAGCAATCCCGCGGTGTCGTGGTCGGAGGTTGTGGGCAGCAGGGTCCTCAGGCCCCCGGCATCGTCGGACCGTCCGGGCCGCAGGGTCTCCGTGGTGAGACGGGTCCGAGGGGGGAAACCGGCCCGGCTGGCGAGGCGGGCGCGACGGGGGTGCCGGGCCCGGTCGGTCCGCCCGGTCCGGCAGGGATTGCCGGTGTACAGGGCGAGCCCGGTCGGCCCGGGCCGGCCGGCGAACCCGGTTCTGCCGGAGAAACCGGCCCATCCGGGGTGATGGGCCCGATGGGGCCCGCCGGACCGCGCGGAGCCCAGGGGCCGGTGGGTCCGCCCGGACCGGCCGGTCCACCCGGAAAGGCTGCGGCGCCCAACACCGTGCAGAGGGTGGCGCCGCCCCCCCGTCGCGCGGCGACCCGGCCGCGTCCGGACCGGGAGGAACCGTCTCCAAACGCCTCGTCCGATGTCGAGCCGGGCGGCGGCGTGACGTCGGAAGACCGCTACTGAGAAGGATTCGCAAACGGGGTGGCGGGTTTTGCGCCGAGCGCCTGCGACCGGCCCAGTACGCAAGCGGAGTATGCGTTGGCGTACCCCACGGGACGCGACAGTGGTCTCCCAACAGGGCTAGCAAGCGCGACAGGGTCCCTCTCCCGTGCGGGAGAGGCGACCTGTGCCTTGATCGGCGACGATATTGTTACTGTCGGGTGCTGTGGGTGCGACCACGCAACTCTGTATAGAACCGCCCGATCGCGTTGTAATTGCGGCTGTCTCTAAGTCTATATCTGACGCGCGCTCTTGTGCTGAACCTGTGTCCACTTCTTCGGTAGAGGCGGCACCTGCGCGTTCGGTCCCGCCAAGCCCATCAGACCCGGTAGTGATCCCGATACCAGCGGACGAACCGCTCCACGCCGACCTCGATGGGCGTGCTCGGCGCATACCCGACCGCGGCCGCGAGATCCTCGACATCCGCGTAGGTGGCGGGCACGTCGCCGGGTTGCATCGGCAGGAATTCCTTGCGCGCCTTGCGGCCCAGGCAGTCTTCCAAGATCTCGATCAGGCGCAGCAACTGTACCGGCTGGTGGGTGCCGATGTTGTAGACCCGATAGGGGGCGCTGCTGCTGCCGGGATCGGGCGCGTCCGAATTCCAGTCGGGATTGCGTGACGCCGGCGTCGCGGCGAGGCGCACGACGCCTTCGACGACGTCGTCGATATACGTGAAATCGCGCTGCATCTGCCCATGGCCGAACACACGGACGGGCTCGTCCGCCAGGATCGCCCGGGTGAACAGGAACAGCGCCATGTCGGGACGGCCCCAGGGGCCATAGACCGTGAAGAAGCGTAGGCCGCTGCACGGGATGCCGTAGAGGTGACTGTAGCTGTGGGCGAAGAGTTCGTTCGCCTTCTTGGTTGCCGCGTAGAGGCTGACTGGATGATCGACGTTCTGGTGGACCGAGAACGGCATACGCGTCACCGCCCCGTAGACCGAGCTCGACGAGGCGAAGAGCAGGTGGCCGGCCCGCGCGTGCCGGCAGCCCTCCAGCACGTTGAGAAAGCCGTCGATGTTGCTCCGCGCGTAGGCGTGCGGGTTCTCGATCGAGTGGCGTACGCCGGCCTGCGCGGCGAGGTGGATGACCGTGTCGAAGGCCTGCTCCTTGAAGACCGCCTCCGTCGCCGCGCGGTCGGCGAGGTCGATCTTCTGGAACGTGAACCCATCGAAACGCCTGAGCGCGGCGAGACGGCTCTCCTTCAGCGCGACGTCGTAATACGCGTTCAGGTTGTCGAGCCCGACGACACGGCAGCCCGCCTCCAGGCAGCGCGTGGCGACGTGATAGCCGATGAACCCGGCCGCCCCGGTCACCAGGACTTGTTTCATCGCGTGCTCCGAGGCTGCGGCACGCTCCGCATATACGTGCGGCGGCGGATTGTAGACACCCTGCACCGCAATCCGGACAGCCTCGGATTGATCCCGCTAGGGGCTTCGGAGCCGCGCGCCGCCGCTCAGCCCACAGGTCGCAAGGGGTCGCCGCGCGCGATTGCGCCACCCGCGATCACCTCTACGTAAACGCCGAGATCGCGGTGACCGAGCCGCGCGTCCAGGGTCCAGGGGATGTCGCAGTCACGGACGCCGCTCGTCGGATCGACATTGGTGGCCGCGCATCGCACTGTCCGCTTGGTGATCTTGAGACGCAGCCCGCTCGGCGCCTCGATCACTTGGCCCACCATCTCCAGCTCGGCGAAGGCGGCGAGCCCCTCGATCAGCAAGTTGCCGCGGAAGCGCAGGGGATCGACCGGTGCGCCGATGTAATCCTCCACCGCCGCCACGCTCGCCCGGTTGATCAGCGAGACATAGCCGGTGGGTGAGTCGGTGAACCGGTATTGCGGCGGCGCTTCGAGGACCTTCGGTTCGCCGCGCAGACTCTCGGGGACGAAACGGCGCATCAAGTCGGCGAGCCCGTCGCGTCCGGCCTCGGTATCGAGGCGGAAGCTCTGCGGATCGCCGCAGCCCTCCACGGTCAACGTCGCCGTGGCATCGTCGAAGCGGGTGCGCAACCGGGCCAGGGCCTCGTCGCGCATCAGCATCAGATACTTGGTCTTGGGCTGGTGCCGGGGCGCCACCGCGTTGAAGCCCGAGGGCCCGTTCTCGATGGCGTAGAGACGGTCGCCGGGGAAAAAACCGCTGGTCTCGAGGTCGACCCGCTCGACGGGTTCGGGGCTCAAACCCTTCACCGGGTAGCGGTACAGGGCGGTGACGTGAATCGCATCGGTCATGCATGCAGCGTGGCCCTGAAATGATCCGCCACGCAAGAGCTTCGCTGCCCCTTGTGGTGCTCAATTGCAACACCACATCCGGTCTACCGGCGGCCACCATGGCGCCGGGGCCCTCGTGCGGCGCTGTGCCGGAGGGCGACGTTTCGGTGGCGCCGTGCCTGACCTTGGGCGGCAGATGCCGGTACGGGAGGGTTGTGCATGAACTTTGAAAAATACACCGAACGCGCCCGCGGCTTCGTGCAGGCGGCGCAGAACCTCGCGATGCGCGAGGGACATCCGCAATTGCAGCCGGGCCACCTGCTCAAGGTGCTGCTCGACGATCCGGAGGGCCTGTGCGCCGGCCTGATCGACCGCGCCGGCGGCCAGTCACGCGTGGCTTTGGCACAGACCGAGCAGTGGCTCGCCAAGCAGCCGAAGGTTTCCGGCAACGCGTCCGCCCCGCAGGCGACGCGCGAGCTGATGCGCCTGTTCGACACCGCCGAGAAGGCCGCCGAAAAGGCGGGCGATTCCTACGTCACGGTGGAGCGGCTGCTTCTAGCTTTGGCGGTGGAGAAGGATTCCGAGGCCGGCCGGGCGCTCCAGGCGGCGGGCGTCACTCCCGCCTCGCTCAACGGCGCGATCAACGCCCTGCGCAAGGGCCGCACCGCCGACAACGCCTCGGCCGAGAACGCCTACGACGCGCTGAAGAAATACGCCCGCGACCTCACCGAGGCTGCCCGGGACGGCAAGCTCGACCCGGTGATCGGCCGCGACGAGGAGATCCGGCGGACCATCCAGGTCCTGTCCCGGCGCACCAAGAACAACCCGGTGCTGATCGGCGAGCCCGGCGTCGGCAAGACCGCGATCGTCGAGGGTCTGGCCCTGCGCATCGTCAACGGCGATGTGCCCGAATCCCTGCGCGAAAAGAGCCTGCTCGCCCTCGACATGGGCGCGTTGATCGCCGGCGCGAAGTATCGCGGTGAGTTCGAGGAGCGGCTGAAGGGCGTGCTCTCCGAGGTCACGGCGGCCGCAGGCGGGATCATCCTGTTCATCGACGAGATGCACACGCTGGTCGGCGCCGGTAAGGCTGACGGGGCCATGGATGCCTCGAACCTGCTGAAGCCAGCGCTCGCCCGCGGCGAGCTGCACTGCGTCGGCGCGACCACGCTCGACGAGTACCGCAAGCACGTCGAGAAGGACGCGGCTTTGGCCCGGCGCTTCCAGCCGGTCTTCGTCTCGGAGCCGACCGTGGAGGACACGGTCTCGATCCTGCGCGGCCTGAAGGAGAAGTACGAGCAGCACCACGGCGTGCGCATCCAGGATTCGGCCTTGGTGGCGGCGGCGACGCTGTCGAACCGCTACATCACCGACCGGTTCCTGCCCGACAAGGCGATCGACCTCATGGACGAAGCCGGCTCGCGCCTGCGCATGCAGGTCGATTCGAAGCCGGAGGAGCTCGACAACGTCGATCGCGAGATCGTCCGGCTGAAGATCGAGGCCGAGGCGCTCAAGAAGGAGACCGATTCCGCCTCCCGCGACCGGCTGGTCCGGCTGGAAAAGGAGCTCGGCGACCTTGAGGAGCGCTCGGCGGCGATCACCGCCCGGTGGAAGGCCGAGAAGGACAAGCTTGGCACGGCGGCCGGCCTGAAGAAGAAGCTCGACGAGGCCCGGAACGAGTTGGCCGCAGCGCAGCGCCAGGGCCAGTATCAGCGCGCGGGTGAGCTCGCCTACGGGGTGATCCCGGGCCTGGAGAAGCAGCTCGCCGAAATCGAGGCGAAGGCCGAGAACGGCCGCGACACGATGATGGAGGAGGCGGTCACGCCGGCCCATATCGCAGGCGTCGTCTCCCGCTGGACCGGCGTGCCGGTCGACAAGATGCTGGAGGGCGAGCGCGAGAAGCTCCTGGCCATGGAGGAGGCGCTCGCCAAGCGCGTCGTCGGCCAGCGCGAGGCGGTGGAGGCGGTCTCGACCGCGGTCCGGCGCGCCCGCGCAGGCCTGCAGGATCCGAACCGGCCGATCGGCTCGTTCATGTTCCTCGGGCCCACGGGCGTCGGTAAGACCGAGCTGACCAAGGCTCTGGCCGGCTTCCTGTTCGACGACGACACGGCGCTCGTGCGCATCGACATGTCCGAGTACATGGAGAAGCACGCGGTCGCCCGGCTGATCGGCGCACCTCCGGGCTATGTCGGCTACGAGGAGGGTGGCGCGCTGACCGAAGCCGTGCGGCGGCGGCCCTATCAGGTCGTGCTGTTCGACGAGGTCGAGAAGGCGCATCCGGACGTGTTCAACGTCCTGCTGCAGGTGCTCGACGATGGGCGGCTCACCGACGGACAGGGTCGGACAGTCGACTTCCGCAACACGCTGCTGATCATGACCTCGAATCTCGGGTCCGAGTATCTGGTCAACCAGCCCGCCGGTGCGCAGACCGAGGCGGTGCGGGATGAGGTGATGGGCGTGGTGCGCAGCCACTTCCGGCCGGAATTCCTGAACCGGGTCGACGAGATCATCCTGTTCCACCGCCTTGCGCGGTCGGAGATGGGAGCGATCGTGGAGATCCAGCTCGGGCGGCTGCAGAAGCTGCTGGACGACCGCAAGATCACCCTCACGGTGGACGAGGAGGCCAAGAACTGGCTCGCCGACAAGGGCTACGACCCGGCCTACGGGGCGCGGCCGCTGAAGCGGGTGATCCAGAAGAACGTCCAGGATCCACTGGCCGAGCTGGTGCTCTCCGGCAAGCTCCATGACGGCGAGACGGTGCCGGTGCGGCTCGGCCCGATGGGGCTGATGATCGGCGACGTCACGGTCGGCACCGAGCGGCGGCCGGCCCACGCGATGCTGAACTGAGCGCTCACGGCGCGGAGATGGTTAGGGGCGGCGTGCCACGATTGTGGCGCGCCGACCCCCGTTTTCTGTTCGTGACGCCGGACGTCAGGCGTTTGCCATCGATCTCCTGCAGGTCAGGATCGCGAGTTGCAGCATAAGCGCCGCTACTGCGACTCCGGCTGCCGCGACCGGCAGGGCGGCGATGCCCGCCACTGCCATGACCACGCCTCCGAGCGCCGCGCCCAAGGCGCCGCCGAGATAGTTCGCCGAGCTGTTCAGTGCGACGGCGACGCTGCCGTGATCGGGCCTCAGGCTGAGCAGCGTGTGCTGCTGCGGCGCTTGCGAGGCCCAGCCCATCGCGCCCCAGATCAGAAACGGCAGGAAGCCCAGGAAGCCGAGACCGAGCAGGGCCGGCAGTGCGGCCAGCATCAGGGCGAGAATGCCGAGGATCACGGCCATCAGACGTCGGCGGGCGCCCGTCCAGTCGATCAGGGGGCCGACCGCGAAGCTGCCGACGAGGCCGCCGAGACCCCAGACCCAGAAATATGACGGCGCGGCCTCGCCGAGCCCTGCGCGATCAAGCAGCGGCGCCACGTAGGTGTAGAGGCCGAGGCTGGCCACCGCGGTCAGGAACGAGACCGCCGCTGTGGCAACGATTCGCGGATCGGTGAGGAGCGCGACCCGCGTTCGCCAGGACGGGGGCCCTGCGGCAGGAATGTCGGGCAGGCGCAGAAGGATCGCGATCGCCGCCAGGGCACCGAGCAGCGCGACCATCAGGAGCGTCCCCTGCCAGCCCAGACGCTGCGCGATCCATAGACCGGCCGGCACGCCGATCACCGTGCCGGTGCTCATGCCGCCGAGCGTGAACGCGAGGGCGCGGCCCTTGCGCCGTGGATCCGCCAGGGTGGCGGCTGCGGCGACCGCCACCGGCGCATAGAGGCCCGCGGCGAGGCCGGCGAGTGCCCGGGCGAGGAGCAGCCCCCATAAGCCTGCCGCACAGGCACTGAGCGCGTTGGCGAGGGCGAAGATCGCGAGCGCCAGAGCGAGGATCTTTCGGACGGGCCGCTCCGCCAGCAGCGTGGCGCAGACCGGCGCGGCTAGGGCGTATGTGAGGGTGAAGACTGTCACGGTCTGCCCGGCTTCGCCGGGCGCGATTCTGAAGCTCGCGCCGATTCCCGGCAGTAGGCCGGCGACGACGTAAGCATCGAGCCCCAAGGCGAACATCCCAAGGGCGAGCACGGCGATACGTTCCATTGCACGACTCGCTTTACGATGTACGACGAAGACCGTACATTATCGCCACCATGAGCCCACGCAAGTTCTTCCACCCGGATGCCGCCGAGCTGACGCTGCACCGGATCCTGTTCGCGCTGAGTGATCCAACGCGGCTTGCCGTGGTCGCCGACCTCAAGGACGGGTCAGAGCACGCCTCCGGCGACCTTCTGGCCGACAGCGTGCCGCGTTCGACGATGACGCATCACCTCAAGATCCTGCGCGAGGCCGGCGTGACGCGCACGCGGCCCGAGGGGATGCGCTGCCTGATCTCGCTCCGGCGTGAGGATGTCGATGCGCGCTTTCCCGGCCTGCTGGACGCGATCATGCGGCATGGGAATGCGGATGAGCTGCCGACGGCGACAACCCGTGCGACGATGCGCTGACGTGTCGGCGGCCGGCCTTCGGGACCGGCCCTAAACGCGCCGGATCGCCCGCGCCAGATCGGCTGCCTGATCCCGATCCCGGCAGATCATCCAGAGATCGTCGTGGCCCGAGAGCCCGTCATCGAACAGGTCGATGAACGCGGCCGGCGGCTCCGCGAGATCCGGCCAGTGGAACAGGCGGAAACCCAGCGCCTCGAACACGGGCAGGATCGGAGCGAGGTCCCAGAGCATATGATTGCATAGGGTCGCGTCGAGCCGGCCGGTCGCCAGCAGGGCGGCATCGGCGATCGCGCCGCCCTCGCACCAGGGAAACCAGCCCCGCCCGTAATCCAGGGTGTAGCGCTGCGCAGCGACGGCCAGCCAGCCGACATGCCCGGTGCGCGTGGCAGGCCGTTCCAGCCGCTGCAGCGTCTCGGTCGGGCGTCCGCCCCGCGTTGGCGCCCAGAGGGCGTGGCCCTCGCAAGCCGCAAGCAGGATGCCGCGCGCCTCCTCGGCCGGCCGGATCCGGGCGGGGCCGGCGCGATCCTCGTTCCAGACCGGCAGGGTCATGACGCCGATGCGCGGCCAGCCCGATCGACAGGCGGCAACCATCACGCCCCAGCCCGTGAGGCCGCCCGCGAAGGGGCGGGTCCCGTCGATCGGGTCGGCCACGAAGGTCCAGGCGTCCCGGGCGAGCATATCCGAGGCGGCGGCACGGTTCAGGTCGCCGGCCGTCTCCTCCTCGATCAGGGCGGGGCCGAACCGGTCATGCGCCAAGCGGCTGACGGCGAGATCGGCCTCGGTGAGGGCTTGGCCCAGATCCGGGCCCTTGTTGGTCATGTCCAGTCCGGCTGCCCGCATCCGTAGGGCGAGGACGGCTGCTTCGTCGGCGAAAGCCAGCATCCGGGTGAGGACATCCTGCGCCGGGGCATCGGGCGGAACGCTCATGCGGTAAACAATTCGGGGTTGCGGAGCATCAGCGCCTGGACGAGCACCAGCGTCTTGAGATCGGGGAGCCGGCCCGATCGGGCGGCCTCGGCCAGGTCCCCGAGTGGGATCTCGATGGGAAGCACCTGCTCGCCCTCCGCGTGCAACCCGCCGCCGGGCGCGACCTTGTCGGCCTGGCGATAGGGCGCGAGGTAGAGCCAGAGGCGCTCCGAGGACACGCTCGGCATGCTGTAGGCATGCGTCACGCACTCCAACTGCGCGAGGCGGACGCCCGCTTCCTCCATGGCTTCCCGGATCGCGGTCGCCTCGGGCTCGCCCCCGTCGAGGCCGCCGGCCGGGGCCTCGTCGAGATCGGCTGGCTCACCCCAGAAGGCCGGCCCGACCCGGGCTTGCCGGACGAGAAGCGCAACGCGCCGCTCGGGGTCGTAGGGCAGGACGACGGCCGCCTCGCCATGATCCTCCAGCGCCCGCGGCACGGTGCTGCCGTCGGACAATGTGAGCGTGGCGATCCCGAAGGTGTTCCACCCCCGGTGGATCACCTTCAGGGGAAGCGCGGCCGGCGTCTCGCTCATCGGGACGGGTCAGCGCTTGGTGTTGGCGGCCGTCTGGCCGAACATCACCTTCTTGGCGCCCTCGCTCATGGTCTTCCCGAAATCGGGATTGACCTCCGGCGCCCGGGCGTAGGCCGCCTTGGTGGCGGGCCGCTCGGCGATCGCCGAGAACCAGCGTTTCAGGTTCGGATGCGAATCGAGATCCTGGCCCTGCTTCTCCCACGGCACGATCCAGGGATAGCAGGCCATGTCGGCGATGGAATACTCGGACCCGGCGACATACGCGCGGTCGGCGAGGCGCCGGTCGAGCACGCCGTAGAGCCGGTTGGTCTCGTTGACGTAGCGCTTGATCGCGTACTCGATCTTCTCGGGCGCGTATTGCGAGAAATGGTGGTTCTGGCCGAGCATCGGGCCGAGGCCGCCCATCTGCCAGAACAGCCATTGCAACACCTCGGCCCGGCCGCGCAGGTCGCTCGCGATGAAGCGCCCGGTCTTCTCGGCGAGGTAGAGCAGGATCGCGCCCGATTCGAACAGCGAGACCGGCGCGCCGCCATCGGCCGGCTCGTCGTCGACGATCGCCGGCATGCGGTTATTGGGGGCGATCTTCAGAAAATCTGGGTTGAACTGCTCGCCTTTTCCAATATTGACCGGACTAAATTTGTAAGGCAGGCCTGCCTCTTCGAGGAACATCGTGATCTTGTGGCCGTTCGGCGTCGGCCAGTAATGCAGATCGATCATCGGCTTGCGTCCCGCTATGCCCCCGGCGGACGGGAAGTGGGCCTGCGGGGCGTTTCGGTCAAGCTCTGGCTTCAGGCCGCTCATTAACCTCCGCCGGACACGCGAGGTATCTCGGCCGGGCCGGAGAAGCGGAGACCGGGATCCGAGAGTCGATTCTCCAACCCAACCCCCTCATCCTAAGGTGCCGGAGCGCAGCGGAGGCCTCGAAGGAGGCCTTCAGGGATCGCGGAGGCTTCCGGAGCCCTCCTTCGAGGCCCGCTGACGCGGGCCTGAGGTTGAGGGGTGAGCAGGTAGTTTCGAATGGGCGCTCAAAGGCGTGACACGTAGGCCGCCAGATCCTTGATGTCGGCCTCGCTCAACTCCTGCGCGACCTCGTTCATGGCCGGGTCGTAGCCCGGCCGAGCGTTCGACTTGTAGCCGGCGAGCGCCTTCAGGAGATACTCCTCTCGCTGGTCGCGGATCCGCGGGATCGCATCACGGCCGGCGAGGTCGGCGCCGTGGCAGGAGGTGCATTGGTGCTTGGCGACCAGCGCCTGCGCCCGCGCCGCCAGGGCCGGATCGGCGGGGTCCGCGGTCCGGGCCGGCGGCGGAAGCGTACCCACCGCGTCCGCATAGGCGCGCAGGTCGTCGTCGGAGAACCCGGCGGCGACGTCGTTCATCGGCGGTGCCTCGCGCTGCTTCTCGCGGAACTGGAACAGCTGCGTGACCACGTAATCCGGCATCTGGCCCCCGAGCGAGGGTACGCCCTCGGTCTCGGACGTACCTGCCCCGTGGCAGGCGATGCAGGGGGCAAGACGCTCCTGCACCGCCGCATCCGGGGCGGCGAGCGCCGCACCCGCCAACAGCGATCCGAGGGCCGGAATCAGCCCCCGAAACGCGCGTAAACCGACGCGATGCTGCATCACTGGCTGTGGCTGACCCGGTAGATCGCGCCGTTATAATCGTCCGACACGAGCAGCGAGCCGTCCTTGGCCACCAGCACATCGACCGGGCGGCCGACATACTTGTTGTCCTGCAGGAACCCGGTGAGGAACGGCTCGACCGCCGCGACCTTGCCGTCCGATCCGGGCTTGGCCACCACGACGGCGCCGCCGAGCTTGGTGGTGCGGTTCCACGAGCCGTGCTGCGCGATGAAGATCGCGTCGCGATAGGCCTCCGGGAACTGCGTGCCGGTGTAGAAGCGCATTCCCAGCGAGGCCGTATGCGGTCCGAGCAGGCCCGCCGGCGCGGTGAACTCGGCGCAGGAATGGCCCCAGCCGTATTCCGGATCCGTGAAGGTGCCCTGGTGGCAGTACGGGTAGCCGAAATGCTGCTTGCCCGGCTCGGTGAGCACGTTCAGCTCGTCGTTCGGGATATCCTCCGAAACCCAGTCACGGCCGTTATCGGTGAACCAGAGCTGCTTGGTCTTCGGATTCCAGTCGAAGCCGACCGTGTTGCGCACGCCGCGGGCGATGACCTCGGGGTTCTTGCCGTCGAGGTCCATCCGGCGGATCTGCGCGTGGGTGTCGGGCGGCATCACGATGTTGCCCGGTGCGCCGACCGGCACGTAGAGCTTGTTGTCCGGTCCGATGGCGATGAACTTCCAGCCGTGGGCCTCGTCCTTCGGCAGATCGTCAGTGACGAGAATCGGCTTCTCGGAGCCGTCGAGATGGTTCGCAATGTCGTCGTAACGCCAGATCTTCGAGAGCTCGGCGACGTAGAGGGCGCCGTCATGAAAGGCGACGCCGTTCGGCCGGTGCAGGCCCGACGCGATGGTCTTGATCGCGCGCTTTCCGTCCGGCCCCGCCTGCGGCAGCACCGCGTAGACCTTGCCCACGGTCCGCGTGCCGACGAACAGCGTCCCGTCCGGCGCCTGGGTCATCTCGCGGGCATTGGCGATGCCGCTGGCATAGACCTCGATCTTGAACCCGTCCGGCACCTTGAGCTTGTCGAGCGGCAGCTTGGCGACCGGCGTCGCGAGCGGGGGACCCGCCACCGGGGCGAGCTTCGAGGCCGCGCCACCTTCGGGGCGGCCATAGAGGGCATCGCCGCGCTCGACGGCCTTCACGGGTGCCGGCGGAGCCGCGGAGGCGGGCGTCTCCTGCGCGTGCGCGGCATAGGGGCTAACCGCACCCAGGCCCAGGCAGGTGAGGGCAGCGGCGAGGCTGCGGGTCAGGAGCGGCTTGCTCGAAATCGTGCAGGTCGGCGTCATGGTTTCTCCCGATGCGGCCGGTTCTTGCTCAGACCGCGTGTTCTGCACTCTTTATTCAACGAGAAGCTTCGGGACGCGAGCCGCTTGGCGGAAGCGGAGGCGACAGCGCCCCGCGGCCGTAACCCGAACTTGAATTAAGGCCGCTGCGCACGCGTGCAATGCGGCTGCCGGCCCTCTGCCGGAGAGGCACGCCATCCGCCCGGAACGGTCAGCGCAAGGGTGCCGACCGCTCTGACTGCCAGTCTGCGCTGGATGCTGCCGCCGCGCCTTGCGTTTTGGCGACCGATCTCCGAAAACGCCTCCCGTCCGGGAAGCTTAGGCTTGGCCGGGGTGGCCGGTCGTCCGCCGGAGCCCGGTCGACGCGGCGTTCCGATCCGGTGCGAGGACAGGGTTCGATGATCGATTACGCGCAGGCGCGGCGAATGATGGTCGACTGCCAGTTGCGGACCTTCGACGTGAACGACAACTCGGTGCTCGACGCATTCGACACCGTGCCGCGCGAGACCTTCGTGCCGAAGGGGCGCGAGCCCTTCGCGTATATCGACCAGACCCTGCATATCGGCGAGGCCCACGGCTCGGCCCGCTGCATGCCGGCACCGATGGTGGTGGCGCGGATGATTCAGGCTCTGAAGATCCGGCCGGGCGTCGCCGCCCTCGATGTCGCAACCGGCTACGGTTACGCGACGGCGGTGATGGCGCATCTCGGTGCGCAGGTGACGGCGCTCGAATCGGTTCCGGAACTCGCCGCCGAGGCACGCACCCGGCTGGGCACCACCGCCCAGGTGATCGAGGGGCCGATCGAATCGGGCGCGCCGAAGCAGGCGCCGTTCGACGCGATCCTGATCAATGGCCGCATCGAGGTCCGGCCGCAGGCGTTGCTGGACCAGCTCAAGGACGACGGCCGTCTCGTCTGCGTATTGGGCCCCCACCGCAACGCCAAGGTGACTCTGTTCGTCCGGGCCGGTGATGCCTTCGGGGCGCGTCCGCTGTTCGATGCGTCGCTGCCCGGTCTCGACGGTTTTCAGGAGGCGGCCGGGTTCGCGTTCTGAGCGCTTTGGGCGCTCAGCCGAGCCGGTAATCCGCCAACCGCGCACGTCGCGCGCTGCGACGGTAGGCCATCACCGAATCCGGCCAGAGGGTTGCGTTGCGCCCCTCTGCGTCGAGATACCAGCTCCGGCAGCCCCCGGCCTGCCAGATGCTGTCGGCAAGGCGGGTGCGGATCCGGTCGAGGAAGCGCGCTTGTGCCTCGGGCCGGACCTCGATGGCGCGGGTGCCCTGCCGCAGGGCCTTCAGGCAGTCGAGCACGTGCTGCACCTGAACCTCGATCATCGCGACGACCGAGTTGTGCCCGAGCCCCGTATTCGGCCCGAGCAGCATGAAGTAGTTCGGGAAGCCCACGACCGTGATGCCCTGGTAGGCGCCCATGCCGCCGGACCAGGCCTCCTTCAGCGTCAGGCCGCCGCGGCCGACGAGGTTCATCCGCGTGAAGGTCGCGGTCACGTCGAAGCCGGTGGCGTAGACGATCGCGTCGAGATCGTGCGCCCGGCCGTCCTGGGTGACCAGCCCGGTCGGCGTCACCCGCGCGACACCGCCGGTTTCCAGGGTGACGTTCGGACGCTGCAGCGCCGGGTAATAGTCGTCCGAGATCAGAACGCGCTTGCAGCCGAGCCGGTAGTTCGGCGTCAGCTTCGCCCGCAACGCCGTGTCGGGCACCGCCTTGGCGAGGTGTCGGCGCGCCAGGGCCTCGGCTTGGCCGGTGAGCTTCGAGACCTTGGTGAAGCCGAGGAGGGCGCGTACCTCGTGCAGCCAGAACAGCCGGGCGCGTTCGAGCCGCCGGACCAGCGGCAGGCGCCGGTAGCGCGCCTTGGCACGCTCCGCGATGGCGTGGTCGTTCTTGGGCATGATCCAGGGCGGCGTGCGCTGGAACAGGGTCAGGTGGCCTGCCACCTTCGCGAGTTCCGGCACCACCTGGATCGCGCTCGCGCCCGTGCCGATCACGCCGACGCGCTTGCCGGCGAGGTCCACCGCATGGTCCCAGGCGGCCGTGTGGAAGGCCGGACCCGCGAAGTCGTCGAGGCCGGGCAGGTCGGGATAGGCCGGGTGATGCAGGCCGCCCATTCCGGAGACGATTGACCGCGCGGTGATCGGCCCGCGGTCGGTCTCCACACGCCAGACGCCACCTGCCTCGTCCCAGGTCGCACCCCGGAAGGACGTGCCGAGCCGGATCAGCGGCATCAGCCCGTGGCGCTCGGCGGTCTCGCGCAGGTAGGCCAGGATCTCCGGTTGCGGCGCATACATCCGGCTCCAGTCCGCCTTTGGGGCGAACGAGAGGGAGTAGAGGTGGGACGGGACGTCACAGGCCGCACCCGGATAGGTGTTGTCGTGCCACGTGCCGCCGAGGCTGTCGGCCTTCTCGATCACCCGCAGCGGCGCGATCCCGGCCTGCTTGCAGCGGATCGCCATGGCGAGCCCGGAGAAGCCAGCGCCGACGATGAGGACCGCCAGCGGCTCCGGACCGGTCTCGTTCGGCACATCGGTCATCGTGCGGGGCTCCCAGCGGCGGCGTCGGTCTTGGGTGCGTGGGCCTGGAGGAAGGCAGCGGCCTCGTCGAGGGAGGCGCGCGCCTCCGGCAGCATGCTCACCGCGAACTGCCATGCGTGGGCCACGACGGGAAAAACCTTCACTTCGGCCTCGACCCCGGCCGCCCGGGCCCGCTCCGCCATGCGCACGGAATCGTCGCGCAGCACCTCCCGGCCGCCCACATGGAACAGCAACGGCGGAAATCCGGTCGGGTCGCCGAGCAGCGGCGAGATCCGCGGATCGGCCGGGTCAGCGTTTCCGAGATACATCGCCCGGATCTTCGTGAGCGCCTTCGGGTCGAACATCGCGTCGCGCCATGCATTCGTGACGCGCGAGCCCTCCTCGGACACGAAGTCGGTGGCTGGGGAGAATAGCGCTGCGGCCCAGGGCATCGGCAGGTTGCGCGCCCGCGCCTCGCCCATCAGCACAAGGGCGAGGTTGCCGCCAGCGGATTCGCCCGCCACGCACGCCGCGCCTTCGGCACTCAATGCCTGCCAGACCGCCACGACATCCTCCAGCGCGGCCGGGAATGGGTGCTCGGGGGCGAGTCGGTAATCCGGGACGAAGATCGTGAAGCCACGACTGGCCAGGGCGCCGGTGACGGGCCGGTGCGTGCGCGGAGAGCAGGCAATGAAGCCGCCGCCATGGATGTAGAGCATCCGCCGCCCGGGTCCCGCCTTCGGTCGGACCCACTCGCCTCGCACGCCGCCGAGGGTGGCGGGCTCGTAGGCCACGCCTTTCGGGTCGGGGAAGGTCGGCGCCTCGAAGATTCGTCGGAAGTCGGCCACATTCAGCGCCCGGGCCAGTTGGCCCCGGACGCGGCTGCGGATCATGTAGGCGCCGATATAGGCGCGCAGGCTCGCCATCTCAGAGTTTCCCGCCGGACAATCGGACCATCATCTTCCAGTAGCCCACCGGCATCAGCCGCTGGATCAGCGCCGCGTTGCGGGCATCCTTGCCGATCACGATGCGGGGCGCCCGGGCCTCGATGCCGCGGATGATCGCCGCAGCGGCGTCTGCGGGGGCGAGCGTCAGGAACTTGCCGAAGGCTTCCCGGGCCTTCTCGTCCTCAACCGCCGCGCGCTTGGCCGCGTCGGGATCGGTGGGTTGGCGCCGGCCGCGGGCGTTGCGGGAGATGGCAGTCGCGACTCCGCCCGGATGGACCACGGTCACGCCGAGGCCGGTGCCGGCATATTCGTGCCGCAACGCCTCCGAGAAGCCGCGGACCCCGAACTTGCTGGTACAGTAGGCGACCTGACCGGGCGGCGCGATCAGCCCGAACAGGCTCGACAGGTTGACGATCTGCGCCGCCGGGCGCGCCTTCAGCATCGGCAGGAAGGCGTGGCACATCCGCACGACCGCGCGCAGGTTGATGTCCATCAGCCACTCGAAATCTTCGAGGTGCGTTTCGTCGAACCGGCCGCCCAAGGCTACGCCGGCGTTGTTGATGAGGATATCGAGGTGTCCGAAGCGGTCCGCAGCCCAGTCCGGCAGCGCGCGGATCGCCTCCGCGTCTACGAGGTCGACGACTCGGGTCTCGACCGCAGTACCGTTCTCGCGGATCCGCCGGGCGATCGTTTCGAGCCCTTCGGGATCGCGGTCCACCAGCAGCAGGCTGCAGCCCTTCGCGGCAAGCCCGGAGGCCAGCGCAGCCCCGATACCGCTCGCGGCGCCGGTGATGAGCGCGACTCTTCCCGCGAGCTGAAACCTCTGAGCCAAGCTGTGCCTCCCGTCTCGCCGGTTGGTCCGGGCTTGGATCAGGGATAGCCCCGGCCCTGGGGATTGTCTAGGGTGAACACCCTAGACGGGATGAGAAGACGATGGCGCGCGGGGAAAGTCGCCGGGTACCGGACGAAGCGGACGCCCCCGCGGATACGCCGTGCACGCGCGAGCGGATCCTCGCGGTGAGTCTGGCGCTGTTCAACACCCGCGGCCTGGGCCGGGTCACCACGGCGGAGATCGCTGCGGCAGCGGGGATCCGCGAGGGGAACCTGCAGTATCATTTCCCACGCAAGAGCGGCTTGGTGGAGGCGGTGTTCGCCAGGTTCGAGGTGGAGGCGATGGCGGTCGCCGGCCGGATGCCGGCGGATCCGGGGGCGCCTGAGGCACTCCTGGCCTATCAGCGCGGGTGGTTCGACCTGATCTGGCGTTACCGCTGCGTCTATCGGGACGGCATCGCCATGGTGGAGATCGCCCCGGCGTTGCGCCCGCGCGTTCACGCCCTGCGGGCGCGGACCCAAAGCCTCGCTCGGGGCGTCTTCGAGGCGGCGGCGACGGCCGGACGGCTGCGGATCGCACCGGAGGCCCTTGGGCGACTGATCGACAATGCCTGGATCGTCTCCAGCCACTGGATGAGCCATCGCCTTCAGGGCGGCACCGACCTGACGGAGGCCGATCTCGACTGGGGCTTCGCGCAGGTGCGCGATCTCTTCGTCCCGTATCTCGTCGCCCTTCAACCGGATTGATACGGTCTGGCCCGAACCTTCCATGGGCGGTGATCGCTCATGATTGAAGGATGCGATGCTCGACCGCCTGATCCATGCCGGCCTCAGCCTGCTGCTGCTGCTGGCCGTCGCGGTGCTGTTCTCCACGAACCGGAGGGCGATCCGCCCGCGGGTGGTGCTCACCGGTCTGGCGCTGCAGGTCGGCCTCGGCGCCCTGATCCTGTTCCTGCCGGCGGGGCAGGCGGCCCTGAATGCGACAGCCGATATCGTCGTACGCATCCTCTCCTACGGCGACCGCGGCACCGCCTTCCTGTTCGGAGGCCTCGTCGAACCGAAGATGTTCGAGCTGTTCGGCGGTTCGGGCTTCATTTTGGCGCTGCGGGTGCTGCCGCAGATCCTCTACGTCTCCGCCCTGATCGGGGTGCTCTACCATCTTGGCGTGATGCAGGCCCTGGCCCGTGGGCTGGGCGCAGGACTCCGGCGGATCCTCGGCACGTCGCCGATCGAGTCCTTCGCGGCAGTGATCACCATCGCGATCGGCCAGAGCGAGATCGCAGTGGCCTTGCGCCCGTTCCTGGGCGTCCTGACCGGGGCCGAGCTGTTCGCCGTGATGTCGAGCGGTGCCGCGTCCACCGCCGGCTCGATCCTGGCCGGCTACGCGGCGCTCGGCGTCCCGATGACCTATCTGCTCGCGGCGTCCGTGATGGCGATCCCCGGCGGGCTCGTCTACGCCAAGATGCTCGTGCCCTCGACCGAGCCGACCCGGATCACCACCACCCGGGTGGAGTTCGCCGAGACAAGGGCGGCCAACATCATCGAGGCGGCCGCCGACGGGACGCAGAAGGGCCTGATGGTGGCCGTCTCGGTCGGCGCCATGCTGATCGCGTTCGTGGGGCTGATCGCCCTGGCCGATGGCCTGTTCGGCGCCCTCGGCGGCTGGGCGGGCTATCCCGGCGCCTCGTTCGAGGGCGTGCTCGGCTGGGCGCTGAGTCCCCTGGCGTGGCTCCTCGGCGTACCGTGGGAGAATGCGACGCTGGTCGGCGGCGCGATCGGTCAAAAACTCGCCTTCAACGAATTCCTGGCCTACGCCAACCTATCGCCGACCCTGAAGGCCGGGACGCTGGACGCCCGCTCGCAGGCGATCGTGTGCTTCGCCCTGTGCGGTTTCGCGAACTTCGCGTCTATCGCGATCCAGCTCGCGAGCTTTGCGAGCCTCGTGCCGGAGCGTCGCTCGGAGGTCGCCCGCTACGGGCTGCGGGCGATCCTGGCCGGCACGCTGTCGAACCTCACGAGCGCGGCGATCGCCGGGTTGTTCGTCGTCTGAGACGCCGGGTCCCGAGGCTCCGCCGTGGATCGTGTGAGACGATCCCAAGATTTCAACAGCCGGAGGCGAGAACTCGGAACTCGCGCAAAAGAAAAACGCCGCTTCGTGAGAAGCGGCGCCCAAACTGTTCGGTCGATATCTTAGTTGAAGGTGTCGATCTCAGCGGACTCGTAGCTGGTAACTTCCATGCCAACGCAGATCTCGGAAACGATCGGAGCAGTCCAGGCCATGTGTTCCTCCTAAGGGATTTCGTGTGGGTGACTGAAGCGTCCAGCGCAGCGGGAGCGTATTCCACTCCCCGCGGGATCGGCTCAGTTGAAGGTGTCGATCTCGGCCGACTCGTAGCTGGTGACTTCCATGCCGACGCAGATCTCGGACACGATCGGGGCAGACCAAGCCATGGCGTTTCTCCTCGTTGTTGGTGAAACCCATATAGGCAATATCTTGGACGCAATACAAGTGAGCACAACACTTATATTTCTCATAGGGATTGGCGGCCGCCCCTGATGCCGCCGCGCGACACCAGCTGGCGTCCTGCGTGCGGAAGACTGAAAGCCCGCATCCCTGGAACGGTTACGGGTTGACGGAATTTGTGCGCGGGCGCACGACGCAGCCGCGCGACATCGCTCCGGCGGCGCCGCGCTCCCCCTTCAGCAGCGACCAGCGAAGCGACGTGCCCGACCGATCGTGCCTGCCGTGGCCGGCCCCGTTCCGTCATCCCGCCTGAGCCGCTGAGAGGCCTGGCCGCGGGGCGACCGGCGCACCGCCCGGTCACGGCTCTGACCCAGGATGACCGGCGCCGCGTCGCCTCGTAACCACGAGGCGAGGCCATGAACGAGATCGCCCCTTTCGACACGCGCATCGATCCGTCCGTGCTGGCCGCGCGACTCTCGGACGAGCGGGCTCCCGACATCGTCGAAAAGCTCAACGACGAAGCCCCCGAAGTCGCCGCCGCGATCCTGCTCGGCCTGCCGATCGAGCGGGCCGTCGAGGTACTCGACCAGCCGGAACTCGACTGCGTCGCCGACATCATCGAGATGCTGCCCCGCGACCGCGTCGCCGCCTACCTGTCGGGCATGTCGGCCGACCGGGTCACCGACGTCTTCCGCGAGATTGAGGAGCCGGGCCGTTCGGACCTGCGCGCCCGTCTCGACGCCGAGACCCGCGGCGCCGTCGACCGCCTCTCAGCCTACGGCGAGGAGACGGTCGGCTCGTTGATGACCACCGAGTTCGTCACCGTACCGGGGACCTGGACGGTGGGCCAGACCCTGGAGCATATCCGCCACGTCGAGAAGACCCGCGAGACCATCTACGCGATCTTCGTGCTCGATCCGCGCACCCGCGCGCTGACCAAGGCGGTGCCCCTGCGCCGGCTGATCTCGGGGGATCCGAACGACAACGTGCTGAGCGTCGCGCCGGGCCGGCGCCCGCTCGCCGTCTCGCCGACCGCGAGCCGCGAGGAAGCGGCCCGGCTGATCTCGAAGTACGACCTGCTGGCCCTGCCGGTGGTCGACGCGGTCGGCCACGTGATCGGCATCGTCACCGTCGACGACATGATCGACGCGATGATCGAGAAGCAGACGCAGGACGTGCAGCGCTTCGGCGGCATGGAGGCGCTGCCCGAGCCCTACATGGATATCGGTTTCTTCACGATGATCCGGAAGCGCGCCGGCTGGCTCTGCGCGCTGTTCCTGTCGGAGATGCTGACCGCCTCGGCCATGCAGGGCTTCGAGGGGGAGTTGGAGAAGGCGATCGTCCTGACGCTGTTCATCCCGCTGATCATGAGCTCGGGCGGCAATTCGGGCTCGCAGGCGACCTCGCTGCTGATCCGGGCGCTGGCCCTCCATCAGATCCGCCTGCGCGACTGGTGGCGGGTGGCGTTGCGCGAGCTACCCACGGGCATGCTGCTCGGCGCGATCCTCGGGGTGATCGCGGTGATCCGGATCGTGGCGTGGCAGAAGCTCGGCCTCTACGATTACGGCGAGCACTGGCCGCTGGTCGCCGCCACGGTGGGGTTGGCGCTCGTCGGGATCGTGACCTTCGGCTCGCTGTCGGGTTCGATGCTGCCGTTCCTGCTCCAACGGCTCGGTTTCGACCCGGCCACCGCCTCGGCGCCGTTCGTGGCGACGCTGGTCGATGTCACCGGGCTCGTTATCTACTTCTCGGTGGCGCTGCTGATCCTGCGCGGGACGCTGCTGTAGGGCGCACCTTACTCGACCGCTTCGGCCAGCCGCTTCCGCTGCACCTTACCGTTGGCCGTCCGTGGCAGGGACTGCAGGAAGCGGATCTCCCGCGGGCGCTTGTAGGCGGCGAGCCGTTCTGCGCACCACGCGAGCAGCGCCTCCGCGTCGGGCTCTGCATCCGGCTGCAGCACCACGAATCCGCAGATGACTGAGACATCCGCGCGCACGGGCAACTCCGCAACGCCGACTTCTGCCACCGATGGGTGGGCGGCCAGCACCACCTCCACCTCGTTGGGCGAGACCCGGTAGCCCATCGCCTTCATCAGGTCGTTGTTGCGGCCCTCGAACCAGAGGTAGCCGTCGGCATCGAGCCGGGCGAGGTCGCCGCCGACGAACCAGTCGCCGCGCATCACCTCGGCTTCTTCTTCGGGCCGGTTCCAGTAGCCCAGCATCAGGGCCGGCTCGGAGCGGTGGACGGCCAGCAGTCCGGTCTCGCCCGCCGGCAGCGGGACCGGCTCGCCCTCCGTCGGCAGGATCGCCACGCGCCGCCCGGGTTGCGGCTTGCCGGCCGAGCCGGGGCGCACCGGGATCGTGGGGCCACTGGAGATATAGGTCGAGATCTCGCTCATCCCGAGCGCCTCATAGAGGGGCGTGCCGGTGGCTTCGCGCCACGCCGCGAGCAGTTCCACCGGGAGCGGTTCGCCCGCCGTGCAGCCATGGCGCAGGCGCGACAGGTCGTGGGCCTCCAGAGCGCCGTATTTCAGGATCTGGCGGTAGAGGGTCGGCACGGCGGCGAAGACCGTGGCGCCGTAGTCCGCGATCAGCCGCGGCCAGACCGCGGGATCGCGCGGGCCGTTGTACAGCACCGCCGTGGCGCCCACCGACCACGGATCGCTGAGGCCCACGCCCAGCGTGTAGGTCCAGTTCATGGTACCGGCGTGCAGCATCACGTCGGATTCGGTGAGGCCGAGCCAGTGGGCGAGCATCGGCCGGCGGCCATAGGCGGCGCGGTGCGCGTGCAGCACGCCCTTCGGCCGGCTCGTCGTGCCAGAGGTGTAGATCAGCATCGCCGGATCGTCCGCGGCGGTGTCGGCGTAGTCGGGAAGCGGCGGCCCGGCCTTCAAGGCGGCGATCGCCGCGGTATCGAGGAGCAGCCTGTCGCCCAGGACCTCCGGCGCGACGATGCCGCCGCTTCCGACGACCACAGCGGCGGCGCCCGAATTCTCCATCAGGAACGCCGCCTCGCCCTCCGTGAGCTGCGGCGAGGAGGGCAGCGACACCAGCCCGGCCGCGAGCGCGCCGAAATGCACGAGGACGTAATCGGCCTCGTTGCCCATCCGGATCATCACCCGGTCGCCCGGTGCGAGCCCGAGCCCGAGCAGGCCCGCCGCGATGCCGCGCACCGCGCGCTCGACCGCATCGAATGAGAGCCGTTCGACCGTGCCGTCGCCCACCATCACAAGGGCGGTCTTGTCGGGGTGCAGCCGCGCGTTCTCGGCGAGGCAGTACCGGGCCGCGTTGAACCGCGCGGGCGGATGGCGATCGTCAGGCAGTGTGTCGGGCACCGGGCGCTTCCCCAGAAGTAGGCTTTTGACCCGTGTCCTGCCTGCGCGTGCCGTCGTCAACAGAAGGGGGACGGCAGCGCCGTGCGGCGCCAGCCCGTCCCCCTGAAGATGCTCGATCCGGGCGGGCCCGGATCGAGCGGCATTGCGAAGCGGATCAGCCGCGGTCGTCGGCGCCCTCGCCGGCATCGGCCAGCGCCGCGCCGACTTCGAGGCCGAGATCGTCGAGGTTGAATGCCTCGCGCTCGGTCACGGACTCGCCGCGGGCCTGACGCTCGGCCTCCTCGGGGCTGCGGGCGACGTTGACGGTGACCTCAACCTCGACCTCGGGGTGCAGCACCACCGGGACCTTGTGCAGGCCGAGCGTCTTGATCGGCTGGTTCAGGGTGAACTGGCCGCGATCCACCGTGAAGCCGTCCTTCGCGACGACATCGGCGAGGTCGCGGGTCGAGACCGAGCCGTAGAGCACGCCGGTCTCACCCGACTGGCGGATCAGGACGAAGCTCTGGCCGTTCAGCTTCTCGGCCACAGCCTCGGCGTCCTTCTTGCGGTCGAGGTTGCGGGCCTCGAGCTGGGCGCGCTGGGCCTCGAAGTGCTTCTTGTTGTTTTCCGTCGCACGCAGGGCCTTGCCGCGGGCGAGCAGGAAGTTGCGGGCGAAGCCCGGGCGGACATTCACGGTCTCGCCCATCTGGCCCAGCTTGGCCACGCGCTCGAGCAGGATCACTTCCATGGTCTTTCTCCTTCAGATGGTCGGCCACGCGGGCCGGGGTTTCACGGCGCCGGGTTGTTCCTCGGGCGATCCTGGGAACGCCGGCGGTCGAGGGCTGTGTCGGCGAGGCCGAACAGGGTGAGGGCGACGAGGGCGATGCCCTGCGTCACGAACAGGATCAGGTACAGCCCGAACAGCATCAGGGTGCGCCCGGGCCGGCCGCGGGAGCGGTCGTGGAAGGCGGCGAGGCCCTGCAGCGCGAAGGCCGCGCTGAACCCCCCCACCAGGGCGACGCCGAGCACGCCGACATAGCCGGGGCCGAGGCACATCAGCAGTGCAGCGCCGAGGGCGGCGAGCGTGATCCGCGGCATGGTGGTCGACGGAAGATCCGGCCAGGGCCGCGGCAGACGGCCGGAAATCTTCACGATCCGGGCCGAGGCCCAGAGATAGAAGGCGAGCAGCAGCGCCAGCCCGTTGGCCGCGAAGGCCGGCACCACGCGCGCCAGGGCGTCGGCCATCTCGGTCCGCGTGACGTCGGCGTCATCGGTTTCGGCCGGGGTCTGCGTATCGGTGTCGGCGCCCGCATCCTGGCCGGACCGGTCGGTCTCGGCCGGTGGCGCCTCGGCCCGGCGGCCCTGCTCGGCCGTGCGGGTGGCGGGCATGCGGGCCTGCACCAGCGTCTGGGCGAGGCTGCGCAACTGCCGATCGAAGGCGGCGTGGTTCGGCGAGGACAGGACCGCGATGGCGATGAAAGCCAGAGCCGCCGTGGCGGCGATCCATCCGAGCAGGCGGCCGGTGGGATACCATTCGAGGCCGCGGGCCGTTTCGCGCCCGAGGAGCGTCAGGTAGGCGAGCCACCAAGCGGGAAGGGCGATGTAGGCGCCGAAGGCCAGACCCATGAAGGGCGCGATCACCAGGGCGAGGGCAAGGCTGCCCGCCGCCGCCGCCGTCAAGGCGACCTTGTGGCTCCAGCCGAGGCCGACGATCAGGATCGGCAGCGGCGCCACGAGATAGAGCAGGATCGCGAGCGGCGTCGCCTTCAGAAGCACCCCGAACAGGAGTGCCGAGACGAGCCCAGCGCCGATACCGATGCCGATTTGCTGTACCATGGATTCCGCTGTCCCACTGCCGCTGCGGCAGGGTTAGAGGCGACTCCGCGCCCCAACGATCGGGCGACCAGGGCCGCCCTCTGCGAGGACCGGCCCGGGCAGATGCCGGGCCGGTGGGTGATCCGTGATTTACTTGATCACGTAGGGCAGCAGGCCGAGGAAGCGTGCGCGCTTGATCGCCTGAGCGAGCTCACGCTGCTTCTTGGCCGAGACCGCGGTGATCCGCGACGGCACGATCTTGCCGCGCTCGGACACATAGCGGGACAGGAGCTTCACGTCCTTGTAGTCGATCTTCGGCGCGTTCGCGCCGGAGAACGGGCAGGTCTTGCGACGACGGAAGAAGGGGCGGCGTCCACCGCCCGCACCAGCACCAGCACCAGCACCGAATGCCATGGGTTAGCCCTCCCCGCCGAAGCTGCGCTCGCCGCGATCACCCCGATCGCCGCGGTCACCCCGGTCGCCGCCGAAGCCGCCACCACCGCCGAAGCCCTCATCGTCACGACGACGGCCGCGCTCGCGATCCTTGCGGTCGTCGCGGTCGCGCTTTTGCATCATGGCGGACGGCTCCTGGTCGAGCTCCTCGACCCGGACGGTCATGAAGCGCAGGACGTCCTCGGAGATCTGCATCTGGCGCTCCATCTCGGCAATCGCGGCCGGCGGGGCGTCGATGTTCAGCAGCGCGAAATGCGCCTTGCGGTTCTTCTTGATCCGATAGGCGAGGGATTTCACGCCCCACATCTCGATCTTCTCGAGACGGCCACCGTTCTGCTCGATCACACCCTTGTAGGTGTCGATCATCGTCTCGACCTGCTGGGACGTCACGTCCTGGCGGGCCAAGAGCACATGCTCGTAGAGAGGCATTGTCGGGCCTTTCGTCGTCAAAAGGAGCCCGGCCGCCCGGAGGCGGGTGGTTCGGGCCGGTTCAGATCGCGAATCGCCCGGCGCCAAGCCCTTCGAGCCGATTTTCAGGCCCGAGCGGTTGATCGAAGGCGGAGACACCGGACGACGGGATCTTGACGAGCCCTATGCCGCAAGCGGCACCGTCCGTTCAGCCCCCGGCCGGAGCGAACGCGAGGGGCGGCGCATAGTCGGTTTTTGCTGGGATGGCAAGCCGGAGTGGTTCGCGAATAGAGCCGGCGCGCGGCGCAACATCCGTTACGCCGGCTTGCCGGAACGTCAGCACGCCAGCATATCGCGGCCAGAAGCCCGGCGCATCACGCCGATCTTGGGACGAACCAGCGGATGACCTCCGAAAAGCTGCGCCTCGGCGTCAACATCGATCACGTCGCCACCGTCCGCAACGCCCGCGGCGGCGACTATCCTGACCCGATGCGGGCTGCGTTGCTCGCGGTCGAGGCCGGGGCGGACGGCATCACCGCGCACCTGCGCGAGGACCGGCGCCATATCCGCGACAGCGACATCGTGGCGCTCAAGCGTGGCCTGTCCGTTCCGCTCAACTTCGAGATGGCGGCGACCGACGAGATGGTGGCGATCGCGCTGAGCACCCGACCGCACGCCGCCTGCCTCGTTCCGGAGAAGCGCGAGGAACGCACCACCGAGGGGGGCCTCGACATCATCCGCGGTCGCGACCACCTCGCCCCACGCATCAGGGCGCTGTCGGAAGCCGGTATCCGGGTGTCGCTGTTCGTGGAACCGGAACCGGCGGTGATGGAGGCCGCCCGGGCCCTCGGCGCACCGGTGGTCGAGCTGCATACCGGCAGCTACTGTGAGGCCGCCCTGGACGACGATGCGGCGCGGACCGCGCACGAGCTGGCCCGGATCCGGCGCGCCGCCGAGCACGGCGCCGGCCTGGGGCTTGAGATCCATGCCGGCCACGGCCTCACCCTCGGCAGCGTCGGTCCCGTCGCGGCTCTCCCACAGATCCGGGAGCTCAACATCGGCCATTCCCTGATTGCCGACGCGATCTTCGCAGGGCTCGCCCAGGCCGTGCGGGACATGCGGGCCGCCATGGATCGGGCCCGGTCCTCATGATCATCGGAATTGGATCGGACCTCTGCGACATTCGCCGGATCGCCCGGACCTTGGAGCGCCACGGCGCGCGGTTCACCCATCGCGTCTTCACAGACGGGGAACGGGCACGCTGCGACGCGCGCGCCGCCCGCGCCGAGGGATATGCCCGGCGCTTTGCTGCTAAGGAGGCCTGCGCCAAGGCGCTCGGCACAGGCCTCAGCGGCGGTGTGTTCTGGCGCGACATGGAGGTGGTGAACCTCCCCTCTGGCCAGCCGACCCTGCACCTCACCGGAGGGGCCGCAGAGCGACTCACGGAGTTGCTGCCGCCGGGCCATGCGGCCCACCTTCACGTCAGCCTGACCGACGATCCACCCCTGGCACAAGCCTTCGTGATCATCGAGGCGCTGCCGGCCGCGAATGCCGCCTGACGAGCGCGCGGATTAGCCGGCCCCCTTCGTGCGTTGCGGGGGGATCGCGCTTGGTCTAGACCCGCCGCTCACGGCGGACACGATTGCGGCGTATTCCTCGGGACAACCGCTGACCGCGCCGCCTCCGCAGGCGGCAGACGACGCAATTTCAACCGAAGACGGAACGTGCGCGTGGATTACGACGGCAAGCCGCTCAGGAAGCCCGCCGAAACCGGCACCTGGGCCAGCATCCGCGAGACCCTGAAGGTCGGCATCCAGGCGCTGCTCATCGCCCTCGTGGTGCGGACGCTGCTGTTTCAGCCGTTCAACATCCCGTCCGGCTCGCTGGTGCCGACCCTGCTGATCGGCGATTATCTGTTCGTTTCAAAATACTCTTACGGCTACTCCAAGTATTCGCTGCCGCTTTCGGAATACATTCCGGTCCAGGCCGATGGCCGGATCTGGGCCGCCGAGCCGAAGCGTGGCGACATTGCGGTGTTCAAGCTGCCGAAGGACAATTCCACCGATTACATCAAGCGCGTGATCGGCCTGCCGGGCGACAAGATTCAGATGATCGACGGCGTGCTCAACATCAACGGCAAGGCGGTCAAGCGCGAGCGGATCTCCGACTACGAGACGACCGATCCCTACGGACAGGCGACCAAGGTGCCGCAATACCTGGAAACCCTGCCCAACGGCGTGGTCCATAATGTGATCGAGCGCGACGGCGACAACGGCTTCTGGGACAAGACCGAACTCTATACGGTCCCGGCCGGCCACTTCTTCATGATGGGCGACAACCGCGACAACTCCACCGATTCGCGCGATCTCGCCAATGTCGGCTACGTGCCCTTCGCCAATTTCGTGGGCCGGGCCGAGATGATCTTCTTCTCGATCGACGAGGGCACGCCGGCGTGGCAGGTCTGGAACTGGCCGGCCCATGTCCGCTGGTCGCGCCTGTTCTCGACGATCCATTGATCGGTGCGGACTTGGACGAGGCGGCCCAGCCCCGGATCTCGGCGCGGACCCGGCGCGCCCACAAGCCGCGACCGCCGCTAAGCGAGCTTGAGGCGCGGATCGGTCACAGTTTCGCCGATCAGAGCCTGCTCACCCGCGCGCTGACCCATACCAGCAAGGCCGCCGGACGCGGCGGCAGCTACCAGCGCCTCGAGTTCCTCGGCGACCGCGTGCTCGGCCTTGCGGTCGCGGACCGGCTCTACGCCGCGTTTCCGGATGCCGACGAGGGTGACCTGTCGCGACGCCTCGCGGCGCTCGTGCGGCGGGAGACCTGCGCGGTCGTGGCCGCCGCCTGGGATGTCGGGCCGTACCTGATCCTCGGACAGGGCGAGGTCATGGGTGGGGGACGGCGCAACCAGACCATCCTGGCCGACGTGTGCGAGGCGATCCTCGGCGCCATCTATCTCGATGCTGGGTTCGATGCCGCCCGGGCGGTGGTCGAGGTGCATTTCCATCCGAGCGAGCCGGATGCGGCGGCACGGGGTCGCGACGCCAAATCCGCCCTGCAGGAATGGGCCATGGGCCGGAGCCTGCCGATCCCCACCTACGCGGTGGTTGAGCGTACCGGCCCGGACCACGCGCCGCGATTCCGCATCGCGGTTGAGGTCGAGGGCCTTGCGCCGGGGCTCGGCGAGGGCACATCCAAGCGGATCGCCGAGCAGGCGGCCGCGCAGGCGCTGTTGGAACGGGAGGGGATCGGAGCCCTGCCGGCGGCGGGGCCGACGGAGACAGCATGACCGAGCACGATCAGGACGACGCTTCGAACCAGGGGCCCGCCAACGCCGTCTCGGCGCTCCCGGGCACGCCGGCCGACGCCCGGGCGGGCTTCGTCGCGCTGATCGGCGTGCCGAATGCCGGCAAGTCGACGCTGCTGAACAACCTCGTCGGCACGAAGGTCTCCATCGTCTCGCGCAAGGTGCAGACCACGCGGGCGCTGGTGCGCGGCATCTTCATCGAAGGCTCCGCGCAGGTCGTTCTGGTCGACACGCCCGGCATCTTCGCGCCGAAGCGTCGGCTCGACCGGGCGATGGTCCATTCGGCCTGGAGCGGCGCCGCGGACGCGGACGCCGTCTGCCTGCTGGTGGATGCCCGCAAGGGTGTCGACGAGGAGGTCGAGGCCGTGCTCGGCCGCCTCGACGGCGTGAAGCGCGACAAGCTGCTGATCCTCAACAAGATCGACCTGATCGCGCGGGAGCGGCTGCTCGATCTCGCGGCCAAGCTCAACGCCGCCGCACCCTTCGCCGCGACTTTCATGATCTCGGCGCTGAACGGCAGCGGCGTGCAGGATCTCCGGCGGGCGCTCGCCGCCCGGATGCCGGCGGGGCCGTGGCTCTACCCGGAGGATCAGGTCTCGGACGCGCCGCTCCGCATGCTGGCCGCCGAGATCACCCGGGAAAAGATCTACGATCGGCTGCACGAGGAACTGCCCTATCGCTCTACCGTCGAGACCGACCAGTGGCAGGTCCGGCCCGACGGGTCGGTGCGGATCGAGCAGACGATCTTCGTGGAGCGCGAGAGCCAGCGCTCGATCGTGCTCGGCAAGGGCGGTCAGACCATCAAGGCGATCGGGCAAGCGGCCCGGATCGGGATCTCCGAGGCGGCCGACGCGAAGGTCCACCTGTTCCTGCACGTGAAGGTGAGGGAGAACTGGGCCGACGACCCGGCCCGCTACCGCGAAATGGGTCTCGAATTCCCCCGGGGATGATCCCCGATCCGGGCCGCGTCGATCGGGGAGACTGGGCTTCCGGCTCCAATCCGGTATAAACCGGGACGTTCCCCCGGATGATCCGAGTCGGGCGCGGGTTTTCCCCGCACCGTCGCGGAATTGCGTTCCGGGGCCAGCTCTCCAACGCCCGAATCATTCATGCGACATGCCGTCTACGGCCTGCCGCCGATGGATCTCGCCGAGATCCCCGGCGATGCCGTCCAGGTTTCCCCGTTGATTCCCGGTGCCGCGCGGCTCGAGGATCTGTCCGAGAACAGCCTCGACACCGCCACGGTCCTCGCCCCGCCCGGAACGGTGGAGCGGCGCTACGTGCTTGCGCAGGTGCTCCGGGCGCTGGGGCCGGGCGGCCGGATGATCGCCCTGGCGCCCAAGGATCGGGGCGGAACCCGGCTGGCCAAGGAACTCACCACCTTCGGGTGCGCTGCCGCCGACCAGCCGCGCCGGCACCACCGGATCTGCCGCACCGACCGGCCATCCGAGCCGGCCGGCATCGCCGAGGCGATCGACGAGGGCAGCCCCCGCCATGTCGACAACCTCGCCCTGTGCACGCAGCCCGGCATCTTCTCCTGGGACCGGCTCGATCCCGGTACGGCCCTGCTCCTGGCGAACCTGCCGGCGTTGAAGGGTCGGGGCGCCGATCTCGGTTGCGGCCTCGGGATCCTGGCCCGGGCGGTCCTCGCCTCGGAAGCCGTGACCGCGATGACTCTGGTGGAGATCGACCGGCGCGCCGTCGAGATGGCCCGCCGCAACGTCGCCGACCCGCGGGCGACGATCCTCTGGGCCGATATCCGCACGCCCGGGCTCGTGCCCAGCAAGCTCGACTTCGTCGTGATGAACCCGCCGTTCCACGAGGGGGGCGCCGAGGATCAGGCGCTCGGCCGGGCCTTCGTGGCCCGGGCCGCCGAGGTGCTGCGGCCCGGCGGTACCTTGTGGCTCGTGGCCAACGCACACCTGCCCTACGAGGCGACGCTTCAGGCGGCGTTCCGCAGCGTAGCCGTGACCGTCCAGGCGAATGGCTACCGGGTCTACGAGGCGCGCCGGTGAGCGCGAAGGCGGTCCGCTTGGACAAGCTGCTCGCCAATCTGGGCTACGGCTCGCGCCGGGAGATCCAGAATCTGGCGCGCGCCGGCGCGATCCGCCTCGACGGCGTGGAATGGGCCGATGCGGGGGACCGAATCGCCCTGGATCCCGACCTGCCGGATCGGCTGGTGGTCGACGGCGAAGCCCTCGATCCGCTCCCGGGCCTCTGCCTGATGCTGCACAAGCCGCTGGGCGTGACCTGCTCGCATAAGGAGGCAGGTCCGCTGGTTTACGGGCTGCTGCCGGAGCGCTGGCGCCGCCGCGACCCGCCGCTCTCCACCGTGGGCCGCCTCGACAAGGAGACCTCCGGCCTGCTGCTGCTTACCGACGACGGCGCGCTGCTGCACCGGATCATCAGTCCGAAGGCCAATGTGGCGAAGCGCTACCGCGTGACCCTCGAGCGTCCCCTGACCGGCAGCGAGACAGCGGTCTTCGCCTCCGGCACGCTGATGCTGGAGGGCGAGGAGCGGCCCCTGCTCCCGGTGGCGCTCGCGGTCGAGGATGCCACCCACTGCGCGGTCACCTTGACCGAGGGCCGATACCATCAGGTTCGCCGGATGTTCGCCGCCGTGGGCAACCACGTGACGGCCCTGCACCGGGACCGGGTCGGCGGGCTGGACCTGCCGGCGGATCTGGCGGCCGGGGCTTATCGGATCATGATGGCGCCCGACGTGGCAGCTGTGTTCGCGGGCGGGTGATCCGGGCTGCAGCCGAAGCATCACGCGAGCGATCCATTATCGCCGATCCGCTTGAGGCGCTTCTTGCCGCGAACCCCGCACTCTGCTATGGGCCCGCCCATCCCACACGCGGAGCCGGCCTCATGCCTGAATGAGGCGTTTCCGGTGGTCGTTCGACTGCGTCGGGCGGCTGCATCCCTCCGCGGCGGATCCAACCGGAGAGTACACAGATATGGCCGTCGATTTCTCTATGCGTCAGCTCCTTGAGGCGGGCGCCCATTTCGGTCACCAGTCGCACCGCTGGAACCCGAAGATGCAGCCGTATATCTTCGGCACGCGCAACAACATCCACATCATCGACCTTGCCCAGACCGTGCCGGCACTCCACCAGGCGCTGCAGGTTGTGAGCGACACCGTCGCCAAGGGCGGCCGTGTGCTGTTCGTCGGCACCAAGCGCCAGGCGGCCGACACGATCGCCGAGGCGGCCAAGCGCTCGGCCCAGTACTACGTCAACTCCCGCTGGCTGGGCGGCATGCTCACCAACTGGAAGACCATTTCGGGCTCGATCTCGCGCCTGCGGAAGGTCACCGAGACGCTGGAGACCGGCGGCCCCGGCCTGACCAAGAAGGAGCGCCTGATGCTCTCCCGTGAGAAGGAGAAGCTCGAGAAGGCCCTCGGCGGCATCAAGGACATGGGCGGCGTCCCCGACCTGCTGTTCGTGATCGACACCAACAAGGAGCAGCTGGCGATCAAGGAGGCGAACCGCCTCGGGATCCCGGTGGCCGCCATTGTCGACACCAACTGCAACCCGGACGGCATCAGCTACATCGTCCCGGCCAACGACGACGCCGGCCGCGCCATCGCGCTCTACTGCGACCTGATCGCCAAGGCCGCAATCGACGGCATCTCGCGCGCACAGGGCTCGTCGGGCATGGATCTCGGCGCCTCCGAGGAGCCGATGGCCGAAGAGCTGCCGGCCAACGACGACGCGGCCGTCACGGTCGAGTCCGACGCTCTCGATCCGGCCGACGTGGCGATGCTCGCCGAGTCGACCGAGCATTTCGAGCTGCTCGCCGCCCCGCGCGGCGCGCCGGACGACCTGACCAAGCTCAACGGCGCCGGCCCGCAGATCGTGCAGAAGCTCAACGATGCCGGCATCTACCATTACTGGCAGATCGCCGCGATGACCGCCGAGGACGTCGCCAAGGTCGATGCCGACCTGAAGCTCAACGGCCGCATCGATCGCGATTCGTGGGTCTCGCAGGCCCGCGGCTTCGTCGAGGCTGCTGCGGCGGCCTGATCCATCGGGATTTCGCGGCGGCCCGTCATCGGGCTGTCGCGGTTCCAGCCATACCGGGCCCGGCCGCTCACCCGCGCGCCGGGCCTCTCTCATCCAGACCACACGAAAGGGACCGCCATGGCCAACATCACCGCCGCGATGGTGAAGGAGCTCCGGGAGACGACCGGCGCCGGCATGATGGATTGCAAGGGCGCGCTCAACGAGACGCAGGGGGACATCGAGGCCGCGGTCGACTGGCTGCGCAAGAAGGGTCTCGCCAAGGCCGCCAAGAAGGCCGGCCGCGTCGCCGCCGAGGGCTTGGTCGCCGTCGAGTCCGCCGGCCACCATGCCGCGATCGTCGAGGTCAATTCCGAGACCGACTTCGTCGCCCGCAACGACGCCTTCCAGGGCTTCGTCCGCGAGGCCGCCAAGATCGCGCTCAACACCGATGGCACGCTGGAGGGCCTCCAGAGCGCTCACTTCCCGGGCGCCACCGAGACGGTCTCCGAGAAGCTGCAGGCCCTGATCGCCACCATCGGCGAGAACATGAACCTGCGCCGGGTCGCCAAGCTCGAGGTCAACAAGGGCGTCATCGCCTCCTACGTGCACAACCAGATCTCCGAGGGCCTCGGCAAGATCGGCGTGCTCGTGGCGCTCGAGTCCGAGGGCGACGTCGAGGCGCTGTCGGCGCTCGGCCGCCAGATCGCCATGCATGTCGCGGCGACCAACCCGGTGGCGCTCGACGCCTCGGGCGTCGATGCCGCCACGGTGGAGCGCGAGTCGAACATCCTGCGCGAGAAGAACGCCGGCAAGCCGGACCACGTGATGGCCAAGATCATCGAGAGCGGCCTGAAGAGCTACTACAAGGAGGTCACCCTCCTGGATCAGCCCTTCGTGCATGACGGCTCGAAGACGGTGAGCCAGGTTCTCAAGGAGGCCGGCACCAAGGTCGGCGGCCCGGTGACGCTCACGGCCTTCGTGCGCTACGCGCTGGGCGAGGGCATCGAGAAGGAAGACGGGCCGGACTTCGCCACCGAGGTGGCTCAGCAGGCCGGTCGCGCCTGATTTTTTCGGACCGCGGTTCGATGATTTCGACGCCCCGTCCGGCGCAAGCCGGGCGGGGTTTTCTTTTGTCGGCGGCCCCGGCGAGGCGCGCGAAGCCGGCCTTGGCGTATCTTGAGCCGGGATTGCGGGCGGTTCGGACGTCGAGGAGAGGACAGCCCTTGACCCGGGTGCCATCGCCAGCATCTTATAGGCAGGTTGCGTATAGGATTGGCGCTTGGCGGTTTGCGCGGTCACGATCGTCGTCGATCACGCCAAAAGCGACGATCCGATCTTCACGGTCGCATTGCAGACGCCATGGGGTACGCTCGATGTGATGGCCGAGGTGACGCTCACGGGGCGCTTCCTCGGGTTGGTCGGCCTGCATATCGACCGCATGACGAGATAGGGGCCGGTCGTGCTTCGGGATATCGCCCAGGGGGTCTTGGAGGCGCTGGATGTCGACGAGATCCGCATTGTTGGCGGCGTTCGGACAACGGGTGCAAATCCGGGACGAGCCTCCCGTCCGCGAAGGCTCGGCAGAGCGTCTCGGTCTCAGGCGTCTGGCGGGCACGGACCTCGACACAATTGAAGCCGCCCGCGCCCTCGTCCGTAGGCATCTTCCCGTGAAGGCTGCCCGCGCCGTCATGACGGAGCTGTTCGATACGGGGGAAGCGTATGTCGTGGTGCCCAAGGTCGAGAGCCTCGAGCGCCTGCGATCCGAGTTGAAGGGGCTGGGCATCGAGGTCCGCAAGCATGGGCCGGATGCGATCTCGGTGCGAAGCGTGCGGGAAGCCCTGCATCTCTCGCAGGCCCAGTTCGCACTCCGGTTCGGATTGGAAGAGGCGACGGTCAAGAACTGGGAGCAGGGCAAGTCAAAGCCGAACGCGACCGCCCTGGCCCTGCTCTGGACGATCCATCGTCACCCGGAAGCCGTGGTCGATGCCCTCGCCACGCGGGGGGCGTGATCGGGCAGGGGGTGATCGTCTGTCCCGTGTTGCGGCGCACACGCTATCTCGCAGAAGCGCAGTACTGTCGCCGCATGGCTTTGAAACCCTTCTCCTACCTGATGATCGGCGTCTTCGCGTCCGGTCTCGTGATGACCGTCGTCGGCGCCGTCGGCGTGCTGACCGGCAGCTGAGAATTTGCGCCGGCGTAGTGGTCTCCCATCACGCCGGCGCCGCATCGACCCACGCTCTGCCATCCCAGATCCGAACCGCAACGGTGGCGCAGCCATCTGCAATGGTGATGCGGTTGTAGGCGTTGGGCTCGTTCCCGCGCAGGCGCGTCGACGTCGCCGAGCCGGCTTGGACGGCCAGCAGCCGTCCCCGGCCACCGCGCATCACACCGCGATCGATCGCTTCCGCGGCGGTATCGTCGTCCAGATCAAAGCGCGCATAGTGCCGGTGCAGGTGGCCGGCCAGCGTCAGGCCGACACCGCACCTGCGAAACGTGGCCAGCGCCAAGTCGGCGCGCCCAACCAATCGGGCCTCCTCGTCCCAGGGCGGCGGCCTGAACGGGTGGTGGCCCACCACGATCTTGAACAGGTGCTCCGGCATGGCCGCGAGGCGTGCCTCGGTCCGGGCGATCTGGCTGCGCCGGATTATCCCGTGCGACCAGTCCGGCTCCGGCGCCCAGCGCCGCACCGTGTTCAGGCAAACCACCCCGATCTCCGAATCCGTGAAACACGGCTCTGTCTCCTGCGCGATGGCGTGCCGGTAGCGCGCGAAGGGCCGCGCGAACCGCTGCAGCAGGTCGTAGGGCGAGATGTCGTGGTTGCCGGGCACGCCGATCCAGGGCGGCGACAGGCGGTTCAGGAAGGCGCGGGCCTGCCCGAACTCGGACGGGCGCGCCGCCATGGTGAAGTCGCCCGAGACGATGATCAGGTCCGACGCGTCCGCGTTCAACGCGGCGATGAGCGCCGCGACGACGGCCGGGTCGGTGCGGCCGAAATGGAGGTCGGAGATGTGGCTGATCCGCCTCATGCGTCCAGGCTCCCGCCTGTGAAGCGCTGGCCTGACTCCGAGCGCGGCACGATCACGGTCAGCGCGTGCCGCCGGATGCGTTAGTGCAGGGGCGTGGGGATCAAAAGAACCTCGCCGTCATTCATCACCAGCAGCGCCTGGCGGCGCGACGCGATGCTGAGGTCGCCGACCGGCAGCCGCTCTACGTCGGGCAGCCGGCGCCAGTCGCCGAGGGCGACTCCGACGGCGAGGCGCAGGCTGCGCCACACCGAGAGGTTGGTCAGGACGTAGAGCGTGAGCTGCCCGGCATCGACCGGCGCCCGCACGAGCATCTGTCCCGGCTGCTCGACGTAGTCGCCCACGACCACCGCCATCAGCCGTCCTCGCAGACGCCGCGCCGTCCCATCGATCAGGCCGGTCACCGTGAGGCGCGGATAGCGGCCGAGGTGGCGCAGCAGGCCGAGCGCCCAGCGCAGCAGGGTGCGTATGGCCCGGCGCGTGCGATGGGCCTCCCGGTGGCGGGCGACCCGCGCGGCCATGCCGAGCACGGAATTGATCACGAAGACCCGGCCGTTCACGTCGCCGACATCGATCCGGCGCGGCACGCCCTGCGCGAGATTGGCGATGGCGCCATCGAGATCGAGCGGCAGGCCGAGATCCTTCGCCAGCAGATTCATGGTTCCGAGCGGGAGGATGCCGAGCGGCGTCCCGCGCTCGACCAGGGCGGCAGCCGCGCAGGCGACCGTGCCGTCGCCACCTGCCACCACCACCGCGTCGATCCCCGGCTCGGCCACCGCCGCCGCGATGCGCGCCGGGAGGGAGTCGCCCCGGTCGGCTTCGCCCAGCGCCTCGATCCCGGTCGCAAGGATCCGCTCTCGGATCGCCTCCGGGGTCGCGCCGCCGATGCTACCGGATTCGGTGTTGATCACCAGGGCGATGCGCATGGATGTTCCGGGCCGGGTGTCGTTTCCAGACCGTTTGCCAGGGCTGCACGTCGGTCGCGTGTCGGTGGTGTTTCGTCCGACGATCCCCGTCCGATCGCGGTGCGCCCCTCGACGGCGCTCACACGGTTGACGTAGAAGCCTCCCGGCTCGCGCGGGGCGGGTCGAACGGGGATCGAGATGCCGGAGACGACGCCATTTCGCCGTATCCTCGTAAAGCTGTCAGGGGAGGCGCTCGCCGCACCGGACGGCTACTGGCTGCATCCGCCGACGCTGGCAGCTTTGGCTGATGACATCGCCCGCACCATCGAGGCCGGCGCCGAAGTCGCCATCGTGGTGGGCGGCGGCAACATGATCCGTGGCGCGCGCATCTCCGCGGCCGGCTGGATCGACCGGGCCACCGGGGATTCGCTGGGCATGATGGCGACCGTCATGAACTCGCTCGCGATCGAGACGGCGTTGAACGCGGCCGGCGTCCAGGCGCGGACCATGTCGGCCGTATCGATGCCGACGATCTGCGAGACCTATGCCCGCCAGCCGGCTTTGCATCACCTGGACAAGGGACAGGTGGTCGTGTTGGCCGGGGGTACCGGCAACCCGTATTTCACCACCGACACTGCCGCCGTGCTGCGCGCCGCCGAGTTGCGTTGCGACGCGGTGCTGAAGGCGACGCAGGTCGATGGCGTCTATTCCGCCGATCCGAAGACCGACCCGAACGCCACCCGCTACGACCGCATCACCCACGATGAGGCGATTGCCCGCGACCTGAAGGTCATGGACACCGCCGCCTTCGCGCTGGCCCGGGAGAGCCGCCTGTCGATCGTGGTCGGCTCGCTTCACCCGCCGAGCTCGATCGCCGCGATCCTGTCGGGCGACGCACCCTCGACGCTGGTCGCGCCCTGACGCCGCGGCCGCGATGGGGCCGCAACCGTTTGCGGCCCTGAAAAAATTCGTCCATTGAGGCCGCGACTGCCCGCGCCGGGCGAGAAGACCACGTCAGACGTCTCGGGACGATTCTCATGGCCACACCGGAATTCGACCTCAACGACATCAAGCGCCGGATGCAGGGCGCCGTCGCCGCGCTCTCGAAGGATCTCGGCTCGCTGCGCACCGGGCGCGCCACGCCCTCGATCCTCGACCCGATCCAGGTGGATGCCTACGGCTCGGCGATGCCGATGGCCCAGGTCGCCACGGTGAGCGTGCCGGAGCCGCGGCTCCTGTCGATCTCCGTCTGGGACCGCAGCATGGTCACCGCCGTCGAGAAGGCGATCCGCGAATCCGACCTCGGTCTCAACCCGCAGACCGAGGGACAGACCATCCGGCTCCGCATCCCCGAGATGAACGAGCAGCGGCGCAAGGAGATGGTCAAGGTCGCCCACAAGTACACCGAGGAGGCCCGCGTCGCCGTGCGCCACGTCCGCCGGGACGGCCTCGACCATCTCAAAAAGCTCCTGAAGGACAGCGCGATCTCGGAGGACGACGAGAAGCGGCAGGCCGCCGACGTGCAGAAGGCGACCGACCAGTTCATCGCCGACATCGACGGCGTGCTGGCCTCCAAGGAGAAGGAGATCATGCAGGTCTAAGGCCGCCGGCCGAGACTTTCGTGACCTCCGCAACCGCACCGGCTGCGCCCTCCCAGGCTTCTCGCAAGGGCCGGCGCGAGCTGTGGCTGCGCGTTGCCTCGGGCCTCGTGCTCGGGGCCGGCGTGCTGGCGGGGCTGGTCTATGGCGGCTGGCCCTTCGCGGGCATCTGGCTCGCGGCCGGCATCGTCGGCTTCGCCGAGTGGATGGCCATGAGCCGGACCGAGCCGCGCGAGGTACTGATCGCGCTCGGTGCGGCGACGCTCGGTGCCCTGTTGCTGTGCCAACGCGGCGGGGCTCCGGCACCGGCCTGCCTTGCGGTTCTGATTCTCGGCGCCGCGGCCTGTGCCACGGTGGCGCGGACCGGATGGGGCCGGACGCGCGCGTTCATCGGCGTGCTCGGCGCCGGAGCCGTCGCGGCGGTGCCGGTGGCGTTGCGCGACGATCCCGCGATCGGGCTCGTCGGACCGGCCTGGATGTTCGCGGTGGTCTGGTCCACCGACATCGCTGCCTACTTCGCAGGCCGGAAGATCGGCGGCCCGAAGCTGATGCCCCGGGTCTCGCCCAACAAGACATGGTCCGGCGCCATCGGCGGCCTGATCGGTGGCGTTGCGGCGGGAACCCTGGTGCCGGTGGTGGCCGACCTCGCCGGGATGACGCTGCCCAGCGCCGCTTCCCTTCCGGTGGTCGCGGGTGTGAGCGCCGTGGCCTCAATCCTGAGCCAAGCTGGCGATCTCCTCGAGTCCGGCCTCAAGCGCCGCTACGGCGTGAAGGACTCCGGAAAGATCATCCCGGGCCATGGCGGCGTGATGGACCGGCTCGACGGATTTTTTGCAGTGGCCGTTTTGGCTGCCGTCTATCTCGCCCTGCGCGGGGTCGGTCTGATCACGTGACGATGAGGGAGTTGAATCCGTGACCCAGATCGTCACCGTCTTCGGCGCCACCGGCTCGATCGGCCGCTCCACCGCCGATCTGCTTGCCCAGCACGCCGACCGCTTCCGGGTCGGCGCCCTGGTGGGCGGCAGGGATCCCGTCGCCCTGGCCAAGATGGCGCGGGAGCTGAACGCGTCCTTCGCGGCGCTCGCCGATGAATCCGCCGGCCCTGCGCTCGCCGAGGCCCTCTCGGGCTCCGGGATCCCCAACGGGGCGGGGGAGGGCGCCGTCATGGAGGCGGTCGCCCGGGACGCCGATATCGTGGTGGCGGCGGTGAGCGGGGCCGCGGGCCTCAAATCCACCCACGCGGCGCTCCGCCTCGGGCGCACGGTCGCCCTCGCCAACAAGGAGAGCCTCGTCTGCGCCGGCGACGCCTTCATGCGCGACGCCGCACGCTACGGCGCCACCATCCTGCCGATGGATTCCGAGCACGATGCCCTGAGCCAGGCGCTGGCCGGGCGTCCGCTCGCCGACGTGCGCACCATGATGATCACGGCCTCCGGTGGCCCGTTCCGCACCTGGACCCGCGAGCGCATCGCCGCCGCCTCCGCCACGGAGGCCGCCGCCCACCCGACCTGGTCGATGGGCATGAAGATCAACATCGATTCGGCGAGCCTGATGAACAAGGGCCTCGAGCTGATCGAGGCACACCACCTGTTCGGCATCGAGCCCGAGCGCCTCGACGTCGTGGTGCATCCGCAATCGGTGATCCACGGGATGGTCTACTGGCTCGACGGCGCCGTGACCGCCGAACTGGCGCTGCCCGACATGCGGGTGCCGATCTCGCACTGCCTCGGCCTCGGCGACCGGCTGACCATCGAGCGCGGGCGCCCCCTCGACCTCGTGAAGCTCGGCTCCCTCACTTTCGAGGCTGCGGACGAGGAGCGCTTCCCGTGCCTGCGGATCGCCCGGGCGGCGCTCGCTGCAGGCGGCGCCGCGCCGACCGTGATGAACGCCGCCAACGAGATCGCGGTCGCGGCGTTCATCGCCGGGCGTATCGGCTTCTACGGGATCAGTGATCTGGTCGAGCGCGCCTGTGCGCATTTCGCCGGCCCGTACCGGACCGCGCCGGCCGATGTCGATGAGGCGTTGGCCATCGACGCGCATGTCCGGGTGTGGAGCGCGGAAGCGCTGCCGGAACTGCGCGCCGCCGGATAAGGCCGCGCCTCAGCGCCCCGGCCCGTACCCGGCCAAAAACACCCGCACCGCCTCGGCAGTCTGGATCTGCATCCGGGCCTCGCTCGCCTCGCCGCCGGCAGCGAACAGCATGCGCGTGAGCAGGCCGGCCAGGCAAAGATGCAGGAAGTGCTGGGCCGCCAAGGTGGTGTCGGCGATGCGCAGGCGACCGGCCTGGACCTGCACGTCGAGATAGGCCGCGAGTCGAGACACGCCGCGGGCCGGACCGGCGTCGTAATAGACCTGCCCGAAGTGCGGGAACTTCTCGCAGACGCCAATCACCATGCGGTGCACCGAGATGTGCCGCGGCTGGGACATCTCGGCAAGGAAGCTCATCCCTAAGCGTGTCAGGACGGCCGGGATATCGGCATCGTTCGGGTCGAAGGTGAAGAGCGTCTCTGCAAGGCTGGCCTTTTCCTGAAGGATCAGGGCTTCGAACAAAGCCTCCTTGCTGTCGAAATACACGTAGAGCGTGCCCTTCGAGACCCCGGCCACCCGGGCGATCTCGCCCATGCTCGCGCCATCGTAGCCTGCCGAGAGGAAGACCGTGCGGGCGCCGTCGAGGATCTGCCGCCGCTTGTCGCCCTCATGCGGTGTCTGTCCCCGCTCCAGCACCGCGCCCTGCGCCATCATTCCGCTCCGCGTCCGAGACGCCGCTCCGCTTGACCGAACCGTTCGGTCACCATAACCTGAGGCCAATCTGGATTCGCGTCAAGGCGGGTCCAAGTTTTGACCGAACGGTTCGGTCATCCGATCTGAGGCTCCGAGATGTCCCTTCGCGACGACGCTGATCGGCCGTCTCCCACCATCGATCTGAGCGAAGCGGAGCGGGCAGAAGTCCCGGCGCCGCGGCAGCCTGCGCCGGATGCTGCCCCGGCATCCGCCCAGGCCGGCCCGGCCGAGGCTGTGCCGCCCCGCCGGCGCCCGCTGAGGCGTGCCCTCCTACTGGCCGTGCTGGCGGTTCTGATCGGCGGCGGCGCCTATGCCGGGTGGCAATGGTGGACGGTCGGACGCTTCTTCGTCTCGACCGACGATGCCTACGTCCAGGCCGACATCTCGGTGCTGGCCGCGAAGGTCCCGGGCTACCTCGCGGCGGTCCCGGTGGTGAACGGCGTCTCGGTGAAGAAGGGCGACGTGATCCCCCAATTGGACGACGGCGATTACCGCCTCGCCCTCCAGGCCGCGCAGGACAAGCTCGCCACCCAGGAGAGCACCATCGCGCGGATCGCCCGGCAGGCCGAGGCCGCTCAGGCGCAGGTCGCCCAGGCCTCTGCGCAGCTCGACGCGACCCGCGCCGACGCGGTTCGCGCTCAGGCCGATATCGCGCGGTCGATGCAGATGCAAGCGGATTACGTCGCCAAGTCGCGCATCGACCAGACCCGCGCCGATCGCGACCGGACCGAGGCTTCAGTCAAGGCCATGGAGGCCGGCCTTTTGGCGGCCCGCGCAAACGTTGATGTCCTCACGGCACAGAAGCGCGAGGCCGAGAGCGTCGCGGCGGAGCTGCGCACCGCCGTCGACCGGGCCCGCCGGGATCTCGACTTCGCGGTGATCCGTGCGCCGTTCGACGGCGTCGTGGGCAACAAGGCCGTGGAGGCCGGTGCCTACGTGGCGCCGGGCACGCGGATCGCCGCCCTGGTGCCGCTCCAAAGCGTCCGGATCGACGCGAACTTCAAGGAGACCCAGGTCCAGCGCATGCGCCCCGGCCAGACGGTGACGGTGACGGTCGACGCCTATCCGGATCGTGAGATCCAGGGCGTGGTGGAATCGTTCTCGCCGGCCTCCGGCTCGGTGTTCAGCCTGTTGCCGCCCGACAACGCGACCGGCAACTTCACCAAGATCGTCCAGCGCCTGCCGGTGCGGGTGCGGGTGCCGGAAGAGGTTGCCCGCGAGGGCCTTCTGCGGCCGGGCCTGTCGGCGGTGGTGCGCGTCGATACCCGCGCCGGCGCGGACCGCTCGGTGCTCGACCGGGCCGCGCGCGAGCGGCCGGTCAGCACTGCGAGCCGGTAAGATCGCCGATGGCCGCCACCGCCGCCCCCGCTCCGGTCCGCGCCACCGAGCCGCCGCTCGATCGCCGCCGGATGGTGGCGTTCGTCTGCATGGTGTTCGGGATGTTCATGGCGATCCTGGACATCCAGATCGTCTCGGCCTCGCTGAACGAGATCCAGGCCGGCCTTTCGGCCTCGGGCGACGAGATCCCCTGGGTCCAGACCAGCTACCTGATCGCCGAGGTCATCTCGATCCCGCTCTCCGGCACCCTGTCGCGGGTGCTGTCGACCCGCTGGATGTTCGCGATCTCGGCGGGCGGCTTCACCCTGATGAGCCTGATGTGCGCGACCTCCTCGTCGATCGGCGAGATGATCGTCTGGCGCGCCGCCCAGGGCTTCATCGGCGGGGGCATGATCCCGACCGTGTTTGCGGCGGCCTTCACGATCTTCCCGCCCTCCAAGCGGACCATCGTGTCGCCGATGATCGGCCTCGTAGCGACGCTCGCGCCGACCATCGGCCCGACGGTCGGCGGCTATCTCACCGACCTGATGTCCTGGCACTGGCTGTTCCTGATCAACGTCGTGCCGGGCATCTTCGTGACGGTCTCGACGTGGATCCTGGTCGATTTCGACAAGCCCAATTACAGCCTGCTCGAAGCCTTCGACTGGGCGGGCCTCGCCTTCATGGCGGGTTTTCTCGGCTGCCTCGAATACGTGCTGGAGGAGGGGCCGAACCACGACTGGCTGCAGGACGAGACGGTGTTCGCCTGCGCGGTGGTCTGCGGGGTCTCGGGGCTGCTGTTCTTCTGGCGGGTCTTCACGGCGAGGCAACCGATCGTGGACCTGCGCGCCTTCTCGGACCGCAACTTCGCCAGCGGCTGTTTGGCGAGTTTCGTGCTCGGCATCGGGCTCTACGGGCTGACCTACATCTACCCGGTCTATCTCGCGCGGGTGCGCGGCTACTCGGCGCTGATGATCGGCGAGACGATGTTCGTCTCCGGCCTGTTCATGTTCATCACAGCGCCGATCGCCGGGCGTCTCTCGGGCCGGGTCGATCCACGTTTGATGATGGGAGTTGGCTTCACGGGCTTCGCCTGCGGCACTTGGATCGTCACCGGCCTCACTAAGGATTGGGACTTCTACGAGTTGCTGCTGCCGCAGATCCTGCGCGGCTGCTCGCTGATGCTGTGCATGATCCCGATCAACAACATCGCGCTCGGCACCCTGCCGCCGGCCCGGATGAAGAACGCCTCCGGCCTGTTCAATCTCACGCGCAACCTCGGCGGCGCGGTCGGCCTCGCCCTGATCAACACCGTGCTGAACGACCGCTGGGACCTTCACCTCGCCCGGCTGCACGAGCGCTTCAGCTGGTCGAGCAATGCGGCCCTTGAGCGCCTCGACGGCCTGCAACGCGGCTTCGAGTCCTTCGGCAGCGCGGCCCCCGGCATGGCGCTGAAAGCCATGACCAACACGGTCCGGATCCAGGGCCTCGTCATGGCCTTCGAAGACGTGTTCCTCGCCCTGACGGTGCTGTTCCTGGCCATGGCCTGCGCCGTGCCGATGGTCCGGCGCCCGCGCGCGGCAGCCGGAGGCGGGGGCGGCCACTGACGCGGCGGCCCGTCACCCGCGGCGACGATGCGCGAGCCCGCACAGGATTGCGTTGGCGGTGCGCCCCACCGATCTGCTAAGATGTCGGGATGTGCCGGTCCGGGGGGCCGGCGCGGCGACGGCCAGGGATCGGCTTATGGACTTCCTCAACGCGATGAGCGGCACTGCCGGGGGCTTCTTCGGCGCCCTGATCCCGTTCCTGTTCGTGCTCACCGTCGTGGTGTTCGTGCACGAGATGGGCCACTTCCTGGTCGGCCGCTGGTGCGGCGTCGGTGTCCATGCCTTCTCCCTCGGATTCGGGCCGGAACTCGTTGGGTTCAACGACCGCCGCGGCACGCGCTGGAAGCTCTGCGCCATTCCCCTCGGTGGCTACGTGAAGTTCCACGGCGACGTGAACGGGGCGAGCATGCCCGACCCCGCGGCCGTCGCCCGCATGACTCCGCAGGAGCGGGCGATCAGTTTCCCGACTCAGCCTGTGGGCAAGCGCGCCGCGATCGTCGCCGCCGGACCGGTGGCGAACTTCATCTTGGCGATCGCGCTGTTTGCCGGGGCGATCTGGTTCGGCGGCCGCTATGAATTGCCCGCCCGCGTCTCCTCGGTGGAGCCGAACAGCGTCGCGGCCCAGGCCGGTTTCCAGCCGGGCGACGTGATCACCGCCATCGACGGCGAGACGATCGGCAACTTCAACGCGATGTACCGCACGGTGACGGGTAGCGCCGGGACGCCCCTGACCTTCACGGTGGAGCGCAACGACCAGCCGCTCACCATTCAGGCGACGCCCGCCACCTTCGAGGAGAAAACCCCGTTCGGACGCCATCGGATCGGCCGGCTGGGGATCCGCTCGCCTGCGGGCTCCGAGGCGCGCCTCGTGCGCTACGGGGCCGTCGATTCCCTCAATCTCGGCGTGAAGGAGACCTACTTCGTCGTCGAGCGCACCTTCTCGTATCTCGGCAAGCTGGTGACCGGCCGTGAGTCGGCCGACCAGCTCTCGGGGCCGATCGGAATCGCCCGCGTCTCCGGCGAGGTCGCCAAGACCGGCGGCGTCGGCGGTCTCGTCGGCCTGATCGCGCTCCTCTCGGTCTCGATCGGCCTCCTGAACCTGTTCCCGGTGCCATTGCTCGATGGCGGGCATCTGCTGTTCTACGCCTTCGAGGTCGTCCGCGGCCGTCCGCTCAGCGAGCGGGCCCAGGAGATCGGCTTCCGGATTGGTCTCGCCCTGGTCCTGATGCTGATGCTGTTCGCCGCCTGGAACGATATCCTCAACCTCGGCGCGTCCTGGCGGAACACCTGATCCGGAAGGGTTGAGGGCCCTCCTCGAAGCCGTTGGGGATCCTGTCCGTCCTCCACCGGAAAGGGTGCCCCATTCCCGCCGCGATCCGGCCGTGAAGTCGCCGGATCGGCGCCGCGCCAAGGGGTCAAAATCCGGTTAATGCGCCGTCAACGCCCGCGCGAGTGAGGCGGGAAAAACACGTTTTCACAAGCGTTTACGCGTCATTCACCATGATCGCCGGTTTGCCCGAAGCGCGGCTGTACCGTTAAGTGGCGCGAAGGCCACGACCCCCCAAAATCCCCTGACGATGGCCTCCCGCGCGTTTGCTTGGCAGTGGAATCCCGCTAAGAGCTACGCTTGGACCGAAGCCACGCTTGGACCAGGTGACGGGACGACCGATCAACGGTCGCCTAAGACGGGCTAACCCCCGCGACCAGAACAGAAACGGGCGATTGCATGATGTCGTTGACGGGGAAGCCCCGACGTAAGTCGGTGCGGAGAACCATCGTCCTAGTCACTGCGGGTCTGAGCGTCGTCCTGACCGGTGCCGCTCAGGCGCAGCAGATCGTCGTCCAGGGCAACCAGCGCGTCGATGCCGACACGGTCCGGTCCTACGTGACCGGAACGGCGTCAGGCTCCGCCGAGGAAGCCCGCCGTAACCTGCTCGCAAGCGGCATGTTCTCGGACGTGAAGGTCGCCCAGTCGGGCGGCCGCACGGTGGTGACCGTCCGCGAAAACAACCTGATCAACCGGGTGGTGTTCGAGGGCAACAAGAAGATCGAGAAGGCGACCCTGGAAGGGGTGGTCGAGGCGAAGGCCCGCGGGCCCTACACCGAGGCGATCATCAACGCCGACCTTGCCCGCATCCGTGACGTCTACAAGCGCTTCGGTCGGGGAACCGCCAAGGTGACCTACCGCACCGTCGACCTGCCGAACGGCCGCGTCGACGTGATCTACCAGATCGACGAGGGCGATAAGACCGGCATCGTCTCGATCAACTTCGTGGGCAACAACGCCTATTCGGAGCGGACGCTCAAGGGGCTGATGAGCTCCTCGGAGATGAACTTTCTGTCGTTCATCAAGACCTCCGACGTCTACGATCCCGACCGCATCACCAACGACTTGGATCAGGTTCGCCGCTACTACCTGAAGAACGGCTATGCCGACTTCCAGGTGGTCAGCGCCGACGCGCGCTACGTCGAGGGCGAGACTTCGGGCTACGTCATCACCGTCACGGTGAACGAGGGCGAGCAGTACAAAGTCGGCGCGGTGCAGGTGGATTCCCGCCTGCCCGGCCTCGACACGGCTCAGCTCAACACCGGTGTCGCGACGACGGTGGGCGATGTCTACAACGCCGACGACGTCGAGAAGACGCTGAACAACGTCACGCGTGAGGTGAACCGCGCGGGCTACCCGTTCGCGCAGGTCCGCCCGACCGGTCAGCGCGATCCCGGCAGCCATCAGGTCTCCCTGGGCTTCGTGGTCGAGGATGGCCCGCACGTCTACGTCGAGCGCATCAACATCCGCGGCAACACCCGCACCCGCGACTACGTCATCCGCCGCGAGCTCGATATCGCCGAGGGCGACGCCTACAACCGCGTGCTCACCGATCGCGCCGAGCGGCGCCTGAACGGCCTGGGCTTCTTCAAGAAAGTCCGTTTCTCGAACGAGCCGGGCTCCGCGCCCGACCGCGTGGTGATCAACATCGATGTCGAGGATCAGCCCACGGGTTCGTTCTCGGTGGCGGGCGGCTACTCCACCCAGGACGGCATCATCGGCGAGGTTTCGGTCTCCGAGTCGAACTTCCTCGGCCGCGGCCAGTATGTCCGCCTCGCCGGCACCGGCGGCCAGTACTCGCGCGGCGTCGATTTCTCGTTCACCGAGCCGTACTTCCTCGGCTACCGGCTCGCCGCCGGCTTCGACGCCTTCTACAAATACTCCGACCTGACCCGGTACTCGCGCTACGAGACCACGGTGTATGGCGGCCAGCTGCGCCTCGGCCTGCCGATCACCGAGGAGTTCGGCATCACGCTGCGCTACTCGCTGTACAACACCGAGCTGAAGGTGCCGAACACCCTCAAGCGGCCGTACAACGACTGCTCGGTGCCGATCCCGGGCTACACCGCCACCTACGGGGCGGGCACGATCGACCCGAATACGGGTCGCAACATCGGTGGTCAGGCGGTCTATCCGAACTGCGCCTATGACGGCGAAGCCTCGATCGCCATCAAGGGCTCGCAGGGCAACACGCTGACCTCGCTGGCCGGCCTGACGCTCGCCTATTCGACGCTGGACGTGATCGGCGCACCCCACAACGGCCTCTACGCCGAGCTGAAGCCCGACGTGGCGGGCCTGGGCGGAGACTCGAAGTTCTTCCGGGTCACCGCCGATGCACGCTACTACAAGGAGCTCTACGAGGACGTGATCGGCTTCGTCCGCTTCCAGGGCGGCCATATCAGCTCCCTCAACAACGACCCGCTGCGGGTGACCGACGAGTTCTTCCTCGGCCCGTCGCTGGTCCGCGGCTTCGCTCCGAACGGCATCGGCCCGCGCGACGTCGGTATCGCCGACGCCCGCTCGAACGCGATCGGTGGCTCGACCTACATCGGCGGTACCCTCGAAGTTCAGTTCCCGCTGCCCGGCGTGCCGCGCGACCTGGGCCTGAAGGGTGCGCTCTTCGCCGATGCCGGTACGCTGTTCGGCTACAGCAGCAAGCGCGCCTTCGACGTGAACGGCGACAGCTTCATCAACGGCACGGATCCGGCGACCGGGCGCTGCAACTTCAACGCCTACAAGATCGGCGTCGAGCCGGAATGCGTGAACGTCCGCGACAGCGCGACGATCCGCTCCTCGGTCGGTGCCTCCATCCTGTGGAACTCGCCGCTCGGCCCGATCCGCTTCGACTACGCCTACGCGCTGACCAAGGACGAAGGCATCCCGGTCTACGTGCCGATCCTCGGCAAGTACGGCCATGTCGGCAAGGATCAGACCCAGGCCTTCCGCTTCTCCGGCGGCTCGCGCTTCTGATCAAAATTCCAGGCGCGCCGGTCGGATTACCCCGACCGGCGCGTTGTCCAGCATGTCAGATCCCATTTTCTTCGCCACTGCGGCGCACCTGACCCTCGCGGAGATCGCGACGGTCGCTGGCACCAGCCTGCCCGAGGGCGCCGATCCGGACCTCCGGCTTGCCGGGGCCGCGCCCCTCGAAAGCGCCGGGCCCTCGCACCTCGCCTACATGGACAATGCCCGCTACGGCGACGCCTTCGCGGCCACCCGGGCTGGGGCTTGCCTCGTCTCGCCGCGCTTCGAGGCCCGGTGCCCGTCCGGCACGGTCGCCCTCGTCAGCCGAGACCCCTATCGCGCCTACGCCACGCTGCTCGGACGGCTGCATCCGGATGCCCTGCGCCCCGGCTCGCAGTTCGGCGCCCGTGGCGTCGCCCCTGGGGCCCATATCCATCTCGAAGCCCATCTCGAAGAGGGCGTCACGGTCGATCCGGGCGCCGTCATCGGTCCCGGCGCGGAAGTCGGCAGCGGTACGGTGATCGGCCCGAACGCGGTGATCGGTCCCGGCGTGCGCATCGGGCGCGACTGCGCCATCGGCGCCGGCACAACGCTGAGCCATGCCCTCCTGGGAAACCGCGTGATCCTCCACCCGGGCGTACGGCTCGGCCAGGACGGGTTCGGCTTCGCCATGGGCGTCACCCATCTCAAGGTGCCGCAGATCGGCCGCGTGATCGTCCAGGACGACGTGGAGATCGGTGCCAACACCACGGTCGACCGGGGCGCCTCGCGCGACACGGTGATCGGGGAGGGGACCAAGATCGATAACCTCGTGCAGATCGCCCACAACGTGGTGATCGGGCGCCACTGCGTGATCGTGTCGGGCGTCGGTATTTCGGGCTCGACCACGCTGGAGGATTACGTCATCCTCGGCGGGCAGGTCGGCGTCGTCGGGCATCTGCGCATCGGACGTGGTGCGCAGATCGCCGGCTCCTCCAACGTCAACCGCGACGTGCCGGCGGGCAGCCGCTGGGGCGGCACGCCGGCCAAGCCGGTCCGGGCCTGGTTCCGCGAACTCACGACCCTGGCCCGGCTGGCCGAGCGCTCGGGCAAGGCGCCGGCGGACGACGAGGCCTGAGACGGGTCGCTCGTCCGATCTGTCCGGGCTCCGGATCGATCCCCACCGCTGGAAGGCCTTGCATGTCCGGCGATTTCTGCCGAAGAGGGCGATCCCTCCGCTGAGGGCGGCAGGATGTCAGGCCGCCGCGGGCGGCAAGTCGAGGTGCGGGATCCGATGAGTGAGGCGGCGCGCGAGACCGGCGGCGAGCTGGGCACAGCCGATATACAGACGCTGCTGGAGTTGCTGCCGCACCGTTACCCGTTCCTCCTGGTGGACCGGATCGTCGAGATCGATCGCGACGAATCCTGCATCGGCATCAAGAACGTCACGGCCAACGAGCCGCAATTCATGGGTCACTTTCCGGGCATGCCGGTCTTCCCGGGCGTGCTCCTGATCGAGGGCATGGCCCAGACGGCCGGGGCGATCTGCTGCCGCCACATCAGGGCGGATGGGCGAAGCACCAAGCAGGTGTTCTTCATGACCATCGACAAGTGCAAGTTCCGCAAGCCCGTCACGCCCGGCGATCAGGTGCGTTTCCATATGAAGAAGTTGAACCAGCGCCGGACCATGTGGTGGTTCCGCGGCGAGGCCCGGGTCGACGGCACGCTGGTCGCCGAGGCCGAGATCAGCGCCATGCTGGTGATGGAGTGAGCGCGCCCGTCATCCACGCGAGCGCGGTGATCGAGCCCGGCGCCCGGATCGGCGACGGGGCGCGGATCGGCCCGTTCTGCCATGTCGGGCCGGAGGTCGTCCTGGGAGCGGATTGCGAGCTGGTCAGCCACGTCGTCCTGGCGGGCCGCACCTCGATCGGCGCCCGCACCCGGATCTTCCCCTTCGCGTCGATCGGACATCCGCCGCAGGATCTGAAGTATCGCGGCGAGCCCTCCACCCTCACGATCGGCGCCGATTGCCTGATCCGCGAGGGTGTCACCATGAATCCCGGTACCAGCGGCGGCGGGCTGGAGACCGTGGTCGGCGATCACTGCACCTTCCTGGCGAATTCCCATGTCGGCCACGATTGCCGGGTGGGGTCGCACGTGATCTTCTCCAACAACGTCATGCTGGCCGGCCATTGCGTGGTGGGCGATTACGCAATCCTCGGGGGCGGTGCCGCCGTGATCCAGTTCGCCCGGGTCGGGGCACATGCCTTCGTGGGCGGCCTCTCGGGGCTGGAGAACGACTGCATTCCCTACGGGATGGTTCTGGGCAACCGGGCCTACCTGTCCGGCCTCAACATCATCGGCCTGCAGCGCCGCGGCTTCGCCCGGGAGGACATCCACGCTCTGCGGCGGGCCTATCGGCTGCTCTTCGCCCCCGAGGGGACGTTGATGGAACGGGTCGAGGACGTGGCCGCGACCTTCGAGTCCCACGACGCGGTCCGCGAGATCCTCGACTTCATCCGCGTCGGCGGCAAGCGCTCGATCTGCACGCCGCGCGAAGTCCCGACCCCGATCGGCGCCGCCTGATCGAGCCCCGCCATGGCGAAGGCCGATCCTGTCCCTGACGGGGCCCTCGTGCTGATCGCCGGGGCCGGGCGGCTGCCGGAGCTCGTCGCCGACTCCCTGCGCCGGGCGCGGCGGCCGTTCCGGGTGATCGCCCTGCGCGGCTTCACGGGACAGACTCTGCGCGCCAGCGCCGATGCCACGGTCGACCTCCTCGACCTCGCCGCCACCCTGAAGCTGCTGCGCCGCTGGGGGCCGGCCATCGTGGTGCCGGCCGGGGGCGTGTCGCGTCCGAGCCCGGCCGCGATCCTGAATGCCGGCGCGGCCCTGCGCAACCGCGAGACCCTGCGGGCCATGGCGGGCGGGGGCGACGACCGCCTCCTGCGCGCCGCGCTCGCGCTGGTCGAGGAGGAGGGGCACCGCATCCTCGGCGTCCATGAGGCCGCGCCGGATCTCCTCTGCCCGGAGGGGCCGATCGGACGGCGGCAGCCGGATGCGATGGCTGCCGGTTCGATCGCCGCAGGGCGTGGCGTGCTGGCGGCGCTCTCGCCCTTCGACCTCGGGCAGGCCGTGGTTGTCGCCGGCGATCGGGCGCTCGCCGTCGAGGGACCGGAGGGGACCGACCGGATGCTCGCCCGGGCGCGTGCCCTGGGTCGCCGGCCGTTCGGCTGGGGACGGGCGCTCCCCGCGACCGTCTTGGTCAAGGCGCCCAAGGTCGGCCAGGATTGGCGCATCGATCTGCCGGCGATCGGCCCGCGCACGGTGCGCAACGCCGCCCGTGCAGGCTGCGTCGGCCTCGCCCTCGAGGCCGGCGGCACCCTGGTAATCGACCGCGCCGCCACCGCCGCGGAGGCCGACCGCCTCGGCCTGTTCGTCGTGGGCTATGGAACCGCGTCGCGATGACCCGACCCCGCAGCGTCTGGCTCGTGGCCGGCGAGGATTCCGGTGACCAGCTCGGCGCCAAGCTGATGCGGGCGCTGCGCGAGTCTGCACCGGACGTGGCGTTCGGCGGCGTCGGCGGCGAGGCGATGGCGGAGGCGGGGTTCGCGTCCCTGTTCCCCCTCGATGACGTTGCGGTGATGGGCTACCTGCCGGTGCTCGCCCGTGCCCGCACGCTGCTGCGGCGCATCCGCGAGACCGCCGAAGCCGCAAGGCACGCCCGGCCGGATGTGCTGGTCATCATCGATAGCCCCGGCTTCACCCATGCGGTCGCGAAGCGGGTGCGCAAGGCCGCCCCCGGCATTCCGATCATCGACTACGTCTCGCCCAGCGTCTGGGCCTGGCGCCCATGGCGCGCGAAGGGCATGCGCCCGTTCATCGATCACGTCCTGGCGCTGCTGCCCTTCGAGCCCGACGCGCATCGACGTCTCGGGGGCCCGCCCTGCACCTATGTCGGGCATCCGCTGATCGAGCGCTTGGCCGAGCTGCGCCCGTCCAGTGCCGAGACCCAGCGCCGTGAGACAGCGCCCTATAGCCTCGTGATCCTACCGGGGTCGCGCCGGTCCGAGATCGAGCGGCTGATGCCGGTCTTCGGTCAGGCGCTGGAGCATGTGAGCCGCACCGTTCCGGTCGAGGCGGTCCTGCCGGCGGTGACGCGCCACCGTGCCCTCATCGAGCGCCTCGCGGCGGCTTGGCCGGTCCCGGTCCGGATCGTCACCGGCGAGGGGCCGAAATACGCCGTCTTCCGTGGCGCCCGCGCGGCGCTCGCGGCCTCGGGTACGGTCACGCTGGAGCTCGCGCTGGCGGGCGTGCCCATGGTGGTGGCCTATAAGGTCTCGCGGGCCGAGGAGGTCATCGCCCGTCGGCTCATCCAGGTCCCCAGCATCGTGCTGCCGAACCTGATCCTCGCCGAGAACGCGATGCCGGAATTCGTCCAGGCCGAGTGCACGCCCGAGCGCCTCGCCGAAACCCTGGCGCCCCTGCTGGCGGGGGGACCCGCCCGCGCGGCGCAATGCGCGGCCCTCGCGCAGATCGACGCGCGGATGCGGCTCACGGATGCGGATACGCCGAGCCGCGCCGCCGCCCGGATCGTCCTGCAGGCTGCGGAGCGGCTGCCGGATTAGGCGTGGGCAGTGATCGCTAGTGCTCTGACGCATTCACTTCGTTCATGCGAGTGAGCACTAGTTCTTTGGTTTTGCATCAATTTTTCCAGACTCGGCTGACGCCTCCGTCTGGATCGATGCACTAGAGCCGTGCCCGATCGCGTTTCTCACGGTACACGACACAGTGGCTGCGGGCGGCGCGCCGTGGTGGACTGAGGGATTCCTCGCCAAATGGATCCCCCCATCTCCGCTTTTCTGCGCACCGCCCTGCTCGACAGCCTATCGGCGCCTCTGGGCTGGGGCAACTAGCGTCCTGAGAAGCTGAGCATGTTGCTGACCGGCTTAATCCACAGCCCGACGGTCAACCTCACCCATATCGCCAGCCAGTGCCCCGGCCCGGCCCGCTACGCCTCGAAGTACCGCCGCCTGCAACGCTTCTTCCAGCACGTGCGTCTCGATCAGGCCGTG
>NZ_JAKSYH010000046.1 GCF_022829295.1 Methylobacterium sp. J-088
GCGCGCGGCCTGGCCGAAGCGGCGGGCGCCGCCGGCGAATCCACCGACGTCGATGCCGAGATCGAGGCCGAGGTGGACGACGAGGTCGAGGGTCTGCCGACCTGATCGGCGCTCGCTGGAGCGCAAGGTCCCACGCTTCGCGCGGCCGGATCACGTCCTGGTTTCGAAAGGTCGAGACCCAGCCCGTTTAAGGTGTCTGGGCTAAGCGCAGGTATCCCAGCTAGGGCCCTTCTCAAGCATCAGTAGAGCACGCGTATTTCACCTGCCCCTTGCGGGGAGGGGTCAGGGGTGGGGGTGGTGCAGAAGGCACCGCAGCGCTCGATCCTGAGCCACCGCCACCTCCAACTGCTCCCCGCAAGGGGGAGGAGAGCGCCTCCGGTCGGTATCCCACAGGGCCGAAAACACCTAAAAAGGGCTGGTGCAAAACCCTTCGGGAAGCCGGTGGGAAGGCGTCAAGCGGCGCGGCGCCAGGCCGGGAACGGATCCGACAGGTCGCGGTAGGGCGCGGGGTCGAACGGGCCGGCATCCGCTCCGGTCGCCACGAGGCAGGCATCCAGCGCGGCGGTGAGCGCGGCCTGATCCATGCCCGTTCCGATTAAGACCAATTCCTGGCGCCGGTCGCCCCAGACCTCGCTCCACACATCCTTCAGACGCTCCCGGAACTCGGGGACCTCGGGCCAGCGCTTGCGCGGCACCGCCGACCACCAGAATCCCATGGCGGAGACCCGCGCCACCGCGCCCGCCACGGAAAATTCGCCGACCCAGTCCGGCCGCGTCGCCAGCCAGAAATGGCCCTTGGCCCGGATCAGGCCGGGCCAGGTGGCGTTCACGAAGGCGTTGAAGCGCTCCGGATCGAACGGCCGCCGGGCCCGGTAGACGAAGGAGGAGATGCCGTATTCCTCCGTCTCGGGCACGCGTTCATCCGCGCCGTACAACTCCTTGAACCAGAGCGGGTGCTGCTGCGCCTTCTCCTCGTCGAACAGCCCGGTATCGAGGATCTCAGGCAACGGCGCGCGCCCATGGTCGGTCTCGACGATCCGGGCGTCGCCGTTCAGGCCACGCACCACGGAGCGGACCAGGGCGCGGTGCTCATCCGTGACGTCCTGCGCCTTGTTGATCACCACCACGTCGGCGAACTCGATCTGCTCCACCAGCAGGTCCACGAGGGTGCGGGTATCCTCCGCGCCCGCGGTCTCGCCGCGCTCGCGCAGGAACTCGGCCGAGCCGTAATCCTTGAGCAGGTTCACGGCGTCGACCACCGTGACCATCGTGTCGAGCCGGGCGAGGTCCGAGAGGGAGCGGCCTTCTTCGTCGCGGAACGAGAAGGTGGAGGCGATCGGCAGCGGCTCGGCGATGCCGGTGCCCTCGATCAGCAGGTAGTCGAACCGGCCCGCTTCCGACAGGCGGCGCACCTCCGCGAGCAGATCGTCGCGCAGGGTGCAGCAGATGCAGCCGTTGGTCATCTCGACGAGCGTCTCGTCGGTCCGCGACAGGTCGGCGCCGCCCGCGCGGACGAGGTCGGCGTCGATATTCACCTCGCTCATGTCGTTGACGATCACCGCCACCCGGCGGCCGTCTCGATTGTTGAGCACATGGTTGAGCAGCGTCGTCTTCCCGGCGCCGAGGAAGCCGGACAGGACGGTGACGGGAAGGCGGCGATCGGGCTGTGTCATCGTGCTAGAGCAATGTTATAGCGTTTCAAAGTCAAGGCCGATGGGAGCGGTCGCGCGCGACCAAGGCGCAGCCATGTTGCAATGATGTAACGTTCGGGGAGCGTCGCGATCGGGCTGGCGATACGCCCTTGCGCCAGCGGCGCATCCGGCAACAATGAAACATTATAACACTCCGTGAGTCTCGATGTCTCCTTCGCGTCGCTCCCGCCTTCTCGCCAGCACGATCCTGCCGTCGACCTTCTGCACGGTTCTGCTGACTGCCTCTTCGGCGCAGGCGCAGCAGGCCGTCGCCCTGGATGAGATCAGCGTCACCAGCCCGAGCCCGATTCAGCCGACGCGGGCGGCGGTCGCGGCCGATGCCGCGGTTCCGGTCGGCGTGCTCCCGGTGGCGACCAACACGTTCTCACCGGTCACCGTGATCACGCAGGACCAGATCGCCCGCGACCAGCCCCGGACGCTGGGCGACGCCCTATTCGACCGGCCCGGCATCTCCGGCACGAGCTACGCGCCGGGCGCGGCGTCCCGGCCGATCATCCGCGGTCTCGACAATGCCCGTGTGCGGATTCAGGAGAACGGCATCGTCAACGGCGGCGTGTCGGATCTCGGCGAGGACCACGCGGTGCCGGTGAACCCGCTGGTCGCCGACCGGATCGAGGTGATCCGCGGACCCGCGACCCTGCGCTACGGTTCCGGCGCCATCGGCGGTGTGGTTTCGGCCGACAACAATCGGGTGCCGACCTTCATTCCGACCAACGGCATCCAGGGTCAGGTGACCAGCGGCTTTTCCAGCGTGGACAACGGTCGCCTCGGGGCGGCCACGGTGGATGCGGGCGGCGACGGCATCGCGGTCCACGCCGACGGGTTCAAGACCGGCAACGACAGCTACGCGATCCCCGGCGGGATCCAGCGCAACTCTTACAACGAATCACAGGGCGGCGCGGTCGGCATCTCGGCGATCGGCGACCGCGGCTTCGTGGGCATCTCGTTCAGCCATTACGACGCGGTCTACGCGATTCCCGGCGGGGTGGCCGAGCAGGACCGCACCCGTCTGACGCCCAATCAGGACCGGGTCCTGTCCCGGGGCGAGTACCGTCCGCTCGACGGCCCGTTCGAGGTGATCCGCTACTGGGCGGGCTACTCGGTCTACCGCCACAACGAGGTCGGGATCGGCGAGGACGGAATCGAGGGCGTCCAGGCGATCTTCAAGAATCGCGAGGCCGAGGGGCGCCTGGAACTGCAGCACGTCCCGGTCTTCACGGAACTCGGAAAACTCACCGGCGCGCTGGGCTTCCAGTCGGACCGGCGGGTGATCAACACCCAGCTCGAATCGTTCCTGCCCAAGACCGAGTCCCGCGCCAACGCGGTCTACCTGTTCGAGGAGCTGGAATTGCGCCCGGGCACGCGGCTGCAGGCGGCCGGGCGCTACGAGGTCGACCGGCTGTCGAGCACCGCCGCCCAGTTCCCTGCCGATTACTTGCCGGTGGATGGGCAGGAGCCGTTCCAGTACGCCCGGACCCGGCGCTTCGCCCCCAAGAGCGCCAGCATCGGCGCCCTGCAGGACCTGCCCTACGGTTTCGTGGCGAGCCTGACCGGCTCCTATGTCGAGCGCGGGCCGACGGGCTACGAGCTGTTCTCGCAGGGGCCGCACGACGCCACCGCGACCTTCGAGATCGGCAATCCGGACCTCAAGAAGGAGCGCGCCCGCACGGTGGAGGCCAGCATCCGCCGGGCCGAGGGGCCGTTCCGTCTCGACGCCACCGGCTACTTCACGCGCTATACGGGCTTCATCTACCGCAACTACACCGGGCTCAGCTGCGACGACGATTTCGCCTCCTGCGGCACCGGCACGGAAAACCGGCAGATCGTCTATCAGCAGCAGAACGCCACCTTCTACGGCGCCGAGATCATCGGTCAGTACGACCTCGTGCCGGTGGGCAACGGTTTTGCGGGTATCGAAGGGCAGTTCGACTTCGTCCGCGCCAAGTTCGACGACGGCACCAACGTGCCGCGGATCCCGCCCTACCGGCTCGGCGGCGGCGTCTATCTGCGGGCCGATGGCTGGTTCGCCCGGGTGAACCTGCTCCACGCCTTCAGCCACGACGCGACCGCCGTGTTCGAGACGCCGACCCCCGGCTACGACGATCTGCGCGCCGAGCTGAGCTACACCAAGGCCGTCGATCCGGCGGTCTATGGGGCGAGCGCGATCACCCTCGGAGTGCAGGGCCGGAACCTGCTGAACGACGACATCCGCAACTCCACCTCGTTCAAGAAAGACGAGATCCTGCTGCCGGGGCGGAACGTGCGGGTGTTTTTGACGGCGCGGTTCTGACGGGCCTGCACCAGCCCGGCCGCGCGGCTGCTCGACAGGGGTGATCTGGCGCCCCTGTGCCGTCCCGCGATCAGGTCGGCGCAGCGGACGTCGCGGGAGGACTGGTTCGGCTCAACCCGCGGCGTCCGCAAGAACGGTCCGGAGCCGGTCGTCGAGCTCCCGGGCGACGCTGTCGACCTCGTGGTTCCCGAACTGCCCGAAGGTGGTAGCCGGGCGGTCGTACTCGAACGCGACGCCCCCTTCGGCATCCTCGCGCAGGAGCACCCGGATCGGCGCGTAGAGGGCGGCCGAGAGGACGTGCCGGGTCATCCGCGCAGCCGTCAGCGGATTGCCGATGTCGTACTGGATGGCCTTGCGGATCAGGCCGGCGGTGAGGAGCAGGCCGCCATGGTCCCGGGCCCCGAAGATCGACAAGGGCGCCTGCCGTTCAAGGAGATCGCGTGCCGCGTCCACCTTCCCGTCCTGCAGGAGCTTGGCGTAGGCGTGGTCGAGGGGCGGCACCGACGCCTCCAGGGCGGCCCGCACTGCCTCGTAGGATTTGGGCGAGCGGAGCGTTACGTGATCGATCGCGATCTGTGTCGAGGTGGTCTGCTCGCTCATGGGGTCGGCTCCTGGGTTGGGTTTGACGGGGACGCAGGTCACGGCCGGTCGTCGCGTGTCCGGGTGCGGCCGACGACGGCACGTCGTCAGCGGATCGCCGTGGCCTTCGCCGCCGCCGTCGCCGCCAGGATGATGTCGGCCCAGGTCTGGGAGCGTTCCAGGGCGCTGAAGTGTCCCGTCCGCTCCAGGGTGATGACGTCCGGCGCGGGAACGGCGGCCTCGACGCCGGCACGGTCGCGGAGCGTCGACCAGTCCTTGTCCCCCCAGACGAGCGTGACCGGCGCGGTGATCGCGCGATAGCGGGCGCGGGCGGCGACGAAGCTCGGGAGGGCCCTGAGCAGCGTCCGCGCGGCCTTGCTGTAGCCGGCGCGACCGCCGACCCGTGCGTATTCGTCCAGCAGGTCGGAGGGCAGGCTGCGCGGATCATGGAAGCCGCCGTTCATGATGCCGCCGGTGATGGCCCGGTTCTCCAGCGCTGCGAAGACCGGGCCGACGACCGGCGCCCGCACGCTCTTGATGATGATCGAAGCCAGTAGGTTCGACCGCTCCAGCCCCGGCAGGTAGTCGTAGGTGTTGAAGGCGAAGACCCGCTCGACCGCATCACCGACCTCCGCGGCGAGCGACAGCGACAGCGTCGCTCCGATGGACTCGCCCGCCAGGATCGGACGCTCGATGCCGAGGGTGGCGATGAAATCCTTGAGGGCTGCCCGGAGCGTGGGCTCGTCCTTCGGAGCGTCGGGCTTCAAGTCCGACCAGCCGAAGCCCGGTAGATCGAGGGCGTAGACCGTGAAATGCGGCGACAGCAGCGGGATCACGCGCTGGAACAGGTCGAGTTGGGTGCGCACCGTGTGGGTCAGGACGAGGTTCGGGCCCCGGCCCACCCGGACGTATCGGATGCGGGTCCCATCGCGCAGGGTCGCGACGGCGATCTCACCGCATTTGAGCCAACGGCGGGCGTAATTCTGAGCTTCGAGGCCGAGGGCAGTGGCGACGTGCGCGGTCATGGCAGTCCGGATCCTTCGGCGGGTCTGCGCGGGGTGATGCCCACGCGTGCTGCGATCAAAACTAGACGTCCGCCGGCATATCCCATATGTCGAAGATCCACCTTTTTCGGACATTCGGCTGAGGGGTTTCCATGCCGTCCATCGGCGTTGTGGTGTTCTCCGGCTTCCAGGTCATGAACCTGGCCCCCCTATCGACGTTCGAGTTCGCCAACCTGGAACTCGGTCGCGATTTCTACGACGTGACGTTCCTGTCCGAGGGGGGCGGGCCGGTTCGGACCTCCATGGGGATGGTCATCGAGACCGAGCCCTTCGCAGGCCGGCACTTCGACACGGTCCTCGTCGTGGGCGCGATCAAGGTCGACCCGGCGGCCCCCGGCCTGATCGCGCGGTTGCGCGAGACGGCCTCCACCGCGCGCCGGGTTGCCGCGACCTGTACGGGCGCGTTCCTCCTCGCCGAAGCGGGCCTGCTCGACGGCCGGAAGGCAGCGACCCATTGGGCCCATGCCCGCGACCTGCAACGGCTCTACCCGTCGATCAGGGTCGATGACGACCGCATCTTCGTCTCGGATGGCAACGTCTGGACCTCGGCCGGCATGACGGCGGGGATCGACCTCACGCTGGCCTTGGTCGAGGACGACCTCGGGCCCGAGATCTCGAAGGGGATCGCCCGAAAGCTCGTCGTCTATCACCGCAGGACAGGCGGCCAATCGCAGTTCTCCGCCCTGCTGGAGCTCCAGCCACGGTCCGATCGGGTCCAGAAGGTCCTGGCCTACGCGCGGAGCAACCTCGGGAATGCGCTCTCGGTCGAGGAGCTGGCGGAGGCGGCCCATCTGAGTCCGCGCCAGTTCAGCCGCATCTTCCGGGAGGAAACCGGCCAATCACCCGCGAAGGCCGTCGAGAACCTTCGGCTGGAGGCCGCCCGGACGATGCTGGAGGACGGTCGGCATTCGCTGGACACGGTGGCCCAGGAGACGGGCTTTGCCGACCGGGAACGGATGCGGCGGGCCTTCCTGCGGGCGTTCGGCCAGCCGCCCCAGGTCATCAGACGCCAAGCCCGCCATCTCGCACCACCGCGAGCACTCTCCGCCGAAGTGGTGGCCACCGGTTCGGCGCACTAGAGGGCGTCACGACACGGGCTGAGAGCCGTGCTTCATCGCAACCGCCCCGCGAAGCGTGTGGGATCATCCTCACGCCGAGCGGATCCGGCGCAGCCTGCGCCAGCCCGCCACGATCCCCGTCACCGCGATCCCCGCTGCCAGCAAGTTCAGTACCCACTGGGCCACGTCGTGCAGGGGCCGATTGCCGGTGAGCCCCGGCAGGTCGAGCCGGTGCGCGGCGTCGAACATCCAGCGGTTGATCCGGCCCGAGCGGTCCAGGCGCTGGAGGATCGTGCCGTCCCGGGGATCGACGTGGAGCCATGTGGCGGCTGGATCGCCGAAGCGCAGGCGCAACACCGGAAGCGGCCGCGGATCGGTCCCGTGGGGATACCAGTAGGCGTCGTAGGCCGTCAGCGGGCGGATCGACCGGAGGGGGCCGTCCGCAAAACCGCCCGACGCGGCCGCCGCGATGGTGCGCGCGTCCAGCGTGGCCGCGCCGTCCGCCCCGACCGTTCGGGGGCCGTCCGGCGCCTCGGCGACGATCCACCAGCGTCCGCCGATCGCGGCGAAGCGCAGGGCGCGGGTATTTGACACGGCGAAATCCCGCAGGCGTTGCGGGGCGAGCGCGAGGGCCGGCAAGGATCCGGCATAGGCGGTTCGCAAAGCAGCGGGCGGGCTGGTCGACGCGAACCAGCGGTTCGGGTTCATGGAAATCCAGCCGCTGACGATGAACACGCTCAGCCCGAAACCGCCGGCGAGGCCGAGCAGATGATGCCAGCGCGCGAGCCCGCGATAGGGGGTCACGGCCCCGCCCGCGTAGCGGCGCCGGAGGCGCAGGCGCCAGATCCCGATCGCGCCTCCGCTCAGCGCGCCGAGGGCCGCGAAGCCGGAGAGCCACAGCAGCACCGTCCGCCACAGCTCCGCGCGGGCGCGCAAAGGTGTGAGGTAGATCCAGTGCGTCACCGCGCCGACCCAGTTCCAGCCCCGTTCGAACCGGGTCGTGTCGAGGGCGACTGCGCCGGTCCTTTGCGAGAGGTAGAGTTCGGTCCCCGCCGGGTCGCCGAGGGCGACTTTCAGGAAGGGGCGGAGCGGATCGTACCGCGTCGTGACCGTCCATTGGTCGCGATCGATCGGCTCGACCCGCGCATCCGGAGCCCCGTCGGCCGCGAGATGCCGCGCGTCTGCGGGCGTCAGCGGGCCGAGCCGCACGCCGGTCCGCGCCGAGACCGTTGCGCGGGCGCCATCCTGACCGGCGATCCGGTAGACCGGCTCGGCGCCCTGCATCTCCAGGGCGAAGGCGACGGGTACGCCGCCGAGGCCACCGGCGCCGAGCGCGTCGTCCGGTGAGACCGTGACTCGATCCCAGGCGATCGGCACGAGCCGCCCCAGACGCTCGGCCTCGGTGAGCGTCGGGAACGGCACGTAGAGCATCACCAGCCCGGAGCCGATCCACAGGGCGAAGAACAGCCCGGCGGCGATCCCGGCCCAGCGGTGGAACAGCAGCAGCCAGCGGCGGCCCGCCTTGCCGAGCGGCCGCGACAGCCTCACCACGTCACCGTATAGGCGACCTCGACCGAGCGCGGGCGCCCGAGCAGCCAATTGGTCCCGACCCCGTTCACGGCGTTGCCCGAGATCGCGTAGACCTTGTCGAACAGGTTGTAGACCCGCAGGGACAGGCGCGAATCCGCCGTGACCTGACGGTCGAGCACCACGTTGACGAGATTGTAGGCCGGCCGCCGCGCCGTGTTGCCGAAATCGCTGTAGACCTGGCCGACGTTCTGGAGCCCGACGCGTGCGGTCCAATCGCGTGCGATATCCCAGGTCAGCCAGAGATTGGCGACGCGCTCGGGCACGTCGATCGGCTGGTTTCCGGCATACGAGACGGTGGCGCCGTTCACGCTCTGGTCGAACCGGTCGTATTGCGCGTGCAGGAGCGCGAGGTTGCCGTCGAGCCGCCAGCCCGGGGCGAAGAGCCAGCCGAGGGCCAGCTCGAACCCTTGCGAGGACTGGCTTCCGACCTGCGTGGACAGCGTCGGTTGCCCCGGAATCGCCGAGATCAGGTTATCCTTGACGATCCGGTAGCCGGCGATCGTCCATTCCAGGGCGCCGCCGAAGGCCAGCCCCTTGGCGCCGATCTCGACCTGATCGCCGGTGGCGAGCTGGAAGCCGGCCAGCGACTGGTTCAGCGTGATGAGGCTGTTCACCGGATCGGTCGCGACGCTGTACTGGGCGTAGAGCGCGCTGTCCGGCGTCGGGTTGTAGACGAGGCCGAACCGGTAGCCGAGGGCCCGGTAGGTCTTCTCGAAACGCGAGCCGGTCTGCAGATCCTCCCGGTTCAGCGTCGGCACGTCGAGGCGCACGCCCGTGAGGAACGAGAGTTTTTCCGACAGGATCACGCGGTCCTCGGCGAAGACCGAGGCTTGGTTCGTCTGCGTGGCATAGGCCGGACGAGCCCGACCGTTCTGTGGGAAGAAACCTGGATCGTAGCCGGTGAGCGGCACGCTGGTACTCTGGTCGAAATAGAAGTTGTTGGTGTGGCGGAAATCGATGTGGTTCACATCGAAACCGGCCACGAACTGGTTCGGCAAGCCGAACAGGCTGCCCCGGAACGTCGCGTCGAGCCGGTCCCCGACCTGCTCCTGACTGTGGTAGATCTCGAGGTAGTCGCCCCGGTCCACCAGCCCGGTCCCGCGGCTGTAGGAATACTGCTCGACATCGAGCCAGTGGCGCCGGCTGGTGAGCCGGTAGGCGGTGTTGCGGATCGTGATGTCGGCTGAGGGCGACCACTCGGTCTTGAACTGGGTCCAGTTGTCGGCCCAGGTGATCTTCGCGTCGCGGACGTTGTAGTTGTTGAACCGGATCAGGTCCGGGATCCGGCCTTCGACCAGTGGTGTGCCCCAGTAGCGGGCGGGTTCTTGGTAGCCGAGATCGTGGCTCAGCGTGAAGGCGAGGTCGGTGCTCGGCCGGAACAGCAGTGCAGCCGAGACCGCGAGGTTGCGGAAATCGCCCTCGGGCCGGATCCAGCCGTCGGCGCGGTTGCCGCTGACATTGAGGCGATACGCGAAGGTATCGCCGAACTCCGCCTGCCCGATCCCACCGCCGGAATCGAAGGCGAGCCGCGCCACGCCGTCCGTGCCCACCACGGCGCGGGCGGCGTTGATCGGCACGAAGACCGGCTTCTTCGGCACCACGTTGATGACGCCGCCGATCGCGCCGTCGCCGTAGAGCACCGAGGACGGCCCGCGCAGCACCTCGATCCGCTCGACGTTCCACGTGTCGAACGGGAAGGTCACGGTGTTGGCGCCGACATAGAAGCGCGTGCCGTCGTAGAGCTGCTGGATCGAATTCGGGCCGGCGAACCCGCGGGACGTGAACGCGCCGTTGCCGTTGCCGGGCGCGGCGATCGTGGTGATGCCGGTGGCGTCCTGCGTCACGGCCTCGGCGATCGTGTCCTGGCCGCGCAGCCGCGCCGTCTCGCCCGACACGATGTCGAGGCTGGCGGGCGTTTCCAGCGGCGTCAACCCGAGGCGGCTCGCGGTCCGGTCGCGGGTGCGCAGGTTGAGTCCGGTCGGGCTGGCACGGTTCGGGTCTCCGCCCTCACCCTCCACGGAGAGCTGGTCGAGCGTGACGATCTCCTGCGCGGCGGCTGGGCTCGCGAAGAGAGCGAGGAGGAGGCCGCCATACAGCGGTGCGGGCCGTCCGGAACGGGTGCGAAGCGTCGATGCAGACATGGAGAACGGGATCCTGGCGCGGCCCGCGCTGCCCACATCCTGTACGCATAATGTAATAACATTACAAATGCGCCGCCATTCCCCAGCCCTGGCCGCCATCGGTGCGCGCAGGCGTCCCGGACGGGCAAAAGCAAGGTGGTGATGGCGTGGACGGACATCGAACAGTGTCGCGGTCGCGCTTGCTGTGGCACGTCACCGCGAACGAGGCCGTGTCGACCGTGCTTGGGCACAGGCGGCTCGACACCCGTCAGGACACCCCGCCCGACGCGTTTCGCGTGTGACCACGGCTGACGGCAGGTCTCCTGGCTCACGGGTCGCCGCCCTGACACCGTCTTCCCGGGCCTCGCGACCCAGTGACATGGTGGTGAAGGGCTCGCCGCTTACAGTTGCGGGGGCAGCCGCGGCCTCGGGGCGAGCCCCACACCACGTTCCCTTTTGATCCCCGAAGGGAACCGTCACGGCCGAGCTTGGTCGTTTCGACCCTCAACGTCAAGCTTGTGGATAACGCAGACAACATTTGCTGAGCCGGCGATCGAATTCACCGCCCGCTGTGTGATGACGGTGAGCCGGAATCATGTTCTTCTGACAAAGAATTTCTTCTGGCGGCCTTTGATATGTCCAAGATCTTTCATTTGCCGCCTCTACAAAAAATAGATAAATTCGAGGAATCGTCCTAACTCTCTAAGCTATTTCAGCCGCTGATTGCTTGACTGCCAGTGGAGCGCTTGGTAACTGAGGCGCATCTTGATGATCTGTAAGATGTAATCAGTTATAAAGGGGCAGATCATCAGGCGCTTAACTGCAATCGATCTGCTCAGACTCATGTCCATAATGAGTTTGCTGTTAATCAAAACGCACGATCTTCAACGCGAGCACGCGAGCCGCTAGAATTTTTATCCTTCACGCGCAAGTCACGTTCGGCACTCTGGAAGTGCTGGCTCGCACCTCGAAACGGCAAGCACGTTGGTAAGACTTGGGCATCGCTCGACATAAACTGGGGGATTGAACGATGAATACGGGTTACACATTGGCAAAGCCATTTCACCCCGGCGGCTTCGTCCGCCGCACGATCTTCGAGCCACGCAACCTGACGATCATGGGGGCCGCAGCCACATTGGGGGTGACGCGCCAGGGATTGTCCGATTTTCTCGCCGAGCGGGCCAGTCTGACGGTCGAGATCGCCTTCGAGATCGAGAAGGCCTTCGGTTTCAACGCAGAAGAACTCATGGAGATGCAGACGCGCTTCGACCTCACCCTGTTGCGCCAGCGCTACCGCGCCGCCCAGATGCAGATCGTCGCCAAGCAGGCCTCGCAACCGAGCAGGTCGGGCCGTCGATCGGCCGCCTGACGGCCGCGGATGAGACCCTTCCCGCTGGCAGCCACGTCGCGGATGACGCGGAGTCGTTCCTGAGCAGCATCGAACAGGAACCGCTTCCGCGTCACGCCAGGGCGCGCGTACATTTCAGGGGTGTGTGACGGCAGATCCCGTCGAGCCTGCGCGGGAAGGAACTGGAACGGGATCGGTCCTGCGGGCAAACGGACTGCAACACCGCGCGGGCCGGGCGCATATCTGCGACGAAGCCTTCGATATCAAGATCACGGCGCCTGTATCGTGACACGAGAAACACGCACGTGTTGTCGAAAGGCAATTTTTTGTAAGACGAGATCGGAAAATCTACAAGGTAGAAAGACAATTCAAGGCAAGCACAGATCGACGGGCGGTCATCGATCGGGCCTGATCGTGGAACCTTGCGCAGGGTTCTGCGTAATCATCCGGTCTGCTTCGGAAATCGAGAAATGTCGAAGCTTTCTGAGTTTTGATTTCGGATTCTGGCCCAAAGGATGGGTCGACCGAAAATATATCTCGCGAAAGGCATGCCGATTATGGGCTATCGACTGCAAAATCCCGGTCATCCTGGCGGCTACGTTCTCCGAAACGTGATCGAGCCGCGCGACCTCACCGTCATGGACGCCGCAAGCCTGCTCGACGTGCCGCGTCACGACCTGTTCGACTTCATCAACGAGAAGGCGCCCCTGACCGCGGAGCTGGCGTTCCGTATCGAAACGGTGTTCGGCATCGAGATGGAGACGCTGATGGAGATGCAAAGCCAATTCGATATCGCTGAAGCGCGCAGGCAATTCCAACCGCTCCGGACCGAGCTCGCCGCCAAGGCGAGAGACCCGATGGCCGGATCGGTGCATCCGGCGCCTGAGCCCCCGCAGCAGACGATCATCCGGCGGGGCTTCGCCCGGGCGTAATCCCGGCTGGCCTCGGGTCGGCTGGGTCGTCTCGGAACTCGGCCGCCCGCCTTTGCCGCGGCATGCCCGCGATGCTAGACCGTCCCCTTCCTCGGTGCGCACAATCCCGCGAAGCGGAGGTCGCTGCGCCCGGTTGGTCCGTCCGCAGCGGGGCGGGTTCTGGCAGATTCATGACGACACGATCCCCCTCACGCGGCGGCCCGAAGGGGCGCAGATCCCCGCCCGGTGCGCCTTGGGGCGACGAGCGCGCCCGCACGGGCCCTCGCACCAGCGCCCGCGACGCCGCCGAACGCGCGGCCCGGAACCGGGGCGACGATGCCGGTGCCCGCGACCCCTGGACCGCCGGGACCGCCGACCGCGCGACCCCCGCGGCGAAGAAACCGGCACCCCGCGCCGCGGACGGCGAAGCAAAGGTCGAGGCAAAAGCTCAGGCCGCTCCACGGAAAAGCCCGCCGCGGTCCGCGATCAAGCCCGCCGCACGGCCGAACCCGACGGAGCGGGCCCCTGCCCCGCAGGTCGGCCCGACCCGCCGCGAGCAACGCGCCGCCGCATCCGCGACCCTCGCCTCCGGGGTGCAGACCCTGACGGTCGAGGCGGACGAGGCCGGCATGCGCATCGACCGGTTCCTCACCGCCCGCTTCCCGTTGCTGCCGTTCACCCGGGTGCAGAGCATCGTCCGCAAGGGTGAATTGCGGGTCGACGGCAAGCGCGCCAAGCCCAACGACCGGTTGGAGCCGGGCATGAACGTGCGCGTGCCGCCGCTGCGCCTCGACCAGCCCTCCGAACGGCCGCGCAACCCGGCGCGCGAGCAGGACGACGCCGAGTTCATCCGGTCGCTGATCCTCTACGAGGATGCCGACATGATGATTCTCAACAAGCCGTTCGGCCTCGCGGTCCAGGGCGGATCCGGGACGGTCCGGCACGTCGACGGCCTGCTCGCCGCGTTGACGGGCTCGGACGGCCAGAAGCCCCGTCTCGTCCACCGGCTCGACAAGGACACGGCCGGCTGCCTGATCATCGCCAAGACCCGGCTCGCCGCCGCGACGCTCGCCAAGAGCTTTCGCTCGCGGGCTGCGCGCAAGATCTACTGGGCGCTCTCCGCCGGCGTGCCGCGGGTCCGCCAAGGGCGGGTCTCGACCTACCTCGCCAAGGACGAGCCGACCGACGCCGACGCGCGGATGCGCGTCGCCAAGCACGGCGACGAGGGCGCGAGCCACGCGCTGACCTACTACGCGATGGTCGATCAGGCGGCTCAGAAGCTGTCCTGGCTGTCGTTCAAGCCGGTGACGGGCCGCACCCACCAGTTGCGCGCCCACGCGGCCCATATCGGTCATCCGATCGTCGGCGACCCGAAGTACTTCTCGATCGAGAACTGGGAGCTGCCGGGCGGGATCCAGAACCGCCTGCACCTGCTCGCTCGCCGGATCGTGATCCCGCACCCGCGCACCGGCAAGCCCATCGACGTCAGCGCTCCGCTGCCGCCCCACATGGCCCAGAGCTGGAACCTGCTCGGCTTCGACGCCGCTCGCTACGATCCGATCGTCGAGGCGCCGGAGGCCTGAGACCGCAGCCAGGGCACGATTGCCGCCGCCAGGGCGTCGGGGGCTTCGAGGGGCAGCATGTGCCCCGATCCGTCGATCACCGTCAGGGTCGCGCCGGGGATGCCGTCTCGCAGCTCCCGCGCCTCGTTGCCGCTGCGCAGGGCGTCCTGCGCGGCCGCGACCACCAGGGTCGGGCAGGTGATATGCCCGAGCTGCGCGTGGTCGGACTCGCGGATCTGCCCGGCTTGACGCAGGAAGACCGTGCCGCCGAGCCGGTCGCCCATCGCCCGGATGCGCGCGATCAGGGCCGCATCGCCCGCGCGTGCCGGATGCATCGCTTGCAGGATGGCGCTTCGGCTGAGGCCGGCGAAGCCCTGCCGTTGCACATGGGCGACGGCGGCGGCCTTCCGCTGCGCCTGGGCCGGCGTGTCGGCCCGGGCCGAGGTGGCGATCAGCACGAGGGCGCGCACCCGGTCCGGCACGCTGCGGGCGATCGCGCGGGCCACGTAGCCGCCCATGGAGAAGCCTATCAGCGCGAATCGGTCCGGCGCCGCGGCGATGGCCCGGTCGGCGAGGTCGCGAATCGTGGCGTCCCGGCTCGGATCGCCGTACGTGATCGGACCGACCCGCGCGAGGTCGTCGGCCAGATCGGACCACAGGTCGTGATCGGTCATGAAGCCCGGAAGCAGCAGAAGATTCATCGCAAGATCGTCATCCCGTCGCCGGCTGGGCTCGCGCCCGATCCCATCTCCGGTGGATTTCGCATCACGATCCGGGGGCCTTCCAGGGTACCGTATCGGAGTCAGGTCTTGGCGAGGTCTTGGCAAGCGGAGGCGCCGCCTCATATGCTGCCCCGCGCCGCCGTTCCATCGCGGCTCCGTTCCCCGGCTTGAGACCCTGACGCATGAAGCTCGCGATGCTGGCCTGCCTCGCCGCCCTGTGCCTTGTCGGGCCGATCGCGCATGCCGCCCCGGGCGAGGCGTCCAAGCCGGCCGCCGGCGCGAAGTCGGTCGAGACGCCGACGCCGCATTCGGCCACGATGCCGCATCCGGCCACGGCGCCGGCCGAGGCGGTGCCCGCGCAGGCGCGGCCGGGCACGAGTGCCCGGGTCGAGCGCCGCCGCCGCTCCTACGCGGCCTGCAACCGCGCCTCGCATCAGCGCGGGCTGCGCGGGGGCAAGCGCCGCCGCTTCCTGATCCGCTGCCGGCTCGGCTACGAGCGCACCCGCGGTCAAGCCGGTCAACCTGCAGGGCAAGCTGGCGGGCAGCCGGGCCAGCCCGCCGGGCAGCCGGTGCAGCCGGGCCGGAAGCCATGACTCGGCTTGGCGCCCGCCCCGGCCGATCGGCCGGCCTGCCACAGGCCCGATGCCCACGATGAGGCTCGTGGTCTTCGATGTCGATGGAACGCTCGTCGACAGTCAGCACCTCATCGTCGCGGCGCAGGGGCTCGCTTTCGCGGAGATCGGCTTGCCCGCCCCCGGACGACGGGAGGCCCTGTCGGTGGTGGGCCTCTCGTTGCCGCAGGCGTTCCGCCGCCTCGTCGGCGACGATGGGCCGATCGCCGAACTCTCGGAGAGCTACAAGCTGGCCTACAACCGGCTCCGGCTCGATCCCGCCTACGAGGAGCCGTTGTTCCCCGGCATGGCCGACCTCCTGGCCCGGCTTCGTACCCGCGACGATGTCCTGATCGGCCTGGCCACCGGCAAGTCCCGGCGCGGCGTCGACCGGCTGGTCGCGCATCACGGCTGGGGCGACTGGTTCGTCACCACGCAGAGCGCGGACGACGCACCGTCGAAGCCGGATCCGACCATGCTCCAGCAGGCCATGGACCAGGCCGGCTGCGGGCCTGAGACCACCGTGATGGTCGGCGACACCACCTTCGACATCGCCATGGGCGTCGCCGCCGGGGCCGAATCCGTGGGCGTGGCCTGGGGCTACCACCCGCCCGAGGCGCTCTACGGAGCGGGCGCCGCCATCGTGGTGCCGAGCGCCGGCGCGCTTGAAGCCCGGCTGTTCGACGCTGCGGCGACGCGTCCCTGACCCCGGGAGGCTCGCGCGCCGGCCTGGGAGGGCCTATCTCGCCCCCATGAGCGACGAGACGACAGACTGGCTCGGCCAGCCGCAAGACGACGGGACACCCGATCCGGTGCGGGCCGCCCGCGGCCACGCCAAGCCCGCCCTGCCCCGCCGGTTCTACACGGAAGCCGGCTTCTCGGAGAGTCCGGACGGGTTCCGGCTGACCCTGGACGGGCGACCGGCCAACACGCCGGCCCGCAACCCGCTGCGCCTGCCCACCCGGGCGTTGGCCGCGCGGGTCGCGGCCGAGTGGGCGGCTCAGGAGACGCAGATCGATCCGGCCCGGATGCCCCTGACGCGGCTCGCCAACACGGCCATCGATGGCGTCGCCCCCCGGCTGGACGCGGTTGCAGCCGACCTGTCCGCCTATGCCGGCACCGATCTCGTCGCTTACCGGGCCGGGGACCCGGAGCGGCTGGTGACGGCGCAGGCCGCGGCCTGGGACCCGATCCTCGCCTGGGCGCGGGACACGTTCGGCGCCCGGGTGATCCTGAGCGAGGGCGTGATGCACGTCACCCAGCCGGACGACACCGTGCGCGCACTCTCCGCCGCGGTGCAGGCGGTGACAGAGCCGTTCTGCCTCGCGGGCCTGCACACGCTGACGACGCTGACCGGCTCCCTGCTGATCGCGCTGGCGGTGCTCAGGGGCCGCCTGACGCCGGCCGAGGCCTGGGCGGCCGCCCATGTCGACGAGACCTATCAGGCGGCGGTCTGGGGCCGCGATACCGAGGCGGAGGCGCGTCTTGAAGCGCGCCGCGCCGAATTCGAGGCCGCCGCCGAACTGGTGGCGCTGCAGCGCTGAACGGGCCGGTTCGATCGCGCAGATGCAAACGCGCAACAACCGAAAACTTGCGGGGCGACCGCCGTTCTGTCGGCTGACACCGCGCGGAGACTGATTTAAGGTCCGGGCTCGTCGAATTCGGATCGACCATGTTCATTGCCGGACCCCTGCACTGTGTTTTTGAGCGCGATATCGCTGCGCTCATGGCGCGCATGCAGTCGTGCGATACGCGCCGCGACCGCCATGCCGTCTTCGATGCCCTGGTGGACTTGGAAGATCGCGCGCGCGGCGGAGGGGCTTCGCCCCTGACCTTGCGGAAGATTGCGGAAGTCCGCTTCCTCGTCGGGATCCTGCGCGAGGCGGTGCGTCCCGTTCCCGTCGCGTCCCTGCGGACGGTGCTGTGGATCCGCGGGCTCGGAAACTGCCTGAGACGCAGCGGAGTGGCGCCGGACCAGCCTCACGCCGCCGCGGAGAGCGCCGCCTGAAGTTCCGCCTCCAGGGCGGCCGGCTTCGTACCGGGGGCGTAGCGAGCGACGACGCGGCCGTTGCGCCCCACGAGGAACTTCGTGAAGTTCCACTTCACCGCCCGCGTACCGAGCAGCCCGGGTTTGGCGCGGGTGAGATACGCGAAGAGCGGGTCGGCCTCCGATCCGTTTACCGCAACCTTCGCGAGCACGGGGAAGCTCACGTCGTAGCGCAGGCTGCAGAAGCTCGCGATTTCGGCAGCGTCGCCAGGTTCCTGGGCGCCGAACTGATTGCAGGGGAAGCCCAGGACCGTCAGGCCGGCGTCGCGATGTCGGCGCCACAGCGCTTCCAGGCCCTCGTATTGCGGGGTGAACCCGCAGCGCGAGGCCGTGTTGACGATCAGCAACACCTGGCCGCGATGCTGCGCGAGCGGATAGGGTGATCCGTCGGCGGCGGTGACGCTGAAATCATGCACTGTCGTCATGCCCGATCAGTCGGACAAACCGGGCGCCGCCGCAAGGTCGGCGGCCCGGCCCCGTCGCCGCGGGCCTTGGAGCCCCCGCCGTAGTCGGGCGGAGACATGACTCTAACGTGGATTATAGTCATAGCCCGTTGCTTTGTGTAGAGATCGAATAATCTCTGCGATGAGTACCGGCACGGATGCGGGTGATGGCTGACCGTACCCCCGCCTCGACTTGATTAGGGTACGTCGATGCCGCGCTTTCACTTCCATGTCCATGATGGCTGCTCCGTGCTGGATCCGGAGGGGACCGAGCTGCCGGACGCGCACGCCGCTCGGCTCGAAGCCATCCGGATCGCCGGCGACATCCTGAAGCACGACGCACCTCGAATCGCCCTCGGCGAGGATTGGCGCATCGAGGTCACCGACCATACGGGCCTGATCCTGTTTCAGATGACCTTCCTGGTGATCGAATCGCCCGTGATGCGCCGGGCCGCCGCCCTGGAACGCTGAGCGCAACGCGACGGCGTTTGCCGGGGGACAGGAATTGCCGCTCAGGCCGGCACCTTCTCCACGTCGAAGCTCGGTCCCTGCGGCGTCATCCGTTCCCGCGAGACGATGCGCTCCTGCGCCGAGACCACCCCGAGGCTCACGTCGCGGTCCGGGAGGACGACCGTGGTGGTCTTGTTCACGTGAACCAGCACATGCCGGCGCAGCGGCACCGAGGCCGCGGCCCAGCGCTTGAGCTGCCCATAATAGGGCTCGCGCCGCCACGCATTCGCCTGCCCGGGATCGACCTGCACGTTCATATTGCGGGTGAGCGGATCCAGGGCGAGCACCATCTTGGCGCGATCGGGCTTCCATTCCGGCCCGAGCCAGGTCTCGGTCATCCACAGACAGTAAAAGGCCCGGCAATGATCGGGGCGGGTGGCGTGGATGGCGCAGCCCTGCCCGGCCCGGGTGTGGCGGCACCATTGGCCCGCCACGCTCTCGACCGCCGGTACGTCGTAGACCTTGCAGCAGAGCGTGCAGGCGCCGCAGGCGCGGCCGGGGGCGGGCTGGGCGACGAAGGCTTCGGGTCTGAGCATCGGGTATACAGCGCGTCCGGCATGCATCCGACAACGGCCGGAGGCGGGTCCGCCGGGCTACCTGCCGGTGCATCGGGTCGGTAGTGTGGCGGATCCCCTCGGCACGAGGATCAGCCGCCGATGCTCTCGAATCTCGCGACCCGCGACGTCGAAACCCTGCTCCACCCCTACACCAACCTGTCGACGCATCGACACACCGGTCCGCTGGTGCTGGAGCGCGGCGAGGGCGTCCATGTCTACGACACGGAGGGGCGCGCCTATATCGAGGGCATGTCGGGCCTGTGGTGCACGGCGCTCGGCTACTCGAACGCCGAACTCGTCGAGGCGGCTCAGGTGCAGATGGCGCGGCTGCCGTTCACCCACCTTTTCTCGGGCCGCAGCCACGATCCGGGGATCGAGCTCGCCGAGACGCTCAAGGAACTGATGCCGATCCCGACCTCGAAGATCTTTTTTACGTCCTCGGGTTCGGAGGCCAATGACACCCAAGTCAAGCTGACATGGTACTACAACAACGCGCTCGGCCGGCCGAACAAGAAAAAAATCATCGCGCGGCAGAAGGGCTATCACGGCGTCACGGTGGCGAGCGCCTCGATGACCGGCCTGACGGCCAACCATGCCGATTGGGACCTGCCGCTGCCGGGCTTCCTGCACGTGGCGTGCGCGCACCATTACCGGGGCGCTGAAGCAGGCGAGAACGAGGAGGCCTACTCGGCCCGGCTCGCCGCCGAGCTGGAGGAAACGATCCTGCGCGAGGGTCCCGAGACGGTGGCGGCCTTCATCGCCGAGCCGGTGATGGGCGCGGGCGGCGCGATCGTACCGCCGCGCGGTTACTTCGCGGCGATCCAGGCTGTGCTGGCGAAATACGACGTGCGTTTCATCGCCGACGAGGTGATCTGCGGATTCGGCCGGTGCGGCACGTGGTTCGGCAGCGAGGCGCTCGGCGTCCGGCCGGATTCGATCTCCTTCGCCAAGGCGCTTACCTCGGCCTACATGCCGCTCGGCGGCGTCAGCATCGACGAGCCGCTCTATCAGGCCATGATCAGCCAGAGCGAGAAGCTCGGCACCTTCGGCCACGGCACCACCTATTCAGGGCACCCCGTGGCCGCGGCGGTGGCGCTGAAGGCGATCGAGATCTACCGGCGCGACAAGATCATCGAGGGCGCGGCCGCGAAGGCGCCACACTTCCAGCGCCGGCTCGCGGCGCTGGCCGACCACGCCATCGTGGGTGAGGCCAACGGCATCGGGCTGATCGGCGGGTTGGAGGTCGTCGCCGACAAGGCGAGCAAGCGGCAATACGATCCGAAGAAGGGGGTCGCCGCCCGCTGCGTGGCCTTCGCGCAGGGCGAGGGGCTGATCGTGCGCGCGCTCGCCGGCGACCGGGTCGCCGTCTGCCCGCCGCTGATCATCACGCCGGACGAGATCGACGCCCTGTTCGACCGCCTCGGCCGGGCGCTCGACCGCACCCGCGACTGGATCCGCGCCGAGGGGCTGGAGGCGATGCCGGGATAGCCTCCGGTTTTGGGCCAACCCTTTCCCGGACGCCTGGAACGAACGTGGAAGGTGATCCTGAAACCAGCGCAAGGTCTCTGCGAAGCGCCGATCCGGATCGACCGGTGCCGCTGGCGCGGTGACTCCGGTGCGAAATCCCGGGCGCATGCCGCTGACGGCGCATGCGCCCGGTAAGGGGCGCGCGTCGTGGGAGCGGGCGCCGCTCCCGCACTGCGCGCTCACACCGCGCCGCGCGGCCCCTCGATCTGCCCGGTCACCTGCACCCCCGTCGCCGTCAGCGGCGTGATCCGCAGCGTCGTGATCCGGTTCTTCGCCTTCCGGATCACCTGAAAGCGGAAGCCGTGGAAGTTGAAGGCGTTGCCCTGGTCGGGGATGGTCCGAGCCTCGTGGATCACGAGGCCCGCGATGGTGGTGGCCTCCTCGTCGGGCAGGTTCCAGTCCATCGCCCGGTTGAGGTCGCGGATCGGCACGCCGCCGTCGACGTTGACCGAGCCATCGCCCTGCGGCCGCACCCCGGAGACCGTCACGTCGTGCTCGTCGGCGATCTCGCCGACGATCTCCTCCAGGATGTCCTCCAGGGTCACCAGCCCCATCACCTCGCCGTACTCGTCGACCACCAGGGCGAAGTGGGTCTTCTTGGTCAGAAACGCCTTGAGCTGGGCGCGCAGCGAGGTCGTGCCCGGCACGAACCACGTCTCCAGAGCCAGCGCTTCGACCTTCAGGCCGGATGCGTCACCCCCCGCGGCGTCGAGCGCCCGCAGCAGGTCCTTGGCGTGAAGCACGCCGATGATGTTCTCCGGCGTGCCCCGCCACAGGGGCATCCGCGTGTAGGGCGAGGACAGGACCGCCCGCACGATGTCCTCGGAGGCCTGGTCGGCGTCGATCGCCCGCATCTTGGTGCGGTGGACCATCACGTCGGACACGTTCAGCTCCGACAGGTCGAGGAGGCCGCCGAGCATGTCGCGCTCGGCCTTGGCGACCCCGCCCTCCCGGTGCATCAGCGCCACCTGCCCGCGCAGCTCCTCGGCGGCGGTGAGGATCGACTGGTGCTCGCCGATGGTCACACCGAAGGGCTTCAGCATCAGCCGCACCAGCTGCTCGATGGCGATCGCCAGCGGCCCCATCACGGCCACCGCGAAGGCGACCGGCCGGGCCGTGGCCAGGGCGGTCTGGTCCGGCTTGGAGATCGCGAGCGTCTTCGGCAGCACCTCGGCGAAGACGATGACCAGCACCGACATGCCGACGGTCGCGTAGATCACGCCGCTCTTGCCGAACAGGGCCGTCAGCACGCTGGTGGTGAACGCCGAGGCGCCGATCGCCACGATGTTGTAGCCGATCAGCATGGCGCCGATGAAGCGCTCGCGGATCGCCAGGATGCGGTTGACGATCGCCGCCCGTGGATCGCCCGCCTGCTCCAGCGTGTGCATCCGCGCCCGGGAGGCGGCGGTGAAGGCGGTCTCGGCGCCCGCGAAGAAGGCCGAGAGCAGAAGCGAGATCACCACGATGCTCGCGGCGAACCACAGGTCGATTTCGGTGTCCATCGGTTCCGTCAGGCCAGCCCAGTACGGCGAGTCGGCTGCCCATATAGCGGCTCGCGCGGCTTATTGCGCGTCGGTCCGGCGCACCGTCCACGTCGCCCAGTAGACCGGCCGGCCGTAGAGGCTCGACGTGTCGCGGCCCGACGCCGTGGGGGCGAGCCGGTCGAGCCAGGTCAGGAAGCCGCCTTTGTTGGGGTAGATCGACGGCGTATCGAGGTTCCCTTGTGCGTCCGTCATCCAGAAATGGGCGCTCCGGTCGAACCGGCCGCTGCCGTCGCCCCCCGAGCGCAGGCCGAGATAGGCCGGCGAGCGGCCTGCCTCGATCGGGTCGGCGTAGAGCTTGAGGGCGCCGATCCCGTCGAGATTCATGTCGGCGGTGTATTGCAGGCAGATATCGGCCACCGGGCCGCCCGGGGCGTTGGCCGGCCTCTGGCAGGAGTACGACACCGCCCAGCGCTGCATGCCCTTGGCGCGGGCCACCCGCACGAGGCTCCCCGGCGGCAGCGGACCGGCGAGCTTTTTCGCCACCGACCAGACTTTCGGGCCCGACAGGTCCTGTGCGGTGCGCAGGTAGAGTCCCGTGCGCCGCTTCTCCGGGGCGAGGCCGCAATCCTCGGGCAGCACGTCCGTGTAGACGTAGTGATAGGTGCGATCGACGATGCTGATCGAGCCTGCAAGCCCGTGCGTCTCGAAAGCCGGGGCCGTGCAGGCCGAGGCTACCGGCTTGCCGGTCGCGTCGATCACCGGCGCGGGCGTCGGCGGGTCGCTCCGCCCGCGGCCGGACTTCGTGCCGCCCTTGGGCTCGAACGGCGTCCAGGCGAGCCCGTAGCCGTCGGCGGCGCGGGTGCGGATCTCGAAGCTCTTGAAGTCCAGGGTGCGGGCCTCGATCTGGACCCGGCGCCGGACATCGGCGGGCGCCTCATCGGACTGAGCCCGCCGCCGCCGCTGGCGCGTCGGCACGTCGTCCTGGGCATCGTCCTGGGCGTTGGCCACGCCTACCCGCTCCTGCCCGAGCAGGAACACGTAGCTGTAGGCCTCGCCGGCCCAATCGCGGCCGGCCACCGCGATCGGGTCGCGTGGGCCGATCCCCTCGGCGGCCGGTGTCGGCTCGGACCAGCCGCGGGACTTCGTGCGCTCCTCCGGCAGATCGACCCAGAAGCGGTCGGCCGTGGGCGGCAGCGTCGTGATCAGCGCCTCAACGGTGCGCCCCGTGCGCAGGGACCCGCCGTCCCGACTGTCGATCGCGCGCCGCTCCGGGCAGGGCTCGTCGCGGCGGCTCGCGATCGGGGTCTGGCCCTGAAACAGTGTCTGGATCGGACCGGGCGCCTCGGTTCGGGGAAGCCGCAGGATCTGCACGCCGCGCACGAAGGCGCAGGGCGCGGGCGCGATCAGCACGCCCTCGGCCTCCGAGCCGTCGCGGCAGATCTCCAGGCCCCCGCCGCCGGTGACGTAGCAGCTCGGCGCACTGCCCTCGAAGCCGGCCGGACGGGCCATCGCGCCACCGGGCGCAAGAAGCCCGGAGGCAACCAGCGCGCCGAGGCCGCTCAAGGTCGGGACCAGCGCCCGCTGCCGCCCGGCAATGGGCCGGGAAGAGCAATCATGGACTTGAGATGCGACGCGATCGACGGGCGATATGAGGGCAGTCTTCTGTGAAACCACGTCACTCGCCAGTCTTGATCCGGTCGTCGGAGAAGTCGCGTCGGCTCTAGCCTACGGCCACGGGGCCGGAAAGGGGCGCGGACCACGCATGCACGGTTCGATGAGGCGCGGTTCGATGAGGATGGGGCGAACCCGGCGCCCGCTCGCCCGTTGTCGCCGCTTGAGGGCCCCGCGGGCCCGACCGTTTCAGCGTCCGGAGCACACCGCATGGATATCGCCGTCGAAACCGTCACCGACATTGTCTTCCGGCTGCGCGCCATCGCGGTGAAGGAGGGCGACACCGATCCGGATTCGGGCTCGAACCCGATCGACGACGGCTCCACGGACGTCCTGATCTCCGGCACCGACGATGCCACGGAGGAAGAGGTCCGCGGCATGATCGCCGGGCTCGACGACGATGCCCGCGCGGAGCTGCTGGCGCTGCTCTACATCGGCCGCGGCGACATGGAGCCTGAGGAGTGGGGTGAGGCTGTGCGCTTCGCCCGGGAGCGGGAGGCGGCTGGCGACGGCGCCGTGAAGGAACTGCTGGGCGCGCCCGATGCCGGTGATCTGCTGGAGGAGGGCCTGGATGCGCTGGGGCTGAGCCCCGAGCTGCCTCAGGCCTGATCGACCATGGCGTCCCGCATGGGCGCCCGCGTGCGCAGGGGCGCCGGCAAGGCGCTGCGCGTCCTCGTCCGGCCGGTCCGCCGGGCGCAGGGCCACGGCGGCAAGGGCCGCGGCGGGCTCGTTGTCGAGTCCTATCGCGGCTACGGCTCGCGGGAGGCGATTTTCCTGATCGGGCGGGTCTTTCGCCAATCCCCCGGTATCCCGGGGGAGGATCCGGATTCCCTGCGGGCACAGTGGCGCGACCTGCGCCGCCGCATCGCCCGGCGGACCGTGGCGGGGGCATCCGTATCGGCCCGGTTCGGCGGGGATGCGGTCCGGGTCGAGACCGACCGTGACGGCTATTTCCGCATCCACCTGCATCCGCACGATCCACCGGCGGAGCGGGCCGCGTGGCATCCGGTCGAGCTGGTCCTCGAAAGCGATCCGCCGATCCCGGCCGAGGGCGCGGTGTTCATCCCCCCCGAAAACTGCCGCTGCGTCGTGGTCAGCGATATCGACGACACGGTGATGCGCACCGGCGTCGCCAACAAACTGAAGATGCTCTGGCGGCTGTTCGTGGAGGATGCCGACAGCCGGGTCGCCTTCCCGGGCGTCGCCGCCCTGTACCGCGCCCTGCATGCGGGCGTCGGCGGCGCGGACGGAAATCCGATGCTCTACGTCTCCCGCGCCCCCTGGGGCCTCTACGAGATGCTGTCGGAATTCTTCCAGCGGCACGGCATCCCGGCCGGGCCGGTGCTGTTCTTGCGGGAATGGGGCCTGTCCTGGACCCACCCGCTGCCGCGCCGGGCCACCGACCACAAGCAGGCGGTGATCCGGCACATGCTTGGGCTCTATCGGGACCTGCCCTTCGTCCTGATTGGCGACAGCGGGCAGCACGATCCGGAAGTCTACGCGCAGATCGTCGAGGAGAATCCCGGGCGGGTTCTGGCGGTCTACATCCGCAACGTGTCCCGCGATTCCGGGCGTGTCGAGGAGATCGTCCGCCTCGCCGGTGCGGTCGCCCGGGCGGGGTCCAGCCTCGTGCTCGCCGCCGACAGTGTCGCCATGGCCGAGCACGCCGCCGCGATCGGCCTGATCGCCCGCGAATCCGTGACTGGTGTCGCCGATGAGCACGCCGCTGATGCCGAGACCGGGCCGCGCCGGGAGACCGCCCGGATCACGCCGGATCCCGCCGGACCGACAGCGGAGGCCCCGATCGCACCGGAGGCGATCGCTGAGGCACTGGCAGGCGACGGCGCCGTGCCGGCGACCCTGGTGGTCGAGCCGGACCGCCCGGCCACGCTCCCGCGGCTCGACGCCTGAACGCGCCGCGTATCTCAGCCGAACCGCTGGCCGCGTCGAATGCGTCCCACATGGTCCGGTTCGTTGACGCCCATCGCGGCGCTGACAGCTGGTCCTCACGCAATGGTGCAATGCAGCATCGCGATTGGATGGGTTCACATCCGGGTTGCGATGCTTAGGTTCCGCCGTTCGCATGCTGGTCCATGCTCGTAACATCCGCTGGAGCGCATCCGTGCAAACCTACACCCTGGCGATCGCCGACGGCGTCCTGTTCGCGTGCCTGCCCGACGAGGCCGACATTTCGGCCGCGATCACCGACGCGACCGCCACGAATTACGGCTTCGGCCTGAGCCTCGACATCGTCCGCGGCGCGACCCTGACCGATGCGGCCCGTCCCGAGGACGAGGTGGTCTGGCAGGAGAGCCCCGACAGCGAACTGGTGGACGCGCAGGGGCGCCGGTATCGCTTCGCGGTCCGTCGCCCCTGCTGACGGACCAGCATCGGCCCTGACACACGGGCCCGCACCGGTGCTACGCTCCACCCATGGGGGCGGAAACGGTCAGCACGCGGAGGGGCGGCCTTGTCGGCTTCCTCGTCCTCTACGGCACACTCTACGGGGCCTACGGCGTTCTCTCGCCGATCCTGCCGGGCTTCCTGGCGATGCGCGGCCTCGATCCCGGCGCGATCGGGATGCTGCTCGCCGCAGCGGGCGCCCTGCGCCTCGTCATCGGCCCACTCGCAGGCGCCTGGTCCGACCGGCGGCAGGCGGCCCGGACGATCCTGGCGGCGAGCCTCGCCGCGGCCAGCCTCGCCGTCCTGGCCCACCTGCCCGGCATCGGGTTCGCTCAGTTGATCGGGCCGGCCCTGCTCTACGCGGCCGGAACGGCCGCCCCCGCTCCGCTGGCCGACGCACTGGCGCTGGCCGCCGCGCGGGGCGGTGCAGCCTTCCAGTATGGCTGGGTCCGTGCCGCCGGCTCGTCCGCCTTCATCGCGGCGACCGTCGCAGCCGGCTGGCTGATCGCGGCGCTCGGCCTCGCGGCTGCCCTCTGGGCGAGCGGCGCCCTGTTCCTCGCGGCGGCTGCCGCTTCCCTGGCCCTGCCGCCGTCCGACCGGGCCAGGTCCGTTGCCGCCGGGCCGCCCTGGCGGGGCTTCGCCGCGCTCGTTGCGCTCCCGCGCTTCCGTCTCACGGTGCTGGCCGCTGCCCTGGTGATCGGCGCCCACGCCATGCATGACGGGTTCGCCATGATCCTGTGGCGCTCTGCCGGGATCCCGGCCGGGGTCGCGGGCCTGCTCTGGTCGGTTTCGGTTCTCGCTGAGGTTTTGGTCTTCCTGCTGGCCGGACCGCCCCTCCTGGCTCGGATCGGGCTTCCGGCCGGCATCGCGGTGGCGGCCATCGCGGGCGCGCTCCGTTGGGCGGTGCTGGGCGCTACAGTCGTGGTGCCCTGGCTCGCCGCGGCCGAGGCGCTGCACGGGCTGAGCTTCGCACTTCTGCATCTCGCCTGCCTGGGTCTGATCGAGCAGACCACGCCGCCGGAGCTGCGCGCCACCGCGCTCGCCCTCTACGGGACCCTGGGGCTCGGACTGTCCGGCGTGCTCGCGACCCTGGCCTCCGGGCTGCTCTACGGCGCGTTCGGGGCGCAGGCCTTCTGGGCGATGGCGGGCTTGAGTCTCGCCGCCCTGCCGCTGGTGCCCGGCCTGCGGCCGCGCTGAAGCCACGGGTTCTTTTTTCGAGCGTGTGGTACGGACCCGGAACGGAGCCGCCCGAAAAGCCCAGTATGCCGTCTGTCGCCGAGATCCTGATCCCGCTCGCCCTCGACACGCCCTACAGCTACGTGGCGCCGGTCGGGCTCGAACTCGCGATCGGCGACGTGGTGCAGGTGCCGCTGGGGCCGCGCGAGATCGTCGGCGTCGTCTGGGGCCTCGCCGAGACGGCCGGCGGTTCGAATCTGCGGCCGGTGACGGGCCGCCTGCCCTACCCACCCCTGTCGGAGCCCCTGCGCAGCCTCGTCGACTGGATCGCCCGCTACACGCTGGCTCCGAAGGGCTCGGCGCTCGCCATGGTGCTGCGCCTGCCCGACGAGGCCAATGCCGCCGAGACGATCCGGGTCGCCGTCCGCCTCACCGACAAGCCCCCGTCCCGGCCGACCGCCGCCCGCACCAAGGTCCTGGCGGTCGCCGCCGACGGCGCGCTGCGGGGCAAGAGCGCGCTCGCCAAGGAGGCCGGGGTCTCCGCCTCGGTGGTCGATGGGCTGATCGACGACGGCGTTCTGGAGACCGTGGCGGTCGAGCCCGAGCCGGTCGCGCCGCGGCCCGATCCCGCATTCCCGCGGACGCCGCTCTCGCCCGCCCAAGGCGATGCCGTCACCGCGCTGCTCGAAGGCTTCCCCTGGCACCGGCCGCCCGGCGAGCCGGAAGCGGCCGCCGATCCGAGGCCGGTCCTGTTGGAGGGCGTCACCGGGTCGGGCAAGACCGAGGTCTATTTCGAGGCGGTGGCGGCCTGCATCCGGGCGGGTTTTCAGGCGCTGATCCTGATGCCCGAGATCGCGCTCACGGCGCAGTTCCTGGACCGGTTCGCGGCGCGCTTCGGGGTGAGGCCGGCGGCCTGGCATTCCGGGATCGGCGGCAAACGGCGCGAGCGCCTGCGGGCCGCGGTGGCCGAGGGCGAGGCCCTGGTGGTGGTCGGCGCCCGCTCAGCCCTGTTCCTGCCCTTCGCACGCCTCGGCCTGATCGTGGTCGATGAGGAGCACGAGACCGCCTACAAGCAGGAGGACGGCGTCCACTACCACGCCCGCGACATGGCGGTGGTGCGCGGACGCCTCGAAGGCTGCCCGGTGGTGCTGACCTCCGCGACGCCCGCCATCGAGACGCGGGTGAACGCGGCGCGTGGCCGCTACCGGCACGTGCTCCTGCCCGAGCGCTTCGGCGGCCGGCAGATGCCCGATATCGCGGCGATCGACATGCGCCGGGACCAGCCCGAGCGCGGGCGCTTCCTCAGCCCGCCGCTGGTCAACGCGGTGAAGCACACCCTGGAGCGCGGCGAGCAGGCGTTGCTGTTCCTCAACCGCCGGGGTTATGCGCCGCTGACCCTGTGCCGGGCCTGCGGCCATCGCTACCAGTGCAAGAACTGCTCGACCTGGCTCGTGGAACACCGGTTCCGCCGGGCGCTGGTCTGCCACCAGTGCGGCTACGCCGAGCGCCGGCCGGAGGCCTGCACCGAGTGCGGCACCTTCGACAATCTCACGGCCTGCGGACCGGGCGTCGAGCGCATCGCCGAGGAGGCCACCGAGCTGTTCCCGGACCGGCGCATCGTCGTCCTGTCGAGCGACTTCCCCGGCGGCGCCGAGCGCCTGCGGCAGGAACTCGACGCCGTGGCGGCCGGAGAATGCGACGTCGTGATCGGCACCCAACTCGTCGCCAAGGGCCACAATTTTCCGTTCCTGACGCTGGTCGGCGTGCTCGATGCCGATATCGGCCTGACCTCGGGCGACCCCCGGGCAGCGGAGCGCACCTTCCAACTGCTCCAGCAGGTGACCGGCCGGGCCGGGCGCGGCGAGAAGCCCGGCCGGGCGCTGGTCCAGACCTACCAGCCCGAGCATCCGGTGATCGCCGCCCTGCTGTCGGGGGATGCCGAGCGCTTCTACGCCGAGGAGATCCAGGCCCGCGAGGCGGCGGGACTGCCGCCCTTCGGCCGGCTCGCGGCCCTGATCGTGTCGGCCAACGACCGGGCCGTCGCCGAGGCGCACGGGCAGGCGCTGGCCCGCGCCGCAGACCCGCCCGAAGGCGTGATGGTGCTGGGCCCTGCCGAGGCGCCGCTTGCCCTGATCCGGGGGCGCTACCGCTTCCGGTTGTTGGTGAAGACCGAGCGCAACGTCGATCTCCAGGGCTATCTGCGCGCTTGGCTGGCCCGGGGGCCGAAGGTGCGCGGCAACGTCCGGGTCGCGATCGATGTCGACCCGCAGAGCTTTTTGTAGGAGACTCGTCTAAAGGGGCCGCGGACCTGGGCCGGACACCGGCTACGGGACGCGGGCGATTCCCGGAGGAGCGATCAGTGCTGACCTACACCAAGACGCCGGATTCGAATGTCGCCGAGATCGTGGTCGACGGGAAGATCACCGACGAGGAGATGAACGCGGCGATGACCGCCATGAAGGCCGACCTCGACAAGGGCGGCAAGATCAAGCTGCTCGAGGATATCCGCGCCTTCGAGGGCATGGAGCCGGCGGCGTTCTTCAAGGACCCGCGCTTCGGCATCTCGATGATGAAGAGCATCAGCCACGTCGCCCTGGTGACGGACGCCCCTTGGCTGAAGGCTCTGGCCGAGACCTTCAACTTCGTCTCGCCGACGCAGATCAAGGTGTTCGAGCGCGCCCGGCTGGAAGACGCGCGCAACTGGCTCGCCGCAGCGGCCTGAGCGCGCCTATTCGGCCCGCGCGGTGCGGGTATCGCTGCGCCGCGCGGTCCAGCGGCCGGAGCAGAGCGAAGACACTTTCCAAGTGCCCGCACCGGTTCCGGCCTGCAGCCGGCCCGTTCCGGTGCCGCTCGCCGTCCCGTTGCTGACGCTCAAGCCCACAACGCCGTCGGCGCCGACATGGCCGCTGACCCGGGCTCCGGCGCTGCCGGAGACGAGCTGCAGCTGCCCCTCCCGGATGGCCAGAGCGTAGCTGTAGCGGGCGTTGCACAGGCCACTCTCGGTCACCAGCTCCACCGACCACCGGCCGTTATGCGTGCCGGGTTCCGCGTACGCGGAGGCACAGATCGGCATGGACAGGCCGGCGGCGAGGGCCGCAAGGGCAATGGGCTTCAGCATGTAGAGCAATCTTTCAGCGATGCGGGTGCCGCGCTGGGCGCCACGCAGAATCGTCGATCGCAGATGACCCTACGCTGAACGCGTGGTGCAGCAAGATTATGGCCGCGGTCGTGTGCGGCGTGATCAGATCTTATATCTATATCGGGCCGGAAAGTCGACCCGGGGGCGACCTGATGCTTGGCCGTATCCTGCAGGAGGGCGGAGCGTTGCTTGTGCTCAGGCGGCTGACCGAAGATTTGAAGGGCGGGGTACGCCTCACCTCTCCTTATGTGACGGGTGGGACGCGACGGAACCGCGCGTCCCCCTCCCCCGCAGAGGGGCGAGGGAGAGACGCAGCAAACGCTGTTCGTCTTCCCGCAGACGCCCGCCTCGGCTCAATCCATCAGCGGCCGTGCTTCCTCGGGCAGCATGATCGGGATGCCGTCACGGATCGGATAGGCGAGCTTGGCCGAGCGGCTGATCAGCTCCTGGCGGGCAGCGTCGTATTCCAGGGTGTCCTTGGTCAGCGGGCAGACCAGGATTTCCAAAAGCTTCGGGTCGACGCGGGTCGCCTCGACGGGGGCTGTCAGCTCGTTGCTCATCGTGCGCGAAACCTACTGCATCGTCGATTCGGGGCCTGCGCCACGAATCAGTTCCATCTGGGTGACCGCGATCAGGATCTCGGCCCGGGTCTTCAGGTCGGGGGCTTCCAGCATCGCCTGCTTCTCGCGGACGCCGAACGGGCTCATCATGCAGAGGGCGTTGACCAGCGCCTCGTCGGGCGCCTCGTCGATCCCCGCCCAATCCACCTTCAGGTCGTTCGAATCCACGAAATCGCGCAACGCCTTGAGCACACCCGCACGGTCGACATGCTCCTCGCCCGCGCGGGGCGCGAAGTCCACCGCGAAGGTGTCGTACGAGACGTGGCAGCGCCGGTACAGGCTGGCGGAGGCCAACTCGCTCTCGATCCGGAAGCGGCTGACCCCGGTGAGCGAGATCAGGTAGCGGCCGTCGCCGGTCTCGGCGTATTGCGTGATCCGGCCGGCGCAGCCGACGCGGTAGAGTTTCGGATTCGTGGCGCCCGAGTTCTCGGGATCCGGCTGGATGATCCCGATGATCCGGTCGGTGCGCATCGCGTCGTCGACCATCGCCAGATAGCGGGGCTCGAAGACGTTCAGCGGCATCTGACCGCGCGGCAGCAGCAGCGCGCCCGAGAGGGGAAAGACAGGGATCACCGCGGGACAATCCGCCGGGCCCTTGTAGCTTGATTGGGTGCTCATGGCGCCTCCCGGAGGGACTAAGCAGCGTTGCGTCGGGGGGCCAACGCAACGTTGCTTAGTTTCTTGGCCGCTCGCAGGTTTTTATCGCAAAACCGGCGGCCACTTGTGCGAAACCTGCTTGGGGCGACGTCCCCGATCGTCGCGCGATCCGGTTCGCCCCACGGCCTTGCTGTAATGCGTTCGCCCGCGCCGAACCAAAATCCGCCCGGCGAAGGGCGCCCTGACGGGTACCCCGGTCGCGGGACGACGCCCTACGAGAACAGAAGCGTCGAGAGCTTGCGCCGCCCGCGGATCGTGTCCGGATCCATCACGCCCCAGGCCTCGAAGAATTGCAGGAGCTGCTTGCGCGCCCCGTCCTCGTTCCAATCCTTGTCGCGCTTGCGCAGCTCGATCAGGTGGTCGACCGCCTGTCCGCGCTCGCCCCGGGCGGCCAGCCCCAGGGCAAGGTCGAACCGCGCCTGATGGGCGTCCGGATCGGCCTCGACCGCCCGCTGCAGGCCGGCGAGGTCGCCGAGCGAGGCAGCCTGCTCGGCGAGCTCCAGGGCGGCGCGGATGCCCGCGAGCGCCGGGTCATTGGCCTTCGCCTCCGGCACCATCGCCATCACGCGCTTGGCGTTCTCGACCTCACCGGCGTCGAGCTGCATCTTGGCGAGGCCCGCCAGCGCCGGCACGTTGTCGGGCTGCTGCTCCAGAACCGCCGCGTAGATCTCGGAGGCGCCCGCGAGGTCGCCCTCCTCGATCAGGGCGGCCGCATCCGCGAGCGCGGCCTCGACCGGATCCTCGGCCGGCCCGGCGATCCGCCCGATCAGCTCCTTGATCTGGCTCTCCGGGACAGCGCCCATGAAGCCGTCGACCGGCTGACCCTTCTGGAAAACGATCACCGCCGGAATCGACTGGATGCCGAGCTGACCCGCGATCGAGGGGTGCTCGTCGATGTTCATCTTCACCAGGGCGACGGCGCCCGCAGCCTCCTTGACGACCTTCTCCAGGACCGGCGTCAGCTGCTTGCAGGGCCCGCACCAGGGCGCCCAGAAATCGACCAAGACAGGCCGGTGCATCGACTCGGCGATCACATCCTGACGGAAGCTCGCTGTGGTCGTGTCCTTGATCAAGGAGCCGGTATCGACGGCCGAGGGAGCGCCCCCGGCGAGGCTGTCATTAAGCATCGGTCTGGCTTCGGAACCTTTTTGCTGGAGCCTGTTAAATGGGGCTTGCAAAGCCGTCTGACCAGTCCGGATCGGGCGACCCTGCTCAGCGAACTGGCGGGGAGGCCGGCGCTCCCTTGGCGGCTTTGGCGGCCGTCACGAAGGTCCCGGCGAAGGGGCGCCCGTCCGCGGCGCTCGCCTCGCAGGTGATCGCTGTGCGCCCCGATTCCGGTGTGGAAAAGCGGCAGGCGCCGATCGCCAGCGTCGGTGCGGCGTCCTTGCCGATGGTCACGACGTTGATCGGCTGCAGCGGGTCGGACTCCTCAGTCGCCTCCTGCTGCGCTCCGTTGCCGCTGAAGCCGATCGTCTGGCCGTCCGAGGTGGTGAAGTCGAAGCTCGTGCGGTTGCGGCTCACCGCATTGGTCAGGACGTTGCTGCAGGCGGCGCTCAGATCCTGCGTGCCGATCACGAGCTTCTCGCAGGTCCCCTCCAGCCGCAGCGCCGCCTGGGCGTGCGCCGACGCGGGCAGACTGGACAGGGCGCAGAACAGGGCAAGGCGCAGACGATTCGTCATGGCGTGTCGGGCATCCTCCGGTTGAAAACCGAACTAGGCCCCGCGCGCCGGCCGTCGAGGGCCGGGGCTTGGCGGACGGTCGTCGGGCTACCGGGACCGACACGGTCGGGTTCACGCGCCGGGCGTTTCGGTTACGCCGCGAATCGGAGCGCTCGGTCGTTGGGCGCAGAAAGATCGAGCTCCGGCCCGAGCGGCACGATGCCGGTCGGGTTGATGGTCGGGTGGCTCTCGTAATAGTGCCGCTTGATGTGTGTGAGATCCACGGTGGGCGCGACGCCCGGGAGCGCGTAGAGATCGCGCAGGTAGTTCGACAGGTTGGGGTAGTCCGCGATCCGGCGCCTGTTGCACTTGAAGTGGCCGACATAGACCGCGTCGAACCGCACCAGGGTGGTGAACAGCCGGACATCCGCTTCGGTCAGCCGGGCGCCGCACAGGTATCGGCCGCGGTCGAGACGCGCTTCCAGGGCGTCGAGTTCCGCGAACAGGGCCTCGAAGGCGTCCGCGTAGGCCGCCTGCGCGGTGGCGAAGCCAGCTTTGTACACGCCGTTGTTCACCCGATCGTAGACACGGGCGTTCAGCGCGTCGATCTCGGGGCGCAGATCCTCGGGATAGAGGTCGGGGCCGGTGCCGCCGAAGGCGCCGTTCAGCATCCGAAGGATTTCGGCGGATTCGTTCGACACGATCGTGGCGCGCTGCCGGTCCCAGAGCACCGGCACCGTCACGCGGCCGGTATAGGTCGGTTCCGCCGCCAGATAGACCTCGTACAGGCGTTGCGCGCCATGGATCGGGTCCGGTGTCGCACCCGGCGTGTCCCCGAACACCCAGCCCTCCGCGCCCATATGCGGATCGACCACCGAGACGCCGATCGCCGCCTCCAACCCCTTCAGGGCGCGGCCGATCAAGGTCCGGTGGGCCCAGGGACAGGCCAGGGAAACGTACAGGTGGTAGCGGCCCGGCTCTGCGGGAAAGCCGCCCTCGCCCGAGGGCCCCGGCGAACCGTCGGCGGTCACCCAGTTGCGGAAGCTTGAAGCCTTCCGTTCGAACCGGCCGCCCGTGGCGGCGGTGTCGTACCACTGATCGCGCCAGACGCCGTCCACCAGAAGACCCATCGTCGTATCCCGTCCCGTATCCCGTCCACGCGCGATCCGTCGCTCAGATGGGTCTCGCGGCGTTTGGGGAAAGACGCCGGTCGCATTTGGGCCGGCGCGCGATGCGTTCCCAGCGGCCCGCGATTCCTGCGCAAGGCAGGCTTGCGCGTGCCCTTCTGTTGCAGTGCAGCAAAATGCGCCATCTCTCGATCCGGCGCGGTCGGACCGGCCGAGTGAGACCTGTATGGAGATGGAGTGATGACGTTCGCGCTGGTGCCCGTCGCCGAGGCGGCGCTGTTCACGTTCGGATGCCTGATGATCCACGCTCTGAGACGCCATGCGGACGTGGTCACGGCGACGTTGGCCTGCCTCGCGACCCTGCTCGTCCTCATGATCGGGATCGCCTACGCTCCGGAATCCTTCGCCAAGTATCAGGCGGCGAGCATCAACGACTTCGCTGTCATGGACACCGCGACCGCGATCTACTGATCGGCCGCCGATCGCGCCTTCAGGCCGCCCTGCCGGATCCGCGCCAGTCGTCCGCCGGTGCCGCGCTGGCCCGCGACCGTGACGTCGAAATCGTCCTTCGGCAGGCGTGCGAGGAACCGCTCCGCCACCTCGAACAGCAGGATGTCGGGGCGGACGCGCTCGATGTAGGTCCAGTCGAAGCCTGACGACCAGATGAAGTGGACCTCGCTGAAACTCTCGGCGAGGAGCCCGGTCAGCATGAACGGGTCGAAATGCGCGCAGGAATCGCCGAACAGGACGAGCCGGCGCGGATCGGCGGTCGGCGCATCGTTCCGGTAGACGACATGCGCGCCGACATGCACCTCCCGGTCGCGCCCCTCCGCCTCGTAGGCGGCCAGCAGCGGGCCGGTTTCGACCCGGCGTGAATCGCGCTGCAGCATGAACCGCTCGATGCGCTCCCGCGGCCGCTCACGGAGTTTCTCGCCGAGATCCATCAGCTCGTCCGAGACGATCTGTGGGCGTGCCCCGATATCCGCCGGCGGGATGGCGCCGAGGACCCGCATGATCTCGCGGTAGGCGAGCAGGCAGCCCTGCAGGGTCCAATGGGTGTCGGTGCGCAGATAGAGCGGCACCGCCCCGCTCCGGGCGGCCCGGAGCGGGGCGAGGAGATCGAGATAGGCGGGGTGACGGGCGAGAAGCCTGGCGAGGCGGCGGGTCGAGGCCTTGGCCGGGTCGTAGCGCAGGCCGTCGGTCCTGTCGTCGTAGACCGAAAGCTTCTCGGGCACGATCACGTGGAGGCAGCGGATGCCGTGCCGCTCCGCGCGTCGGGCGCGGGCCCGGATCAGCCGCGCCCAGCCCCGCAGCAGCAGCCATTGGCGCAGACCGCCGCGATAGCGGTCGAGGACGCGGTTGGTGCCCCCGATGAGAAACAACCAGCCATCGCGGCCGACATGAACGCTCTCCCTGCCTGCAGACATGGCGGTGCTTTAGCCGCACCGCGACCGGGCGACTAGGCCGGACCCGCGACGTGCAGCTCAGCGTTCGACAAGGATGCCTCCCTCCCCCGCCCTGGCTCTCGAAGAACCCGTCGAAGCGCCGGTCGAACCGCCGGTCGAACCGCAACGCCCGGCTCGCCTGTGGCGCCCGCGCCGGGTACTGGTGACGCCGGCGGCGCTCGATCATGACCATGGCCGGGGGATGCTGGCGCGCGCCGAGGCGCTGGGCTTGGCCGTCGAGCGCCTGTCGGCCAACCGCCTGCCGAGCCCGCGCGAGCCGGACCCGCGGCGCGCCTACACGGCCGCCAAGGCGACCCTCGCCCTCACGGTGGCACCGCCGACGAAGCTGCGGCTCCAGCCGATCCCGCCCTCGGCCGACTGGCGCTTCGACCTTGCGGAGGGCTGCCCGGCCCATTGCCAGTACTGCTACCTCGCGGGCTCGCTCCAGGGGCCGCCGGTGACGCGCGCCTACGCCAATCTCGACGCGATCCTGGGCAACCTCGATGCCTATCTGGGGCGCGGCGCGGTGACATCCGCCTCGGCCGAGCGGGCGCAGGAGGGCACCACCTTCGAGGCCTCCTGCTACACCGATCCGCTGGGCATCGAACATCTCACCGGCTCGCTCTCGGCGGCGATCCGGCATTTCGGAGCCTGGGATGCGCCGGTGCAGCTGCGCTTCACCACGAAGTTCGCCGCGGTCGCGCCGCTCCTCGACCTGCCGCACAACCGGCGCACCCGCATCCGGGTCTCGGTCAACGCCCGCCCGGCGGCCCGTTACGAGGGCGGCACCGACACCCTCGACGCGCGGCTCTCGGCGCTCAGCCAGATGGCGCGGGCGGGCTATCCGGTCGGGCTGACCATCGCGCCGATCCTGCCCGTGCCGGATTGGGAGGCAGCCTACGCCGCCCTGATCCGCGATGCCGCCGACGCGCTGGCTGGCGCTCCGGATCTCGATCTGACCGCCGAACTCATCACCCACCGCTTCACGCCCGGCTCGAAGGCGGTGCTGCGCGGTTGGTATCCGGGCTCGGACTTGCCCCTCGACGAGGCCGACCGGGTGGAGAAGCGCACCAAGTTCGGCACGGTGAAGCACGTCTTCCCGAAGCCGCTGATGCAGGCGATGCGCACCCATCTCACCGAATGCCTTGCCCGGGACCTGCCGGCGGCGCGGGTGCTGTACTGGACGTGAGGCTCGAGGGCGCCATCTCGGCCCGATGCAAGATGCGGCCCCCTTGATCCTCACACTCGCCTTCGACGAGCCGACCTTCGCGCGCTTCGACGGCGAGCGGCGCCGGTTCTTCCCTGAAAAGCTGAATGTCATCCCGGCTCATGCGACGCTGTTCCACCATTTGCCCGGTGATCGGGAGCGTGGCGTCCTCGAGACCATCACGGCCCTCGCCCGGACGATGCCGCCGCCGGAGGTCGCCGTGACGGGCCTTCGCTTCACCGGCCGCGGTGTCGCCTACGTGATTGAATCCGAAGCGCTGACAGCGTTTCGCGGCCGCCTCGCGAAGGCGTTCGAGCCCGATCTCACCGCACAGGACCGGCAGGGCTGGCGCCCGCACGTGACCGTTCAGAACAAGGTCACCCCGGACAAGGCCCGCGCGCTCCACGCCGACCTTCAGGCCGGCTTCGCGCCATTCCGCTTCACGGCCCCGGCGACGCAGCTCTGGCGTTACCTCGGGGGACCCTGGGAGGCGGTCGCGCGTGTTGCCTTCGGGGAAAACGCCTGATGACCTCCGTCCTGTCCCCGGAGACCGGGCCGTGAGAGTCCCGGGCAACCTGCGGCACAACCGCCTGATCGAGCCCGCCACGGGGGTCTGGCTGCGGCTGCGCCTCAACGAGGTTGGGCCCCTCGTGGCGCTCCTCGGCCTCAGCATCCTGGGCTACGGATTCTTCTACCTCGCCCACGAGGTCGGCGAGGGCTCGACCGCGGCCCTCGACCGCCGGATCCTGCTGGCCCTGCGCAACCCGGCCGACCTCGCCGATCCGATCGGGCCGCCCTGGCTCGAAGAGACGATGCGCGACATCACCGGGCTGGGCAGCGTCTTCACGGTGATGTTCCTGACCTGCGCGGTGGCGGCCTATCTCGGCGTCTCCGGCCGGCGGCGGATCGGACTCTACGTGCTCGGCGCGGTGGGCAGCGGCGAGCTGGTCTCGACGGTGCTGAAGCTCTTCTACCAGCGGCCCCGGCCGGATCTCGTCCCGCACGGCATGGAGGTGTTCACCGCAAGCTTCCCCAGCGGCCACGCCACCATGTCGGCCATCGCCTATCTGACGCTGGCGACCCTGGTGGCGCGGGTGGAGCGGAACCGGCGCGCGAAGGCCCTGATGCTCGGCCTCGGCGTGAGCGTGACGCTGCTCGTCGGGATCAGCCGGATCTATCTCGGCGTCCACTGGCCAAGCGACGTCGTGGCCGGTTGGTGCATCGGGGCCGCCTGGGCCTGCCTGTGCTGGTTCGTCGCCCTGCAATTGCAGCGCCGCGGCGAGGTCGAGGCTCCGGATCCGCCGCCGCCGGCGTGATGACGGCGCATCTGCGCGCCGCGGGAAACACCGCGCGGCCCAACCGCGTTCAACGAGCGAGCGGGGCAGCCATCGGCGGTGCGTGGCCCCGCCCCCGGCGCCCCGGTGCGTCACTCCGATCAGCAAGACGGCGAGGCCCATGGCGGACGACGACACACGGCTTTCTCGACGCACCCTCCTGGCTGCCGGCAGCGCCCTGGCGGGCGCTGCGATCGGCGGCAACGGCGCGCAGGCGGCCCCTCCGGCGCCCGCGGTCCCGGCCGATACCGGCGCGGTCCAGGGCGGGAAGGTGATGTTTCCGAACTGGCGCGGATCGGGCGACCGTCCCCCGGCGCCGACCCCCGCCCCGCAGCCTCCGAGCCAGCGCGTCGGCTACTGCGTCGTCGGCCTCGGGCGCCTGAGCCTCGACGAGATCCTGCCGGCCTTCGGTGAGACCAAGCGCGCGCGGCTCGCCGCGGTGATGTCGGGCTCGCCCGACAAGGCCAAGCTCGTGGCGCGGCAGTACGGCCTGCCCGAAGACGCGGTCTACGGCTACGACGAATGGGATCGCCTCAAGGCCAATCCGGATGTCCACGCGGTCTACGTGGTGACGCCGAACGGCGTGCATCGCGACAACGTCCTGGCGGCTGCGGCCGCCGGCAAGCAGGTGCTCTGCGAGAAGCCGATGGCGGTCTCCTCGCAGGAATGCCGCGACATGATCGCGGCCTGCGCCAAGGCCAACGTCAAGCTGATGATCGCCTATCGCTGCCAGTACGAGCCGCACAACCGCGCGGTCATCAAGCTCGCCCGCACCGGGGAATTCGGCAAGCCGCGGATGATCCAGGCCTTCAACGGACAGACCACCGGCCTTCCGGAGCAGTGGCGTCTGCGCAAGGCGCTGGCGGGGGGCGGCTCGCTGCCGGATATCGGGCTCTACTGCCTCAACACGACCCGCGCGGTGCTCGGCGAGGAGCCGGACCAGATCCAGGCGCAGATCCACTCGCCGCCCGACGACCCGAAATACCGCGAGGTCGAGGAGACGGTAAGCTTCACGCTGCACTTCCCCTCCGGCGTGATCGCGCAGTGCCTGTCGAGCTACGGCGTCTACGAGGCGCGCAGCCTCACCCTGCACACGAGCAACGCGTCCATCGATCTTCAGAACGCCTTCGCCTACCAGGGCCAGCGGCTCTTCGTCGGCCACCGCGACGGCAAGAACGCGGCCCGGGACGAGCGGATCCTCAGCCCGAAGAACCAGTTCGCCCTGGAGATGGACCACTTCTCCCGGTGCATCCAGGAGAACCTGCGCCCGCGCACGCCCGGCGAGGAAGGGCTTCAGGATCAGGTGCTGATGGAGGCGATCTACGAGGCCGCCCGCACCGGCGCCCCGGTGAAGGTCGGCCCGCCGCAAGGCGCCGGTGCCGGACTCGACGTCACCCGGGGGCCGGAACCGGACGAGGCGGGTTAAGGGCACCGCCATACGGCGCGAGGCGCGGTTTGAACCACCGTCAGGTTGTCATGAAGTGACGCTACAGCTCAGCACTTTCATGCCCCAACGCGTGTGACCGGCACGTGGACAGACCTGCTTTACTGAGTGAACTGGCCAAGTGGATCGAACGTCAGCATCTTGGCCGTCCGCTTCGGGTGGGCGTCGATGGGCGAACCGCCTCCGGTAAGACGACCCTAGCCGACGAACTCTCGGGTCTACTCGCGAAGCGAGGCCGGAGCGTGATCCGAACCTCGGTCGACGGCTTCCACCGCCCGCGGGTGGAGCGATACGCTCGGGGGCGGCATTCTGCCGAGGGGTACTACCACGATGCGCGCGACCTACCCGCCATTGTCGCCCTCCTGCTGGCCCCGCTTTGGCCAGGAGGGAATCGACGCTACCGCACGGCATCCTTTGACCTAGTCGCCGATCTGCCCCTTGCACAGGAACCGGAGTCGGCCGTCGTGGATGCTATTCTGATCGTCGACGGCACCTTCCTGCAGCGACCCGAATTACGTGACTACTGGGATGTGGCCCTCTTCGTGCGTGCCTCGGCTGCGACGGCGGAGGCACGCGGGCTCAGTCGAGATGCGGCCAAGCTCGGGGGCGAAGCTGCGGCGCGTGATCTGTACGCGCAGCGCTACCGTCCAGCCTATGCGCTGAACGAGCAGATCGCTGAGCCGGAGGCGAATTGCGACGCGATCATCGACAACGACAATCTCGACCAACCCCAGCTTCATATCCGGGCAAAGGCACGTTCGATCTGAGCACGTCCGCTTCCCTATCTGACCGGACATCTCCACGGCCGATCTGCTTCAGGTTGCCGCCTCAGAACGGCAGCAGGATATCCACGATCTGCTGGCCGTAGCGCGGCTGCTGCACGTCGGTGATCTGGCCGCGGCCGCCATAGGCGATCCGGGCCTGGGCGATCTTGGCCGAGTCGATGGTGTTGTCGGATTCGATGTCCTCCGGCCGGACCACGCCGGCCACCACCATCTCGCGGATCTCGAAATTGACCCGGATCTCCTGCTTGCCCTCGACCACGAGGTTGCCGTTGGGCAGAACCTGGGTGACCACCGCGGCAACGTTGGTCGTCACGGTCTCGGCCCGCTGGACCGAGCCGGCGCCGTCATTGGCGGTCGCCGAGGTGGCGGCGAGCAACGCCGTGCCGCCCACGCCGAGCGACTTGCCGACCGCGTTGTTCTCAAGGCCCAGGGCGTTCGGCAGCCCGAAGCTCTCGGTGTTGGCCCGGCTCCGCTTGGTCTCGTTGCTGATGTTGGCCTGATCGGTGACGTTGACCTTCACGGTCAGGATGTCGCCGAGCCGGGCGGCGCGCTGGTCCTTGAAGAAAGCGCGTGAGCCGGTGCGCCAGAGCGAATTCGGCGCGTAGGAGACCGGCTGCACGTCGGGCATCGGCATCCGCACCGGCTTGTAGCCGGGCTGCGTGGTCGGGTCCTCGATCGCCGACAGGGCCGGGGTGGCGCCGACCTGCGAGAGCCGGTCGGCGGTGTTGCAGGCGCCGAGCGCGCCGGCGATCAGCGCGGCGGCGAGCGGCTTCAGGGCGATGCGAGGGGCCATCGGGGACTCTTCCGGGATACTCGTGAACGCGTGCGGAGCGGGCATTCAGCGCAAGGAGGCGGTCGCCTGGAGCGGGGCGGCGGCTGCCTGTTGTTGCTGGGGCGCGGGGCCGGGGCCGACCGAGACCCGGCCGGGGCCGATCACGGTCGCCTGCAGGACCTTCTGCGAGGCGGTGTTGACGACGTTGACGACGGCACCGAGCCGCCCGCCCTGGTTGGCGAGGCCACGCATCGCGAGGCTGACGCTCGGCGTCTCGTACACAATGGTCACGTTCTCGCCCCGCGCGACCAGCTCGGGCGGGGCCGTGTCGCTGATCCGGAGCACGGTCCCGGCCGCCAGCGCGTGCTGGGCGACCTCGCCGACGACGGCGCCGGCGTTCGCCTGCGCGTCCGCCGGGACGGCGTCGCGCGGCCGGCGTTCCAGGGCGAAATCCCCTTCCTTCACCGCTTCGCCGCGGTCGAGATTGCGGGCGAGCAAAGCCACCTCGCGCATCTCGAGAACCACGCCGGAGACGCGCAGCGACGCCTGCCGCTCGCCGAGGCTGACCAGGCCCGCAACCCGGCGGGAGCGCGGATCGTAGCTCAGGTCGAGGGCCGCGGCCTGGCCCGCGAGGTCGGCCGGGGCCAGGAGCGTCGGGCCGTCACCGTCGAACCGGACCGACAGGATGCGCGGATCGAGGCCGTAGCCGGTCTCCAGCCCGTGCTTGAGCGCGGCCTCGATCTCCAGCGGGCCGATGCGGCGGGCGGCCCGCTGGACCGCGATCTGCATGCGGCCGCCGGTCTCCAGGCCGGTGAGGCCGAGGGCGGCGGCGGCCTCAACGATCCGGCGGCTCTGGATCGTCCCGGTGGCCCCCAGCGCGGGCGCACGGAACAGCGGCCGCGCGGCGAGCGCCGTCGGCGCCCCCTCCACGAGGTCGGCCAGCGTCAGCACGTCGCCGCGGGCGGTCACGTCGCCGCGCAGGCGCAGGCCCTCGGCCCGCGCCATGGCGGGGATCGCCAGCGCGCCGAGCGTCGCGAAGGCCAGCACGGCCAGCACCGTGCGGAGCACCACGGCCATGCCGAGGGGCGCGACCCGCGGGCGCGCATGGCGGACGATCGGGCTGAGGTCGCTCTCGTCCGCCGCCGTGCTGACGAGCGGCAGGATGGCCGCCTCGAAGGCGGGGTCCGAGAAGGCGGGGTCCGGGAAGGCGGGGTTCTGGTGCAGGCCGGCATACATCGTCGGGAACCTGAGCGTTGATTGTCTGATCGGCATCGTCATCCGCCGGAGGCCGACGGCCACCGTTCGGGGCGATGCGTTAGCCGCGGAACATCTGCGAGGCGGTCGAGAGCATCTGGTCGGCCGCGGTGACGACCTTCGAGTTCATCTCGTAGGCGCGCTGGGCCGCGATCAGCGACGAGATCTCCGTGACGGCGTTCACGTTGGCCTCTTCCAGATAGCTCTGCTGGAGGTTGCCGAAGCCCTCGGACCCCGGCAGCGCGCTGATCGCCGGGCCGGAGGCGGCGGTCTCCACGAACAGGTTGTCGCCGATCGATTCGAGGCCGACCTTGTTGACGAAGCGCGAGAGCTGGAACTGGCCGAGCGCCTGGGGCGCGGTCTGGCCCGGCAGCGTCGCCTGCACGGCGCCGGTGGCGCTGATCGTCACCGAGGTCGCGGTCTGCGGCACGGTGATCGCCGGATCGAGCAGGTAGCCGTCGCGGGTGACGAGCTGGCCCGTGGCCGAGAGGTCGAAGGAGCCGTCCCGGGTGTAGCCGGTGCGGCCGTCCGGCATCGTCAGCCGAAAGAAGCCCTCGCCACGGATGGCGACGTCGTAATCCTTCTCGGTCGAGGTGAGCGTGCCCTGCGACATCACCCGGGCCGTCGAGGTCGTCTTCACGCCCGAGCCGATCGCCAGCCCGGCGGGGAGCTGCGTGTTCTGCTCGGAGGTCGAGGAGCCGGCCCGGCGCAGGTTTTGATAGAGCAGATCCTGGAAATGGACCTGCTGGCGCTTGTAGCCGGTGGTGCGCAGGTTCGCGATGTTGTTGGAGATGACCTGGACGTTCAGTTCCTGGGCCGCCATGCCGGTGGCGGCGGAGTAGAGGGCGCGCATCGCTCGAGGCCCCCTTAGGCGACATTGGCGAGGCGGCTGATCGCCGAGCCCCGCAAATCGTCGAGGCGCGAGATCATGCTCGACACCATGGTGTAGGTGCGGTTCACGTCCATCAGCCGGGTCATCTCGAGCACCGGGCGGACGTTGGAGCGCTCCAGCGCCCCGGCCTCCAGGCGGCCGTCGAGCCCGGCCGGTTGGCCCGCCTCCCCCGAGGCGAACAGGTTGCCCCCCTCGTTGGTGAGTTGCTGCGGGTTGGCGAAGCTGACGAGCTTGATCCGGCCGCGGATGCCGAGGTTGGTCGAGACCGTGCCGTCGGCTCCGATGGCCAGACCGGTCTCCTGCGCATTGATGGAGATCGGGCCGCCGTCGCCCGCGACGGGGTAGCCGTCGCTGGTCACCAGGGTGCCCTGCGGGTTGATCTCGAAGGCGCCGTTGCGGGTGTAGCGCTCGCCCTGGGGCGTCTGCACGGCGATGAAGGCCGAGCCCTTGACGGCGACGTTGAGCGGGTTGCCGGTCTGCTCGACCGGGCCCTGGCCGAGGTCGAGGGTGGTGCCCTGGTCGATGACGTAGGAGAGGCGCCGGTCCGGGCGCGCGAAGGAATCCGCGCTCGCCACCGGCATCAGGTACTCCTGGAAGCGGCTGCTGCGGGACTTGAACCCGTTGGTCGAGACGTTCGCCATGTTGTTGGCGATCACGTCCAGCTCGCGCTGGAGCGCCACTTGGCTAGATACGCCGATGAAGAGGGCATTCTGCATCGTGAACTCTGGGACTCGCCGCCGCGGTGGCGGCAACGATCCATTCAGCATGCGCCGTGCCAGTGGCGACGGATCTGATTTCGCAATTCATTATAACGACTTAGGTCGGAGTCTGTTGACCCTGGCGGCAGGTCGCGGTTGTGCTGCGGCAATCCTCGCCCGGCAGCAATTGCCGGCTTAACGGCGCGTTAACCCTGATGCTTCGATATCGGGCCGTACCCGAGCGCGGATATCCGCGAGAGAGCATTATTCCATGGCCAAGACGCCCAAGAAGGCCTCTTCCGAGGAGGGCGAGGCCGGATCCGCCACCGCCCCGAAGGGCAAGAAGAAGCTCATGATCATGGTAGCCGCCGCGGTCTTGCTGCTCGGCGGCGGCGGGGGCGCCTTCCTGATGATGGGCCGCGGCGGACATGGCGACGGCGCGGAGGCTGCCGGGGATTCCCACGGGGGCGGGCATGGCGGTGGCGACAAGGCCGGCCCGGACGGCAAGAAGCCGGTCGTTTTCGTCGAAGTCCGCGAGATGATGCTGAACCTCAGCCCCGATCTGCCGCAGGACAAGACCAAGTACGCCAAGGTCCGCCTCGCCCTCGAACTCAAGGATGCCAAGGTCGAGGAGGAAGTGAAGCCGATGATGCCGCGCGTCGAGGACGCGCTGCAGGTCTACATGCGCGAGCTGCGCCCCAGCGACCTCACCAGCTCGCTCGGTCTGTTCCGGCTGCGCGAGGAGCTGCTGCGCCGCGTGAACATCGCCCTCTATCCGGCCCGGGTCGAGGCGGTGTTGTTCAAGGACGTGATCGTCCAGTGACCCTACCCCTTCCCGTCACCCTTTCGGCGCACGCCTGATGGAACCCGAGGACGAACTCCCCGAGGACGACTGGTCGGCGGCCCTGCTGGAGCAAGGCGCCGAGGGCGGCGACTCGTCGCTCGCCGAGGAATGGGGCGCGGCGCTTGCCGAGCAGGGCACCACGCGCAGCGCCGGAGACGTCGCCGCCGAATGGGCGACGATGATCGAGGACGGGGAGAGCGACAACCTCCCCGAACTCGCCGGCAACGACCGGGTGCTGAACCAGGACGAGATCGACGGCGTCCTCGGCTTCTCCATGCGCGAACTCTCGGCCTCCGGGGCCGGAGGCGTGCAGGCCATCGTCGATTCAGGCGTCGTCCAGTACGAACGCCTGCCGATGCTGGAGATCGTCTTCGACCGGATGATCCGGTTGCTGTCGACCTCCCTGCGCAACCTGTTCCAGGACAACGTCGAGGTCACGCTCGACAACATCACCTCGGTGCGCTTCGGCGACTACCTCAACGCGATCCCGCTGCCGACCCTGCTCGGCGTGTTCCGGGCCGAGCAATGGGAGAATTCCGGCCTCGTCACGGTCGATTCCAACCTCGCCTACGCGACCTTCGACCTGCTGCTGGGCGGTAAACGCGGCGGCACGTCGAGCCGCCTCGACGGGCGGCCGTTCACCGCCATCGAGATGACGCTGGTGCGCCGTCTCGTTGAGATCGTTCTGGGCGACCTGGAGTTGTCTTTCCAGCCGCTTTCCCCCGTGACCTTCGGGATCGACCGGATCGAGACCAACCCGCGCTTCGCCACGATCACGCGGCCGGGCAACGCCGCGATCCTGATCAGCCTGCGCCTCGATGTCGACGGGCGCGGCGGCATGCTGCAGATCCTGTTCCCCTACGCCACGATCGAGCCGATCCGGGAACTGCTCACCCAGAGCTTCATGGGCGAGAAGCTCGGCCGCGACCACGTCTGGGAGGGCCACCTCGCCACCGAGATCTGGCAGGCCGACGTGACCATGGAGGCGGTGCTGCACGAGATGATGCTGCCGTTGAAGCAGGTCATGAACCTCAAGGTCGGCGAGACGCTGATGTTCGACGCCAAGCCGTCGGACCTGATCACCGTGCGCTGCGGCGACTGGGCTCTGACGCAGGGACGGATCGGCCGGGTCGACGGCCACATCGCCGTGCAGGTCACCCGCCCGCTGCGGCGCTCGCGCACGACGATCCAGGCCTACGAGGCCTCGATGAACAACCGGTCGGACAATTAGGGTCGTTGAGGGTGCCGTCATGAGTCTCTTCGTCACCCTCGCCGCCGATATTCTGGTGGCGGTCCTGCTGGCGGCGACGATCGTCACCTCCCTGCGCCTGTCCCGCCGGATCGGTCAGCTCAAGGGCGACGAGGCGGCCCTGCGCCAGACCATCGGCGATCTGATGGTGGCGACCGGGTCGGCCGAGCGCGCCATCGCGGGCCTGCGCGCCGCCATCGACGATGCCGATCGCACCCTCAATGCCAGCCTGGACTCCGCGGCTGCCCGATCCGCCGAGCTGAAGCTGCAGGTCGAGGCCGGCGAGACGGTGGTGACGCGCATCGGCGCCATCGTGGCGCAGATGCGCACGGTGCCGGCCCGGCCGGAGCCGGCGCCTGTCCCTGCCGCACAAATCGTGACCGAGCCCGAGGTTCAGCCCCTGCGTCGATCGGAGCCGTCGAGCCCGAACGGGGAGCGGCTTGGGGCCGCCGCCGCGGCAGCACTGGCGATGAGTGAGCGCGCGCTGGCCCGCGTCCGGGCGCGCGCCGCGTGACCGGGGTCAAGGCTCCGAAGATTCCGCCGCCGAAACCAGATCCCGAGGCGAAGATTCGCCGCGCCGGTACGGCGCTGCGCAGCGCGCCTCCCAAGCCGGTGCGCCCCAAGCCGGCATCAACGAGGCGGCTGCGTCTCGTCGATGCCGTCGCGCTGGCGGCGGCGGGGCTCCTTGTCCTCAAGCTGCTCAGCTTGATCCAGGTCGGCCTTCCGGAGAGCGGCGCGCTGCCGGATTACGGACGGGCGGTGGCCCGCGCCCGCACCGGTTTCGACATCCCCGACCCCGTCACCACGGGCTCGGTGGGCGGCAAGGAAGAGAAGGCCGCTCCCGCCGAGAAGCCAGCCGAGAAGCCCCCGGAGGCGCCGCCCGCCGCACAGGGCCCGGTCTCGCCCACAGAGCGCGTGCTCCTGGAAAAGCTCGGCGCCCGGCGCGACGCCCTGCGCGAGAAGAGCGACGAGCTGGATCTGCGCGAGAAGATGCTGGGCGAAGCCGAGCGGAAGCTCGAAACCGGCCTCGGCGATCTCAAGAAGGCCGAGGATAAGGTCGAGACGGTCGCCAAGGCGAAGGAGGATGCCGAGAAGCAGGGGCTCAAGAACATCGTCACGATGTACGAGTCGATGAAGCCCAAGGACGCCGCCCGGGTGTTCGACCGGCTCGGCCACGACGTGCTGGTGCCGATCGTGCTGGCGATGAACCCGCGCAAGATGGCCGAGGTGCTGGCCGTGATGCAGCCCGAGACCGCCGAACGCCTGACCGTGGCGCTGGCCAATCGCGCCCGCGGCACCGGCGGTGCGCAGGCCCAGGCCGGTGCGGGGCTCCCGGCGGGCGAATTGCCGGCGATCGATCCGGGGGTGCCGGGTCGGTAGCATCACGCGGCCAGCCGACAGAGCCTGCGATACACCTTTGACCGATGGTGCCGATCCGTCGACGCGGTATAGCATTCGGCGAAACCGCGCTGGCCGCGCTTTCTTGGGAGACCCCGAATGTCCGAACTCGCAACCCTGCGCGGCTTGTCGGGCCTCAGCCCGGAGCCCCCTGCCCTGAAGGGCGCGGCGCTCGTGCTCATCGATCTGCAGCAGACCTACCGCGAGGGGATCATGCGCCTCGACGGCGTCGAGCCGGCGATCCGCGAGGCGGCGGATCTGCTGGCCCGGGCGCGCGCGGCCGGCATCCCGGTCTTCCACATCCGCCACGATGCCGGGCCGGGCTCGCCCTACGACGTCACCGCACCGATCGGCCAGATCAGCCCGGAGGTGGCGCCGCAGGGCGACGAGCCGGTGATCACCAAGGCTTACCCGAGTTCCTTCGTGGGCACGGATCTCCAGGCGCAACTGGAGGCGGCGGGCGTGAAGGACGTCGTCCTGGCCGGCTTCATGACGCATATGTGCGTGAATTCCACCGCCCGCAGCGCCTTCAACCTCGGCTTCCGCCCGACCGTCGTGGCCTCCACCACGGCGACGCGGGACCTGCCCGGGCCGGACGGGTCCGTGGTGCCCGCCGCCCAGCTCCAGGCGGCGAGCCTCGCCGCGCTCGGCGACCTGTTCGCCGTGGTGGCACGCCGGCAGGCCGACATCCCCGACTGAGGCTTTCAGGCTGAGATCCGCAGGGCGGCCGCAGGGCTCAGCTCGCTATCCGCGCCAGCGCGGCCACCACCTCCTGCAGGGCGGGCCGCAGGGCCGGGTCGGGCTGCGTGCAGCTCTGTTCCAGAGACCGCAGCTCCGCGGGCGGCGCATCGCAGCGGTCGAGCAGCTCGCCGAGCAGGATCCCCATCGCCCGCGCCTCGATCCGCGCGAGCGCCGCGCCGGCCGGCCCGTCCGGCAGCGCCGAGGCGGCGCCGAAATCGCTGAGCACGGCCGCGCCGGTTCCGGCCTCCCAGAGCGTGTTGTGCGCGTAGAGATCGCCATGGATCAGGCCGCGCTTGTGCAGATGGGCTGCCGCCTCCGCGACGGATCGCGCGATCCGCAGGGCCCGCTCCGGATCGAGCTTGAGATCCGGAGCGTAGACGTCGCGGCTGCAGCTCGCGAGGCTCGGCGGCCCGGCCAACACGCGCCAATCCGGCGGGAGGAGCCGGAGCAGAAGCCCCTCGGTCCCGTCGGGATGGCCGTCGAGCCGGCCGAGCGCCCCGGTCAGCGCCGGATGCGTGCCGGCGGCGAGGCAGGCCTCCATCTCGCGGGCGGGCAGGCCGTCGCTCGTCATCGCGCCCTTGAACAGCTTCAGCGCCACGGCTTGCCCGCGCCAGACCGCCCGGTGGACCCGGCCCGAGGCCCCCTCCCCCAGCAACGCGCCGACCTCCAGCTCCCCCCACGGCACCCGCGTCGCCGGGGTCGGTTCCGTCACGGGCTCGGCGGGGTTGCCCGCATAGGCGATCCAGGCGAGGCGCGGCAGGCGCGTCAGCCAGGGCGGCAGCGCGCCGAGCCGGTTGCAGGCGAGCCGAATCAATTCGAGGTTGTCGGCCGCCGACAGGCTGTCGGGCAGCGTCGCGATCCGGTTGCCGGCCAGCATCAGTTTTTGCAGGCGCGGCCGCTCCCCGAGCGCCGCCGGCAGGGTCTCGATCCGGTTGTCGGTGAGCGTCAGCCAGCGCAGGTCGCGCGGCAGCGCCTCGGCCGGCACCTCCGCGATGCCGCAGCCGCGGAAGCCGAGCTGGCTCAAGGCCGGGCAATCGCCCAGCACCGGTGGCAGGCGTTCGAACGGGTTGCCCAAGGCGAACAGCACCCGCAGGTGGCGCAGCCGCCCGAGATCCGCCGGCAGGTCGGTCAGGCCGCCGCGGCCGAAGTCCAGCACCTCCAGGGTGTCGGCCAGCGCGAAGACCTCCGGAGGCACCTCCGTCAGCCCGTCGGGCAGGCGCAATTCGCGGGCGCCGTCGAGGTCGCCGCGCCGCAGGGCGGCCAGCGTTTCGGTCCGGTCCAAGCCTCAGCCCCGCTTGAAGAAGGCGTCGGCCGCCCCCTGCGCCGCCTGCTTGGCCGCCCGTGCCGCCTCGATCCGGGCGATTTCCGCCCGCAGGAGCGCGATGCGTTCGTCGAGATCCGCGAGCGACAGGGTATCGAGCGGCTGACCGATCTCGTGTGCGACGGCCTTGCGCGGCCGGTCGTCGTCGTCCCGCATCGTGTCCTCCTACAGGAAGGGTGTTCCGGCGCCGTCCCAGGGCAGGCGCAGATGGGCCGCCAGCGTGGCGCCGATATCGGCAAGACTGTCCCGCCGGCCGATGGAGCGGCCGGCCACGCCGGGGCCGAAGGCCAGGATCGGCACCTGCTCGCGGGTGTGGTCGGTTCCGGTCCAAGTCGGGTCGTTGCCGTGATCGGCGGTGATGAACGCGAGATCGCCGGGCCGGAGCGCCGTCCTGATCTCGAAGACCCGGGCGTCGAACGCTTCGAGTTCGGCGGCGTAGCCCGGCACGTCCCGGCGGTGGCCGTGCTCGGTGTCGAAATCCACGAGGTTGACGAAGATCAGGCCGCCATCCGGCAGATCCTTCAGCGCGTCGAGCCCCGCCGTCAGGCAGGCGGCGTTGGGGCCCGGCTTGAGCTCCCGGCCCGTGGCCCGGTGGGCGAAGATGTCGCCGATCTTGCCGACGCTCACCACGGCGCGGCCCGCCGCCTCGGCCCGGTCGAGCAGGGTGACGCCCGGGGGCTCGACCGCGAAGTCCTTGCGGTTGCCGGTGCGGCGGAAGCCCGCCTCCGCCGAGCCCACAAAGGGCCGGGCGATCACCCGGCAGATACGGTAGGGGTCGCACAGGCGCCGCGCCACCCGGCACAGGTCATAAAGCCGCTCCAGCCCGAAGGCCTCCTCGTGGGCGGCGATCTGGAACACGCTGTCGGCGGAGGTGTAGCAGATCGGCCGGCCGGTCCGGACATGCTCGGCGCCAAGTTCGTCGATGATGGCGACGCCCGGCGCGTGCCGGTCGCCCAGGATGCCGGGCAGCCCGCCCTCCGCTACGAGCGCCTGGGTGAGTTCAGGCGGGAAGGCCGGTTGCGTTTCGGGAAAGTGGCCCCAAGGCTTCGATAGGGGCAGGCCGGTGATTTCCCAATGGCCCGACGGCGTGTCCTTGCCGGCGGCTCTCTCCACGGCATGCCCGTAGGCGCCTTCGGGCTCGCCCATGGGCGCAAGACCGGACGGGATCCGGCCCGAGGCCCCGGCGGCTGCCAGCCCGAGCCCGAGGGCGGCGAGGTGCGGCAGGCGCAGCGGGCCGGCGCGGAGCCCCGCCCGGTCGCCGCGTCCGGCCGCGCAGGCTTCCGCGATGTGGCCGAGCGTGTCGGAACCGGCATCGCCGTAGGCTTCGGCATCCGGCGCGCCGCCGATCCCGACGGAATCGAGGACGATGAGCAGCGCACGTGGCACGGTCAGGCGGGCTCCAGCTCGGTCGGCGCGTCGCTGTCGAGCGCGAAGGCGGCCTTGAACAGCGCCCGTGTGTAGGCGGTCTGCGGATCGGAAAAGATCGTCTCGGCGGGGCCTTCCTCGACCACGCGGCCGTTCTGCATCACCATCACGTAGTTGGCGAGCGCCCGCACCACCTTCAGGTCGTGGCTGATGAACAGGTAGGCGAGGCCACGCTCCCGCTGAAGGTCGCGCAACAACGTCACGATCTGCGCCTGGACCGAGCGGTCGAGCGCCGAGGTGGGCTCGTCGAGCACGACGAAGCGCGGGTTCAGCACGATCGCCCGGGCGATGGCGATTCGCTGGCGCTGGCCGCCGGAGAATTCGTGCGGGTAGCGGTCCATGGCGGCCGGGTCGAGTCCGACATCGGTGAGCGCCTTCGAGACCACGGCCCGGCGCTCGGCCCGCGAGCGCACGGCGCCCTGAACCACCAGCCCCTCCGCCACGATATCGGCCACCGACATGCGCGGCGAGAGCGAGCCGTAGGGATCCTGGAAGACCACCTGCATGTCTTTTCGCAGGGGCCGCATCTGCGCCACGGAGAAGCCATCGACGGCTTGGCCGAGGAACACGATCGGTCCCTCCGAGGCGGTCAGCCGCAGCAGGGCGAGGCCGAGCGTGGTCTTGCCGGAGCCGGATTCGCCCACGACCCCCACGGTCTCTCCGGCGCGGACCTTGAGCGAGACCCCGTCCACCGCCTTGACGTGGCCGACGACCCGCCGGAGCAGGCCCGCCTTCAGGGGGAACCAGACCTTCAGCGGCCCGGCCTCAAGCAGCGGCGCGGCATCGGCCGGGACCGGGTTGGCTCGGCCCTTCGGCTCGGAGGCGATCAGGCGGCGGGTGTAGGCGTGCTGCGGATTGGCGAAGACCGACTTGGTCGCGCCGGCCTCCACGATCTTGCCCTTGAGCATCACGCAGACCCGGTCGGCGATCCGCTCGACGATGCCGAGATCGTGGGTGATGAACAGCATCGCCATGCCGAGCCGCTTCTGCAGGTCGGCGAGTAGCGCCAGGATCTGCGCCTGAACGGTGACGTCCAAAGCCGTGGTCGGCTCGTCGGCCACGAGCAGGTCCGGCTCGCAGGCCAGCGCCATGGCGATCATCACCCGCTGGCGCTGGCCGCCGGAGAGTTCGTGCGGATAGGCGCCCATGCGGCTCTCCGCGTCGCGCAGGCCGACGAGGTCGAGGAGTTCGAGGATCCGCCGCCTGGCCGCCTTGCCGGAGAGCCCGCGATGGAGGCCCAGCACCTCGCCGATCTGCCGCGCGATCGTGTGGAGCGGGTTCAGCGAGGTCATGGGTTCCTGGAACACCATGGTGATGTCGGCGCCGCGGACATCGCGCATCGCGCGTTCCGGCAGACTCGTGAGGTCGCGGCCCTTGAACAGGATCCGCCCGTCCTGGCGCGCGGCCCCATCGAGCAGCCGCAGGATCGCCAGCGCCGTCACGGATTTGCCGGAACCCGATTCGCCGACCAGCGCCAGGGTCTCGCCGCGCCGGATGGTGAAGCCGATGCCGTCGACCGCCCGGGTCTCGCCCTCCCGTGAGCGGAAGGCCACGGACAGGTCCTCGACGGCGAGGAGCGGCTGGGATTCATCCAACGTCATGCGGCTCCTTATAGCGCGCCGGGCCGGCGGCCCTAGTCTATCCTGCTACGACGAAGGTCCGCCGGGCCCAGGCGGATCGCGCGGGAGATCGCGATGACGGATGGCGCCCACGCTTTCGCGGCCCGGATCTGGCAGGCGCTCGACGGGCCGCCCGGCGCCCTCGACACGCTGCATGTCACCGGGACCGGCGCCCTGCCCTCCGCCTTCGCGGTGAGCGATCTGGCGGCCGGCTCGGTCGGGGCGGCCGCGTTGGCGCTCGCGGAGGTCGCGGGGCTGACCGGTCCGGTCACTGTGAACCGGCGTCTCGCCGCGTTCTGGTTCGCGCGGTCGCTGGAGCCCGAGGGCTGGCCCGTGCCCGACCCCTGGGATCCCGTCGCGGGGGACTACGAGACCCGGGACGGCTGGATCCGGCTCCACACCAACGCGCCGCATCACCGGGCGGCGGCCGAGCGCGTGCTCGGCGCCCAGGCGGATCGCGCCGGCATGGCGCGGGCGGTGTCGGGCCGGGCCAAGGCTGAGCTTGAGGCTGCGATCCTGGCCGAGGGCGGGTGCGCGGCCGAGATGCGCGGCCTCGCCGACTGGGCGGCGCATCCGCAGGGCCGCGCGGTGGCGGCCGAGTCGCTGGTGCAGGTCGATCCGAGCGATGACCGATCGGCATCGGCCTGGGTCCCCCGGCCCGGGCGACCGCTCGCCGGCCTGCGCGTCCTCGACCTGACGCGGGTGATCGCCGGGCCGGTGGCGACGCGCTTTCTCGCGGGTTTCGGGGCGGATGTGCTGCGGATCGACCCGCCCGATTGGAGCGAGGCTCCCATCGAGCCCGAGATGACCCTCGGCAAGACCTGCGCGCGGCTGGACCTGCGCCGCGCCGCCGACCGGGTGACCTTCGAGGCGCTGCTCGCGGGGGCGGACGTGCTGGTCCACGGTTATCGGCCGGGGGCCCTGGACGGCCTCGGATACGGGGCGGAGGCTCGGCGATCCCTCGCGCCGGGTCTCGTGGAGGTCTGCCTTGACGCCTATGGCTGGACCGGCCCCTGGGCCGGACGGCGCGGGTTCGACAGCCTCGTACAGATGAGCACCGGCATCGCGCAGGCCGGCCAGGCGTGGAAGCAAGCCGCCAAGCCGGTGCCGCTGCCGGTCCAGGCGCTCGACCACGCGACAGGCTACATGATGGCCGCAGCGGTTCTGCGGTTGCTGGCGCGCCGGCTCGCCGACGGGGCCGGGGGCGGGGCGCGGCTGTCTCTCGCCCGCACGGCTGCGTTGCTGATCGCAGCCGGTCCGGCCGAATCGGAGCCCGCCTGCCCGGCCGCGTCGCCGGAGGATCTGGCGCCCGAGATCGAGGCGACGTCATGGGGACCGGCGCGGCGGCTGCGGACGCCGGTGGAGGTGGCCGGCGTTTCGATGCGCTGGGCGCGGGCGGCGCGCCGTCTCGGGGATGATGCACCGGCTTGGTCAGCCGATGGCGTGGCGACTTGAGGGCGCCGCCTCCCGTGCTGGGTCCCGGGACGCATTCCGCTGGCGCTGCATGCGCCCGGGAAAGGGCGTCGCGCAGATCGGATAAAACGCGACGCCCTGTCCCGAACAGGTGGAGCGTCAGCGGAACCTGATCCGGGAGGCCGCACAAGACCAGGCCGCGTCGCAGCTCGACCGGACCACATCTCAGAGCCCCATGCGGCCACCAGCATCGATTGATCCGCAACCGAAGGTCGCTACAACGCCGGTGTGACTATCGCACGCCTGCGCCGCGGCGCCCTCCTCGCCCTCTTCTGCGTTACGGCGCACCCGGCTCAGGCCGTCCCCTCCGAGGGGGCGACCGAGACCGTGGAGCAGGCGCTGTGCCGCCTGATCGACGAATCCGCAAAGGCCCGCAGCCTGCCGGTGCCGTTCCTGACGCGGCTGATCTGGCGCGAGAGCAGTTTTCGCGTGGGCGTCGTCAGCCGGGCCGGGGCGCAGGGTGTCGCCCAGTTCATGCCCGGGACGGCCCGGGAGCGCGGCCTCCTCGACCCGTTCGACCCCGAGCAGGCGATCCCGCACGCCGCCCACCTGCTGGCGGATCTCAAAACCCAGTTCGGCAATCTCGGCCTCGCGGCGGCGGCCTATAACGGCGGCGCGGGCCGGGTGAGCAAATGGCTCGCGGGCGATGGCGGCCTGCCCGAGGAGACCCGCGCCTACGTGGCCGCCATCACGGGCGTCCCGGCCGACGCGTGGCGGACCGGCCCCGGCAAGGCGATCGAGTACCCGGAGGGCGGCGCACCGGAAAAGCCTGACGCGAAGGACGCCAAGGCGGCCAAGCCGGAGGCGCCGCAGACCTGCCTGCAGGTCACCGCCAGCCTGCGCATCCCGTCCCGCGGCGACCGCTTCGCGCTGGGTGCCAACGAGGGCCCGGCCGCCCCCTGGGGCATCCAGCTCGCCGGCAATTTCTCCAAATCCCTGGCGCTTCAAAGCTTCAACCGGGCGCGGAGCACCTATGCGGGCGTGATCGGCGAGGTGCGGCCAATGATCATCGGGACGCGGCTGCGCAACCGCGGCACCCGGGCCTTCTACCGGATCCGCATCCCGGCCCAGAGTCGGCAGGCCGCCGACGACCTGTGCGGCCGCATCCGGAAGGTCGGCGGCGCCTGCTTCGTGCTGCGGACCTGATTTTTCGCGCTTCGCCGCGCGAGCGTCATCAATCCGCCCCGAGAGCGGTGCCGTATGCTCCTGTCGCGACAACCGGACGGGATATGACACGACTCCTCACTGCGCTGGCCAGCCTGCTCTGCCTCGGACTCGCAGCGTTCGGCCTCAACGCCGCCTCGCCGCTCGCCCTGTTCGACGCGATCGGCCCGCGCGATCCCGGCGGGCGCCTCGCCGCGAAGGATCAGGCCTTCGGCGAAGGGCCCCGGCGGCGCCTCGACGTCTACGTCCCCACGGCGGGCGCCGAGAACGCTCCGGTGCTGGTCTTCTTCTACGGCGGCTCTTGGCAGAGCGGCGCGAAGGACGATTACGCCTTCGTCGGGCATGCGCTCGCCGCCCAGGGCTTCGTCACGGTGCTGCCCGACTACCGGCTCTATCCGGAGACCGCCTTCCCGGGCTTCCTGGAAGACGGGGCGGCGGCACTGGCCTGGGTGCGCGACAACATCGCAGCCTTCGGCGGCGACCCGCGCCGGATCGTACTGGCGGGCCATTCGGCCGGCGCCTACAACGCCCTGATGCTCGGCCTCGACCCGCGCTACGTGATGGCGGCGGGCGTCGATCCCAAGGCGATCAAGGCGGTGGCCGGCCTGTCGGGCCCCTACGATTTCCTGCCGCTCGATCAGGACACGACCCTCAAGGTGTTCGGCAAGGCGCCCGATCTGGCCGCGACCCAGCCGGGCAGCTTCGTCGGCCCGCTCTCGCCCCCCGCCTTCCTGGCGTCCGGCGAAGCCGACACGGTGGTGAAGCCCCGCCACACGGTGAGCCTCGCCGCCCGCCTGCGCGCCGAGCACGTGCCCGTGCAGGAGCGGATCTATCCGGGCCTCGACCACAAGGACACGCTGCTCGCCCTGTCGGTGACCTTCCGCTCCAAGGCGCCGGAACTCGCCGAGATGGCGGCGTTCCTGATGCGCCAATCCGCCGGTCGGACCCAGTACACGATGCGGCGCTGAGGGCGGCAGGCGTTCGTCAAGGTTATCGCGCGATCTCTGGGCGCAATATTTGATTTGCCATCGCGTGCGCCCGTCCCGGCGCTAGAATGACCATAGGCGCATGATGCGGCCTCGCGGTGGGACGACATGGCTTCTGCGGACGCAGCGATCGGCATCCCGCCCCGAGGGCGACGGGACGGCAGCACGGCCCGTGATGTCCCCGATCTGCTGCGCGTGCTCCTCAACGGGGCGGTCTTCGTCCTGCTCTGGAACCACGTCTGGCTGAAGGACCTGTCCGACCGGTCGATCCTCTCGGCCTCCGAGGACGGGAGCCTGCTGACCCAGGTGCTGTTCCTCACCGCCGGCACCGCCATGGCGCTGGCGATCCGCCGGATCGGCCTGCGGCACCTCCAACCGCTGATGACCCGGCCGCTCGTGCTCTGCGCCGTCTGGCTTGGCCTGACGACGCTGCTCTCCATCGCGCCGAGCCTGTCGCTGCGTCGGCTGGCGCTGTTCGTGATCGCCGCGATGCTCTCGGCGGGGGTTCTGATCGTCGCCCGGTCCCCGCGGCAGCTCGCCCTGAGCCTCGCCGGGGCGGCCCTGGTGATCGTGCTCTCGTCCTATCTGGCGGTCGCCTTCGTGCCGAGCCTCGCCATCCATTCGGCCTTCGACGTCAATTCCGATCCGAGCCATCCGGGCCTCTGGCGTGGGATCTTCCCGCAGAAGAACGAGGCCGGCGCCGCCATGGTGATCCTGGTGATCGTCGGCCTCTACGTCGCCACGGCCGCCAACCGGTTCCTCGGCTGGGCTATCGTGCTGCTGGCGGGTGGGTTCCTGCTGGCGAGCGGTTCCAAGACCGCGATCCTGCTGCTGCCGGTGATCCTCGGCGTGACGGGGCTCTGTCAGGTGCTAACGGGCGGGTTCGCCCGGCGCCTGCTGCTGCTGGGCCCGGTGGTCGGGTTCTCGCTGGTCTCGATCGGCTCGGTGCTGGTGCCGCCGATCCAGGAGGCGGTCGGGTCGCTGCTGACCGACGCGACCTTCACCGGCCGCAGCGAGATCTGGCAGTTCGCCATCGACAACATCCTGATCCGCCCCTGGCGCGGCTGGGGGATCGGCGCCTTCTGGATGACCGAGCGGACCATGTATGGCGGCTCCGAGGAGCTGACCTGGGTCAACACCGTCGATCACGCCCACAACGCCTATCTGGACACCGCCTTGATCGGCGGCCTGCCGCTCCTCGCGCTGACCGTGGCGGCCTTCGTGCTCGCGCCGGTGCGCGACCTCCAGCGCGTGGCCGGTGGCGCCCGGCTCGACGCGGAGACGATGCTGTTCCTGCGGCTGTGGTTCCTCGGGCTGGTCTCGGCCTCGTTCGAGACGGTGCTGTGGAACGGCAACAACGCCACCTGCTGCATGTTCATGATGGCGGTGTTCGGCCTGCGCCTGCGGACGCGCTACGCGCTGGCGGCGGGTTGAGGGGAATGCAGCCCTGTCGCGATCCGTTCGCCGCTCTCGATCGATCGGTCAGCCCAGGGGGGCCGTCTCCCGTGCAAGCCAATCGATGACCGCCTTCAACGCCACGCCCTCACTGGCGCCGCCGTCGCGGGCGGTGGTGTAGGCAGCGAGCTGGCCGGCTGCGCTCGAGCCGTTTCGGGCGATCACCGTGGCGTGCGCCACCTGCGCCGTGCAGCCCAGCGCGGCCGCGTCCTCGGCGATCAGGTCCAGCAGCGCGTCCAGGGCGTCGGTGACGGAGACGGCGCGCCCGGCCGCCTCATCGATCAGCGACGCGCCCGTGCCGTCGCGCTCGGCCCGCCACAGGTTCTCCATCACGAACCCCCGCGAGGCGCCGGTCAGGCCGGCGTGGATGTCCGGACGACGGTCGAGCAGACGGACGAGGCAGCGATAGAGCTGGGCGACGGTCAGGGTGTCGTCCAGCCGCGTGCAGCTGTCCGCGACGCGCAACTCCAGGGTCGGGTATCGGATCGATGGGCGGATGTGCCACCAGAAGTACGTCGGATCGGGCACGGCACCCGCGGTGGTCATAACCCGGACATACCGGGCGTAATCGGCATCGTCGTCGAACAGCTCGGGGAGGCCGGTGCGCGGCAACTCGGCGTAGGCCCGCAACCGGTAGCCGTGCAGGCCGGTGCGACGGCGGTCGTAGAACGGCGAGGACGTCGAGAGAGCCAGCAGCAGCGGCAGGAACGGGTAGATCCGCCGCATGATGTCGACCCGCTCCTCGGGGCGCGGCACCTCGACATGGACGTGCATGCCAGCGACCACGGAGCGGCGCCCGGTGATCTGAAGGTCGTCCATCATCCCCCGGTAGCGTGGTTTGTCCGTCTCCTTCTGGATCGACCAGACGGCGGTGGGGTGCGTGCCGGCGGCGAACAGCTTGAGCCCGTGCGCGCGGGCGGTCGCTTGGAGCTTGTCGCGCAGATCACCGAGCGCGGCCCGTGCCTCCTCGACGCTCGCCGTCGGCTTCGAGCAGATCTCCACCTCGTTTTCGAGGAGTTCCCGCTCGACCGAACCCAGACGTTTGGCCGCGTCGTGGAAACCCTGGATCGACGCGCGCGGCGCGCCCCGCGAACGAGCGCTGGCCAGGAAGAACTCCTCCTCGATGCCGAACTTGAAGTCGTGTCCCGACCGCTGCGCCATCGTGTGGTTCCGATCCCTGGACGTGCGGCCGCCATCCACGCGCGCGCCGGACCGGCGCCGCCGCGAAAGCCGGACTGACCGACACCATGCGCGATCCGGGCCAACGTGCGTAAGCGGTGATCCTCGGATCGCGCCGGGGATGCCGCAGCCGACTCTACGGTGAGGCTCCGCGCCCGGCCACCTCCGGCGGCACCGGCCGCGGGCGACGGTCGGCGCCGACCGTCACGAAGGTGATGGTCGCCTCCGTGACCTTCATGGTCGCCTCGCTCGCCCGCTCGCGCCGCCAGACCTCCGCTTGGATGCACAGGGACGAGCGCCCGACCTGGACGAGCCACGCGTAGAGGCCGACCTCGCCGCCCACGAAGACCGGGTGATGGAAGGTGATCGCGTCGACCGCGATGGTGGCGCAGCGCCAACGCCAGCGCCGCGCGGCGACGTTGCCGGCGGCCAGATCCAGCTGGGCCATCAGCCAGCCGCCGAAGATGTCGCTGGCCGGGCTGGTGTCGGCCGGCATCGCGATGGTGCGGATCACCCGCGATCCGTCGGCTGGGAACCGGCTATCCCGCCGTCCGTGCTCTGCGCCTCTGTCAGGAGCCGGAAGGGTCCCCGCCCCTGGCTGGAATCCTTCCGGTCAAGCTCGGCCGTGGTCAATCGGGCAGCGCGAAGACCAGCAGCGCGTCGCCGGTGCCGAAACCCGACGCCTTGGTGTAGGACGCGCCGCCCGCAGCCACCGCCACGTATTGCTTGCCGTCCAGCGCGTACGTCATGGCCGGCCCGCTGATCCCCGCGCCGCACTGGAATCGCCAGAGCACGCGGCCGTCGCGCGCGTCGTGGGCATCGAGATGTCCATCCTCCTCGCCGGAGAAGACGAGACCGCCCGCAGTCGCCAACGTGCCTCCCGAGAGCCGGCTCGCCGACCGCACCGACCACGCGATTGTGCCGCCGTCCTTGAGATCGACGGCGGTGAGCATGCTGAAGGACGGCTCGCCCTTCGCCTCGCTGGTCTCGGTGTAGCGGATCTCCGGCCGCCCTGTGGCGGCCGGCACGGTCTTCACCGTGTAGGTCGTCGCCCCGTGGCGGACCTGCACGTAGGCGCGGCGCCCATCATAGGCCGTCGGCGGCCAGGAGACCGCGCCGAGGGGCCCGGGCGCCACGACGGTGCCCTGGGCGGTCGGCGGTGCGAACAGGTTCTTCTGGTCGAGGAGCGGCGCCGAGCGTTCGAGGAGCTTTCCCGATGCCCGGTCGTGGACGTAGATCCAGCCGGTCTTGCTCGCCGAGGCCACGGCCTTGGTGCCGTTCGGACCATCGAGCAGGAAGGGCGGCGCGGCGACATCGTAGCCCCACTCGTCGTGCGGCACCTGCTGATAGTACCAGCGCAGCGCGCCGGTCTTCACATCCAGCGCCACGAGGCACATCGTGTAGAGGTTGTCCCCGGGCCGCGACAGGCCGAAATTCTGCGGTGCCGGGTTGCCGGTGCCGAGGAAGATCAGGCCGAGATCGGAATCGTAGGCCGGCGTCATCCAAGGGGAGCCGCCGCCGACGCGCCACGCGTCGCGGTTGGCGGGGGCCGCCGCTTTCTCGGCGGCGATGTCGCGATGGAGCGGCGTACCGTCGGTGGTCTTTTCGACAAAACCGCCCTCCCAGCCCTCCGAGGGCGTGACGTACCAGCGCCAGCGCTCTTCCCCGGTCTTGGCATCGTAGGCCGCGAGCCAGCCGCGTCGGCCATAGCCGCCCTCGATCCCGACCACCGCGCCGCCGTCGAGGCCGCCCGCCGCGTCCTCGATGTGCAAGCCGTAGCCCGCGCCGGTGACGCCGACGATCACCAGCCCGTCGGCGACCAGCGGCGGCATCTTGAAGCCGAGCCGGCTCGAACCCTGCACGGGCTTTCCGCCGAGCGTGGCAGCCAGCCCAGAGGCGGTTTCGGTCTCGCCCTCCTCCGGCCGGACCGCCTCCTTGTCCCAGACCATCGTGCCGGTCTTCGCGTCCAGCGCGATCAGCCGCCCGTCCATGGTCGCCTCAAAGACGAGGCCGCCGGACACCGCGAGCCCACGGTTGGATGGCGGCCCGAAGATCTTCTCCGTGCGCGGCTTGTGTGAGTAGGTCCAAAGCGGCTTGCCGGTCTTCGCGTCGAGAGCCGCGACGTTGTTCTGGGTGGTGGAGAGGTAGAGCGTCCCGTCCACCATCACGGGCTGGGCCTGGAAATAGCCGGTCACGCCCGTCTGAAAGATCCAGGCGGGTCGCAGCCGGTCGATCGAATCGCGGTCGATCTGGGTCAGCTCGGAAAAATTGCGGTTGCTGGGATCGTGCCCGAAGGCCGGCCAGGGGGTCTCGGCGGCGGAGGCTGCAAGCGGCGTGGCGAACAGCGCCAGGCAAGCCAGGGAGCGTCCCCTACCCCTCAGGATGGCGTGATGAGGCAAGGCGTTTCATCTCCCGGGTTTGCGCGGCTGCCCGTGCCGGCGTTCGACGATCGCCCGCTTCGGCGTTGAAGGCTTTGCGACGCAGCGTATCTTATGGGATACTTTTCAAGTGCCGCGGATCGTGACGACGGCCGTCTTCGACCGGTGGATCGAAGGCCTGCGCGACCGCGTCGGCCGAGCGAGAATCCTCCGGCGGATCGTTCGGTTCCAAGAGGGCAACCCGGGGACGGTGGCCCCTGTCGGTGGCGGGGTCAGCGAGATGAAGATCGACAGCAGTCCGGGCTACCGCATCTACATCGTCCACCGGGACGATGGCACGATCGTGATCCTGCTGTGCGGCGGCGACCAGGGTAGCCAAGCGCGCGATATCGCGCGGGCCCATGAACTCGCATTGACGGTTTGAGGATATGCCCATGGCGGCTTCTGAGTCCCCTCCCAAGACCCCGACGCGGCCTTTCGTAATCGCGCAGCATCTCCGCGCGCCCGAGGATGCGGCCGCCTACCTCTCAGCCGCTCTGGAAGAGAAAGACCCAGCGGCTTTCCGCCGGGCGTTGGGCGATGTCGCCCGCGCCGGACGCATGTCGGCCGTCGCCGAGGCCACCGGCCTCGGGCGCGAGAGCCTCTACAAGGCCCTTTCGCAGACCGGTAACCCGAGTCTCGAGACCGTGCAACGGGTCGTCGCCGCGCTCGGCTTCAGCCTTGCGGTCGTGCCGAACGGCGAAGCACCGGCCGATCCCGGCTGAGTTCACCCTACCGGCCGCTCAGCCTCGTCGAGCTGCCCCGGCGTCGCCTGCGCACCCATGGCACGGGCCATGTCGGCGGCGCTCTGGCCGGCGGCGTCGCGCCGGTCCGGGTCGGCCCCGTGCTGGAGCAGCAGGTCGACCATCTCGGTCCGGTCGAACATCGCCGCCGTCATCAGGGCCGTGCGGCTGCCGTCGCCGGTCCCGTCCACCGCCGCCCCGTGCTGGAGCAGCAGCCGCGCGATCGCCAGATCGTTCTTGAACGCCGCGCCGGCCAACGGGGTCTGGCCGCGATCGTTTCCGAGTTCCGGATCGCCGCCGGCCTCCAGGATCACCCGCGTCGCTTCCGCCTGCCCGTTATAGGCAGCCAGCATCAGCAGGCTGTCGCCCTTGTCGTTGCGCAGGTTCGCCGGCAGCCCCTGGCCGAACAGCTCAGCGAGCTCTTCGGCGTGACCCATCCGGGCGTACTGGAAGACTCGGGCCGCGAAGGCCAGGGTGTCGTCATCGAGGGCGGGGCGTGCATTGGTCTCGGCTGTCATCGCGTGCTCGTCTGCTCAGATCACCGTCCGATCTGGGTCGGCGGAACGGCCCTGTCCAGCGCCGCCGAAAGCGCGAACCGCAGGACCGAACCCTGCGGACCATCGGCCGGATGTCACACCGGCCCGGGCTTCCTTGTCATGTCATCGGTGGCTGAACCGACAAGGGGAAACGATGGCCGACATCATCATGCGCAGGGATCCGGGCGAGCCTCGGCCGATCCTGATCCCGATCGTATTCCATTCGGGCTACGGCCATACCGCGCGCCAGGCCGACGCCGTCGCGGCGGGTGTCCGGCTCGTCGCTGACGCGGAGGCCGCGCTCGTTCCCGTCGAGGACGTGGACCAATCCTGGGCCGTCCTCCACGCCGCCCCCGCCATTATCTTCGGCGCGCCGACCTATACGGGCGCGGCCTCCGCGGCGTTCAAGGCGTTCCAGGAGGCGACATCGCGGGCCGTGATGGCCCAGGGCTACCTGTGGAAGGACAAGATCGCCGCCGGGTTCACCAATTCCGGGTCGATGGCCGGCGACAAGCTCGCGACGTTGATCCAATTGGCTCTGTTCGCGGCGCAGCACGGGATGCATTGGGTGAGCCTCGACCTGCCGCCCGCCAACAATTCCTCCATCGGGTCGGCGGAGGATCTGAACCGGCTCGGCTACTGGCTCGGTGCCGCCGCGCAGTCGAACACCGATGTCGGCCCCGAGCGGGTGCCCCCGGAAGCCGACCTCGCGACCGCACGCCATCTCGGCCGGCGTGTGGCCCAGGTCACGCTTCAATGCGTGCGTGGCCGTGAGGCGATGGGCCTGTGACGGCGTCGCAGAATTCGGCGGATCCGGTGGAAGTACGCTTCTCGGATCTCCGGCCCGGCCTGGTCCGGCTCGTCTACCGCATGCTGGGCTCGACGGCCGATGCCGAGGACGTGGTGCACGACGCCTATGCGCGCTGGCTGGCCGCCGACCGCGCCGCGGTGCGCGAGCCCGCCGCGTTCCTGCGGATCGTGGTCACGCGCCTCTGCCTCAACCAGCTGACATCGGCCCGCCGCCGGCGGGAGACCTATATCGGGCCCTGGCTGCCGGAGCCGATCTTCGATCCCGAGGATGGCGAGCCGCTCGACGACATCACCCTGCCGCTCATGATGGCGCTGGAGCGCCTCTCGCCCCTCGAACGGGCCGCCTTCCTCCTGCACGACGTGTTCGGGATGAGCTTTCCGGAGGTAGCCGAGGCGATCGGGCGCGAGGCCGCGGCGTGCCGGAAGCTGACCAGCCGCGCCCGCGTGCATGTCCGGGAGGCGCGGCCGCGCTTCGCGGTGGCCCGGGAGGACGGCTTCAGGATCGCCGCCGCGTTCTTCGCCGCGTCGCGCAGCGGCGACATGGCCGCACTCCGGGCGCTCCTGACTGAGGATGTGGTCGCCACGGCCGATGGCGGCGGCAAAGTCCCCGCGTCGCCGAAGCCGCTCGTCGGGCGGGAGGCGGTGCTCGCGCGCCATGCCGCGATGGCACAGGATTTCGAGCAGGACCCGTCCCGGCTCGTGCGCTACGCAACGATCGATGGATTGCCGGGCTTCGTCACCGTCGAGGCAGGCGACATCGTGCAGACCACGGCCCTGTGGCTGCGCGCCGACGCGGTCGCTGCCCTCTACGTGGTGCGCAATCCCGACAAGCTGATCCGGGTCTCCCGCCTGGGCTGATCGCTTCCGGGCGCGTCCGTCCGGCGGGAACGGTTTCGCACGGATGTCCGTTGCTGGCGCCACGGGCCGCGATAGCCCGACCTGCGCCGGAGCGACCATGCCGCGCCCCTATGAACCGTATGCCGATGCCCTGCGCATCGCCCGCGAGATCGTCCGCGATCGGGTCGGTGCGGTCACGCGGGCGGCCGTCCAGGCGGATCCCCATGCCTATGACGAGGCCTGCAATGCCCTCGCCCTCCGGATCGCCGAAGCCCTCGTCGACGCGGGCGAAGCGGTGGCCAACCGCTATGCCGGCCGGGACAACGCGGCCGCCTGACGGCGGCTTTCCGCCCCTCGATCAGCCCCGCTTGCGCCCGCCGCCGCCCTTGTATTTCGGCTTCTGTCCGCCGAGGCCTTGCGTCGAGCGCGGCTTCGGCCGCTCCTGCCAAGCCACCGCGTTGGCCGGCAATTCCCGGTCCGTCCCCGGACCCATATTGTCCAGATCGGGCTTGGTGATGCGGCTGCCCCCCGCTCCGCGCGGGGCTTTCCGGCCGAACTTGCCCGCCTCGCGCTCCACGTCGCCCTGCCGGGCCATCGGATCGTCCGAGACCAGGAGCTCGGTGGCCTGGAGCCGCTTGAGTTCGTCGCGCAGCCGAGCCGCCTCCTCGAAGTCGAGATCCGCGGCGGCCGTGCGCATCCGCTTCTCCAGATCCGCCATCACGGCCTTGAGGTTGTGGCCGATCGTGACCGCATCCTTGGCGAGTCCGGTATCGACCTGGACGTGGTCGCGCTCGAACACGCTGCTCAGGATGTCGGCGATGCCGCGCTTCACGCTTTGCGGGGTGATGCCGTGCTCTTCGTTGTAGGCGAGCTGCTTGACGCGGCGACGCTCGGTCTCGGCCATCGCCCGTTCCATCGAGCCGGTGATGTTGTCGGCGTACAGGATGCAGCGGGCGTCGGCGTTGCGGGCGGCGCGGCCGATGGTCTGGATCAGCGAGGTCTCCGAGCGGAGGAAGCCTTCCTTGTCGGCATCCAGGATCGCCACCAGGGCGCATTCCGGGATGTCGAGGCCCTCGCGCAGCAGGTTGATGCCGATCAGCACGTCGAAGGCGCCGAGCCGCAGGTCGCGGATGATCTCGATCCGCTCCAGCGTGTCGATGTCGGAGTGCATGTAGCGCACCCGCACGCCGTTCTCGTGCAAGTACTCTGTCAGATCCTCGGCCATGCGCTTGGTCAGCGTCGTGACCAGCGTCCGGTAGCCGGCCTGGGCGACCTCGCGCACCTCGCCCAGCAGGTCATCGACCTGCGAGCGGGCCGGGCGGATCTCGATCACCGGGTCGACGAGGCCGGTCGGGCGGATCACCTGCTCGGCGAAGACGCCCCCGGTCTGCTCCATCTCCCACTTGCCGGGTGTCGCCGAGACGTGGACGGTCATCGGCCGCATCGCGTCCCATTCCTCGAAGCGGAGCGGGCGGTTGTCGAGACAGGAGGGCAGCCGAAAGCCGTATTCGGCGAGCGTCGCCTTGCGGCGGAAGTCGCCCCGGTACATGCCGCCGATCTGCGGCACGGTGACGTGGCTCTCGTCGGTGAAGACGAGCGCGTTGTCGGGCAGGTACTCGAACAGCGTCGGCGGCGGCTCGCCGGGCTTACGGCCGGTGAGATACCGCGAATAATTCTCGATGCCGTTGCAGGCGCCGGTGGCCTCGATCATCTCGATGTCGAAGGTGCAGCGCTGGTCGATGCGCTGCGCCTCGATGAGCCGGCCCATCTTGGTCAGCTCCTCGATCCGGCCGTTCAGCTCATTCTTGATGCCCTTGATCGCCTGCTGCAGCGTCGGGCGCGGCGTGACGTAGTGCGAGTTGGCGTAGACCTTCACGAACTTCAGCTCGGAGAGGGTCTTACCGGTCAGCGGGTCGAACTCGACGATGCTCTCGATCTCGTCGCCGAACAGGCCGATCCGCCAGCCGCGATCCTCCAAGTGAGCGGGCCACAGCTCGATCGAATCGCCGCGCACCCGGAAGGTGCCGCGGGCGAAATCCGATTGGATCCGCTTGTACTGCAGGGCCACGAGGTCGGCGATGAGTTGCCGCTGCTCGATCCTTTCGCCGAGGGACACGGTGAACGACATCGCCGTGTAGGTCTCGACCGAGCCGATGCCGTAGATGCACGAGACCGAGGCGACGATGATCACGTCGTCGCGCTCCAGCAGGGCGCGGGTCGCGGAGTGGCGCATCCGGTCGATCTGCTCGTTGATCGAGGATTCCTTCTCGATGAACGTGTCCGAGCGCGGCACGTAGGCCTCGGGCTGGTAGTAATCGTAATAGGAGACGAAATACTCCACGGCGTTATCGGGGAAGAACGACTTGAACTCCCCGTAGAGCTGCGCCGCCAGCGTCTTGTTGGGCGCCAGGATCAGGGCCGGGCGCTGGGTCTCCTCGATGATCTTGGCCATCGTGAAGGTCTTGCCCGAGCCGGTGACGCCGAGCAGCACCTGATCGCGCTCATGGGCCTGAACGCCGGAGACCAGTTCGGCGATGGCCCTGGGCTGGTCACCGGCCGGCGTGAACTCGGATTTCAGTGTGAATCTGAGGCCGCCCTCGGATTTCTGGGGCCGCTCCGGCCGGTGCGGCACCCAGGTCTGGCCGTCCTTGAACAGCGGGTTGCCCTCGATGAGCAGCCGTTCCAGGGCCGAGACCGTCGCCGAGGCGCCGCCATCGCCGCCGGGATCGGGCAGGTCGGCGCCCTCCGGCACCGGTCCGTCCTCGGGCGGGGTCAGTCCGAGGGCTTGCGCCAGGCGCGGGTCGACATCCGCGGCATCGCCCAGCGCGTAGCCGGCCTGCGGTGCCTCCGCGAAGCCGTCGCGGGCGATCTCCGCCCGGCGCGTGGCGGCTTGCGGAGTCCCGCCCTTGCCGCCGCGCCCCTTGGGCTTGCCCGGGCGGGCGGGCGGCTCGGGCGGCGCCTCGATCGGCGCCGGCCTGTTGCGGTTGAGCGCCGGGTTCAGCAACGCGGCGAGATAGGTATCGAGCGGCTTCAGCTCGGGCTTCGACGCCTTGGCGGACGTGGTCGACACGGACGCGGCGCGCGATTTCTTCGGAGCGGGCATGGGCTCAATATGGGCCGAGCGGCCGCCGCGCGGAAGCCTGTCGGCCGGAGAGTTTTGCCGCGCCGCGCCCGATCGGCCGGCGCCCGGAGGAGGCCGTCCGATTCCCGGTGCGCTGCCGTTCATCCCGAGAGATCATCGGAATACAACCGTTAGGTAGTTTTCGCGTTATTTTCGGCTCGTTTCGCCGATCTCATGTCTGGAAAACAGGCTTTCGAGCCGGCCGAATTGGCTTGCGACGGATTGCAAGGGCCGTTACTTTGCGGCGCAAAGCACGATCAAGAACGATGCAGCCCGGGGCGTGAGGCGGATGCAGGACCTGGACAAGGCCTTGGCCGACATCGTGGCGATCCGCTCGCAGATCGCCCGCGATACGGCGTTTCGCGGCGTGGGGGCGGCGACGATCGCCGGTACCGGCGGCCTCGCTCTGGCCTGTGCGGCGGGCCAGGCCCTGTGGCTCGGCGACCCGGCGGTCCGGGCCGGCCTGTTCTTCGGCCTCTGGGTCGCAGCCGCTCTGGCCGCCTTCGCGATGATCGGCATCGAGGCGGTGCGGCGAACGCGCCGCCTGCATTCCGGCCTCGCCGACGCCATGGTGTGGAACGCCATCGAGGTCTTCCTGCCGGCGGCCGGCGCGGGGGCCTGCCTCGCCCTGGTGATCGCCCGGTTCGCGCCTCAGGAGGTCTGGATGCTGCCCGGCCTCTGGCAGGTTCTGGTCGGCCTCGGCCTGTTTGCCTCCGCGCGCATCCTGCCGCGGGGCGTCCAGGGCGTGGGCGCGTGGTACCTGCTCGCCGGGCTCGGCGTGCTGGCCTTCTCGGCGGAGACGCGCGTCCTCTCGCCCTGGGCCATGGGCCTGCCCTTCCTGGTCGGTCAGATCTGGCTGGCTGCGGTCATTCATCACGGCGCCCGGGCCTACGATGATGGCCTCTGATCGCGACGTGGGCCGCTTCTCCTACGAGGGGCTCGACCGGATCATCCACGAGCGGGCGCGGCTCTCCGTGCTGACCTCCCTGGTGGCCCACCCCAAGGGGCTCCCCTTCCCCGATCTGAAGCGGCTGTGCGGCTTGACCGACGGCAACCTGAGCCGGCACCTCGCGGTTCTGAGCGAGGCCGACTTCGTGACGCTTCAGAAGGGGTTGTCGCAGAACCGCCCGCAGACGGTGTGCCGGCTGACCGCGAACGGACGGCAGCGCTTCATCGGTTATCTCGGCGTCTTGGAACAGGTCGTCCGCGACGCTGCGGAAGCCGCCGAGCCCGGCCCTGAATCGGGCCGCCGCGGCCTCGATCCGGCCACGAAACCGGCGTGAGACCGTTACACTGTTCCAAGACTGTTAATGTCGCTCCAATAAACTTCACCGATACGCTGTGTCCTGGAGACTTTACGATGCAAAGTGAGGCGGCGCCGAAGGCCCTGCACGCCGCGATCATCATGGACGGCAATGGGCGCTGGGCGACGCAGCGCGGCCTGCCCCGGCTCGCCGGCCATCACCGCGGCGTCGAGGCGATCCGGCGGACCGCCGAGGCCTGTCCGGATCTCGGGATCGGCACGCTGACCCTCTACGCCTTCTCGGCCGACAACTGGCAGCGCCCGGCCGAGGAGGTCGGCGGTCTGATGCGGCTCCTGCGCTCCTACCTGCGCAACGAGACCCAGAGGCTGGCCCGCACCGGCACACGGCTCAGCGTCGTGGGCCGCCGCGATCGGCTCCCGGCGGGCATCCCGGAGGCGATCATGGCCGCGGAGACCGCCACCGAAGCCGGGCGCCGCCTGCACCTGCGGATCTGTGTCGACTATTCCGCCCGCGACGCGATCATCGCCGCGGCGCAGCACCTCCAGGCGCAGGAGGCGGTGACACGCGAGGATTTCGGCGCGCTGGTGGCGGGCCCGATGCACGGATCGCCGGTTGAGGTCGATCTGCTGATCCGGACCGGGGGCGAGCAGCGCCTGTCCGACTTCCTGCTCTGGGAGGCGGCCTATGCGGAGCTGCACTTCACCGAGCGGATGTGGCCGGACTACGGCCCCGAGGAACTCGCCGCCGCGATGGCGGAATTCCGGAGCCGGGAGCGCCGGTTCGGTGGGCTGAAGACGGCGGCCGTCCCCGCGGCGGCCTGAGCGGCGCTTGACGCGCGGGTAACGTCGCGCAGAGGGTTTCCGCCATGAACGAGACCCTCGCCGACCGTCGCGTCCTCCTCGTCATCGGCGGGGGTATCGCGGCCTACAAGGCCCTCGACCTGATCCGGCGCCTGCGCGAGCGGGGCGCCAGCGTCTGCCCGGTCCTGACCAAAGGGGCGCAGGAATTCGTGACGCCGCTGGCCGCCGCGGCTTTGGCCGGCGAGCGCGCCCATACCGACCTGTTCGACCGCGCCAGCGAGGCCGAGATCGGCCACATCAAGCTCGCCCGGGAGGCCGATGCCGTGGTGGTGGCGCCCGCCACCGCCAATCTGATGGCCCGGATGGCGGGCGGTCACGCGGCCGACCTCGCGACGACCATCCTGCTGGCCACGACCCTGCCGATCCTGATCGCGCCGGCCATGAACGTGCAGATGTGGGCGCATCCGGCGACCCGCCGCAACCGCGCGACCCTGGAGTGCGACGGCGTCCATATCGTCGGCCCCAATGCCGGCCGGATGGCGGAGGCCGAGACCGGCCCCGGCCGTATGGCCGAGCCCCATGAGATCGCCGATGCTTTGGAGGCGATGCTGGGCGTGGGCCTCGCCCGCCCCCTCGCGGGCCGGCGGGTGCTGGTGACCTCCGGCCCGACCCATGAGCCGATCGACCCGGTGCGCTACATCGCCAACCGCTCCTCCGGCCGCCAGGGCCACGCCATCGCGGAAGCTGCCGCGCGGGCCGGTGCTTCCGTGACGCTGGTCTCAGGGCCGGTGGCGATCCCCGATCCGCCGGGCGTCGCGGTCATTCGGGTGGAGACCGCCCGGCAGATGCTGGACGCCGTCGAGGCGGCGCTGCCGGCCGATCTCGCGATCTTCGCCGCCGCGGTGGCGGATTGGCGCCCGGCGCGGGAGGCTGGCACGAAGAAGATCAAGAAGGACGGCACCGGCCACGCGCCGATGCCGCTCGCCGAGAATCCCGACATCCTCGCCACGATCGCGCACCGGTCCACGGGGCGCCCGCCCCTGGTGGTCGGCTTCGCGGCGGAGACCGACGCGGTGCTGGACCATGCCCGGGCCAAGATCGCCCGCAAGGGCTGCGACCTGATCGTGGCCAACGACGTCTCGGCGGCGGGCGGTGTGATGGGCGGGTCCGACAACACGGTCCACCTGATCCACCGGGACGGCGCGATGGAGACCTGGCCGCGCCTCGGCAAGGGCGAAGTCGCCAGGAGGCTGGTGGTTTATCTCGCTGGAATGTTGGGTGGGTGAGGCCATCCCTCCAAAGCTGAAGCCTCTGAGACCAAAGTACTTTTCCCCTCCCCCTTGTGGGGAGGGGTCAGGAGTGGGGGTGGTTCAGGATGGAGCGTGACGGTGCCTTCTGCACCACCTCCGGCTCCTCCCCGCAAAGGGTAGGAGAGCGCCGCAGCCAGCAGTTTGTGAGCATGACAGCCTGAAGACGCGGTCCGCGCCTCGCGAGCCCCAACCCTGGCCTCAACCTTTGCGAGTCGCTAGAAGGCGCGGCGACGGCCGGCGCGCATGGCGCCGGCTCCAGGGAGAAACCATGCCTCGCCTGACCCTGATCGCCGGAGCCGCGTTGATCGCCATGAGCACAGCTGCAACTGCCGAGACCGTTACCCTGCCCTCCGGGCTGAAGTACCAGGACGAGGTCGTCGGGACCGGGCCTGAGCCGAAGGCCGGCCAGCAGGTCACCGTCCAGTACACCGGCTGGCTCGACGAGGGCGGCAAGAAGGGCAAGAAATTCGACTCCTCCCGCGACCGCAACCAGCCCTTCTCGTTCCCCCTCGGCGCCGGCCAGGTGATCAAGGGCTGGGACGAGGGCGTCGCCACCATGAAGACCGGCGGCAAGCGCACCCTGATCATCCCGCCGGAACTCGGCTACGGCGCTCGGGGCGCCGGCGGCGTCATCCCGCCGAACGCCACGCTGATCTTCGACGTCGAACTCCTCGGCGCGAAGTAACGGCACGGCTGCGTAACGGCGCGGCTGCGCGACGGCGAGAGTCCCAAAAGAATGCTGTTCGCGCAGCTGCCCGACGAGCTGTTCAAGCCGCTGGCCGCCCCGAGCCGCGGCTTCAACGCGGCCCTGCTGCTGCACCTGCACCGGCGCGTCCTCGGGGCCGAGCCGGTGCGCAAGGCCGAATTGCTCGCCGAGATCGGCGACTTCGCCGCGGGCTGGAGCGATCCGGAGGTCAGCGGCGACGAGCCGATTTCGGCCGACCCCACGGAGCGCCGCACCGCCCTTTACCGCCGCCTGCTCGATACCGGCTGGCTGATCGAGCGCCGCGAGCGCTACGTGCCGGTGGTGGAGTTCGACCCCGAGGCGCGGCTCCTGCTGGAGGAACTGTCCCGGCTCGAACGGGGCGAGACCCGCTCGTATGGCGGTGCCGTGCTGGAGGTGTTGGGCGGGCTGGAGAGCGCCCTGTCGGATCCCGGCAGCCGCTCGGAGGCCTTGTCGAACGCCGCCCGGGCGTCCGCCGCCTTCCTGGCCCACGTGCGCGGCCTCGCCGCCGGGATGCGCAAGGTCGAGGAGCGCATCCTGCGCGAGCCCGACCGGGCCAAGACCTTCCGGCTGTTCTTCGAGGATTTCGTCGAGCGCCACCTGATCAGCGACTACCGGACGCTGCACACCCGCTTCAACCCGTTCCGGTTCCGCGCCAGCGTGGTGCGCGAGGCCGGCCGGGCGCTCCGCGACGCCCTTACGGTGCGGGCGCTGGCCGAGGGCTTGATCCGCGAGGGCCGCAGCCCCGATCTCGACGCGGCCCAGCGGGCGGTGCGGGCCGACCTCGCCCAGATCCTGTCGGTGTTCGAGGGGCTCGACAACCACCTCGACGCGGTCGATGCCGTGGTGGCGCGGCTGGAGCGCCGGATCGCCGCGGCGCTCCACGTCATGGATCGGCCGGACCCCGGCGGCGTCGACCGCGCCGCCGCCATGCTCCGGGCCATCGGCGGCGCCGAGATCGCCCCCGACGTGCCGGCCGACGTGTCGCTGCTGCGCCCGCCGATCGGCCACGCGCATCTGCAGACGCCCCGCGCCCGCAAACTCGCCATCGACATGGAGCCCCTGCCCGACATCGAGGACGATCCCGTGATCGATGCGTTCGCGGCCGCGAAGGCGGAGTTCCGCCGCCGCACCACGGTGACGCCCGAGGGCATGACCGCCTTCGTGGAAGCCCGGCTCGGCCAGGCGATCCGGCTGCGCGGCTCCGAGATCGCGATCAAGGACGTCGATGACTTCATCGTGTTCCAGCGCCTGCGCGAGATCGACGTGCTGTTCGATGCACGCCTGGGCGAGCGCTACGCCGTCAGCCGCCTGCCCGAGCGCGTGGCCAACGGCTGGCTCGACTGCCCGGATTTCCTGCTGGAGCGCCGCCCCGGTGCTTGAGGGGTTCCGCGCCATCATCGACGGCGACGAGCCGGCGCCGCCGGGCACCCGGGCGCCGGATGCCGAGGAGCTGAGCCGGGCCCTGCAGGTGTTGCTGAAGGGGCAGGTGATCTACGCCGACACCCCGAATATCGGACGCTCCTACGAGCTCGCCCGGCACTACGCGCCGTTCTTCACCGACTACTTCGCTTGCCTGGGCTACGCGCTGACGGTCTCGCACCGCGACCAGATGGTGTCGCTGAGCCCGGCCGCCGACGCGCCGCGGCACGACATCATGTCGGAGCGCCTGCGCAAGGACGAGACCCTGGTGCTGCTCGCCCTGCGGTTGCTCTACGAGGAGGGCCTGCGCGACCACCGCGTCGGCACGGACGGGATCGTCGAATGCACCACCGACGAGATCGTGGAAAAAATCCGGACGGTGGCGCGCAACGAGCCCCCCGAGGAGGGTCGGCTCGCCGACATCCTGCGGCTCTACGCGCGCCGCGGCGGCCTGCGGCTCGGCGAGCGCGACCGGGTCGAGCGGGTGACGCCGCTCGCGCTCCTGCCGGGCGTGGCGGTGCTGGCCTCGGACGCGTGGCTGGAGCGCCTGCGAGCTTGGACGGAGGCCGGGGAGGTCTGAGCCACCCGATCAGGCCGCCCGAACGGTCGCAAGGAAATGCTCGACCTCGGACCCGAGCCGGGCGGCCTGCTCGGCCATCGCGGAGGCCGCGCTCAGTACCTCCCCGGCCGCCGCGCCGGTCTCGTCGGCCGCGCCGGCGACCTCCGTGATGTTGGCCGTGACGGTGTCGGTCCCGGACGCCGCCTGGGTGACGTTGCGGACGATCTCCTGCGTGGCCGCCCCCTGCTGCGCCACCGCGCTGGCGATGGTCGCCGCAGTGGCGTCGATCTCGCGGATCCGCCCCGCGATCCCGCCGATGGCGCGGACGGCGTGGTCGGTCGAACCCTGCATCTGGCCGATCTGCCGGCTGATCTCGCTGGTGGCCTTCGCAGTCTGTTCGGCGAGTTGCTTCACCTCGGCGGCGACCACCGCAAAACCCTTGCCGGCATCGCCGGCCCGGGCCGCCTCGATGGTGGCGTTCAGAGCCAGCAGGTTGGTCTGGCCGGCGATCTCCGCGATCAGCGTCACCACCTCCCGGATCGTCCGGGCGCCGGTGCTCAGCTCCTGGACCAAGCCGGTGGTCGTGGCCGCCTCGCGGGCAGCGACCTGCGCCAGATCCGCCGACGCCACCACCTGACGGCCGATCTCGTCCACCGAGGATCCGAGTTCCTCGGCCGCCGCCGCCACGGTGTTGACGTTGGCGGCGGCCTCCGCGGCGGCGATGCGCGCATCGCCGGAGCGGTCGGCCGTCCGGGTCGCCGTCGCGGTAAGGGCCTGGGCCGTCGCCTGAAGCTGCGTCGCCGCGGCCGCGACCGTGCGGACGATGCCGCCGATGGCGGTCTCGAAGCGCTCCGCGAGGTCGCGCATTCCTTGGCGGCGCTGACTCTCGGACTCCGCGCGGGCCCGGTTCGTCTCGGCCTCCAGGGCGCGGGTCTGGAACAGGTTCTGCCGGAACACCTGCACGGCCGCCGACATGGCCCCGATCTCGTCCCGCCGCCCTGCATAGGGCACCGCCGAGTCCGTATCGCCACTCGCAAGCCGGCGCATGGCGTCGGTCATCACGGTGATCGGCCGCGAGACCCCGAGCAGCGCGTAGAGCATCGCGCCCAGGGCGACCACCAGCGTGGCGGCCAGGATGGCGATGGTCGAGGACACGGCGCGCGCCTGACTCGCCCGGGCGGTTCGGCCGGACTCCTCGACGGTTCTGACATGCCGTTCCACCAGCGCACGCGCCGCCTTCGACGCGTCCTGGTAATGGGCGTTCATGGCGCCCCGGTAATAGGACATCGCCGCCTCGCGCTGGCTGAGGCTCATCCCGCGCAACCGATCCCAATCGTAGGTCTGGGTCTTCAGCTTGGCGATCAGCGTCTCGAAGAGCGCCTGCTCGTCCGGAGCGACGATCCGGGCCTTGTAGGCCTCGACCCGCGCGGCCCGATCCTTCAGCATGTCTTCCACCGCTGCGCGGCCCGCATCGCGCTCGGCCTCCGTGTCCGCCGTGGCGACCCGCACCTGCAGCAGACGCGCTTTGACAGTCAGCGCGCTGAGGGTTTCCGCCGCATCCAAGGATGGCATCGCCCGGTCGAGCAGTTCGGTCAATTGATGATCGACGGATTTCATCCGAACGATCGTCATTCCGCCTTGTATCCCGGCTGCGATAAGCAGAAACAGGAACAAGCTGCTGAGTTTTGTTTTTATGTTGGCGGACATGTTCTTGTCAGATCTCTAGCCTTCGGCAACGATACCGGGGGTGTTGGCCGGAGCAAGCTGGCGGTTCGCGCAGAACTTGAGGCGCCGCAGCCTCTGTCACCGGCTTGCATACGCGGCCGAGTCCGGCCAACTGAACCGATCGTTCTCCGCCCCGGCCCCGACATCGTGTACGTCCTCACCGATATCGCCATCGCGAACTGGTATCTGATCCGCCGTGAGCAGATCCGGCTGCGGGGCGCGGCCGCCTTGGTCGGGCCGACCGGGGCCGGCAAGTCGACGATCTTCGACGCGGTCGGCACGGTGCTGGCCGGCAACAATGCCAGCCGCCTCGCGCTGAACGCCTCCGCGTCCGGCCGCAGCGCGCGCACGGTGCGCGACTATTGCCTGGGCTGGATCAGCGACCCCGCGGAGGGCGGCCGCCCGACCCGGGAATCCTGCGAGACTGTCCTGGCCCTGGTGTTCGAGAACCCGGCCTCGGGGCGGATCGTCACGGTCGGGCTGGCGCTCGCGGCCCGGGCGGTCGAGCCGAAGGAGACCGTGCTGTCGCGCTTCATCGCGGTCGGGCACCGGTTCGAGATCGCCGATTACGCCCGCACCGCCCCCGGCGGCACCTACACGGCCCCCTGGAGCGAGATCGCCGGGGACCTGCGGGCGCGGGCGTCGAGCTTCACCGAGTACCGGACCTCCGGCGAGCGCTTCACGGCCGATGTGCTGGCCACCCTGCGCGAGGGCGCGCCAGCGCCGGAGCCGCGCCACTTCCTGCGCAGCTTCGCCAACGCGGTGGCATTCAAGCCGATCTTCGACACCAGCGCCTTCGTGCGCGCCTTCGTGTTGGAGCCGGAGCCGCTCGACGTGGACCGCGTCCGCCAGTCCGTCGCCAACTGGCGCCGGCTGCTGGAGACCATCGGCGAGCTGGAGAGCCGGCTCGCGCGCCTGCGGCGCCTGCGCGACCGCTACGAGGCCTGGAGCGAGGCCATCCTCGATACGGCAAGCCATGAGCTGCGGGCGGCCTCCGCCGAATTGCGCCGCCGCAGCCTCGACCTCGTCGCGGTCCGGCTGCGCCTGCGCGAGGGGGCCGAGGCCCTGCGCATCGCCCGGGAGCGCGTGGCGGCGAGCCGCGGCTTCGTGCGCGACATCGACGGGGAGATCGCCGAGAAGAAGGCGCTCGCCGCCGCGGGCGCCGCCGAGGGACGGCTCGCCGCCTCGACGCTCGGCCTCTCCATGCTGGAGCGCGACCGGAAGGAGCTGGCGGGCCGGATCGCCGACCTCGTCGCGCTCATTGGCCAGATGGGCAAGCTCCAGCCCGTCGCCCCGATCCTGCGCCAGGGCTGTCCGCAGGCGGCGCGGCTCGCCGAATCCTGCGCCCGGGCCGGGCTGCGCCGGGAATCGCCGCCGGAAGAGATCCTGCGCCCCGAAGGCCCTCTGGCCGAGCTGATCGACGGGCTGGCGCGGCTGCCCGAGTTCGACGAAGCCCTGGAGCGGGCTGCCGAGGATGCCGCGCTCAAGGCCCGTGCCCAGGAGGGCGAGGCCGAGCGCACCGCGCCCCGCACCGGCGCCGGCCCGGCGGCGCGCCTGTCCTCCGACACGGTGGCATTCCGCGGCGAGCTGGACCGGCGCGGTATCGACGCCCTGCCGATCTGCGAACTCGCCGAGATCGTCGATCCGACCTGGGGGCCGGCGCTGGAAGGTCTGCTCGGGCGCGCCCGGGAGGCCCTGGTGGTGGCACCCGACCGGCTTCACGAGGCTTTGGGCGTGCTCCAGGGGGGGCGCGACCGGTTCCACCGCTGCATCCTGGTCAAGACCACCGACACCGCCAAGCAGCGCGCCCGCCGCTACGACGATGGCCCGCTGACGGTGATCGAGACCCGCGATCCGCACGCGGAGGCGTTCCTGGGGGTGCGGCTCGGCGGCTACGATCTCGCGAAGGATGACGCCGAACTCGCCCGCCTCGCCCGGGCCGTCGCGCCGAGCGGGCGGACCACCGCCGGCATGGCGTATTCGGTGACACGGAGTGTCGATCTGCTCATGACGCGTGGCCATCGTGGGCCGACCGTCGACAGCCGCCGGGTTCACGAGGCCGCGGTCGTGGAAGCACGACGCCTGCGCGGCGAGGCGGCGGTCTTGCGCGAGGCCGCCCGCACCGCTGCGGCGATCCGGGCCCGCATCGTTCGAGGCCTCGACGATATCGACACGCTGCGCGCCGAGCTCGACGGTCTCGACGGCCGGCGGCGCACCCTCCAGACCGAGCGCGAGGGGATCGAGAAGCGCGACACCGCCGGACTCGCCGCCGAGATCGCCGCGCTGACCACGGAGCGCGTCGCCTATCTGCGCGAGCTGTCGGAGGAGCTGGAGCCGAAGCTCGACCGCCTGCTCGCCGACGAGGCTGCGCTCCGCGCCCGGCTGGTGACCATGCGCGAGGCCGCCCGCGCGGCCCTGTCGGCGCGGCGCGCGGCCCTGCGCCAAGTCATGGGCGGCGACGCCGCCCGGGTCCGCCTCGCCCGCTCGGAGGTGTTCGATCTGCGCGTGATCGCGGAGGCCCGGGGCGCGCTGGCGGGTCTCGACGCCAAGGCCGCCGGGTCCCGGGCCACCACCGAGCGCGGGCTCGCCAAGGAGGCCGCCGAGGCGGCCCGCTCCCACGGGCGGGTCGCCGAGCGGGAGCTGGCCGAGGCCTGCGCGGCGTGGCGGGTCGAGAATCCCCTGAACCAGGGCGATGCGCCGGCGATCGACGGGTTCGCCTGGGTCCGGCGCGAATACGACGCCGTCGAGGGCCACGAGTTGCGGCGCTACCGGGCCCAGGCCGAGCGGGCCGAGGTCGAGATGCGCCGCCTGATGACCGAGGATCTGCTGACGCGCCTCGCCGACCGGTTCGAGCGGGTCCACGCCCGGCTGGAGGCGCTGAACGAGCGGCTCTCGGCCCGCAGCTTCACCGGCCAGACCTACGCGTTCGAGGCGGCGGTGGACCGCCGCTACGCCGCCGTCCACGCGCTCGCCACCGAGACCGCACGCTCTCCCGAGGCCGCGCAGGCGCTGCTCGACGGCGCCACCGAGGGCCCGATGGCGTCGGCGCTCGCCGAAATCACCGCGCTCATCGCCGGCGAGGAGGATGCGGCCCGGCTGGCGGATTACCGCAACTACTTCGTGTACGAGATCGGCATGCGCGACCGGGCGGGCAACCGCACCACCATGTCGGCCCGGGCGCTACGCGGCTCGGGCGGCGAGGCGCAGGCACCGTTCTACGTGGCGATCGCGGCCTCGCTGGCCAGCGCCTACTATCCGGGCGACCGGCCTGGGGACGAAAATCCGGGGCTCGGCCTGTGCCTGCTCGACGAGGCCTTCTCGAAGCTCGACGTGCGCAACAGCCAGGCGCTGGTCGATCTCTATCGGGCCTGGGGCCTTCAGCTCCTGATCGCCGCGCCCGAGGACAAGCGCACGACGCTCACCGAGGTGATGGACACCATCGTCACCGTCTACAAGAGCCCGGACCTGACCTCCGTCCGGATCGAGGCCGAGCATCCGCTGGAGGCGGCCCGGCGGGCGCTGCACGCGATCAATCCCGATCAGATCGGGATCGCGGGGTTTCGGCAGGCGGACGCGGCGGAGTGAGCCTGCGGGGTGCCTATCCGTTCAATGACTGAGTAGAATTGGCGGTCAGGCTGAACGCGCGTTCTCCCTCCCCCCCCCGCAGAGAGTTACGATATTCACAGATCGCGGTTCGATGCGTTCGACGGCTGCAGAACAATCCGGGTCGAAGGCCACTGCGCGCTCCCTCCCCCCTCTGCGGGGGAGGGTGGCCCCCGTAGGGGGTCGGGAGAGGGGAGCGACGCTGCAGAATGGGGCGCGCTGCTCACCGCTGCTCCGCCTAATCCTGAAGCCGTGTCCCCTCTCCCGACCTCTGCTGACGCAGGGGCCACCCTCCCCCGCAAGGGGGGAGGAAGATGCGCGGTCGCCGCTCAGCCCTATCCAACACCGATATGTGAATCTGGTAGCCCGAAGAGGGAAGAGGGAGAGACGCGTAAGCGCTCGCTCCGGTCACGCCCCCAGCACCTTGAGCACGTCCCGCGCCGCACGCTCGCCGTCCAGGGTTGCGCCGCCGACCGTCATGGCGCCGCCGCCGGCCAGCGCCTCCCCGGCGAGGAACACCCGCCCACCCACCGGTGCGCGCAGGCGGTCGCGGGCCTCCGCGTGGCCGGGCGCCGCGATGGAATAGGACCCGTTGGCGTAGGGATCCGTCCACCACGCGGCGAGTCGTCCCGCCTGGACCACGCCCCGGGCCTTGCCGCCCAGGATCGCGCCCAGGCGCTCGGTGGCGAACGCCACCGCCGCCGCCTCGCCGGCCCGGCACAGGTCGCGGGCACCGTCGCCGCCGAGATTGGCCACCGCCAGGGGCCGCCCGAACGGGCCCATCTCGAAGTACAGCGTCGGACCGCCAGTCGCGATCGAGACCGCGTCCCCGAATGCCGCCGGATCGATCTTGGCCGGGTCCAGCCGCAGGCCGATCTTCGTGTAGGCGCCCATGTGCAGCCCATCGAGCGCCGTCCGGTGCGGCTCGGGCAGGCCGGGCGTGAACCGGAGGGCGCCGCTGTGCAGAACGCCCACCGGCACCGTGACGATGACGGCCGCGGCCGATCGGGTGCCCCGCGCGGTCTCGACCCGGACGTCCGGCCCGGACCAGTCGATCGCCTGAACCGGGCAGCCGAGCGTCACCGGCAGGTCGGCGAAGTGGCGCGCGAGGAGGTTGCCGTAGCCATCGACCCACAGGTCGGTTCCGGACCAGAGCCGGTCGTAATCGACCGCCGAGACCCGCTCGGGATCCTCGCCGAGCGACAGCCGGCTCAGGCCCGCCGCAGCCCGTTCGGTATCGGGACCGCCGGCCCGGGCCGCCTCGGCGAGCGACGGGTCACCACCCTTCGGTTGCAGCAGCGCGTCGAGACCGGAAAACCCCGCCCGGCGGGCGGCCTGCTCGGGCTGCGTGGCGGGGCGGCCGTCGATCGTGAGGGTGCGCGCCCAGCCGTCCTCGCGGGCGAACCGCGCGCCGGCTGCCCGGGCGATCGGCGCCCAGGGATTGCGCTCGGCCCAGTGAATGTACTCGGCACCGGCGTCGAACGGGCAGTCGGGGCCCAGGGCGGTGTCGGTGAAGGCCCGGCCGCCGATGCGGTCCCGCGCCTCGAGGAGCGTGACGCCCTGGCCCGCATCCCGCAGGCGAGACGCCGCCGCCAAACCCGCCGACCCGGCGCCGACCACCACCACGCTGCCGCCGCTCGCCGCCACGCGAAGCGCCGGAGCCGCGAGCAGGGGAGCGGCGAGGATCGCGCGTCGGGTCGGTCGCATGGCGGCTCCTCGATCAAACCCCGGAGCCGGCGAACGGAGAGCTGGCTCTAGCCTCGCGCGCCCGGGGTACTGGAGCGCTTCTCCATCATCGCCTTGACCTGCATCAGCTGGTCCCAGACCTGACCCGGCGAAGTCCCGAGGAAGTTGAATCCCGCGCTGACGCCCAGGTAGAGGCCGACGCAGATCAGCGGCACGAGAAACCAGGCCAGGATCTCTTCGCCGCGCTTCCGGCGGCGGCGGCGCTGACGCCGCTCCTCCCGCCAAGTCGTCTTCCTGGATGGTGCCGTCTGCGCGACGGGCGAGAGCGGACCCTCGTGCAGGTTGTCGGTCATCGGACGCCTCCTCGCCGCGGCGCTGTCGCGTCGCGGCGGTCATAGACCGGCAATTCCTAGTCTGGAAGGCCGCCGGCCGGCAGGCACACCATTAGGCGCGCACGAGTGGCACCTTCGGCACGGTCCGGACGCCGCCGCCCGAGCCGCCACCGCCGCCCTTGTCGTCCTTGTCGTCCTTGGGCGTCTTCTTCCGCGTCGCGGTGCGGGGCTTGGCCCGCTTGTGGCGTTTGGCGGCGTTGGTGACGTCGGCCTCGGGCTTGGGCGTGACCGGACCGGCCGGGAAGTCGAAGCCCAGGCTGTCCTTGGCGCCGGCCTTGGCCTCCTCGTCCTCCGGCTTGCGCACGATCACCCGGACCGCACCGCCATCCTTCAGCTTGCCGAACAGCACCTCGTCGGCGAGCGGCGTCTTGATGGTCGACTGGATCAGCCGGGCCATCGGGCGGGCGCCCATGGCGTCGTCGTAGCCGTGCTCGACCAGCCACGCGCGAGCTTCATCGGAGAGTTCGATCGTGACGTTGCGGTCGGCGAGCTGCGCCTCGAGCTGGAGGACGAACTTGTCGACCACCTTCGCCACCACTTCCTTCGGCAGGTGGCCGAACGAGATGATCGCGTCGAGACGGTTGCGGAATTCCGGCGCGAACAGCTTGTTGATCGCCTCTACGTCGTCGCCCGTACGCTTGGTCTGGGTGAAGCCGTAGGCCGATTTCGCCAGGTCCGAGGCGCCCGCGTTGGTCGTCATGATGATAATGACGTTGCGGAAATCGACCTGCTTGCCGTTGTGGTCGGTCAGCTTGCCGTGGTCCATCACCTGCAACAGGATGTTGAACAGGTCCGGATGCGCCTTCTCGATCTCGTCGAGCAGGAGCACGCAGTGCGGGTGCTGGTCGATCCCGTCGGTCAGCAGGCCACCCTGATCGAACCCGACATAGCCGGGGGGCGCGCCGATCAGGCGGCTCACCGTGTGGCGCTCCATGTATTCCGACATGTCGAAGCGCAGCATCTCCACGCCGAGCGATGAGGCGAGCTGTTTGGCCGCCTCGGTCTTGCCGACGCCGGTCGGACCCGCGAACAGGTACGAGCCGATCGGCTTGTCCGGGTCGCGCAGGCCGGCCCGGGCCAGCTTGATCGCCGAAGTCAGGGCCTCGATCGCGTTCGGCTGGCCGTAGACCACGCGCTTCAGGTTCTCGGTGAGGTGCTGGAGCACCACCGCGTCATCCTTCGACACGGTCTTGGGCGGGATCCGCGCCATCGTGGCGATGGTCGCCTCGATCTCCTTGATGCCGATGACGCGCTTTCGGCGCGCCTCCGGCACCAGCATCTGCGAGGCGCCGGTCTCGTCGATCACGTCGATCGCCTTGTCGGGCAGCTTGCGGTCGTTGATGTAGCGGGCCGACAGCTCCACCGCGGCCTTCACGGCCTCGGTCGTGTACTTGAGCTTGTGGAACTCTTCGAAGTACGGGCGCAGGCCCTTCACGATCTCGATCGTGTCGGGAATCGACGGCTCGTTGACGTCGATCTTCTGGAATCGGCGGACTAGGGCGCGATCCTTCTCGAAGTACTGGCGGTACTCCTTGTAGGTGGTCGAGCCGATGCAGCGCAGGGTGCCGGAGGCCAAAGCGGGCTTCAGCAGGTTCGACGCGTCCATGGCGCCGCCCGAGGTCGCACCGGCACCGATCACCGTGTGGATCTCGTCGATGAACATGATCGCGTTCGGGTGCGCCTCGATCTCCTTCATCACTTGCTTGAGGCGCTCCTCGAAGTCGCCCCGGTAGCGGGTGCCGGCGAGCAGCGTGCCCATGTCGAGGGAGAACACCGTCGCGTCGGCCAGGACCTCCGGCACCTCGTGCTGGATGATCTTGCGCGCAAGCCCTTCCGCGATCGCAGTCTTGCCGACGCCGGGGTCGCCCACCAGCAGCGGGTTGTTCTTCTGCCGGCGGCACAGGACCTGGATGGTCCGCTGGACTTCGGTCTCGCGGCCGATCAGCGGGTCGATCTTGCCGTCACGCGCCTTCTTGTTGAGGTTGACGCAATAGGCGTCCAGCGCGTCGCCCTTCTTCTTGGCGCCGCGGGGATCGCCGTCGTCGCTTGGACGCTCGGCAGCACCTTCCTCCTCGGCGCCGCGCACCGGCTTCGATTCGGAGGCGCCGGGGCGCTTGGCGATGCCGTGGCTGATGTAGTTGACCGCGTCGTAGCGGGTCATGTCCTGCTCCTGCAGGAAGTAGGCGGCGTGGCTCTCGCGCTCGGCGAAGATCGCCACCAGCACGTTCGCCCCGGTCACCTCCTCGCGGCCGGAGGACTGGACGTGGATCACCGCGCGCTGAATCACACGCTGGAACCCGGCCGTGGGCTTGGCGTCCTGCCGGCCGTCGCCGGTGAGGTTGGACAGTTCCGTGTCGACGTAGTCGATCAGGCTTCGCTTGAGCGTGTCGACCTCGACGTTGCAGGCGCGCATGACCGCGGCCGCATCCTGATCGTCCACGAGGGCGAGCAGGAGGTGCTCCAGCGTCGCGTATTCGTGCCGGCGCTCTCCCGCGAGCGCCAGGGCGCGGTGGAGAGCTTGTTCTAGGCTGCGTGAGAAGCTTGGCAAAGCTGGCCTCTGTCCTTCGTGCCTACCGCGAACGGCGCCTACTTTTTTTCCATAACGCACTGGAGAGGATGTTGGTGTTTGCGTGCGAAGTCCATGACCTGCGTCACCTTGGTCTCCGCCACCTCGTAGGTGAACACCCCGCACTCGCCGACCCCGTTCTGATGCACGTGCATCATGATCTGGTAGGCGTCCTCGTGGCTCTTGTTGAAGAAGCGCTCGACCACCAGCACGACGAATTCCATCGGCGTGTAGTCGTCGTTCAGGAGCAGGACCCGGTAGAGGCTCGGTCGCTTCGTCCGGGTCTTGGTACGGGTGATGATCGCGGTGTTGGACCGGTCGTCGCCGCCCGGCGCGCGCGAGCCGGAGGCCGTGACCGGCCGCGCAATCCCCATCGAACGTGCGGTGCCCTGGTGGGGGACCTGAGTCATGTGCGTCGAACCGATCCCTCGATTGGAGCGGGCGTCGCCGACTGCGAAGGCCGATCCCGTCCTGGCCCTGCCGGGAGCAACGCGCGGCTCCTCTGTCCCTAATCTACAGACGGTGAGCCGACTTCGCCAGACGCCTGCGCGCACTTGTCCGTCCCGCTGAGCTTGCGACTGGCGCACGGCCCCCGACCCGCTCATGCGCCCGGGTGGGATGGGGGGCCGGCGGCCGCATCGGATCGGCGGTGGGAATTGTGATCTGGTCTGCGGTCACCGCCGAACGCGCGGTCCGGCGTGCTCCGCCCCGCTGGGGATAGGTGGACTGAGCCGCCAGGATCTCGGCCGGATCGCGGGTTGCGGCGCGGGTCCGGGCCGGGGCCGCACGATCGTCGAGGCCCTGCTTGATGGAAATGGTCCACGTGATCTCGAGGGTCTGGCCGGTCCGTCCGGTGACGCCGAGCCGCCGCCGCGGCGCGCCGAAGTCGGCCGGATCCAGAAAAGACGGGTGGGGGTCGCGCGTCAGCATGGCCGAACTCCCGGCCGCCGCCTGCCGGTCGGGGCCGGGCAGCTGTATCGGATCTGTCTCCGACTGTGTGCGCCGTATCCGGCAGCGTCAAGCGGCGACAATTCGGTTGGCGCGCGGACTTGGCGCGGCGCGACACGCCCTCCCCCCTCCGCGGCTGTGGGCGTATCGCGGGCCCGCCGTCCGGCCCGCAACCATCAGCAGAAACGTCACAACCCGATACGCGCGGCGATCGCATTAACGGGCCTGTAACTGCACTTGCCTAACTCTGCGGTGATGCAGCGGGGCCACGCGACCGGCGCCGCTCCGCTCTAGGGACACGACCGGCGCGTGCCGGTCTCGCGAGGCAATCAGGCGTGATGCGTAGCGTAGTAGGCCGCTCTCGGACGATTCCCGCGCTGCCGGCCGCGATCCTGGCCGCCGCGGTTCTGTCCACCCTCGCCGCCCCGGCCGAGGCCCGGCGTGGACGACACCACCACCACGCCCGCGCGGCCGGCGGCGGCTACAACCCGCCCTACGCCGCCATGGTGGTCGACGTGAAGAGCGGCAAGACCCTCCACGCGGTCAACGAGGATGCGCTGCGCCATCCCGCCTCGATCACCAAGGTGATGACCCTCTACCTGCTGTTCGAGCAGATGGAGCGTGGCAAGTTCGCCCTCGATTCCGATCTGACCATCTCGGCCCATGCCGCCGCCCAGGCGCCCTCGAAGCTCGGCCTGCGGCCCGGCCAGACCATTGCGGTCGAGGACGCCATCAAGGCGATCGTGACCAAGTCGGCCAACGACGTGGCCTGCGCCATCGGCGAGAACATCGCGGGCTCCGAGGAGCGCTTCGCCCAGATGATGACCGCCAAGGCCCATGCCCTCGGCATGAGCCGGACGCACTACGCCAACGCTTCGGGCCTGCCCGATCCCGACCAGCTCACCACGGCCCGGGATCTCACCGTGCTGGCCCGGGCGATCCAGGACCGTTTCCCGCATTATTACCGCTACTTCCAAACGCGGTCCTTCGCGTTCCGCGGTCGGGTCATCGGCAACCACAACCACCTGCTGGGCAACGTCCAGGGCGTGGACGGGATCAAGACCGGCTACACCCGGGATTCGGGCTTCAACCTGATGACGGCGGCGAAGTCCGAGGGCCGGCAGATCGTGGCGATCGTGCTGGGCGGAAAGTCCGGCGCGGGCCGCGATCGGATCATGGCCGACCTCGTCCGCTCCAGCCTGCCGCACGCCTATGCCGGCGCCCGGATCTCGCCGCCCACCACCGAGGTCGCCGAGCGCGCCCGCCCGGCGGTCGTCGCCGACGGCGTGTCGCGGACCCGCACGCAGGTTGTCTCCGCGGACGACGAGGATGTCGAGACCACCGGCACCACCGGCGAGCCCCTGGACCTCTCGCCCAAAGCCGCCGCCACCACGACGCCGGGCGGCAAGTACCCGCTTGAAACCTGGAAGCCCGGTCCCCAGGGAGTTCCGAAATCTGCCCAGGCGTATGCCGGCGGAAGCAGCGCCCAGGCGCCCTTCCCCGGTGCCAGCAAAACAGTGGCGCGCGTGGCCTCGGTCGAGCGCGACGAGCCGCCGAAGGCGGTCACCGGCGCCCGCGTCGTGCCGACCGCCTGGGTGATCCAGCTCGGCGCCATGGACGACGAAACCAAAGCCCGCTCGATGCTCTCGGAGGCCCGCGCCAAGGTCGGCGGCAGCCTGTCGAAGGCGGCCCCCTACACGGTCAAGGTCGAGCATGGCGGCACCACCCTGTTCCGCGCCCGCTTCTCGGGCTTCGCAGAGCAGGATTCCGCGCAGGATGCCTGCTCGGCCCTGAAGCGCAGCGGCTTCAGCTGCTTCGCGACCCGAAGCTGACCGACGAGGACCGGCCGGCGCCGACCGCGCCGACAGGATGTGCCGCGACGCCGTTCGCCCGCGGCCGAGACCGATCCATTTTCTGACAACGCGCGCGGAGTATCAGCGATGTCGGTTCAAAAGCCTGTCCCGGGCGGCGTTGACGCGCGCCGCGCCCTCGGCGCTTCCCCCCTGGTCGGGGTGGGCGCGCTTCATCAGCGACCGGTGGGCCGTCCGGATCTGCTCAGCGGTCGCCCCGCGCTGAAGCCCCAGGATCTGGTACGCCTCCTCCTGCGTCAGCGCCCCTGGGTTCGGCGGGCGGCGCGTCCCCGGGTCGCGATCACGCTCAGCGTCTACACGCCAGCCGGGCGCCCGGCGGTCGAGATACGGCTCTAGCAGGGCGACGCCCATCGGGTCGCGAACCCGGCAGAGCCGCAGCAGACTGACGACCGCGTCGGTCGGCATGGCGTCGAGCCACACCCCCGCCTGTGGCCCCCCGGTCACGCGGCCGGTGCGCAGGCTCCCGTCGGGGCGCAGATGCGCCTCGATCAGCGTCGTGCGGAAGCGACGATCCTGGGACGCGTAGGGATCGCGCGGCGCAGGGGGGGCGCGCGGCGTCGGGGGATCGCGCGGCGCCGGGGTCGGGTCCGGATAAAGGGGATTTTGAGGATCACGGGGATTGTTCGCGGCCCCCGACCGGATCAGGCGGCGCAGCCGCGCCGTCATCGAGTCCTGTCCCTCGATCATCCAAACGCCGCTCAGGCCGAGCAGTGCCGCCAGAACGAGGTTGCCGTGCAGGAGCAGAAAGCCGCCCGCCAGCAGCGACACCGCGCCGAGTGTCCGCGTTCCGCCCATCATGGCGCCGAACCCCTGGCCGAGGGCGCGTCTCAGGCGCCGGCCGAGGCCGTCTTTGTTCTTCGACAGCCACCAGAGCGTCAGGCATGCGAGCAGGCCGGCAAACAGCGCCATGGTCAGCGCCGCACGCCGTACGCGGCCGAGGCATGGCCGCCGATCCGCACGGTCGTGCCGTCGCCCAGATCGTAGACCCCCTCCCGGCGCGTCGGCGCGGGCCGGGTGCCGGCCGTGCAGCCGGGCTGCGGCGGCAGCCGCACGCCCTCCGGCAGGTCTTCCGGGCATAGGCGTGAGCGCGCCGGTTGCTCGGCGGCGTGCGAGGCTCCGGCAGCGGCGAGGGCCATGAGGACGGGGAGCAGCAGGGCCTTCACTGGCGATTCTCCGCCACATCCGTCGTGGTGATCCGGACCTGCCGGATCCGGCCGTCGCGCTCGACCTTCAGGGTCACCGCCGCACCGAGCCCCGCCTCCTCGATCGCCGCGGTGAGGTCGGCCAGCCGATGGACCGGAGTGCCGTTGGCTTCCGCGATCACGTCTCCGAGATCGCCGGTCTGCGAATTCACGCCGCGCAGGCCGGCCTGCGCGGCGGGCGAGGCGGGCAGGACCCGCACGATCACCACCCCGTCGATGCCGAGCCGCGCGGTGGCGGCCTCCTGCGCGGCGATGATGCCGATGCCGGGATTGCGCACCCGGCCGACCTTGATCAGTTCCGGCACGATCCGGTTCACCACGTCCACGGGGATCGCGAAGCCGATGCCGGCGCTCGCCCCGGAGGGCGACACGATCGCGGTGTTGACGCCGATCAGCCGACCGGCGGAATCGAGCAGCGGCCCGCCGGAATTGCCGGGGTTGATCGCCGCGTCGGTCTGGATGACGCCCGACACCTCCCGCCCCTCGCTGGTCGGCATCCGCCTGCGGACGGCGCTGATGACGCCGGTGGTCAGGGTGTGATCGAGGCCGAACGGGTTGCCGATCGCGAAGGTCGATTGCCCGACCTTGAGGTCCGCCGAGGTGCCGATCGCGAGCGGCGGCGGCATGTGCGTCACCTGGCCCAGCCGCAGGACCGCGAGGTCGTAGCTTGGCGCGAGCCCGACCAGGCTCGCCGACGCCACCGTGCCGTCGCTCAGCCGGACCGAGACGGAGCCCCCGCTCTGCGCCGCGTTCTGGACGACGTGGGTGTTGGTGACGATGTGCCCGGCCCCGTCCCAGACGAAGCCGGTGCCGGTCTGGGTGCCGCCGCCCTGTTGTTCGCCGCCCTCGTCGTCGAGGTCGAGCAGGTCGCGGTTCTGCGCCGCGCCCTGCGCGAAGACGTGGACGACGGACGGGCTTGCCTGCTCGAACAGCCGGATCGTGGCCTGCTCGGACTGCGCGAGATCGCCGCGGGCGGTCACGGCCCGGGGCGTGTCTGCGGAGTACAACAGCGGCTGCAGGTAGGGCTGGGCCACGTACAGCGCCAGCAGGACCAGAACCGCGGCGAGCACGAAGCGCACGGTACGATCCGGCACGGATGTCTCCGAGAGAGAACCGGAGGTCGGCTCCGGCAGGCGCGGGTCTTAAGTGCGCGTTCAGGATCGAAGCGTCAACACAGGTGCGTACCGCCGCCTGCGGGCCTCAGACGTGTTCTGGCACACACGGGCGGGCGGAACAGACTGGCTAACGGAATGGTCATCATTCGAGGACCACAATTCTCGCAAGTTCTCGGCAAAGCGTACGCGCTTAATACGGACTGGGAAAACGCGACCGCTGCGTCCATCGTGCTTACGCGGAGGACGCTGGTTTCGGAAACCGCCCGAATTGATCGCAAAGCCGCCGCAGAGATGCTTGCTTTGACGCTCAGACCCTCGATCCCCGCGCCGAGCCGGTTCAGGCCTGCGGTGGGTATCTGAACGGTCGCACACGGTTCGGAAGGACGAGTACCGATGGAAACTGAAGCTCTGGAACGGCCCGCCGATCTCACGATCTGGCGTACGGCCCCGGCCAGCGCCCCGCTGGCGCAGCCCGAGCGGTTCAACACCCTGCGCGAGGCGATCAACGCCGCCGCCGGCGCCCTGGGCGACCCGGCCAAGCAGCCCTGGATCATCACCGAGGAGGGCGAGATCCTGTCCCCCAACTGGATCCGTACCTACCTGAACTGACGGCTCCGCGCCGTTGACAGCGGGGATACCGGGGACAGGCGCATGCGCCCTCCCCGGCCTCACCCGGCCCTGATAACCCCGGATGGGCGGCGCCGGATTGCCGCGACCGCCAGGGGTGCCTCCCGCCCGCGCAGCGTGTGGTCGCCGAGATCCTCCGCGATAAAGGTGTCGGGCAGCGGCCCGATCCGGTCGAGGAGATCGGCCGAGACCAGCACGTGGACCCCCAGCGTCTTCGACAGGGCCTCCAACCGCGCGGTCGTGTTCACCACATCGCCGAAATACGCGATCTTGTGCCGCTCCAGCCCGATCTCGGCGGTGACAACCGGTCCGCAATGCAGGGCCGCGCGGAATTCCGGCACTTGCCCGAAGCGGTTGCGCCATGCTTCGGCCTCGGCGGCGAGGCGTGCTTCGAAATCGAACACGCACCGCAGGCAGGCGGCGTCACGGACGCCGCGCTCCATCGTCCAAGTCACCAGCGCCAGATCGCCGATATAATCGTCGATCGATCCCCGGGCCCGGGAGACCGGCAACGCCAGGGCGTTGAACACCTGCCCGAGATAAGCCTGCGCCTCCCGGTCGCCGTGCTGGTCGGCGAACTGAGTCGAGCCGGTCACGTCGAGGAACAGGAAGATCCGCTCCTCGCTGATCGGCCGGTGGTAGCGCCCGATCAGAAGGTTGGCGAACACCCCCGGGCCGATCAGGTCGCGGACCCGGAACACGAACACCACGACGGCCGAGATGGCGAGCGCGTAGAGCAGCCCGGTATCGGTCATCAGCATCGCGTTCCGCTCGCTGTACATGAAGCGGAACAGGCGGTTGAGCACGGTGCTGGCCAGCGCGTTCCCGACCACGATCAGGGCGACGTAGAGCGCAACCGTGGCGAGCAGGAACAGCGGCGTGGCGAGTCCCCGGATTCGCTCCCGCAGGGTCGGGAACAAGAGCCGCCGCTCGTACAGCATGATCGGCGTGCCGATGACCGCGCCGCGAATCGCCGCGCCGGCCAGGGGGCCGACGTCGAAGATCGCCCCATAGAGCAGGCCCGCCAGCGCGCCGAGCGCGGGGGCGACGAGGACGAACCCGGGCGGCCGGAACCTCATCGGCCCGGCCGTAGCCCGGATCCTCAATCCAGCCGCAGGGCGTGGACCGAGAACAGGCCGTCCGCGTCCGTCCAAACCTGGATCCACCGCCAGCCGGCGCGCTCGGCCAGCGCCCGGAAGGTCTCGGCCGTGTACTTGTAGCTGCTCTCCGTGTGGATCGTCTCGCCGGCCGCGAACGCGAACGTGTCCGAGCCTATCGCCACATCCTGCGCGTCGCGGGCGACGAGGTGCATCTCGATCCGCGAGGCTTGCGGGTTGAACACGGCCCGATGGGCGAAGGCGTCGAGGTCGAAGCCGCCCCCGAGTTCGCGGTTGATCCGCGTCAGGAGGTTGAGGTTGAACGCCGCGGTGACGCCTTGGGCATCGTCGTAGGCGCTCTCCAGGGTGCCTGCATCCTTCACGAGATCGACGCCCACGATCATGTGAGCCCCAGATCCCAGGATCCGCCCGAACCGGGCGAGCAGCGCCTCGGCCTCCTCGGGCTCGAAGTTGCCGATCGTCGAACCCGGGAAGAAGCCGGCCCGCGGTAGGCCCGCGAGGCTCTCTGGCAGGCTGAAATCGTGGGTGAAATCGGCTACCACCGGCTCGACGCGCAGGTGCGGGAAATCGGCGCTCAAGGTCTCGGCCTGCGCGCGCAAAAACTCGCCGGAGACATCGACCGGCACGTAGGCCGCCAGCTTGTCGAGGTGCCGCAGCAGGCGGCGCAGCTTCACCGTCGAGCCGCTGCCGAACTCGACGAGGGCTGCGCCCGCCGGCAGTAGCGCGGCGATCTCCGGCCCGCGCCGGTCGAGGATCCCGATCTCGGTGCGGGTCGGGTAGTATTCCGGCAGCCGGGTGATCTTCTCGAACAGGTCCGAGCCGGTCGCGTCATAGAAGTACTTTGGCGAGAGCGCTTTCTGCGGGCGGGAGAGACCCGCGCGCACGTCGTCGAGGAAAGCCGGGGCGACCGGTGTCGCGTCGGAAAACGTCGGGTTGATGGTCACGGGTCGCTCCGGGGGGCGTCAGGCGGCATCGGCGAGGCGCAGGCCGGTGAACTGCCAGCGCTGATGCGGATAGAAGAAGTTGCGATATGGCAGCCGCGCATGGCCTTCGGGCGTCGCCACCGAGGAGCCGCGCAGCACGAACTGGTTGTTCATGAACTTGCCGTTGTACTCGCCCAGGGCGCCCGGCAGCGGTCGGTAGCCCGGATAGGCGACGTAGGCGCTGCGGGTCCATTGCCAGACGAGGCCGAACGCGTCCGGCAGGCCGCCGTCGCGGGCCGCGACCTCCCACTCGAACTCGGTCGGCAGGAAGCGCCCGGCCCAGCGGGCATAAGCGTCCGCCTCGTAGTAGCTGACATGGGTGACCGGCGCGTCGAGATCCACCGGGCGCTCGCCGGCGAACGTCATGGTCGCCCAGCCGTCACTGGTTCGGCGCCAGTAGCCCGGCGCCTCCCAGCCCTCTGTCGGCCCGGCATACCAGCCGTCCGACAGCCACAGCTCGGGCTTGGCGTATCCGCCATCCTCCATGAAGGCGAGCCACTGGCGGTTGGTCACCAATGCCCGGTCGATCCGGCCCGCCTGGATCAGCGTCTCGTGGCGGGGCGATTCATTGTCGAAGGAGAAGCCCGGTCCCTCGTGCCCGATCCAGGCGATGCCCCGGTCGAGCCGGGTCTGGCCCGGCTGCGCCGCAGCCTTCGGGAAGCGCCAGTCCGGGTCGTAGGCCGGGTTCAGCGGGTTCTGCGCGAAGGCGTGCAGGATGTCGGTGAGCAGGAGCTCCTGATGCTGCTGCTCGTGGTAGAGCCCGATCTCCAGGATGGGCAGGATCGCCTCCAGCGCGCGCTCGGAGGCTTGGCCCAGCAGGGACTCGACCGCCCGGTCGATATGGACCCGGTAGGCCGTGACCTCGGCGAGCGTCGGGCGGGTGATCATGCCCCGCTGGATGCGCGGCTGCCGGGGACCGGCCGCCACGTAGTACGAATTGAACAGGTAGTGCAGCCGCTCGTCGTAGATGGTGTAGCCCGGCAGGTGCTCGCGCAGCAGGAACTGCTCGAAGAACCACGTTACATGGGCCCGGTGCCACTTGGTCGGGCTGGCATCCGCCATGGACTGGACCTGCTGGTCCTCCGCGGAGAGCGGCGCCGCGCGGCATTCGGTCTCGCTCCGGACCTGCCGGTAGGCGGCGATCCAGGCGGCCCGGTCGATCGGACGGGCCGAGACAGGCGGCGGCGGGAAGGCCGGCGCTCCGGGGGCGTGTGTGTCGTCCGTGCGCAGTGCGGCCGTCGCTGCCATGACGATCGTTCCCTTTCCCGGCCAGCCCGAGAACCGTTTCCTCGGTCCCAGGTTGGCGCGCAGAAGATATGTCTCGGGCGAGGTCAGACAACCTCCGCAGGCGGAGTCCCTCCGGCTCGGTGTCGTTCGAGGGCTGTTCGCCACCGCGGCGGCGCGGTTAACATGGCGGGTTGGGGATCGCGGGTCTTTCTCTCGCCGCAGTGACACCGCCTTAACCAGCGATGCCGATTCTCGGGACCCTTGCGAGGAGTCCGGACGTCACATGCGGATCGATCTGATGGCCGGCGCCAGCCTCTCTTCCGCGGCTCTGCGCGGCGCCGCCGAGCCGACCATCCTGGTGTTCGATTCCGGGCTCGGCGGCCTCACCGTGCTCGATGCCGTGCGGCGCGCCCGGCCGGACGCCCGCTACGTCTATGTCGGCGATGATGCCGCCTTCCCGTATGGCCGCCTCACCGAGGCGGCCCTCGTCGCCCGGGTGCTGACCGTGATGGAGCGGCTGGTCGCGACCCACCGACCCGACCTCGTGGTGATCGCCTGCAACACCGCCTCGACCGTGGTGCTGCCGGCCCTGCGGCAGCGCTTCACGACCCCGTTCGTCGGCGTGGTCCCGCCGATCAAGCCGGCCGCCGCGGCCACGCGCTCGCGCCTCGTCTCCCTGCTGGCGACCCCCGGGACGGTGGCCCGCTCCTACACGCGCGACCTGATCGCCACCTATGCCGAGGCCTGTACGGTCACGCTGGTCGGCGCCCAGAACCTCGCCGGCTATGCCGAGGCCGAACTCGCCGGTTTTCCCGTTGACGATGCCGCGCTGGCGGCCGAGATCGCGCCCTGCTTCGTCACCGGGGCGAACGGAGGGCGCACCGACGTGGTCTGCCTCGCCTGCACGCACTATCCCCTGCTGCTGCCGCGCCTCGAAGCCCTGGCACCCTGGCCGGTGACCTGGATCGATCCGGCGCCGGCCATCGCCCGGCGCGTCGTGCAGCTGATCGGCTCCGCACCGCGAGGGGCGGAGGGTCACGGTGCCGCACACGGGGCGTTCACAGCCGGGACCTGCCTGACCGATCCCCTGCGCACCGCGCTGGCGGCCCACGGGATCGGCGAGGTCGCGGTCGAGGCGATCCCGCTGCCGCTGCAATAGGCCCGCGCCGAATTCAGCCCGATCGACGATCGCATGAAAACTGTCTTCGCCGCTTGCCAAGCCGGCGAATGCAGTCTCTGATGGCGGCGATTCGCAGAAATATGCTGCTTTCGAGGGGCGCGTCGTGATGCTGAAAGCTGCAACGCTTGCGGCCGGGCTGCTGCTCGGGCTGGCATCGCCGGGCTGTGCCTGGGCGTGCGGCGACGGCGAGGCGCCCACCGCCTGCGACGATCCGAGCCCGAACGGCTTCGCGTCCTGGATGCTCCACCGGGTCGATCGAGCGCTCGCGGCCGACAGGGCGCAGGCCTTGCAGGACTTCACCGACGGGGCCCGGGGCTTCCGAACCGCCGACACCTACGTATTCTGTGTCGGACCGGACGGCATCATGTCGGCCCACCCAAACCCGATCCTGAAGGGTCACGATGTCCATGACCTGCATGACAGGACGGGCAACCACTTCATCCGAACCATGATGGAGACGGCCAAGCCCGGACAGATCGCGGTGATCCGCTACCTGTTTCCGAAGCCGGGCAGCACCGTCGAGGAGCCCAAGACGACGTATTACACCAAGGCCGGCGATCAGACCTGCGCGGTCGGCGTGTACGACGCCGACGTTGCGGCACCCCCGGCGACGGCGGACAGCCGGGTCGCCGAGCTCCGCCACCGGCTCGACGGTGTGATCCCGACGACTGCCCGAGCCGACTGGACTGCGTTCCTCGAAGCGCTCAACGCGCAGCGGGCCGAGAAGACCACGGCGATCGCTGAGGCGCGGCGCGATCTGGTCGCCGCCGCAACCGCCCTCGACAAGGCCGGCGGCCCACGGGCGCCGGGCGAATGAGATCCGGAGCGCGGCCGATCTACGGCTGCGGGCCGAGAACTGCAGCCGGGGTCGCCCTGGCGGGATCCGAGGCGGCGTCGGCGGGAACGACCAAGTGGACGAACAGCATGCCGGCGGCGACGATCAGCGCGAGCGCCAGGATGCGCCAGGGTTCCAGGATCGGGCCCTGTGTTTCGGAGACGGTTCCGATCGCAGCGCTCTCGCGGACGGCTCCAAAACCTTGTCGTGACGCGTTCCCATGCACCGAACCAACGTCACCTTGGGCGGAGAGCGCTCTCGTCGTGTCGCTCGGCATCGCGTCCTCGTTTCGGCCTCTGAGGACCGGATGGGACACCCGGAGCATGAACGCTTCGTAAATTCTCCGGGACCCGATCGTCCGCCTTGTGCGCGATAGCGGGAGCGCCGCATCTCGCCGTGCTCGGAGAGGCTCAACGGAAAAACCGGCCGCCGTTCATGATTTTGACCCGGTAACGCTCCGGGCTGAGGACGTGTCCCAGGGGGTCGACGATCTGCACCGCCTCGTAACCGGCGGCGATCCAGGTTCTGGCGAGCACAACCGCACTCGCGGCCCGGACCCTGGTCTGGCGGATATGACCCGTCTGCCCCCGGGCGGTGATGACGTACTGGGATGTCGGGGTACCCGCACTTGTCATGGATTAGAAATTCCATGACCGCCGTGAATGTGCGCTATCTTACGTTAAAACAATGTCGGATTTCCGCGTTCGAAAGCAAGGATCGAACACAATAGATCTCGGACGGATCAGCCCGTGAAAGCATCTATGCAAGTGGCAGGCCTCACGTGAATGAGGCGTGCGTGAAGCCCTCGCCCGCACGACGGCCGCGCTTTTAGTCGCGCCGGTATCGTCTTCCGATCCGTCGAAGCGGAGACCCGTTCGGTGCATGAGAGCGCCTTCGGCGGATCGGACATCACGCGCCGGTTCGTCGAGGCCAACGGCCCATCATGGGTGGGCCACAGAGCGAGCCCCGGAACCGACGATCAGCCCTGCGCCCCGCCCGGCGTCACCGGCTTGGGCTTCGTAGCCGAGCCTCTCATCCGATCCGGGATTTGCGTGCCAGCGTGGGACATAGTGCTGATATCCACAGATGGTCGACGAAAACAGTGTTGTGGCTGCCGACGGAACGCAATCGTCTGTGGTTTAATACCGATGAGGCAAAGCTCCTCGGCGGCGGTACGCGCGATGTTCGAGAACCTGTTCTGGGGCGCGACGCTGGTGGCCCTGATCTGCGTCGCGGCACTGGTGGCTATCGGCGCCGCCCACGCGCCGCGGGCTGTTGGTCGGTTCGCGGACTCGGCTCAGCCCGATCCGCGCCGATCGTTCGGGCGCAAGAGGGGCTGGCGCCGCTTCCCTCGGCCGACGCGGCACCGCGGATCCCTGCGGGTGCGGTAGGCCAACGCGCAGCCCGCGCTGCGTTACAGGTGCTTGAGCCCGCAGCGTTCCAGCAGCGGCAGCAGCTCGTCCCGGGCCCGGATGCGATGCTGGCGCGCGGCCTCGAGAGCCACCTCGGTCGTGCCCGCGCGGATGGCCTGGGCGATCCGGCGATGTTCCGCGATCGAGGCGTCCAGGGTCCGGCGGAGGTTCAGCGTCAGCATCCGCGCCCGGTGGGACTGGTCGTTGATGGCCTGCACGATCCGGCTCATCCGTCCGTTCCGGGCCTCGGCGATCAGCGCCGCGTGGAACGCCCCGTCCGCGAGGCCCCAGCCCGGTAGGTCGCCCCGCGCATGCGCCGCCGCCATCGCATCCGTGTGGGCATCGAGGGCCTGCGCGGCGGCCAGTCGCGCGGCCTCGGGGAGCGTCGCCACCAATTCGGCGGCCCGGCCGTCCATGGCGATGACGACATCGTAGATCTCGCGCATGTCGTCCGGCGCCAGGGCGAGGATCAGGATGCCCTTGCGTGGCAGGACGCGCACGAGGCCATCCTCCTGCAGCCGGATCGCCGCCTCGTGGACCGGCGTCCGGCTCATGCCGAGCCGCAGGGCGATCTCCTGCTCGGAGGCCTGGTAGCCCGGGGCGAAGCTGGCGTCGCGGATCGCGTTACGCATCGCCGCGTAGGCGTCGTCGACCAGGGAGCCGCGCTTCGCGCCGTCCTCATCGCCTTGCGCCTCCGGATCCCCGTTGGGCCGCGCCCGCGCCATTGACCGTCTCCCCCCTCGTCCGCCGGCCTTACAGCGTCCGCCCCTGTCGAGGAATGGCCGTTGACACGTCGCAGCCCCGGATCTACCCGTATTCAAGCTTGCATGGAAGATGGCGCGCAACAGATGCGCCACTCCGGCGACGGGAGGACATGATGAACAGCTCGCTCGAGCAGGCGACCATGCGCCGGGTCGCGTGGCGCCTGATCCCTTTCGTCTGCCTGCTGTACTTCGTCGCCTTCATCGACCGCGTGAATATCGGTTTCGCGGCACTGACGATGAACAAAGACCTGGGCTTCTCGGCGTCGGTCTTCGGTTTCGGGGCGGGGGTATTCTTTTTTGGGTACTTTCTGTTCGAGGTGCCCTCTAACATCATCCTCGACCGGGTCGGTGCCCGGCTCTGGATCGCCCGCGTGATGATTACCTGGGGGCTCATCTCCGGCGCCTTCGCGTTCATTCAGGGCGAGACGAGCTTCTACGGGCTGCGCTTCCTGCTCGGGGCCGCGGAGGCGGGCTTCTTCCCCGGCATCATCCTCTATCTCGGCTACTGGTTCCCGATCCGCTACCGGGCCGCAGTGGTATCCCTGTTCATGGCGGCGGCGCCGGTCTCGGTGCTGCTGGGCTCGCCCCTGTCGAGCCTCTTGCTCGAGATGGAGGGGCTCCTCGGCCTGCACGGCTGGCAGTGGATGTTCCTCATCGAGGCGGTCCCCGCAGTGATCCTCGGCTTCGTCGTGCTGGTCTACCTGACCGACCGGCCCGAAAAGGCGACATGGCTCTCCGACGACCAGCGGGCCTGGCTCGTGGCCGAGATGGAGGCGGAGCGCGCCGGACGGCAGGTGCAGGCCCGCCACAGTCTGCTCAGCGGCCTCACCAATCCGCGGGTGCTGGCGCTCGCCCTCGTGTATTTCGGCACCTCGGCCGGGCTCTACACCCTCGGTATCTGGGCGCCGCAGATCATCAAGGGGCTGGGCCTGTCGACCATGAATGTCGGCCTGCTGAACGCGGTGCCGCCGACCGTCGCGGTGGCGGCGATGATCCTCTGGGCGCGCCATTCCGACCGGACCGGCGAGCGCACGTGGCACGTGGTGATCGCCTGCCTCGCCGCGTCGCTGGGCCTGATGCTGGCCGGCGCCGCAACCTCGGTCGTGGCGGTCATCGCCGCGCTGAGCCTTGTCAATGTTGGGATCAGCGCCGCCAAGCCGCCCCTCTGGGCGATGCCGACGCTGTTCCTGTCCGGCCCGGCCACGGCGGTTGGCATCGCCACCATCAACGCGGTCGGCAATCTCGGCGGCTTCGTCGGACCGTGGATGATCGGATGGATCAAGGACCGGACCGGCAGCTTCGCGGGCGGCCTGATGTTCGTGGCCGGCCTGCTCCTGTTCTCCGCGATCCTGACCCTCGCAGTCGCCCGGGCCGGTCACCGCGCCGGACAGGCCCGCGTCGCCCTGCACTGACTCCTTTTGACCCGGAGACCCACCATGAAGACCTACACCATCGCGGCCATTCCGGCGGACGGCATCGGCGTCGAAGTCATCGCCGCCGGCATCGAGGTGCTCGATGTGCTGGCCGAGAAGACCGGCACCTTCCGGTTCCAGTTCGACCATTTCGACTGGGGCTCGGATTACTACAAGACGCACGGCGTCATGATGCCGGCCGACGGCCGTGACCAGATCCGCAACCACGACGCGATCTTCTTCGGGGCGGTCGGCGCGCCGGACGTGCCCGACCACATCACCCTCTGGGGTCTGCGGCTCGCGATCTGCCAGCCCTTCGATCAGTACGCCAACGTCCGCCCGACCCGCATCCTGCCGGGCATCACCAGCCCGCTCCGCCACGTCTCGGGACCGGAACTCGACTGGGTGATCGTGCGCGAGAACTCCGAGGGCGAGTATGCCGGCGTCGGCGGCCGGGTCCACCAGGGCCACGCCAACGAGGTCGCCACCGATGTCTCGATGATGACCCGCTCCGGGGTCGACCGCATCATCCGCTACGCATTCCAGCTCGCCCGGTCCCGGCCGCGCAAGCTGCTGACCGTGGTGACCAAGTCGAACGCCCAGCGCCACGCCATGGTGATGTGGGACGAGATCGCCGCCGAGGTGGCACAAGACTTCCCCGACGTCACCTGGGACAAGATGCTGGTTGACGCCATGACGATGCGCATGGTGGTAAAGCCGCAGACCCTCGACACGATCGTGGCGACGAACCTGCACGCCGACATCCTGTCGGACCTCGCGGCGGCGCTCGCCGGGTCGCTCGGCATCGCGCCGACCGCCAACATCAACCCCGAGCGCACCTTCCCGTCGATGTTCGAGCCGATCCACGGCTCGGCCTTCGACATCACCGGCAAGGGCATCGCCAACCCGGTCGCGACCTTCTGGACGGCGTGCCAGATGCTGGAGCATCTCGGCGAGGCGCCCGCCGCCGACCGGCTGATGCGCGCGGTCGAGCGCGTGACCGCGGATCCGAACCTGCACACCCCCGACCTCGGCGGCACGGCCACGACCCGTCAGGTGACGGACGCCGTGATCGCGGCGATCCGGGGCGACAACGCCTGAGACCGTCGTCAGGTCGGGTCGATTATCCCGCGCGCGCTGGTCTCGACATCCAGCGTCGCGCGGCGGCGGCCGAGGCCGACGCAGACCCATCCGGGGTGTATGAGGCCGAGCCGCCCCGGCGTGCCAGCCTGCGTCGCCACGCCGGCCACGACGAACACGCACGCGAAGTCCGGCGCCTCGGACCGCCGCCCCGCGAACGCCGCCAGGGCGGCGTTGTCGTGGATGCCGCCGCCGGTCTCCGCGGTCCGCATCCGAAAGCGTGGGCCACCAAAGCGCCGGCCGCGCGTTGTCAGGATCGTCCGACCCTACCTGGAGCGCCCGATGCTCGCCCGATCCGCCCTGCTCTTCGTCGTCCTGACGTCGAGCGCGCAGGCCGCCGCCTTCGATGACCTGAAAGGCTACCTCGCCTCCTGCCTCCGGTTCGAGATGAGCGGCGCTCCGGCGGCGCGGGGGGCGCCCCTGTCGTCGCGGATTCGCGAGGCGCTCGGCCGATGCTCCGACGACGTCGCGCGCCTCGAACGGGCGGATGGCCGCCGCCTGCGCGGCGATGGCGGGCTCAGCCCATCCACCAGGGACGTGATCCAGAGCGTCGTGGGCCGGAGCGGGTTCACCGACGTCCGGTATTGAGCCCCTTCTCGGACCTCAGCCGGGAAGGCAATGCGGTCTCAGCCGGCGATCCGCCGGCGCGACAGCACGAGGCCGACCAGCGCGATCGCGGCGAGCGCCGAGACGGCGAGGCCAGTGCGCAGACCGGCCGGCACGTACTGCACGGTCAGCACGCCGTCTCCGGCTGGAATGAGTGCCGACAGCAGGAAGTCGTTGGCGGTCTCGACGGCCAGCGGCGCGCCGTTCCAGGCCGCGGCGTAGCCCGGATACCAGGCGCGCGCCCAGACGACGCGTCCGCCCCCCGGTGAGGCGACCGTGTAGCGTCCCGACGCCGCGCCCTCCGCGGCCGCGGTGACGGTGAAGCCCGGTGGCCCGGCCGAGAGCGTTCCCGGCAAGATAGAGCCGCCGCCCACCCGGTCAAACAGCTCGGCCGCCACGCCGCTGCGCCGAGTCCAGCCCGGCCCGGCGACGGCCGCGAAGCCGTCCGCGCGCGGCCCTCGTTCCACTGCGACCCGCGCCACGCGCGCGAGATCGAGGGTGCTGGCGCCGGTCACTGGGTCCGGGCGCGCCAGCCGTTCGGCGGCCTCCGGGCAGGTCGCCCCGCCCCGCCACATGCAGATCGCACGGAAGCCCCGCATCGGCATCGGCGAGTAGCCGCCGACCACCGCGGCGCCCGTCAGCAGCGGCGTGTTGGAATGCGGCAGTTCGGTGAACAGGGCGCCCTGGGCCGGCGGTGCCATCGGTGTGCGATGATAGTCGGTGTTGTGGAGGACCAGCATCGTGTCGCCCGGGCGCAGGGGCAGAGCGACATAGGCCGAGCGTGCCATCGGCGCGGGCCATGTGCCGACCTGCTCGTTGACCGGCATCGTCGTGGTGAGGATCGCGAACACGATCGCGTGGCTCGCCGCGATGATCGCGAGGCGCGTCGTCCCCTGCGCCCGCAACGCCAGCGCGGCCGTGAGGGCGATGAGCGCCGTCAGCCCGATCTGGAGCGTGAGCAGGCCCGGATCGCGGACGAGCGCGACCGCGCCGCCGATCGCGATGAGCCCCAGCGTCCGGCCCGGCGCCCAGCGATCCCGCGTCGCGAACCAGGCGGCCACGATGGTGCAGCCGATCTGGACGTAGGGCAGGAAGCGGAACGGCCAGCGCAACTGCGACACGCCGGGTGAAATCGCGAGCAGCGCGATCACCGCCGTCACGGCCAGCAACAGGGCGACGCCGCGGCCCTCCGGCTCGTTCAGCCGCGCCCGGGAGGCGTTCACCAGGGCAACCGGGACCCACCAGGAGACGTACTGAGCCGGTGGCCCGACATGCATCTTCAAGCCGCTAAATCCGAGCCAGGTCTCCGGCCAGACCGGCACGCCCATCGCCAGGATCACGGCGAGCGGCGTGGACAGCATGTCGTGAAACAGGACCTCCGGCTGGCGGGAGCTCGTCCCGATCGCGGCCACGAGCGGCATCCAGGCCGGGGCGGCGAGCAGCCCGCCGAGCCCGGCAGCCAGGGCAGCACGGGCGCAGGACCGCCCGTCGCGGCCGGCCCAGAAGGCCAGGGGGAGAGCGACGCCGAGGCCGGCGATGAGCGCCGCGTCGGAGAACGGCCAGCCGCTCGCGATGGTCATAGAGACGGCGCCCGCGGCCGCGGGCACGAAGCCCGGTGCCCGATAGGCGCGGATCAACGCGGTGGTCGCCCAGGACAGCCAGGCGGTGCTGACGAGGCCGGGGATCCACGTGATCGCGCCCCAGTAGACGATCCATCCGCTGGTCGCGGCCGTCAGCCCGGCCAGCATGGCGGCCGCCCGGCTGACACCGACCACGCGTGCCAGGGCGTAAGTGCCGCCGGCGAGCAGGCCGACATGGACGAGCGCGAAGAAGGCCGCGGCCTGATCGAGCCGCGCGAACCCGTCGAGCACGAGGTAGAGCAGCACGCTGACCGGGTTGAACAGCGCGTACTGGTACTCGGCGAGAAACGCGCCCCCCTGGAACAGGCGCGGCGTCAGGAACGGCAGTTCCCCCGCCTTGATCAGCCGGGCGATCTCCAGGAACCCCGGCATGAAGTAGGCTTGGTAATCGTCCGTGAAGTAGAAGGTCGGTGTGTGGGCCAGCGGAATCGCCGCGGTCGCAACGGCGAGACAGGCGGTCAGCAGGCCCCAGCCGAGTTCGGTGCCGCGCGACAGGCTGACAGGTGCCGCCGCACCGGTGATCAGCCCGGCGCTCATCGCGTCCAGACTCCGAGGACCGATTTTCCGGCTCGGAACCCCAGCCAGGGATCGAGCCGGCGCGAGATCGGAACCATCAGGCGGTCCCAGGCGGCGATCTGGCCCGCGCTCGGCATCGCGCTCCGCAGGACCAGACGGTTGCCCAGTGAGGCGCCGAACCCGACCGCATCGAGGTAGTCGAGGCGCACGCGCTGCAGGCCGTCCGGCGCAGCCGCGCGCAAGGTCGCACGGGTGTAGCGCCGCTCGTGTCCGATCGCGGCATCGAAGGGTGCGTAGAGGAACGGATGGGCCGGCGAGAGCACGACGAGGTGTCCGCCGTCCGCGAGGCGCGAAGCCGCCCCCGCAAGCTCGCCGTGATCGTCGCGGATGTGCTCCAGCACGTCGATGTACAGGATGGTGTCGAAGCGCTCAGTGGGGTCGAGGTCGCAGGTCGTGCCGCGCAGCACCCGCGTGCGCGGCGGCAGCCCGCCCGCCGCGATCCGCGTCGCGAGGTGCGCGGCGAAGTGTGCATCGGGCTCCAGACAGGTCCAGGCCGCGATGCCCGTCCGCGGGGCGAAGATTTCGGCCGTCGCGCCCAGTCCGGCGCCGACATCGAGGACGCGGCCGCCGACGAACGGCGCGATCGCGTCGGACCAGTAGCGCTTCCAGTTGCGCGCGGTCGCGAACAACTCCAGTTCGGTCCCGACATACCCCTCGTGCGGCGCCGTCACGCCGCGCGTTGATCCGCTGGCCACTTCGCGTCTCCGTCTTCGGTTATCTCCGCGGGGGCGGGGGCCAGCAGGAACCAGTGCGCATCGCGGGCCGGCACGGTCTCGGGCAGTGCGCGCCGGTTGAGGTGGGCCGCTGCCGCCGTCGCCGCGAGCAGGGCCGCCTGGAACAGAACGACGAGGAGCAGGCCGCCCGCGTTCGTCGCCCAGCCGGGCATGGCGAGGTCGGTGCAAAAGCGGACGAGCACCACGCCGATCATCGCGACGACCACGCCGCACCCGAACGCGGCCAGGAGCACGAGCAGGCGCACGAGGCAGATATCCTCGAATACCGCGATGGCGTTGAGGCCGTGCCGGATCAGCGCCGTCGCGTTCATGGTCGAACGCCCGGCATAGCGCTGGCCGCGGTCGAGGGGGATGCGGCGGAGCGGCAGGCCGGAGCGGATCAGGCTCGCGGCGAAATGGCTCCACAATGCCGGGGCATGGACGAGCCGCGGCAGATGCGCCGGCGGAATCGCGCAATAATGCCCGAAATCGATGCGCCGCCCCGTGCAGAGCCGGAAGACCAGCTTGAACAGCCCGTAGCCGAGCGCGAAACGGGCGCCCTCGAAGCGGCGTCGGCGCTGGGCGCAGATCACGGCCTCGGGGTAGGCCTCGGCTTCCGCGACGAGGCGCGGGATATGCTCCGGCGGATCCTCCCCGTCGCCATCCATGACGAGGATCGCGCGGTAGGCACTCGCCCGCGCATTCGCCTGGACGAGACCGACCGCGATCGCACGCTGATGGCCGAGATTGGTGGCCAGGACGGCCGGGCGCAGGCGCAGCCGGCGAGCCGCCTCCGCGACCTCGGCCAGCACGCCCTCCCCCGATTGCCAGGACCCGTCATCGACGACGATGAGGTCGGCGTGAAGATCGGCCGCAACCAGAACTGTGTCGATCGCGCGGGCGAGGATGCGGAACGCGGCCCAGTCGTTGAAGACGGGCACAACGATGGCAATTGGACGTGCATCGTGCGGCGATGCCTGCGGAGGCTGGCCCAGGGCGGTCAGTTCGGAGGCAGCCCGTGCGAACCGCTCGACCTCGCTCGGCGCCATGCTGTCCTCCGCCACGTCTCCGCCTGCATCCGCCGCGTCAGACCGTCGAAGACTGGTTGGGCAGCGTGAACTTTTGATTAAAAGCGTCCTGACCGCTTATATACCGCGATACCTTTGGCAACGTCGCTGCCGTGGTCCGGTCGAGGCTTGATGTGCACACGGGGGCGATCGGACCCGGCGCGATCACTCGAGCGAAGCTCGATCCGGCCGATCTCGCCGATGCAGCCAAGGCCGTCAGCGGCCTTATGGCGTGCCGGTGAGGGAGCAGCCGTCGCCCGGCACGTTTGGGATCGCCAGCGAGCGTGCCGCGCCCGCGAGGATCGCGAAGTGTATCGATCGCCTGCGAGCCGTAGGCAAACGCGCACCCCAGAAAAGATAAAGCCCGCCAACAGCTTGGCGGGCTCGCATCTTTCAATTGGTGCCCAGGAAAGGACTCGAACCTTCACCTCTCGCGAGACTGGTACCTGAAACCAGCGCGTCTACCAATTCCGCCACCTGGGCATGCCGCCGGCTATCGGCCGGCGACGGCTCCGTTTAGGCAACCGAGCCGCCGCCGTCAATCGGGATTTCAGCCCCGTGGCCATTCCCGGATGTCGACGAAGCGTCCGGCCACCGCCGCCGCCGCCGCCATCGCGGGCGAGACCAGATGCGTGCGCCCACGCGGACCTTGGCGGCCCTCGAAATTGCGGTTCGAGGTCGAGGCGCAGCGCTCGCCCGGCCGCAGCTTGTCCGGGTTCATGCCGAGGCACATCGAGCAGCCCGGCTCGCGCCAGTCGAAGCCCGCCGCCTTCAGGATCTTGTCGAGACCCTCGGCCTCGGCCTGCGCCTTCACGAGGCCCGAACCCGGCACGATCATCGCCGCGACGCCGTCGTGCACCTTGCGGTCGCCGACCACCCGCGCGACCTCGCGCAGATCCTCGATCCGGCCGTTGGTGCAGGAGCCGATGAAGATCCGGTCGAGGGTGATGTCGGTGATCCGCGTGCCCGGCGTCAGGCCCATATAGGCCAGCGCCTTCTCCTTCGACTGACGCTTGTTCTCGTCGGCGATCTCGGACGGGTCCGGCACGCGGCCCTGGACCGAGATCACGTCCTCGGGGCTGGTGCCCCAGCTGACGATCGGCGGCAGGTTGGCGGCGTCGAGGCGCACCTCGCGGTCGAAGAAGGCGCCCGTGTCGGTGACCAGGCTCTCCCAATGGCGGCACGCCGCCTCGAACGCCGCGCCCTTCGGGGCCTTCGGCCGGTCCTTCACGTACGCGAAGGTCGTAGCGTCGGGCGCCACGAGGCCGGCCCGGGCACCGCCCTCGATCGACATGTTGCAGATCGTCATCCGCCCCTCCATCGAGAGGGCGCGGATCGCTTCGCCGGCATACTCGATCACGTGGCCGGTGCCGCCCGCGGTACCGATCTCGCCGATGATCGCCAGGATGATGTCCTTGGCGGTCACGCCCGGCGGCAAGGTGTTGTCGACGGTGACGCGCATGTTCCTGGCCTTGCGCTGCACCAGCGTCTGGGTGGCGAGCACGTGCTCGACCTCCGACGTGCCGATGCCGTGCGCCAGCGACCCGAAGGCGCCGTGCGTCGAGGTGTGGGAATCACCGCACACGATGGTCTGGCCCGGCAGCGTGAAGCCTTGCTCCGGCCCGATGATGTGGACGATGCCCTGGCGCCGGTCGAGGGCGTCGTAGAACTCGATGCCGAAGTCGCGCACGTTCTCGGCCAGCGCCTCGAGCTGGGTCCGGCTCTCCGGATCCTCGATGCCCTGGCTGCGGTCGGAGGTCTGGACGTTGTGATCGACCACCGCCAGCGTCTTCTCCGGGTGGCGGACCCTGCGGCCGGCCGTGCGAAGGCCCTCGAACGCCTGCGGGCTCGTGACTTCGTGAACGAGGTGCCGGTCGATGTAGAGGAGGCTGGAGCCGTCCGGCTGAACATCGACGACGTGGTCGTCCCAGATCTTATCGTAGAGGGTGCGCGGGCTGGTCATCGGTCTTCGTCTTCGACGTTGGGGCGGTGCAGAATTCTCGCGATGGTGCGGCTTCCTTAGTAGGCATCGCGGTCGGTTTGCGAAAGGGGCGAGCCCCGCCCCTGTCATATGGCCGCCCGGCGCCGGCGAGCGGATGTCACGGGCCGCGCCGGATCCCGCTGGCGTTGCACCCCGTCGAGGCCCTATGCCGGGATGGGGGAGCCGGCCGTGCCGCCGAACGGCCGAAGGTGGGAGTGTGCGATGCCTGATGCGCCGGCCGAGATTCTGTTCCTGCGGAAGATGCACCCGCTGGTGGAGGCGGCCTTCGAAGGGCGGCACATCGTCCATCGGCTCGCCGGTGCCGCGGATCCCGACACCCTGCTCGCCGAGGTCGGACCGCGGATCCGAGCCTTGGTCGTCGGCGGCGGGGCCGATGCCGCCTTGATGGACCGGCTGCCGAAGCTCGAACTCATCGCCAATTTCGGTGTCGGGTACGACGCGGTCGATGCCGTGGCGGCGCGAGAGCGTGGCATCGTCGTCACCAACACGCCCGACGTGCTCACCGACGAGGTGGCCGACCTCGCGATCGGCCTCACCCTCGCCACCCTGCGACGGCTTCCGCAGGCCGACCGCTACCTGCGCGCCGGCCACTGGCCCAAGGCCCCCTTCCCGCTCACCGCCTCGCTGCGCGGGCGGCGCGTCGGCATCCTGGGGCTCGGCCGGATCGGCCGGGCGATCGCCGGGCGGCTGGAGAGTTTCGGGGTCGCGATCGACTATCACGGCCGGCGCCGTCAGGCGGACGTGCCCTACACCTATCACGACAGCCTGATCGGGATGGCCAGGGCGGTCCACATCCTGATCGTGGTCGCCCCCGGCGGGCCCGAGACCCGCGGCCTGATCGATGCCGCCGTGCTGGAGGCGCTGGGGCCGGAAGGCATCTTGATCAACGTGGCGCGGGGTACCCTGGTCGACGAGGCGGCGCTCACCGCCGCGCTGAAGGCCGGCACGATCCTGGGGGCCGGCCTCGACGTGTTCGAGAACGAGCCGCACGTGCCGGAGGATCTCGCCGCCCTCGACAACACGGTGCTCCTGCCACATGTCGGCTCGGCCTCCGAGCACACCCGTGCGGCGATGGCCCAGCTCGTCGTCGACAACGTCGTCTCGTGGTTCGAGGGGCGGGGACCGCTGACGCCCGTCGCCGAGACGCCGTGGAGACCGAAATCGTGAAGCCGGCCTCGGCTGCCCTGCTCGCCGCCCTCACCCTGTCGGCATGGCCCGCCGCGGCGCAGGATGCCCCGGATGCGCCGCCCGAGGCCGCACCTGTGGAGACGCCTGCGGTTCCGACCGCCCTGCCAACTCTCCCCGAGAGGCTCGGCGAGGCTCCGGGCACCTGGGATCTGTCGCGGGATGGGACCAACCGGCGCTGCGTGATGACGCTGGCCCTCGACAGCGGCGACGCTGGCCGGCGCCTGCGCTTTCCCGCGGGCTGCCGGCGGGCCCTGCCGATCATGAACGGGATCGCCGGATGGCTGTTCGTCAATGACGGCGTGAGCTTGGTCGATAAGAACGTGCGCCCGATCCTCGAATTCGTCCGGCGCCCCGACAAGCACAGCCTCGTCGCCAAGCTGGAGAACGGCGAGCACTACAGTCTCGTCCCGCTCGATACCGTGGGCATGCGTCCGGCCGCCGCGGCAGCCACCGAGGCAGAGCCGACCACGGCGACGTCCTCCGCCCCCTCCCCGCTTCAGGCGACGGCGCCCCTTCCGGCCGAGTTGCAGCCCTCGGCGACCGCCACGGCCGTGGCGCCCGGCCCAGCGCCGGGGCTCTACACCCTCGACCGGTTCCAGGAGCGTGACACCTGCCGGCTCACGCTCGATGCGGCGGGCGGCGGCGTCCACGTCGTTCCCGGTTGCCACGATGGCGGCCTGGAGGTGTTCGATCCGGTCCGCTGGCGCTACGCCAACGGCCGGATGACCCTCACGGCCAAGCGCGGCCACAGCATCGACCTCGTGCCGAGCGGCGACGGCCGCTGGCGGCGCGATCCGGAGGTCGGTACGACCTTCGTGCTGCGCCGCGTGGAGTAGCCGCTACAGCGACGAATTGCGGCCGTCCTGAACCGGCAGCATCCGCTCCAGAAGACCGTCGCGACGGATGATCAGGTGCCACGCGGTGCCGGCGATGTGCAGGAGCACCAGGGCGTAGACGAACCACTGTCCGACGAGGTGGATCGATTCGGCGATTTTCTGGGGCCCCTCGTCCTTGGTCAGGCCCGGGATCGTGAACAGCCAGAAGTACGGCGTGTCGCGGCCCGAGAAGGCGCTCAGCAGGTAACCGCTGATCGGCATGATCAGGAAGATCGCGTAGAGCAGAAAGTGGTTGATGCGCCCGATCAGCGTCAGGAGCCGCGGCGCCTGGGGATCCGGCGGGGCGGGCCGGATCATGCGCCAGACGATCCGCAGAACCACGATCGCCAGGATCGTCAGGCCGACCGACTTGTGCAGGACAAACATGCTGCCCTTGGCGGGCGCGGGCGGCAGGCTGATCGCCACCCAGGCCAGCGGCAGGACGGCCAGGAACAGGGCGGCCGTCAGCCAGTGCAGGGCCTGCGCGACCGGGTTGTAGCGCGGCATCCCGGAGGCCGTGACGTAAGTCGCGGGCAGCGCGGTCGGCGCGGCCGTGCCGACCGAGATCGGAGAACCTGACATGATCCCTCGCGCATGAGCATGACTCGTCTCAGCACTTAGGGCCGGCTGCGACCCCGGGGAGTGCGTTACCGCATCGCTTTCGCGTGTCATTTCGAGTCGTCGGTTGGACGAGGGTGCGAGTCGGATGCTTGGCGCTTCGCCCCGATCGCCACGCCCGGAATAACCCTACCGGGCGTTCAGTACGGCCACGTCCACCGGCCGCGCCACGTCGATCAGCGCCGCGAGTTCCGCCGCCGCCGATCCGATCCGGGTCGCGACCGTCCGGTCGAGGATCTGGCCGTCGGAGATATCGTCGGAGCCGGCATAGACCGAGGTCGGCGCCACGTGCGCGGCGAAGAAGCCGAACAGGGGCCGCAGGCTGTGCTCGACCACCAGGGCATGGCGCAGGCCGCCCCCCGTGGCGGTGATCGCCACCGGCATTCCTGCCATCCGGGCCGGATCCACAAAGTCGAACACGTGCTTGAACAACCCGGCGTAACCGCCTTGGTAGACGGGCGTTCCGACGATCAGCGCATCCGCGCCCTCGATCGCCGCGATCAGGTGCGCGGCCGAGGCCGACAAGGCGTCGCGCTGCGTCGCTCCGAGACCCGGGCCGGCATCGATCAGGTCGTAGACCGTCAGGTCGATCCGGCGCAGGCGGCCGAGTTCGGCCCCGAGCGCCTCGACCAGGACGCGGGTCCGGGACGGGCGCTTGGCGCTTCCCGAGAAGGCGACGACGCGGGCGGAATGCGGCATGGCGCTCGACTGCATATTCATCGGATAACCTTCCGCGGCGGGACGCCCGAATTCGGGACGTCGAACGATCTGGCGCCTGCCCGACACGCCGCGTGGGCCAAGGCGAGGGTAGCGCATTTCGGTCCCGGAAGAACCCTCGGCGCGTCGGCGCGCCGCGATTGGGTGAATCGATCGAGACGCTTGCCGTTGGCGATACTCATGGGCGCAGCCGCCAGACATGGCTTCGCTTGATCTCGGTGTCTTCCAGGGATCGCGAGACGGGAACCGCGTAGGTCGCCAGACACTCGAGGCGGTCGCGCGGCAGGTAGGTGCGGCCCGGATCGCCGATCAGGACTTGAACGCCGCGCGCCTGCAAGCCAAAGAGCCACGTCGTCACCGCCTCGGCGAGGTCGCGCTCGTAGAAGACGTCGGCTGCCAGAACGAGATCGACCTCAGGTTCCGTCCCCAGGAGATTGTCGGAGACCGGCTCGATCAGGCCCGCCACGTCGTTGGCGGCGGCATTCAGGCGGATCGCCGCCATGGCGAACGGATCGAGATCGCTGGCGGTGACGTGCTGGGCGCCGGCCCGCGCCGCGGCGATCGCCACGAGGCCGGAGCCCGACGCAAAGTCGATGATCCGGGCGCCGGTTACGCGGTCCGGATTGTCGAGGATGTAGCGGGCGAGCGCCTGACCGCCTGCCCAGGCGAAGGCCCAGAAGGGCGGCGGCAGGCCGATCGACTCCATTTCTTCCTCGGTCTTCTCCCACAGCGCGGTCGCCTCGTCGGCGACATGGAGCCGGATCTCGGGGGCGTGGGGAACCGGCATCAGGCGGGTGTTGGCACGGATGAAGCCGGCGGGATCGTCGGGCGGGCGCATCCTCAACCCTCCAGCAGGTCGCGCCACAGGGCGCAGACGGCCTCGGTCACCGCAGCCTCGGTGAAGCCGTCCGCCTCGATCCGCGCCCGCGCCGCATCGCCGAGGCTCGCCACGAGGGCGGGGTCGCGGCTCAGCCGAACCAAAGCCCGTGCCAGTGCCGGCGCGTCTTCCGGCGGGACGAGCAGTCCCTCGACGCCGTCGCGCACGAGGCTGCGGCAGCCCGGGACATCCGAGGCGACCAGCGCCCGGCCGCAGGCGGCGGCTTCCAGCAGCGTGCGCGGCAGGCCCTCCCCGCCCCGGGACGGCAGGCAGGCGACGTGGTGGGACGCCCAGGTGGCGGGGACATCGGCGGTAGGCCCGTGCCACGCGACGCCGTCGCGGCTCCACTCCCGCAGCGTCGCCTCGGCGATCGCGCGGCGGTTCGACGGGTCCGGCGCGCCGTAGAGATCGAGTTCGACCGGTGCGCCCTGGGCACGGGCGAGGCGGACGGCTTCGACGGCGACGTCGACACCCTTCGACCACAGCATGCGCGCCACCAGGGCGACGCGCAGGGGCGGCATCGGCGGCAGAGGGTGCGGCCGGTAGGCGGCGGGGTCGACCCCGGCGCCGCCGATGACGGTGACCGCCTGATCCAGCGGGTCGAGGCCCAAGGCCCGGGCGTCGTCCGGGTTCTCGAACAGGAAACGGGTGCGCGAAGAGGCGAGCGGGCCGCGGATCAAGCCCCGGAGGCCGAGCCGCGCCGCGTAGCCCAGCCGGTCGCTGCGGGCGCCCATGAGGCCGAGGCCGGTCAGCGCGTAGACCCGCGCCGGGATGCCCGCCATCGCGGCGGCGGTGCCGCCGACCAGGATCCCGCGCAGCGCGATGCAGTGGACGATGTCGACCCGGAGCGCCTTCAGGATCCCGGCGAGCTGCCCGGCCGCATAGCCGGCGGCCATGGGATTGAGGCTCGAACGCTCCGCCTCCAGGGGCACGACCCTGGCGCCGGTCGCCTCGACGGCGGCGCGATGGGCGCGCACCCGGGTGACCACGGTGACCGACAGGCCCATGGCGATGGCGGCCCGCGCCATCGGCAGGAAGTGCGAGGCGAAGAACCAGTCCTCCGTCACCACGAAGGCGATTCGGCGCATCGGAGCGGGCAGGTTTTCGGGGGCGGCACGCGTCATCGCAGCCCTCTAGCACACCGCGGCGGATCGGCCTGCGGCGGATGCGCAGGCCAGGAACAGGGCTCGCGTACGGCCGGTTGACCGAAGCCTTCTCGCCGGGCGGGCAACCGGCGGCGTATGCGGGAGGAACGGGTGATGGCGGCGGTCGAGACGGTCGAAGGCGGCGGGACCCTGCGCGAAGCCGCGGAGGAGGCCGGGTTGGCCTACGTCGACGACGGCCGGCCGGGTCTGACCCGCAAGCGCAGCGGCACCGGCTTTCGCTATCTCGACGCGCGGGGCGCCCCGGTGCGCGACAAGGCGGTGCTGACCCGCATCAAGTCGCTCGCCATCCCACCGGCCTACACGGACGTCTGGATCTGCCCGCGCCGCAACGGCCACATCCAGGCAACCGGCCGGGACGCCAAGGGGCGCAAGCAGTACCGCTACCATCCGGATTTCCGGCAGGCGCGCGAGGCCAACAAGTTCGCGCGGATCATGGCCTTCGCGGATGCGCTGCCGCGAATCCGCCAGCGGGTCGATGCCGATATGAAGCGTCCCGGGCTCCCCCGCGAGAAGGTGCTCGGCACGGTCGTCCACCTGCTGGAGACGACCCTGATCCGCGTCGGCAACGACGATTACGCGCGCACCAACAAGAGCTACGGGCTCACCACCCTGCGCGACCCGCATGTCCGCATCGAAGGATCCGCCTTGTCGTTCCGCTTCAAGGGCAAAAGCGGCAAGACCTGGGACGTGTCCCTGAAGGACCGCCGCGTCGCCCGGATCGTGAAGGCCTGCCAGGACCTGCCCGGGCAGGAGCTGTTCCAGTACATCGATGCGGACGGCACGCAGCGCGACGTCAGCTCTTCGGACGTGAACGCTTACTTGCGCGAGATCACGGGCGAGGATTTCACCGCCAAGGATTTCCGCACCTGGGCCGGCACGGTGCTGGCCGCCCTCGCGCTCCGCGCCTTCGAGAGCTTCGACAGCGACGCGGCCGCCAAGCGCAATGTCCGGGCCGCGATCGAGAGCGTGGCGGGGCGGCTGGGCAACACGCCGACCATCTGCCGCAAGTGCTACATCCATCCGCAAGTCCTCGACTGCTACATGGAAGGGGGCCTGCTCGAACACGTGAAGGATGTCGTCGAGTCCGAGTTGAGCGAGGATCTCTCCAGCCTCAGGTCGGAGGAGGCTGCCGTGCTCGCGCTGCTCCAGGCCCGGCTCTCCGCGAGCGAGGGCGCGGCGCGGGGCGGCAAGCGGGTCAGGCCGGCCGCCAAGCGGGGTTCTGAGGGACGGAAGGCGCGGCCCAAGGCTTTGGCCAACAAGGCTTCGGCCCACACGGCTTCGGCCAACAAGGCTGCGGCCGCCAACGCTTCGGCCACCAAGGCGGAAGCCCCGTCGCACGCCGCAGCCGACGCGCGGGTCGGAGCTGACGCGTAGGTCGGTGCCGCCTGACGCGGCGACACCCTGCGCGGTCTCACGATCTTCGATCAGTGCCGGGACTGGATGGTGTTGCTAGGCGACCGCCGGTCGACGTTGCGTCGGACCTGATCGGCCGTATCCACGACCGGGGCCAGCCCGAGCTGGCGCGCCAGGGAAACGAGGTCCTTCAGGCGGCCGGTCTGAGTCTTGCGCCGCAGGTTGAGCCGGTGCGTCTCGACCGTGCGTACGCTGAGCGCGAGGCGCCGGGCCACTTCCTTGTTGCTGAAGCCCGAGCTGAGGAAGCGCAGCACCTCCGCCTCGCGCGGCGTCAGCCCGAGGCTGTCGGCCGGCTCGTTGGACAGCGCCAGGGGCTGCTCCGGCGGAACCAGACATTCTGAGCCCTCAGCGAGGGCGAGGAGCGCCGCCGCGAGCTCGCGCGGGGCCTTCGAGCGCGCCACGAAGGCGTCGGCGCCTGCGGTCAGCAGGGCGCGGAGATCGTCGGCCGTCAGCGCACCGAATACCACCAGGGTGCGCAGGCGCGGCTGACGCTCCTTGAGATCGACGATGCGCGCGATCCCGTCGGCGAGCCGGATCTCGTCGAGGAAGACCAGGGCGACCGCGTGCTCGGTATTGGTGAACTCCAGATCGGCCTCGCCGATCGTATGGAATTCCGGCATGTGTTCCAGGGTGGCGCGGACAGTCGCGCTCAGGTCCTGCGGCTCATCCAGGATCAGGACGCCAACGGCGGTACTCATTGCCTCGCACTCCACTCTCCCGGCTCGATACAGACGTCCGGGATCGGAGGCTAAGTTCCAAGAACTGTTCCACCACGAATTCAGAAATATTAAGCTTTATATCGGCATATATGCCGCCAAATCAGGTGATTTTAATCAGGCCGCGTCCCGTTCCGGGATATGGCGGCGTGATGCTTAATTGCGGCGTTCCGATATGGGGCAGCGCCGCTGGCTCATTACGCGACGACTGGCATCGCGTGGTCCGAGGACGCCACGACACGGTTCCGCCCGCCGCTTTTGGCTGCGTAGAGGGCAATATCCGCCCGCTTCATCAACGCTTCGACGCTGTCCCCATCGATCCAGCAGCTGACGCCGAAGCTGCAACTCAGCGTGACGGTCGCGTTGCCCGCGCGGATCCGAAGATCCTGCACGCTCGCACGCAGGCGCTCGGCCCGGGCGGTCGCATCCGCGATGCAGCATCCCGGCAGGATCAGGGCGAATTCCTCGCCGCCGAGCCGACCGCCGATACCCCCGCCGGCGATCAGATCGGCCACGGCCGTGATCGCGAGGTCGCCGACATCATGCCCGTACCGGTCGTTGATGCGCTTGAAGTGATCGATGTCGGCCAGGATCGCCGAGACGCCGCCGGGCCGGCCATTCTGAGCCGCGGCGATGCGGGCCCGGTTGAAGAACGCGCGCCGGTTCAGGGCCCCGGTCAGCGGATCCGTCTCGGCGAGGCGGATCAGCTCTTCCTGCATGGTGGTCAGGCGCTCGGCCGCGCGCAGCCGCGCGTTCAGCTCCTCGGCGCTCGGCGGCTTCTCGATGAAGTCGTCGGCACCACTGTCCAGCGCCTCGGCGAGGCTGCGGACGTTGCGGATCGACGACATCGTGATGACGTGCAGAGGCCCCCGCTCCTCTGCGAGCAACCGCGCGGACCAGCACAATTCGAGCCCGCAGAGCGGCCGGACCTCAAGGCTGGTGATGAGGACACGCACGGCCGGCGTGCCTTTGAGGAATGCGAGCGCGTGGGCCGAGTCCGTGAAGGCATGTACGGTGTGGCCCCGGGGCTCGATCAGCGACGTGATGATCTGAAGAACGACCCGGCTCGAATCGACGATGACGATCTGCATGGCGTGACCTGGACAGGATATCCGCAGTCTGGCGCAGAAGACTTAACCCACCACAAACGGGCCAGATAATAATATGAGCGTAGCAATAACTACCCCGGACCGGCGCTATATCATTGTTCGCGGACGACTTTGGCGCAGCGCGAACCCCGATCTTTCGCCGGAGCGTCGATCGGATCTGGTGGACGATCTGATGGCGGCTCGCCGTGCCGTGAAGGTGGCCAAGCAGTCTGAGCGCGACGGCGTGTCCGGTGCCGCCGAGGCTCTCAAAGCGGCCCGCGCGACGGTCGATGCCGCCAAGGTGGGGCTGGGCGAGCGCGGGCCGGTCTGGTGGCGCGACGGGGCGCCCGATCTCAACCGACATCTGGTACGTACCACGCCCTATGCGGCCTGGTACGCCGCGCTCAGCGACGGGGAACCCGAACCGCGATGATCTGGGCTCCGGCCGTCCGTTCCTCGGCCACGGCCCCGAGGCGCTGGCGTCCCTTTGAGCCGGCCGCCTGGATCACCGTCAGCGTCGGCCGGGCCGTCGGGGCTGCTGCGATGCCGGAGACCGTGGGAACGCCATAGGTGCCGTAGCTCCAGGGTGACGGCACAATCTCGGTGGGCCGTGGCACGTGGGTCAAGGGCGCCCCGATATAGTCGCCCCGCACGAATTCTCCGGCGAAACCGTACCCCTCCCCGTAGGCCGGAGCGTAGGGTGCAGGACCTCCGAAGCCCTGGGCCGCAGCGGGCGTGGCCAGGATGAGGGCCATGAGCGGCAGGATTGTCCGGATCGCCATGGGCCGGTTCCACTCCGTAAGAACGCGCCGGTCGCGCAGGATGCAGGGGAACCGAGCACACCTCACGCCGTTCCGCTGCTCCAGCCGCGAAGACTGCTTAACGCTGGACGACTTGGGTAGGCTCAGCGGCAGGTGGTGATGCGACGGACGACCCAGCCCTCACCCTCGATCCACAGACGGCGACGAGTCCGGCTGCAGCTGGCCTCGTCGTCCCGATCGGCACCCGCGATGGCATGCACCTGCGGGCCGGCATCGGCGACCTTCGTCTCGATCGGATCCGCCGCGGCCTGGGCCGCCGCGGTGGCAAGGAGAAGCGCGGCGGCTGCGCCGAGTGCGGTCGTGCGAAATGTCATGATGGAGAGAGCGCCCTGCGGCCGTGCTTCGGGATTGATGCGGAAATGCGCGGCCGACCGTTTCGGTTTCATCGCGAGTGCCGGCGCTTAGATTTCCCCGCAATCGCCGTTAAGGAGATCGGGCCCACACGCGACGGCGCCCTGCAGATGCCCCGGCTCGGGGATTGCCGCGCTCGGTCCACGCTGAGAGGGTCCGGAAGCCAGGGTTTATGAGCAAGCCGAAACCGCCGACCAACGCGCTTCTGACGCCGGAGAAGCGGACCGAGGACGTCGACCAGACGATCCGTCCGCTGAGCCTGTCCGAGTTCATCGGCCAGCGCGCGGCCCGGGCCAACATGCAGATCTTCATCGAGGCCGCCCGCAAGACCGGGCAGGCGCTCGACCACGTGCTGTTCGTCGGGCCGCCCGGGCTCGGCAAGACGACGCTCGCCCAGAT
>NZ_JAKSYH010000045.1 GCF_022829295.1 Methylobacterium sp. J-088
CAGCACCCTGCAGGGCGAGGGTGGGTTCAACACCGCCAAGATGGGCATGCTGCACGGTGAGGCGCCGACGCAGCAGGTCGTCGACGCAGTCGCCCGGGAGCGGGCCTTTGCGGACGCGAACCGGCGGATCGTCGAGGGGTCTCAGACGGCGCAGCGGAACCGGGCAGCCGACGCCATCGCACCGCGCACGACGTTGGGTGACGATCTCGGGGGCACCATGGCGGGGTTGGTTGGCGGTCCCAAGGGATATGCCATTGCCCAGGTTGCCCGTGCCGGCAAGGCCGGGATCAACGCCGCCGGTCAGTCCGCCGATCTCGCCCGCAACCGCCAGCTCGCCGACGCCGTGACGATGACCCAGGGCGACAAGCTCGACATGCTGCTCGCGGCCTTGGAAGCCCGCGGGCGCACCCAGCAGCAGGCGACGGCGCTCGGTAATCTTGCATCGCGCGGGGCGCAGGCGGTGCTCATGTCCCAGGCGGACCGAGCGCGGCCTTACCTGCCCTCGCCCAACTTACTGCTGCGGTAGGTCGCGATGGCGCCGACGACGATGACCAGCCCAAGCGCGGCCCAGACACCTGCCTTTCCGATGCGCTCAACGAGCCATGCATCGACACTGGGCACGGTCGCGCCCAGCACCCACCCGATCGCCGTCATGACGATGGCGAAGACGATGATGACGGTCAGAGGCTCAGCCCAGCGGCGCATACCATGAAGATGGCCCCGCCCCGTCATTCTGTCGATACCCGTCAGCCTCGCCAGAATTGGCTCAGGGCTGGCGCTGGCCTGAAACCGCACACTGGCACCCGAAATCGCCAGACGCCCGTCAGCGGCCCGGATTTTGCAACCATGGGGCATTCCGCATGTCGCTAGGCTTCGGCTCCCTGCCATCGTTCGCAAGCGGCGACGATCAGAACCCGTTGAGCCCCGCCCTGCAGCAGTATCTGCAACAGCAGCAGGCGCAGCAGGCCGCCCAGCCGCCGGCCATGACCGCCCAGGATGTGCCGCAGGCCGTGCCGCCGGGTTATTCGGGCTTCACGCCTCAGACCCCGCCCACCGGGGCGCCGACGCCCGTGGTTCAGCCTGGCGCTGCTGCTGCCGGCACGGGCCTGCTGTCGATGATGGGCCCGAACAGCGCCGAGGCGGCGCCGTCGCAGATGTCCGACCGGGAAGCGCTGATCGCCAGCGCCAAGCGCATCGGCGCCGACCCGCTCGATCTCGCCACCGTCATGTCCTACGAGACCGGCGGCACCATGTCCCCGTCGCAGTACGGTGGTGCAGGTGGGCGGCATGTTGGGTTGATCCAGTTCGGTCCGAACGAAGCTGATAAATACGGAGCCTCCCCGCAACAGAGCTTCCAGGAGCAGTTGCCGGCGGTCGAGCGGTATCTCACGGCTCGTGGCTTTCAGCCCGGCATGAGCCGCCTTGATCTCTACAGCACCATCAATGCCGGGCGCCCCGGCTTGTACGGCGCCTCCGACGCGGGCAACGGCGGCGCGCCGGGGAACGTGGCCGACAAGGTCGCGAGCATGGGCCCACACGAGGCCAAAGCTGCGGCGTTCCTCGGCGGGAGCTTCACGCCGCAGGTCCCGCAGGCGGGCCAGCCGCAGTCGCTGACGCCCGGGATCGCCCGTCCTGCTGGCGCCTCGATGGGCTCGACCGCCCAGCAGGGCGGCTTTGGCCTTGGCGGGATCGTCGGGCAGGGCACCCCCGTGCCGGGTCAGGCCTCGCCGACACCCGATGTCGCAACCCTGTCGGGGCAGCCGCTGTCCATCACCGGTGCGCCGGATCCGCAGCCGAGCAATCAGTACGCCCAGATCTCGAACGCCCTGAAGAGCATCGCGGGCGCTCAGCAGAAACAGGCGCAGGGCGGCGGCGGCGCGATGAGGGCGCCGGAGGTTGGTGGCCGGCCGATCTCGCTGCAGCAGGCGCGGGCCATGTTCGACCCGGGGAAGTTTTACGGGATGCTGCGCGGTGCTGGGGTGCGAGGCCAGGTTCGTGGATCGTAGGTCTGGCCGTGCTGGGCGGGCATGAGCTAAAGATGGCAAGCGTGGGGGATGACGTCGAGGTCGGGTTACTCTCGCGGCTCGCCGACCAAGTCACGAACGCCGAGACTATCGAAGTGAGTGCGCTGCGCCGGGCACCAAGTGGCAGCGCCATCGGCCTCGAACTCGATCGAGAACTCGCCCTCCGCCACGTTAATGGCTTGCCGCAGCTTGTCCTTCCCGAACTGGTCCAGCCCTTTGTTGAACAGGGTTTGCTCGATGTCCTGAACCCTCGCGCGATCGACGGCATAGAACATCGGGCACTCGCGGCCGACGACGTTGACGCGGACAATCGCGCGGGCTGTTCGCCGGAGCTGGGAGTCCTGCGGAGCCGGCGCCACCACCGACGACCTGGCTTGCGCCGCGGTGGCGCTCCCAGGGGTGGCCGCGAAGGCGAAACCGATCAGGGCGCTGCGTGCCAGCTTAGAAAATTGCTCTTGATGACGAAACATCGGGGGAGCCCCCAGTTGCACCGCCGAGCGTGAATGCTGGCTTGGCGCACACGGAAGGTGGCGAGCACGGGGGCGGGAGGCCAGGGGGATCAGGCACTCGTCTTGCAGATCGCTGCTTGTGCCTTCCTGGGTGCGACCCTGCACGAGATGATTTGCGATGGTGGCCTTGGCCCGCATGCGGACGGTGAATGACTGGACGGATGAGGGATACCGCGGCCTTCGCATCCCGAAATGCACTTCATGTCGAGCTATGACGTGGCGAACCTGGGATCAGCTTCAGGCTCGCGGGGCGGAAGAGGTTTTGCTCGTTGCGCAGCGCTTCCATTGCGGGAAGTGTGACCGAGTCCCAGCCGGGCTTCCGGTCGTGGTCGGCACCGGCCGGTAGCGCCCCCGCTCGGCCTCCTCGCGCCACGCATCGCGCTCGATCCGCATCGCCTCGACCAGGGCGTGCATGTTGCCGGCGTCGATGGCGGTTTCGACGAGCATGTCTTGAGCCGAGGCGAGTTGCTCGCGCAGCTCGGCATTCTCGGCCGCCAGCGCCAAGAGCAGAGCGGCCACGACATCGCTCATCCCTGCTCCCGCGTACCCACGGGAGCGCGTCTAGCCGGGCTCAAGCTTGGCCGCAATCGCGTCCGATCATCGCGACTGCGCCGGCGAGGCCGCACCGAGGCCCATCGCGAACCCGGTGCTGCTCTTCCGGCGCGCGGCCGAAGCCGATCGCTGAGGGTATGGTGGCCTGAGGCGGTTAAGGGTTCTTGTATGCGGTGGGGCGGGGGATCTCGCTGCAGCAGGCGGGGTCTATGTTCGACCCAGGCAAGTGCTGCGGAATGAGGCGTTTACCGCGCCGCATCACACTCCAGTCCGCCATCTCACGGACGCCGCCATGCCGACATCGTTTTCTTGGCTTCCTGGGGCGACAGCACCCGTTCGCCAGCGCGTCGCATTCTTTCCGCCTGGCCCCATTGGGCTGACCGGAGTCGCGATGCTGCTCGTCGGGCTGTGGTGGATCTGGCTGTCCTTCGGCAGAATGATGGGGCTCGACGACCTTTACACGGCGACGCTGGTTGACGCGCCAAGCCTCGGGCACATGTGGAACGGCGCGATCCGTGGCGTCGACGGCAACCCACCGCTCTACCTGTCGATCGCTTGGGCGCTGACCCATACGCTCGACGCAGCGCCAGACCGCGTGCTCAGGCCCTTCAACCTAGTGCTGCTCGCCGCCACCGCCGCAGTCGTCTACCGGATCGGCCGCCGGCTGGCGTCCCCAGGGGCTGTCGCCGTAACCCTGGCGCTGTTGCCGGTCGTCGACGCTATGATGGGCTACGCGCTCCTCGCAGTGCGCACCTATGCACTCTACCTGTTCCTCGTTTCCGCGACGCTCCTCGCCGCCCTGCGCGTCGTGGATCGGCCGAGCCTCGCGCGGGCGATCGCGCTGGCCGGCATCGGCCTATTGGCAACCCTCGCCCACAGCTTCGGCGGCTTCTACGTACTCGCCACGCTCGGCGCCGCCGGGCTCGCGTGCTTCGCCGGCCGTGACCGGCGCGCCGCCGCGGCGCTCGGTCTCGCGGCGGCGCCCTCGCTTACCGCGCTCCTCGCCTGGATCGCCATCTCCTTTCCGTTCCAGAAGGCCGTCGCCACGCCCTACGGCTGGATCCCCGTGCCGAACGTCGATACGTTGTTGGACGCGCTCACAGGATCGCGGCCGCTGACGATCGCGCTCGGTATCGCCCTCGCTTTAACGGCCGCCCGCCTGCGCTTCGACCCACGCCGCCTCATCATAGAACGCCGCGATGTGGCAGCCTTGTACGCCGCGCTGCTTTCCTACGCTGGCCTAACCCTCGCGGCTTGGCTCGGCTCGCAACTCATCACGCCGTTCTTTATCCAGCGCTACTTCATTCCCAACCTACTCATCGCGGCGCTGCTGCCGCTGCCGGCCGTCGAAGCAGCGCGGTACGGCGCCCGGCCAGCCGTCCTTGCGGGTACCGCAGCGACCTGCGTTCTGATCGGGTGCTGGAGCCTGTCGCTCTACGTCTGGCAGGAAGAAATTCCGTGCCTCGACGCTCAGGGCCGCTTCCTCGAAGCCGATGCCGCGCGCGTCGGCCTACCAGTCGTCGCCGTGTCGCCCCACGTTTGGCTGCCGCGCGCCCGATACGCGCCGGACCAGACGACCCTTTACCCGCTCGACTGGCGCGTCGTGCTGGACTACCCGAACCGCGCCCGCAACAACGCCATGGACTTCCACATCATGGAAATTCTGCGCGACTGGGCCACCCCTGGCAGCGCGCTCGCCGCTAATATTCTGTCGACGAATGACATCCTCGCCCAGGGTCGCTTTCTCGTGCTCGATGAGGCGGGCCGCGGCTGGTTCGATGCCCTCCGTGGGCGCTATGCCGTCCGAGCCACACTGGTGCGCGAAGGCCCGGATTGCCGTCTGTGGGAGGTCGCGCTGGGCGATCAAGCGGGACCGTAGACGAGTGCTAAGCCTACGGCACGGCGTTCTGTTAAAGCATCGTTCCGTTTAGCGATGTCCGAGCACGATGGGCTGCCAGCACAGAGCGCTCTGCGCCAGGTCGCCGAGTTGGAGAACGTGATCGCGGCTGTTGAGGCGGTGGCGGCTGAGGAAGCGGATCGGGCTCGACGTTTAAGCCCCGCAGCGTGAGGCCGCAGGGCGTCTGGAGGTTACTTGCCGCTCGGGGCAGCGCCGCTTCCAGTGGCGCCGTTGCCTGACCCACTGCCGGCGGGTGCGCCGGGCGTGCTGACAGGCGGGCCACCGCTGGTGCCAGGCCCGGTGCCCGTGCTCATCGTACCCGTACCCATCGAGCCGCTCCTGCCCTCCATGGACTTCTCGGAGTTGCTCTTGACCGAACCCGGATTGTTCATGTTGCCCTCGGCGCTGCCGCCGCCAGCCGCGGTCTGAGCGACAGCGGCACCGGAGACCATAAGTGTCAGCGCGGCAGCTAGGGTCAGTGTCTTCATCGACATGGCGTTGTCCTACAAGGTGATCATGTTTGATCGGCCTTGGGCGAAACGTCACTGTGCCCGATATTGTTCGGGCGATCGCTTGGAATGAAAAAACACCCCGGGAGCGAGGGCTCCCAGGGTGCAGCCGATCTAGCGGCAAGTTTGATCGGGCTGGGGGTATGAAGGTCAGCCGGACGGCTGCTCTTCGGCGGTGGGGTGCGATGAGGAGGACCAGCTACCCTTCGCCCACCACCGCGTCTCCCGGCGCGGATGCCGGGAGCAGCGCGACCGGATCTTAGTACGAGCCGAACTTGTAGTTCAGGCCGGCGCGGACGACGGCGAACTCGTCGTCGCGGCGACCAATGGCGCTGTAGGCGACCGGGACGAGGTTGGCGGCATTGACCACCAGGGCGCCCTGGTTGCGGTTGCCGCGCTCGAGATTGACGTACAGGCCTTCGACCTTGAACGTCACGGCCGACGAGCGGAAGAAGTTCAGGAACGACTCGGTGGGAAGCGCAAACTCAACGCCGCCGCCGACCGCGTAGCCGGTGCGGAAGCTGTCGTTGCCGGCATAGCCACCGACCGACCGGTCGGCGCTGCCCGAGCCGTAGGCGAAGCCGCCGGTGCCGTACACGAGGGTGCGGTCGAAGGCGTAGCCGAGGCGGCCGCGCACGGTGCCGAAGTAGTCGAGGCTCGACAGGCCGCGCGGGTCGGTGACGTAGTAGCCGGGGGCGAGCGCGCCGCCGGAGATGAAGGAGCTGTTCCGGCTGCGGCCGAAGTCGAGGTACTGGGCGTCGGCCTCGATGCCGACGACGACGCCGTTGCCCGGAGTCAGCTGGAAGTTGTAGCCGATCTGGGCGCCGCCGGAGAAGCCGTCCTGGCTGTTGTTGCGGAAGGTGGCGACGGTGCCGGGGGTGGCGTAGGGGAAGGGCACGCCGAAGCTGTTGCCGGTGGAGCGGCTGGAGGCGTCGAAGGCGTAGCCGGCGTTGATACCGAAGTAGGCGCCCGACCAAGTGAACACCGGCACGGGGGTGAACACGGGCGGCGGGGCGGCGCGGCGCGGCAGGTCGGCGGCCGAGGCGGCGCCGGTCAGGAGCGCCGTGGCGGCGCTCGCGAGAAGAAGCTTCTTGATCATCTGGTCCTCTGTCTCCCGTTGAGCGGGATGTGTGCCCGGCGACAAGGACGTCAGGACGCGGCTGAGCGATAGTGCAGAGATGCAACAGCCGGCCCGGGGGTCCGGAGCCCCACAGCAGTAAGGTGCGCTAGAGCACATCATCGCGGCGATTTGATCGGCCAATGAGAAACTATTAAAGGATGCTCGACTCAGGACAGACGCTTAATATTCTCTTGCTGTGGCGGATTGAGAGATCTTCTGGCGGCACGCTATCGATGCTCGCTCAGGACGAATCGTAGCTCTCTGGAATTCTAACGCAAGTTGTTTGGCTCGGTGCTGAAGACACGCTTATTGAGAAAGGGCAGTGGGGATCGGATCGCGATGTCGGCGTGTCCCCCGTCGGCCGATTCCCGCCCTGCGCCGCTCCGTGCGCTGCATGGCTGAGACCCATATCCGCCCGCATCCGGGCCTGGCATCGGCCCCCGGCGCCCTGGAGACTGCAGGATCGCTGGAGGCGGTCGTGTCCATCCTGCGGAGGACCGCACGGGCGGTCGCCAGCTCCGACGGGATTGCGGTCGTCCTGCGCGAGGATGACACCGTCTACTACGCGGCGGAAGACGCGATCGAGCCGCTGTGGCGCGGGCGCCGGTTCCGGCTGACCGAGTGCATCTCAGGCTGGTGCATTCTGAACGGCCAGACGGTGAGCGTGCCCGATATCGAGCGTGATCCACGGGTCCCAGTGGCGGCCTATCGCACCACATTGATGCGCAGCCTCGTCATCGTCCCGATTGGCGTTCCCGAGGCGGTGGCCGCGCTGGGTGCCTACTGGTGCGCCTCCGTCATCCCGGACGACGCGACCATCTGCCGGCTGGAGGCCCTGGCTCATCAGGCCGCGGCCGCATTCGGGCGGGTACGGCTTCTGTCCGAGGCGATCGGAGCCCAGGCCTCGGCGCAGCCCTCCGGTTCCTGACGCCCAGGGCCGCCGCCAGACGTATCGACCGCCGCTGGCCGGAGGGATCGTTCGGCCGTTCCGGTTGTTCCTCGCTTCCACGACCCCGTAGGATGTTCGACCTCCCCCATGAAGCGCTTCGTCCTCGTCGGCATCTTCGCGGCTCTCCTGATCGCCATCGTCCTCATTGCGGCCACGTGGTCGAAGGTCACGCCCGTGAACCCGGCCGTGACGCCCGACACCTCATCCACGCCCAATCCGACCGGTCAGCGGAAATGAAGGCTCGGCATCGGCGAGCGTACAGCCTACCGGGCGGCGGGATCCGGTCCGCGGCCGGATGCACCGTCCGAACCGTTGGCCTTGCGGGAACATGCGTTGCGCTGAGGCCTTGAACCGTCACCGGCTGTTCGGCAGGCCGTCAGGAGGGGCGCATGGGACAGGATGTCGACGCGGCACGCGAAGCCTTCGGGACTGTGCCCCCGGCGCGGCCCGCGCGACCCGTAGGAGAGACCGATCCGACGGCGGGCGGCAGCGGACCGCACGCCCCGGGCGCCGCCGTTCCGGATGCCCAGGTGGCGCCCGAGACCGGCGGCTACGACACCCGGCCGCCCCGGCCCATGCCAGACAACCGCAAGGGCGGCCATGGCGCCGGCTGACCTATCCCGGTGTGTCCACCGCAACGATCTGGCTAGAATGCGAGTATAACAGTTGCATAGATCTGCAAATTTTAGCCGATCCCTCAAGCGATCCCGTTAAATCACCTGATTCCGGAACGTCGTGCTCCACGAAAGGTTTGATGGTTCCGAAACCACCACGGAGCCCATCATGCGTATCTCTCTTGCCCTTGTCCTCGCGACCCTGCTCGGATCGAGCGCTGTCGCTCAGACCACGGTCACGGGCACGCCGGCTGCCCCCGATGCCAAGACGAGCCAGCAATCCGGCGGTCAGCAGAGCGTGACGCGGCCGAACACCGATAAGATGACCCCGAACGGCACCGGAACCGGTGCGGGCGGCAGCGTCCAACTTGAGAAGGGCGCGAACAGCTTCACGGAGGGCGAGACCCGCGCACGGTTGGCGAAGGCCGGCTTCATGGATGCCCGGGATCTCAAGAAGGATTCGGACGGCATCTGGCGGGGCACCGCCACGCATGGCGGTCAGACCGTTCAGGTCGGCCTCGATTTCAAGGGCAATGTGGCGGCGCAGTAATCCGTCCCCTGACGCGAATGTTGGCCGGCGAGACAGTTTGGCAGGAGAAAGTTCATGGCTCAACAGACCATCACGGCCCTCTACGACAGCTATGCGGATGCGCGTACCGCCGTTGGCGAGATCGAGGGCAGCGGGATCCCGCACGGCGATATCAGCCTCGTCAGCAACAACGAGGGCGATCGGCATGCCGGTGTCGTCGATGACGGAACCGGCGATGCCGCCGCCAAGGAGCGTGCCAAGGACGGCACCGGGGCTGGTGCGACCCTCGGCACGGTCGCGGGCGGTGCCGCGGGTCTCTTGGCGGGCCTCGGCCTGATCGCGATCCCGGGGGTCGGACCGGTGGTCGCCGCCGGCTGGCTCGTCGCCACACTGACGGGGGCCGGCATCGGCGCAGCCGCGGGGGGATTCGCTGGTGCACTGACGGGTGCCGGGGTGGGCGAGGCGGACGCCCATGCCTACGGCGAGGGCGTGCGGCGGGGTGGAACCCTCGTCACGGTCCGCCTCGACCCGGCGCGGGCCGCGCTGGCCCCAACGGTGACAGCGATCCTGGAGCGGCACGGTGCGGTCGACCTCGATGAGAAGGCGAATGCATGGCGTGCGGAGGGCTGGACGGCCCCGCAGATCACCACGGGCACCGGCCCTGCCGGGACGAACGGCGAGCGGGGTCGGGTCCGGTCCTATCCGGCCACCACCGACCTCTGATCCCTGTCGGTGATTCGGAAGACCTTCGAAGGCGGACCGGGCGATCGTTTCGAATCGATCGCCCGGTCCGCCGCGGCTGGTGTGCGCTGCGGGAGAAATACCGCCTATTCGCTAAGTCATCGTGCTAAATTTACTTCGTTTAAACCTTTGCCGGCCCCAAACGATGAGGTGACACAGCGCTTTTCGAAGGACCTCACATGACCGACACACACGATGAGGCGACCGAGACCTTGGCGGTCGTGACCGCCGAACTCGTTGCCGCCTACGTGTCGAACAATCCCGTTCCGGCCGCGGAACTGCCGGCGCTGATCGCCCGGGTCCACGGAGCCGTCGCGGGCCTCGTCTCGGGCACCCTGACGGCGGAGACCGGCGCGGCAGCCCAGCCCGACATCGACCGGCCGAGCGCGGCCCAGATCCGCAAGTCGGTCCGTCCAGACGGGATCGTCAGCTTCATCGACGGCAAGACCTACAAGACACTCAAGCGCCACCTGACCAGCCACGGGCTGGACCCGAGGGCCTACCGCGACCGCTACGGCCTGCCGGCCGATTACCCGATGGTCGCCCCGGCTTACGCCGAGCAACGCTCCGCCCTCGCCAAGGCGATCGGTCTTGGCCAGCCCGGCGCCATGGCCGAGCGCGAGCGCAAGGGTCGGGGCTAGGACCTGAGCGGGATGCTGCGCATCTCTCTGCAGGGTGGGCTGAGATACTCATAAATCGCAGTCCGGCCGTGAAACGCACCCATCCTTCCCCCCCTCTGCGGGGGGAGGGTGATGTGCGGCCGCCCCTCAGCTTTATCCGGCACCGATACGCGAACCGATAGCCCGTGCGGGCGGGACGGCCCATGCATCCCCCGGACCGCGCAATGAGGCGCGACGGCGATCACCTTGGCCTTCCTGGGACGAATCTTCACAGGCACCACCGCAGGATCTGCATGCATCACGGCTTCGATCTGTTTAGAACATTTCATGAACATGGCGCATCGGCCGAGGCGGTTCAACCATCGGTGGCTGACAGGCTCGGATGCTGGTGGATCGCCGGGGATGGAGCAGGAAAACAGCAATGCCAACACGGCTCTACCGCTTCCATTGTACGGACGGCCACGAGCTGGTGACCGACCTCGACGGCAGCCCTTTGTCGAACGCGGCGCAAAGCGTGTTCATGCCGAGCGCGTGGCCCTTGCCCTGATCGAACGGGTGGTCGAGCGGTTCGATTGGTCGCGCTGGCAGGTCGAGGTCTACGATGCGCGGGGGGCCGGGTATGGAGCTGGGCCTTCCCCGACGTGAACGTCGATGCGCAGGCCACGTGAATGACACCGAGCGTGGCAGAAACTTGGAACGAGGGAGAACTGGAATGGCCTTCAAGCCGAAATCCGCGGCGGAGACCAAGGCGCGGGATCTGGGTCTCGCCCTGGCCCGGATCGCCGAGGACGAAGGGCTGCCGGCAAATATCGGGGTGGACCGGTTGCGCCAAGCGAGCCCGCGGCTGACGCCGCTCGCGGTCGGCCAGATGGTTCGCAAGGAGCGGGAGACCGTCGCAGAGACGCTGGCTGCACGCGGCCTCACGCTCGTCGACTACTCCGATCACGGACCGGGCCGCGGGATGGTGTTCACCATCGACGCGGACGGATGAGTCTCTCGGTGACCGGCCCGCTCAGGCAGCGGCCGGGCGGCGACCGCGCAGCAGGCGGCCGACACGGCGGAACAGCATGAGCGGCAGCTTGAGCAGCGCCCTGACCGCGAGGACCGCGGCGACCGTCAGGAGCGCCAGAATCGAGTTCAGCATAAGGACGTTCTCCCGGGGCCGGGCTGCCCCGTGGGGCTGATCACCCCAGGGGGCGCCTGGAACACGGCAAGACTATGAACGCGGGCGGTCCATCGGGTCGCAGGCAGCTGGATCGATGCGGTGCAGGCTGCTGAATGGCCTCGATCCGCACGCTAGGACGGAGCGAGCTTATCGGCAGCTTGCTGGAGCGCTCTCCGAAGGGGAGGCCAGTTCGGCGCGCGGACGCGCGACAACACGGAGAGATGAACCAGGCAAGCATGCGACGCCCACGATCCACGGCTTGGAGAGACGGCGATCCATTCCTCGTCCTGATGCGGTTACCGCAGGATGGCGGGGTGGCGTGGGTCTCCCGAACACCCCGGCATGGCGTACCGTGTCGCGACGCGATCAGGAGCGCGTGTGGAGCATCATCCCGGACGCGGAACCGTCACGGTGCCGCAGCCCTTTGCGTGTGCACCATCTGTATCGGAAAACCGGTGACCGCCGTTCGGGATGATGCGCGAGCAGGTCAGATCAGGAACATGCCGGCCGCAGGATCGCCGCCTCCATCCGTCCCGCCCCGCGCTCCTGTCGGGAACCGTAGGACCGTTCGTCGGACGGGCGGGGCCTCGACGCTTCCAACCGGCTGCGGCGAACTCGGCGATCTGGTGCGGACCTACGACTGGGCGCGCACGCCGCTCGGCCCGATCGCCGACTGGCCGCAGAGCCTGATCTTCGCCGTCAGCACCCTGCTGCTCTCGCCGGTGCCGATCGTGCTCCTGTGGGGCCCGGACGGCATCATGATCTACAACGATGCCTATTCGGGCTTCGCGGGTGGGCGCCACCCGCAACTCCTCGGCTCCAAGGTGCGCGAGGGTTGGCCGGAGGTCGCCGATTTCAACGACCACGTGATGCGCGTGGTATTGGCCGGGGGGACGCTTTCCTACCGCGATCAGGAACTCACCCTGCGTCGCTACGGCAGGCCCGAGCCGGTCTGGATGAATCTCGACTACTCGCCGGTCTTCGACGAAGGTGGGAAGCCCGCGGGCGTCATCGCCATCGTGGTGGAGAGCACCGAGCGGGTGTTGGCCGAGCGGCGCCTGCGCGAGAGCGAGGCGCTGTTCCGCACGCTCGCCCAGGGCATCCCGCAGCTGATCTGGCGCGCTGGGATCGACGGCGCCTGCATCTGGGCGAGCCCGCAATGGATTGCCTATACGGGCCAGGACAACGACGGCAGCCTCGGATGGGGCTGGCTGGAGGCCGTCCATCCCGACGACGTCGCCATCGCCCGGACCGCCTGGCAGGAAGCCGCGGCCAGCGGCCAGCTCTCCTATGAGCACAGGCTCTGCAACGCCCCCGGACAGCGCTACCGCTGGTTCCAGACCCGCGCGGCGGCGGTGCGCGACGGGGAGGGGCGGATCGTCGAGTGGCTCGGCACCTCCACCGACATCGACGACCTGCGCCAGCTTCAAGAGCGCCAACAGGTGATGGTCGCGGAGCTGCAGCACCGCACCCGCAACCTGCTCGGGGTCGTGCGCGCCATCGCCAAGCAGACCATGGCGCTGACCGGGCCGGGCGAGCTGTTCAAGGCGCAGTTCAACGACCGCCTGTCGGCGCTCTCGCGGGTGCAGGGTCTCCTGTCGCGCTCGGACCAGGAGCCGATCACGCTGCGCACGCTGATCGAGACGGAGCTCGCTGCCCTCAACGCCCCCGCTGCGCAGACGCGCGTCCGGATCGCGGGACCGGTGGTGCGCCTGCGCAAGGCAACCGTGCAGACCTTCGCGCTGGCCCTGCACGAGCTCGCCACCAACGCGCTCAAATACGGTGCCTTCACCACGCCGCAGGGCTCCTTGAGCGTGACGTGGCGAATCTGCGAGTCCGAGGACGGGCGCCGGCTCCTTGTGGACTGGGTCGAGGAGGGGCTGGTCCGCCCGTCTGGGGCCCAGGACGCGTCCCTGCGGGGCGGCTACGGGCGCGAGCTCATCGAGCGGGCGCTGCCCTACGCGCTGAAGGCCAGGACCTGCTATGCCTTAAGCGAGACGACACTCCAGTGTACGATCAACCTCCCCCATCCCGAGGGAGACACCGCAGGGAGCCTACCATGAGTTCGGACGGGGCGCTGACCGGCCGGCGGATCCTGCTGGTCGAGGACGATTACTTCATCGCCATCGACCTCAAATCATGGTTCGAGGAAGGCGGCGCGGAGGTGCTCGGCCCGGTGCCCAGCGTGGAGGAGGCGCTGGCGCTGATCGCCGGAACGGCCGCGATCGACGCGGCGGTGCTCGACATCAACCTGCAGGACGAACTCGTCTACCCCGTCGCCGACGCGCTGCGGGCCCGCGGCGTGCCGTTCCTGTTCGCCACGGGCTACGACCCGGCCGTCGTGCCGCCGCCCTATGGAGCCGTGGCCCTGTGCCAGAAGCCGATCGACCCGCAGATCGTGGCCCGGACCTTGTTCGGCTGAAGCGCCGAACAGGATCCGGACACGCGGGCGCCCGCCGAGGTTACCAGCGGGCCTGCAATCCGGCGGCGATCATTTGGGCGGTGGCGCCGGGGCGCAGGTCGCCGGTGTAGCTCAGCGACAGCTGCACGCCCTCCGCCACCGGACCCGTCAGGCTCACCCCCAGGACTGCCCCGTCCCGGCCGAGCCGGCTCGTGCGCGTCGCGAACGGCACCCCGAACAGGCTCGAGCGCAGAGTGGCGACGGTGTCGCCCAGCTCGTGCGCCCAGTAGGCCCGGCCCTCCAGCCGCAGGCCCGCCGCTTCGCCACCGCCGGCCTCGACGGCGCGCGCAGCCTCGTGGGCGGGCGTGTGACGAGCCTTGCGGTCGACGGCACGGCAGCGGACGGCGCGGCGGGCCTGCGGCTGGATGGCCGGGCCTAATGGGAGCACGGGCTGGGCGACACCGTCGCCACTCTGCGCTCGCGACTGTTCGGAGTGCCATTCGCGAAGCGCACGAGCCGGCTCGGCCGGGACGGGGCAGTCCTGGGGGTGAGCCTGACGGGTCCGGTGGCGGGGGGCGTGCAGCTGTCGCTGGGCTACACCGGCGACCTGCGCCCCGGCGCCACCGCCCAAATGATCGCCGCCGGATTGCAGGCCCGCTGGTAACCTCGGCGGGCGCCCGCGTGTCCGGAT
>NZ_JAKSYH010000073.1 GCF_022829295.1 Methylobacterium sp. J-088
ATGCGCCGATAGGCTCTCGATCAGGGCGGTGCGCAGACAAGCGGACATGGGGGGATCCCTTTGGCGAGGAATCCCTCAGTCCACCACGGCGCGCCGCCCGCCGCCACTGTGTCGTGTACCGTGAGCAACGCGATCGGGCACGGCTCTAAGCTCTCAATCTCTCCCACTCCGGCTCGAACGCCGACCTGTAAGGGGTTGGCTGAAGACCCCAGACCGGATCGACCATCTTCTCCGTCACCTCCCGGGCCATCGTACAGGCGCGGGCAAAGAAGTCCCTTGGGACGTCGGGTCGCCCGAGGATCTTCAGGCAGGCGTATCCGCAGGCGCCGTATTGGCCGATGTGGAAGGCGTTGACGGCGAACTCATCGAGCAATCCGTAGTCATAGACCCATGGATTCAACGATATGCCCTCGCTCGGAAGCTCCAGCGCGAGGCCCGCCTCGGCGTAGCGATAGCCGTCCGCAAACCGCTTCTTCTGCCTGCATAACCGACTGGCCCCATGGCGGGCCTCCGCCCGTGCCGGGCGGATGAGGATCGCGCGGTCGTAGAGCTGCAACACCCTGTCGTCGGGCTCGCCCACGCGCTCCGCATTCACCGCGGCCATCAGCAGGCTGAAATAGATTTCTTCGTCCCAACCGCCCAGATCGGCCCGCTTCAGAAAACAGTCGAACGCCTTCCGGTATTCACCGGCTGCATCATAGGTGCTGCCGAGATACATCGTGTATCGCGCGACCATGAAGGAATCCGTCTCGCCCGCCAGGGCCCCTTCGAGGAGGGCGATGTCACGTGCATCCGCCGTCTTGTCGCGGTGACGGGCCCCGTCATCACCCCGGCGCATCGCCAGGGGGAGGATCGGCATTCGCTCGACGCCCGGGCAGGAGAGGAACTCGTGCAGGACGCCCCGATAGCGCCAATCCTTCCTGCTGCTGACGAGCTGATTGCGCCAGTACCGCGTCTGCGTATCGATGATCTCGAACCGGTATCCGGGCTGGGACAGCTTCGGCATCGTGAAGTTGTCCGGGATGATCAACGTGTCATCGGCGTCGATGATCAGAACGTAATCCGCGTGGCGGCGTGCGAGCTTCAGGGCCTCGTTTCGGTTCGTAGCGAAATCGACCCAGGGCCGCGCGACGAGGGCGCCCGGTATATCGGCCATCGCCGTGCGGATGATGTCCTGGGTCCCGTCCGAGGATCCGGTATCCACGATGATCCAATGATCGATGATCGGCCGAACCGAATCCAGACATCGACGGACAACGTGGGCCTCATCCGTGACGATCATCGACAGACAGATCGTCGGGCCTGCTTTTTTCGTCATCGAACTGTCCCGCACGTCGATTTCGATGCTCGACCGCAATTGACCGCGGACATAACATGATGCGTCAGGCGCGCAAAACGACCAGAGGGTACGATTAAGATGTTGCTTATACTTATAAAATAAAGACGATTGAATCGCTTAAACCAGTCATAGACCTATAGATTGCAACCGAGTGCGTTTTTCTTAGCTGCATACCATACGCATCTTCGTACCAATGCAGGCGGGAAGCGACGTGAACACAGCGCCCGGTCGGTTAGCCCCGGAGCGTCATCGTGCTGCCGGCAACGCTGAACTCGCGCAGGCGCCCGAGGAACGACATCCCCAGCAGGCTGGTCGCGAGGAGCCCCCGCGGGATCACCACCGCCTCCACGTCCCGCACCGTGATCGAACCGATCTGCACCACCGCGATCCGGATCGGTGCGACCCGGACCCGACCGTTCGCCGTGTTCCAGACGCGCGTGAAATCCGCGGGACCGACCCGGATCCCGATGCGCGCCGCATCCTCCTCGGAGAACGCGCAGGCGCTCGCACAGGTATCCACCATCATCGGCAGCGTACGGCCGTCCAGCAGGGCATGGACGAAGAAATGGCCGTTGCGGCCAGCCTTAAGCGCGACGCCCGACGTCACGACGGCTTCGAGGGCCGGCTTCGGCTGGGACGCGACCAGCAGGGCGGCCGTCACCGGGCGCAGGCCCTCTCGCAGCTTCTGCGCAGCCGTGACACCCAGGAAGCCGAGTGTGCAGACGAGCAGGATTGTGCGCACGCGGGTCAGCCTGTGGGTGGGGGTGCAGCCGTTGGGCGATGAGACCCCGGAGCCATGAAGGGATCGTGCGCGGGACCTGACGCCGGTGCCGTGGGGTGCCGTTTCCGCGCGGCGTGGTGTCCGGACCATGACCGGAACCCGGTTGTTTTCGCCCGAAGACCGGTCGTCGCCCCGGCGGCGGGGTTGACCGGCGGCAAGCGGGCGACCAAATCTATGCGTGTTCCAGGGAGATCCCCGGCAAGGGGCTGAGAAACCGCTGGCACGTCCGTCAGGACCTGCGGCGCGGAAATCCTTTGAACCTGATCCGGCTCATACCGGCGTAGGGATTGGACCGCGGCCGCCCGAAAGGCAGGCCACAGCTTCTTACCGAAGCACTTGGCCCGATCTCCACGACCGAACCCTGTGGAGAGACGCGTGTCCCTGGACCGCCCCCCGTCACCGATCGGACAACGCCGCGGCCCTGCGGGCGCACGTGAGCAGGTCCATCTTCCTGACACCACCGACATCGCGATCGTCGGCGGCGGACTGATCGGCCTGTCGATCGCATGGCGGCTCGCCCGGGCCGGCCATTCCGTGACCGTACTGGAACGCGAGACGATCGGCGCGGGTGCGAGCCTGGCGGCCACCGGAATGCTGGCGCCGGCCGCCGAGCACGAACCCGGCTCCGATCCGCTGCTGCCGCTCGCCCTGGACTCGCTCCGGCGCTGGCCGGCCTTCCGCGATGCCCTGGAGGCCGATGCGGGCCTGTCGATCGACTACCGGCCGGACGGCACGCTGGTCCTGGCGGTCGGTCGCGACGAGGTCGAGCGCCTGCGCTTCCGCTACGATCTCCAACGCCGCTCCGGGCTCGACGCGACGTGGCTTTCGGGCAGCGAGGTCCGGCGCCTGGAGCCCGGCCTACGCCCCTCGATCACCGCCGGCGTTCACTGCCCAATGGACCATCAGGTCGATCCGTGCCGCGTGATGGCCGCCCTGGCGGAGGCCTGCCGTCGGGCCGGCGTCAGCCTGATCGAGCACGCCCCGGTGACGGCCCTCGACTGGTCGGGGGTCCGCGTCGCGGGACTCCACGTCGGCGAGCACGCCATCCGGTCCGGCACCGTGATCCTGGCCTCGGGCGCCTGGAGCGGGGAGGGTGGGCTGCTGCCGGAGACCCTGTCGTTGCCGGTGCGGCCCCTGAAGGGCCAGTCCCTGGCCCTGCGCACCACGCGCCGGACGGGTACGCTCGGCCGGATGGTATGGACCGAGCAGGTCCACATGGCACCGAAGAGCGATGGCCAGCTCATCGTCGGCGCGACCGTGGAGGATTGCGGCTTCCGTCCCGGCGTCACCGCGGGCGGCCTCTACGCGCTGCTCGAAGGTGCGCGGCGGGTCCTGCCCGGGATCGAGGAGATGGACGTGGAGGCCGTCTGGAGCGGCTACCGGCCGACCTCGGACGACGACGCGCCGATCATCGACACGCTGGCGCCCGGGCTGGTTGCCGCCACGGGGCATCATCGCAACGGCTATCTGCTCGCCCCCGTCACCGCCGATGCCGTAGCCGAGCTGGTGACGAACGGCGCGCTGCCCGAGGTGGCCCGTCCCTTCACCCGGGCACGGTTTGTTCAGGCCGAGCCTTGGAGGGCCTCGGCATGAAGGTCTTCATCAACGGCGAGCCGCGCGAGCGCGACGCCGGGACCGTGAACGCCCTGTTTCGCCAGGAGGCGGAGGAAAGCGGCATCGAGAGCCCGCAGGGCATCGCCATCGCGCTGAACGGTCGGGTGCTCCACCGCCGGGACTGGGACGAGACCCCGGTCGCCGAGGGGGACCGCGTCGAGATCGTCCGCGCCATGCAGGGAGGTTGACCATGGACCAGAGCGTTACGCCGCTGCGCCCCGATCCGACGCCCGACAGCTTCACCATCGCCGGGGTGAACCTGTCGTCCCGATTGTTCATCGGTACCGCCGGCTATCCCACTCAGGCGATCATGCGCGACGCCGTCGCGGCGAGCTGGGCCGAGGTGGTGACCGCCTCGATCCGCCGGGTCTCGCTTCAGGGCCACGGCTCGGACACGGTGACGCTGCTGAAGGGCAGGCGCTTCCTGCCGAACACGGCCGGCTGCGAGACCGCCCGTGACGCGATCATGACCGCCGAACTCGCCCGCGAGGCGCTGGACACCAACTGGATCAAGGTCGAGGTGATCGGCGACCGCGAGACCCTGTACCCGGACGTCGTCGAGTTGATGGAGGCCTGCCGCCACCTCGTGGACGACGGCTTCGTGGTCCTGCCCTATTGCAACGACGACCCGATCGTCTGCCAGCGCCTGGAGGATCTCGGCTGCGCCGCCGTGATGCCGATGGGCTCGCTGATCGGCTCCGGGATGGGGGTGGCCAACCCGGCCAATCTCGAACTGATCTGCCGCCGGGCCAAGGTGCCCGTGGTGGTCGATGCCGGGATCGGCACCGCATCGGATGCGGTGATCGCCATGGAGCTCGGCGCGTCCGCATGCCTGATCAACACCGCGATCGCCAAGGCCGACGACCCGGTGCGCATGGCTCGTGCCATGGGCCGGGCCGTGGCAGCCGGGCGCGACGCTTACTTGGCCGGGCGCATCCCGCGGCGCGGCCGGGCCGAGCCGTCGAGCCCGCAGCTCGGCCTCGTCGGCTCGTGAGGGCACTGCCGTCGCCGCTGCTGGCGGTGACGGACCGGCATGGCCATGCGCGGCCGCTCGCCGAGACTGTCCAAGCGATCCTAAAGGGCGGCGGGCGCTGGATCTGGTTCCGCGACCGCGACCTGGAGCCTGTGGCGCGGCGGCGGCTCGGTGAGGCCGTGGCGGCGCGCGTCCGAACAGCGGGCGGGGTCCTGACGGTCGGCGGTGATGTCGCCCTGGCCCGGGCGCTCGGCGCCGACGGCGTGCATTTCGGCGGCGGCTCGGACGCGGAGGCGATCGCGGCGGCGCGTGACGCGCTGGGAGCGGGGGCGCTGATCGGTGTGTCGGCCCATGCAGCGCATGAGGTCGCGCAGGCGGCGGGGAACGGTGCCGATTACGTGACGCTCAGCCCGATTTTTCCGACCTTGAGCAAGCCGGGCTACGGACCTGCCCTTGGTCCCGAAGGCATCGTCGCCGCGCGGACAGCAGGCCTGCCGGTGGTGGCGCTCGGCGGTATCGGGCCCGACTCGGTCGCGGCATGCCGGGGGGCTGGGGCGGCAGCCGTCGCCATCATGGGCGGGGTGATGCGCGCCAGGGATCCCGCTGGAGCAGCGCGGGCCTTGCTGAAGGCTCTGCACGCCGCCTGAACCGTTCTTACGCCCCGCTACTTCTCCGAAGGCCCGTACGGCGGCCGCGGGATCGCCCGGTGCGCGGCCCGGAGTGCCGCCGACCAACGCTCGCGCAGATCGTGAAAATACCCCTCGCCGGCCTCGATCCGGTGGTTCACCTCCGGGTCGAGGGCGTTCCGGCGCGCCACCGCGATGTCGATCGGCAATCCCACCCCGAGATTCGAACGCATGGTCGAATCCATCGAGACAAGGCTCACCTTCAAGGCGTCGTACAGGTCGGTCCGGTAGGTCACTGCCCGGTCGAGGATCGGCTTGCCGTATTTGTGCTCGCCGATCTGGAGGAACGGCGCGTCCATGCTGCACTCGATGAAATTGCCGGCCGAGTAGATCAGGTACAGCCGCATCTCGCCGGTACCGATCTGGCCGCCGAACAGCAGCGAGATCGAAAACCGGATATTGGCTGCCTCGAAGCCGTCCTTCTCGATCATGCGGACACGGCGGATCGCGCGCCCGATCAGTTGCGCCGCTTGGAACATCGTCGGTGCCTCGACGAGTCGCTGCGGCGGCTCATCGTCCTCGCCGGGAACGCCCTCCTGCAGGAGGCTCAGTACCGATTGGGTGATCGACAGGTTGCCGGCCGAGGCCAGCATCATCACCCGCTCGCCCGGGACGTTGAAGTGATGCAGCTTGCGATAGGTCGAAATGTCGTCGAGCCCCGCATTGGTGCGGGTGTCGGCGACCATCACGAGCCCGTCCTCGACTAGGACACCGACGCAGTAGGTCATCGTCTTGGGCTCTCGTGCGGCCGGGGCCGGTGTCGCGGGAATCAGGATTGGATTGCGGCCCTGCCTTGCTCGACGTGAAGCTTCACGTCCAGTGTCTCGATGCCGCCACCGGTGCGGCTGCCGCGGATCGGCGCTGCGCCGAGATAGTCGAGCCCCGTGGCGACGCGGATGTAGCTGTCGGACGGGCTCATCCCGAAGCACGGATCGAACGCGACCCAGCCGAGATCCGGCACCAATGTCTCGGCCCAACCGTGCGGCGCCTCGACCGCGGCCTCGCCATCGTCGCGGGCCCGGTAGCCCGCCACGTAGCGCGCCGGGATGCCGATATGCCGGGCCGCCGCGATGAAGACGTGCGTCAGATCCTGGCAGATGCCCCGTCCCGCCGTGAAGGCCTTGCCGGCCGGGACGGCATTCGCGGCCGGGCCCGGCTCGAACGCGACCGCTTCGGGGACGGCGTCCATCAGGCGGTGGAGCAAGGCCAGCGGCGACGCGTCCCCATTGGTCGCGACGCGCTCGGCGAAACCCTGCAGCTCGACGCTCGTCGCGCAGAGATCCGTGTCGCGCAGGTAGAACGCGTCCGGCAGGCGCTCGATCGTCCCGCGCACGACCCCTTGCGTGTCCTCGGTATCGACCGCGCCAGTCACCTTGATGATCAGGGCGTCGGTCGGCTCGTCCGGGGTGAACCAATGGACGAGATTGCCGAACCCGTCCTCGCGGGCGGTCAGCCGCCCGTCGACCGTGGTGTCGATCCGCCAGGTCCGGACATACTGCCCGTCATGGTCTCTGGGCGTGAGGCGCAGGACCTGCACGAGCCCGCGTGCGGGCTGCTCGTAGGTGTAGATGGTCTCGTGGACCACGCGAATGCGCATGCGCCGTCCTGTCCGTCTCGCTTCAGCCGACCAGATACTGCTTGGCGATGGCTTCGCCTACATTATTGTTCTCGGCGACGAAGGCCTCGACGAATTCGTGCAGGCCCGAGGCGAAGACCCGGTCGATATCCTCGCCTTCGAGCTTGGCCAGCATGTTGCCCGCGAGCCGCTGGCTCGGTCCCCGGCGGCCATAGGCGTCCGCGATCAGGTCGAGATACTCGACGATCACGCCGTAGCAGTTCGCGAAGGAACGCGGCATCTGCTTGTTGAGCATCAGCAGGTCTGCCACCAGGAGCGGTTTGACGCTCTCCCGATACACCCAGTGGTAGGCATTGAAGGCCGAGACTTCGCGTAGGATCGTGGTCCACTGGAAGTAGTCGAGGCTGCCGCCGACTGTCTCGTCCTGGGGTAGCAGGATCTTGTATTTCACGTCGAGAATGCGGGCAGTGTTGTCAGCGCGCTCGATGGCGGTGCCGAGCCGGGTGAACCAGAACCCGTCGTTGCGCAGCATCGTCCGGAAAGCCGAGCCGTCAAAGGTCAGCGACACCGTCTTCACCCAATCGAGGAAGCGGCCGAACTCGTCGCGGTTGAGCTCCTTGCCCGAATAGTTACGCAGTTCCAGCCACGCGCCGTTAATCGCGTCCCACATCTCGGTGGTGAGCGCCGTGCGCACCGAACGGGCATTCTCGCGCGCCGCCTCGATACAGGAGCGGATCGAGGACGGATTGTGCGGGCTGAAGGCGAGGAAATCACAGACCGTATCGGCGTTGACCACGCTGTAATGCGCCTTGAACGCATCCCTGTCGCCGGCCGAGGCCAGAGCCGAGTCCCATTCGTTGGTGCCGCCGCCGCCATAGCTCGTCGGCAGCGAGGCGAATCGGTGCGCCGCGTCGAGGATGCGGGCGACGAAATCGGCGCGCTCGACGTAGCGCGAGAGCCAGAAAAGATTGTCGGCGGTCCTGGAAAGCATCGGTCTTCAGCCAAGTCGTGCGGACCACGATGTCCGCGCCTCGGAACGTCCGGATGGCGTGGGGCTCAGGCGTCGAGCACCCAAGTGTCCTTCGTGCCACCGCCCTGGCTGGAATTGACCACCAGGGACCCTTCCTTCAGCGCCACGCGCGTCAGCCCCCCCGGCACGATGCGGATCTGATCGGCGCCGCATAGCACGAACGGCCGCAGATCCACGTGGCGGGGCGCGACGCCCGAGGCCACGAAAGTCGGGCAGGTGGAGAGCGACAGGGTCGGCTGAGCGATGAAGCCGTCGGGCGCGTGCCTAAGCTTCTTGGCGAAATCGTCGATCTCGCGCTTGCTCGCGTGCGGCCCGACCAGCATGCCGTAGCCGCCCGAGCCGTTGACCTCCTTCACGACGAGTTCGGACAGGTTGTCCATCACGTACGCGAAGGCGTCCTTCTCGCGGCAGCGGTAGGTCGGCACGTTGTGCAGGATCGGCTCCTCGCCGGTGAAGAACTTCACGATCTCCGGCATGTAGCTGTAGACCGCCTTGTCGTCCGAGATGCCGGTCCCGACCGCGTTGGCCAAGGTAACAGTACCACGCTCGTAGGCGTTCATCAGGCCGGGCACGCCCAGCACGGAGTCCGGGCGGAAGACCAGGGGATCCAGGAAATCGTCGTCGAGGCGGCGGTAGATCACGTCGACCTTCCGCGGGCCCTCGGTGGTGCGCATGTAGACCACGTCGTCCCGGGTGAAGAGGTCGGACGCCTCCACCAGTTCGACGCCGAGCTTGTCGGCCAGGAACGAGTGTTCGTAGAAGGCCGAGTTGTAGCGGCCGGGGGTCAGCAGCACGACGGTGGGGTCCCGGGTCGCCGTTCCCGGCGCGAGGCTGCGCAGGGTGGCGAGCAGGGCGTCTGGATAATTCTCCACCGGGGCGACCCGGTGCTTGGAGAACAGGTCCGGGAACAGGCGCAGCATCACCTCCCGGTTCTCCAGCATGTAGGACACGCCGGAGGGGATCCGGGCATTGTCCTCCAGCACGAAGAAATCGTTCTCGCCGGTGCGCACGATGTCGATGCCGGCGATGTGGACGTAGAGGTCATGCGGCACCCGGAACGAGCGCATCTCCATGCGGTAATGGGCGTTCCGATAGACGAGGTCGGCCGGGATGATGCCGGCCTTGATGCATTCCTGTGCGCCGTAGATATCCTTCAGGAACAGGTTGATGGCGGTGACCCGCTGCTTCAGTCCGCGCTCCAGGAACGACCATTCCGGCTTTGTGATCACCCGCGGGATGATGTCGAACGGGATCAGGCGTTCGGTCGATTCGTTGTCGCCGTAGACCGCGAAGGTGATGCCGATCCGGCGGAACAGCAGCTCGGCCTGGCTGCGTCGGGTGTTGAAGTGTTCCGGCGGTGTCGCATCGAGCCACGCCTTGAGCTGGCCGTAGGCGTCTCGGACGGCGGCCGGATCGGCGGCGCCGGTGCCGAGTCCGTTCATCTCGTCGAAGGCCGTCAACGCCATCCCGCTCCTCCCTTACGCTCCTGCTCTTGAGGCAAGAGGCGCGCCATCCCGCCACGGCTATAGGCGTGCGCATTAACGCTCAAGGCGGCCGAAGGATCAGATCAGCTTCAAACCTTTCAAGCTGGCATGTCCGTTTCGCCCCAGGATGACGTGATCGTGCACGACGATCTTCAGAGGCGTCAGGACAGCGATGATCTCGCGGGTCATCGCCACGTCGGCCGCCGATGGCGTCGGATCGCCGGACGGGTGGTTGTGGGCGAGGATGATGGCGGTGGCCGAGAGTTCCAGCGCGCGGCGGGCGACCTCGCGGGGATAGACCGGGGTGTGGTCGACGGTGCCGCGCCCCTGCACCTCGTCGGCGATGAGGTGGTTGCGCTTGTCGAGGAACAGGATCCGGAACTCCTCGCGCGGCGCGAACGCCATGGTGGCGCGCAGGTATTCATGCAGCGCGCCCCACGAGCCGAGCAGTTCGCGCTCGCGGATCGCCCCCCGGGCGAGTCGCCGCCCGGCCGCCTCGATCACCTTGAGGTCGGAGACCACGCCGGCGCTGACACCGGGCACTTCCATCAGCCGCGCCGGCTCGGCGCTCACCACTTCGGCGAAACTGCCGAACCGGGCGACCAGGGCCTTGGCGAGCGGCTTCACGTCCCGCCGGGGGATCGCCCGGAACAGGACCAGCTCCAGAAGCTCGTAATCCGGCAGCGCATCGCTGCCCGCCGCCGCGAACTTCTCCCGAAGCCGGTCGCGGTGGCCGTGATAGTGCGGCGCCTCCCTGCCCAGCGCAGCCGCTTCGGCGCTCTCCGCGAACAACCCCGCCGCGGCGTCGTCCGGCAACGGCGCCATGGGCGGTCAGGCGGCGGGATTGATGGGCTGGTGCAGCCCCTTCGGTGAGATCGTGAAGATCTCCACGCCCGTCTCGGTCACTGCCACCGTGTGCTCGAACTGTGCCGAGAGCGACCGGTCGCGGGTGACGGCGGTCCAGCCGTCGCCCAGCACCTTCACGGCCGGACGGCCGAGGTTGATCATCGGCTCGACCGTGAAGAACTGGCCGGGCTTGAACGGCACGTCGTAGCTCGCCTCGACGTAGTGCAGGATCGTCGGCGCGTCGTGGTAGGTGCGCCCCAGGCCGTGGCCGCAGAAGTCGCGTACCACCGAGCAGCGCTCACTCTCCGCATAGGCCTGGATCGCCCGGCCGATATCGTTGGTGGAGCCGCCCGGCTTCACCGCCGCGACGCCGCGCATCAGGGCCTCGTAGGTGATCTCGCATAGGCGCTGCGCCTTGCGGGGCACCTCGCCGACATAGGCCATGCGGCTCGAATCGCCGTGCCAGCCATCGAGAATCAGGCAGATGTCGAGGTTGACGATGTCGCCCTCGCGCAACGGCTTGTCGTTGGGGATGCCGTGGCAGACCACGTGGTTGATCGAGGTGCAGATCGACTTCGGATAGCCGCGATAGAGCAGCGAGGCCGGATAGGCCCCGTGGTCCATGGCGAAGTCGTAGGCGAGCTTGTCGAGCGCCTCGGTGGTGACGCCGGGCTGGGTCGCCTCCATGAGCAGATCGAGGGCCTCGGCCGTGAGGCGCCCCGCGCGGCGCATGCCTTCGAAGCCCTCCGGGCCGTGGATCGGGGGCTCGGGGGCGCGGCGCGTCCCCTGCGCGGTGGCCTGTTCCTGCTGCATCTCAAGACTTTTCGCGGCGTCATCAATCGGGCGTGCGACGTATGTACGGTGCCCGGCGCGGCAGGCCAAGCGGCGCACCGCGGTCGGTTGGGCGAGGCTTGCGCCGGCCGCGGGGCTGGCGGCATAAGCGACCGCGAGGCGCCCGGGTGCGCGCGGGCAGATTTGCCGCGCGATCGGTTGCGGGTCAGGCGAGGGCCGGATGGCAGGCAAGGCGGTACCCCACTTCCACAACGAGCCGGGCGTCCCGGTGATCGCCGTGGGGGTGAAGGAGTTCATGTGCATCGGCGCGCTGCCGCCGTTCGACCACCCGCACGTCTTCCTCGACATGGGCGCCGACACCGAGATCATCTGCCAGTACTGCTCGACGCTGTACCGCTATCGCGCCGGCCTGAAGCCGGACCAGGCGGATCCGCAGGCCTGTGTCTGGCAGGACGACGCCAAGGTCGCGGCGGAGTAGGCGCGCAGCTTCCGTGTCATCCGAGAATCGAGCCCTGCGGATCGGAATCGTCGGGGCCGGGATCGGCGGCCTGACGACGGCCCTTGCGCTGTCCGATGCCGGCCATGCCGTCACCGTGATCGAGCGCCGCACCGGCTTCAGCGAAGTCGGGGCGGGAATCCAGATCTCGCCCAACGCCAGCCAGGTGCTCGCCGGCCTCGGCCTGTCGCCGGCCTTGCACCGGGCGGCGAGCGAGCCCCCGGGCGTGGCGGTCCGCGCCCTCGACAGCGGCCGCAGCCTCGGCGGCGTCGCCCTCGGCGCGGATGCGCGCGCACGCTTCGGCGCGCCCTACTACGTGATCCACCGGGCCGATCTGCAGACCCTGCTGCTCGATGCCCTGCGCGGCCGGCCGGCGATCCGCCTGATGATGGGCCGTACCGCCACGGGCCTCACCGAGACGGATGCCGAGATCCGGCTCGTCGCCGAGAGCACCGGCGGCACGCAGGACCTGGCCTTCGATCTTCTGGTCGGGGCCGACGGGCTGCGCTCGCGCCTGCGTGACCGGCTCGATCGGGCGCCGCTCCGTCCGGGTCATGCGGCGGCGTGGCGGGCCCTCGTCCCGATCGACGCCGTGCCGGAGGCCTTACGCGGGCCGGCGACCGGCCTGTGGCTCGGCCGGAACCGGCATGTGGTGCATTACCCGGTGCGCGATGCCCAATACCTCAACGTCGTGGCGGTCGTGCCCGAGGCGGTGGGGGACGAGGGCTGGGGCCGGCTCGGTGAGCCCGCGGTGCTGCGAAAATTCTTCCGCACCTGCGCCGAGCCGCTGCGCGAGCTCCTCGCCGTGCCGGATTCCTGGCTGGTCTGGTCGCTGGCCGACCGGGCGGTGGCGCGCCCCCTCGCCCGCGGCCGCTTCGCGTTGCTCGGTGACGCGGCGCATCCGGTCCTGCCTTATCTGGCGCAGGGGTCGGCGCTCGCCATCGAGGATGCCGCGGTGCTGACGCGCGCGCTCGCCGCCCACCCGACCGTGCCGGCGGCGCTCGATGCCTACGCGGCGGAGCGGTCGGCCCGGGTCCGACGCGTGCAGAAGGCAGCCCGCGCCAACGGCCGCACCTACCATGCGCGGGGCCTCGTGGCGCTCGCCCGCAACGCCGTGATGGGCCGGCTCGGCCCCGACGGCATGCGCGACCGCTACGCTTGGCTCTACGGCTGGACGCCCCCGGCTTGATCGCGGGACCGGGCGCCGCTACCGAGGGTCCGATGCGGACGTGGCGGAACCGGTAGACGCACGAGACTTAAAATCTTGCGGCCGCAAGGCCGTGCGGGTTCGAGTCCCGCCGTCCGCACCAGCATCCCCCCAGAACACAACCTCAAGCATCTGCCCCGGAATCGGCGATCCCTCGCATTTGAGTGATCCTCTCAACACAACCGCAGCGTGAGTCCGGCACAATCATCAGCCGGAGGTACCGCATGATCGACGCCCTTCAGACCGCCTTCACCGGCATGGCCCGCGCCACCGACCGCCTTGGCAGCGCCGCCCAGACCATCGCATCCGCCGGAGCACCCGTCTCCGGAACGTCCCTGGAACCCGCCGCAAGCGTCGACCTGTCCGGCGCGGCGGTCGAGCTGCTCGGTGCCAAATCCGCCTTCGCGCTGAACGCGGCCGTGGCGCGGACCGCAAACCGGATGACCGGCCAGCTCCTCGACATCAACGCCTGAGTGCCGGCAGCGCCAGGGCGGCCAAAGTTGCGGCCGCCGCGAACAGCAGCGCCACGCCCACGGCGCGGTAGGCGATGACGCCCACCAGCCCGCCCGCGAGGAACGACCCGACCGTCAGCAGGTGGAGCTGCAGCCGCACCGGATCGTAGCGCTTCAGCGGCACGCGATCGGGCGCGCCGCGATCGAGCCAGCGCGCGAGCTCGATACCGATATCGGTGACCATCCCGGTGACGTGCGTGGTGCGCACTTGCGCCTCGGAAATCTTGGTCACCGCGGCGTTCTGAAGGCCCATCGTGAAGCTCAGGCCGAGTACGAGAGCGTGGCCCCGGGTTGGCTCGTCGAGCGGCAGCGCCGCGAGCCCGAGGACGACGAGGCAGAACGCCTCCGCGCAGACGCTGTACGCGTGGGAACCGCGCACGGAGCTGCGGCGGCGGTGTCGGATCAGCAGCGTCGAGGTGGCCGAGCCCAGCACGAACAGCAGGACGAGCAGCAGCGCCTCTCCGGCCAGGGCGAAATCGCCGGTGCCCGTCCGGTCGGAGATCGCCGAGACGTTTCCGGTCATGTTCGAGGCATAGAGGCCGACCGCGTAGAACCCCGCCGTGTTCAGCGCGCCGGCCACAGCGGCGAGCGACAGACCGAGCTTCCGATCGGCTTCGGGGGTGCGCGTTGCGCCTTCGTGGACCAGCATCGAATCGTCTTACTGCGCGGACGCTGAACCGACCATTCACGTCCGGCGCGTCGGCCGAGCGCGCTTTAAAGCGGTTTCCAATCACAGTGCAATCGGGAACCGCTCGAAGCCTTCGTCAGCACGCACGCCCTGTCGCCGCGCCGAGCGCTTTCAAGCGGCGCCCTGGGCACCAGCCATCCGCTTACCAGCCGTCATAGGCGCGACGGCCGTAGCCGCGGTATCCGCCGTCCCAGTCATGGTGCCAGTGACGGTCGTATCCGACCGGCACGCGCTCGTAGGTGACGGTCCGGCGGGTGGCGTAGACCGGTGCGTCCTCCTCGTAGACGCGGTAGGCCGGCGCCGGGCGGACCACGACGGGCGCCGGCGGGTAGCCGTAGCCGCCGTAGCCCTCGTCATACTCGTAGGCGGGGGCCGCATGGGCCTGGGTCGCGGCGCCGATCAGGGCGCCGGCCGCAAGGCCGCCGATGATGCCGGCCGCGATGGCACCGCCGCCGCGCGCCTCCGCGGTCGAAGAGGCCAGGGTGCCCACGCCGATCAGCGCGGCGGCCGAAAGCAAAGCGAAGCGTTTCATGACCTGTCTCCGAGTGAAGCGGGCGGTTCGAACCGTCCCGGATCGTGGAGAAGACGATGCAACGGCCGCGCTGCATCGCGCCTGAACTGCGTTTGCAGCAACGGTTCAGCTTGCAGGACTACGCGCGGGGTTCGGCGCCTCCCGGACATACCCCCTGGAGATCAAGCGGCTGCGCTCCCGGGTGCGTCGCTCGGCCTCCATGAGGTCGGACAATGCGTCGGCGATCGCGCAGCGCAGCGCGATTTCGGCATCGCCACCCGCGAAGCCGAGATAGGCGCTGCTGATCGCCTCGACGGGACAGGCGTGATCGTCGCGCACGGCATCGGCTGCAATCCGCATCGTGTTCTCCTCCTCGCGCTGGGAACAGAAAGAGAACAAGCCATAAAGGTTAACGTTTCGTCAACGCGCCGGCGTCAGCCCCGTCGGCGATCGCCATAGCCTGTGGACAACGCGGTTTCACCTCCCTGAGGTCTGTGGATAGGACGGCTCAGTCCGGCAATCGCGGCAGGGGTTGGCCGTCCTTGGGGATCGCATTGCGAGCCGCGTTCAGCTCCATGGCGAGCAGCGTGTAGTAGCCCGAGATCGCCGCGAGATCGACGAGCGCCGGCTTGCCGAAGCGGGCCTCGGCTCGGGCGAAGGTGGCGTCGGAGACGCGCTTGGTGTCCTGCAACTCGGAGGTGAAATCGTACACGATCGTCTCGTCGTCGCTCATCCGGGCCGGCCGGCGCCCATCGCGGATCGCCCCGATGATTTCGGCCGAGATCCCCGCCTTCTCGGCGATCGGGGCGTGGACGTACCATTCGTAATCCTGGGTCCAGCGCCGCGCCGTCATCAGGATCACCAGTTCCGACAGGGTGGTGCCGACCTTGGGCTTGAAGCGCAGGTAGTCGCCCATCGAGCGCGCCAGCGTCATGACCTCCGGCGAGTACATCAGCGGCTCGAACGGGCCGAAGGGCGGCTTGCCACGGGCCTGCGCGAAGGATTCGGCCGCCTGCTTCTGCTCGGGCGTGTAATCCTGCGGCGGGATCGTGGGCAGCCTGTCCTGCGCGTGGGCAGCGCCGAGCGCGAGGGGCAAGGCAGCGAGGGGTAGGGCGGCCAGGGCCAGGACGGTCCGGCGAAAGCGCATCGTTTCACTCCCGATTATCTTAAATTCGCCCCAGCTTCGCGGTTGGCCGGCGCGGAGGCCAGTACCCGGCGGCCGGATCGGTATCGAACGCCGCTTGCCGTCACCGGATGGCGGGGCTGTTGCGCGCGGCGGCGCTCCGCGTCATCAGCGGCACCGATGCCCGATCTCCAGACTGCATTGCCGATCGAGGCGGCGCTGCCCGCCCTGCGCGCAGCCCTCGCCGCACGCAACGCCGGCGTACTGGTGGCGCCGCCGGGGGCCGGCAAGACCACGCGCGTACCGCTCGATCTGCTCGACGCGCCCTGGCTCGACGGCCGTAAGATCATTCTGCTGGAGCCGCGCCGGCTCGCGGCCCGGGCCGCGGCGGCCCGCATGGCGCAGACACTGGGCGAGCCGGTCGGCGGCACGGTCGGCCTGCGGGTGCGGCTCGGCTCGAAGATCACGGCCCGGACCCGGATCGAAGTGGTGACTGAGGGCGTGTTCACGCGGATGATCCTCGACGATCCGGAACTGTCCGGCATCGGCGCGGTGCTGTTCGACGAGTTCCACGAGCGCTCCCTCGACGCCGATCTCGGCCTCGCCCTGGCGCTGGACGCACAGGGCGGCCTGCGCGAGGATCTGCGTCTCCTCGTCATGTCGGCGACACTCGACGGCGCCCGGGTCGCGCGGCTGATGAACGACGCCCCGGTCGTCACGTCGGAGGGTCGCGCCTTCCCGGTGGAGACCCGCTACGTCGAGCGCGATCCGAACCGGCGGATCGAGGAGGCCGTGGCCGAGGTCACGATGCGCGCCCTCCGGGCGGATCCGGGCTCGGTGCTGGTGTTCCTGCCCGGACAGGCGGAGATACGCCGGACCGCCGACCTGCTGACCGGGCGCGTCGATCCCGGCGTGGTGCTGGCCCCGCTCTACGGCGCCCTCCCGCCGGCCGAACAGGACCGGGCCGTCGCCCCCGCGCCGCGTGGGACCCGCAAGGTTGTGCTGGCCACCAGCATCGCCGAGACCTCGCTGACCATCGAAGGCGTCCGGATCGTGATCGATTCCGGGCTCGCACGGGTGCCGGTCTACGAGCCCGGCCTCGGCCTGACGCGGCTCGTGACCGCGCGCGCCTCCCGGGCCTCCGTGGATCAGCGGCGGGGCCGCGCCGGCCGCACCGAGCCGGGCCTGTGCTGGCGGCTCTGGTCGGAGGCCGGCACCAACGCCCTCGAACCGTTCTCGCGGCCGGAGATCCTGTCGGCCGATCTGGCAGGCCTGCTCCTCGATTGCGCCGCCTGGGGCCTCGCCGACCCGCGGACACTCGCCTTCCTCGACCCGCCGCCCGCTCCCGCGCTGGCCGAGGCTCGCACCCTGCTGGCCGAGCTGGCCGCCCTCGATCCGGATGGACGGCTCACCGAAACCGGCGCACGCCTGCGCGCCCTGCCACTCCCGCCGCGACTGGCCCGGATGGTGACGGTCGCGGCGCGGTCCGGGAAGGCCCAGGCCGCCGCCGACCTCGCAGCCGTGCTGGTCGAGCGCGGCCTGGGCGGCGACACGGTTGATCTCGACGCGCGGGTCGAGCGGTTCCGCCGCGACCGGGGCGGCCGGGCCGCGGACATGCGCCGGCTCGCCGAGGGCTGGGCGCGGATCGCGCGGGGCGGCCCGGATACAGGCCCGTCAACAGCCGGCCACCTTTTGGCGCTCGCCTATCCGGACCGGGTGGCGCGGGCGCGGGGCCGCGACGGCGAGTTCGTGATGGCGAGCGGCCGGGCGGGCCGCCTCGACCCGGCGAGCCCGCTCGCCCAGGAACCCTATTGCGTCGTCGCTGACCTCGTGGGTTCGGCCGGCAACGCCCGCATTTTGGCCGCGGCGGCGATCGAGGCGACGACCATCGAGGCGCTGTTCGCCGACAGGATCGAAGCGCGCACCGAGATCACCTTCGACCCCCAATCCGCCGCCCTCCGGGCCCGGGCGGTGCGGCGGCTCGGCGCCATCAGTCTCGGCGCCAAACCGCTGCCAGTCCCGGCCGACCTCGCCAGCGCGACGATCCTGGCCCGGGGTATCGTGGCGCTGGGGATCGAGCGGCTCCCCTGGACGCCGGCCTTGTCGCAGTGGCGCGCCCGGATACGCTTCCTGCACGCCGCGGAGGGCGGCGTGTGGCCCGACCTGTCGGACGCAGCTTTGGCCGAGACCGCGGAGACGTGGCTCGCCCCCGCCCTGGTCGGGCGCGCGTCCCTGGCCTCGGTCACCGCCGACGACCTCACCGGCGCCCTTCAGGGCCTGCTGCCCTGGGAAATGCGCGCCCGCCTCGACACGGAGGCTCCGACGCATGTGGCGGTGCCGACCGGATCGCGCATCGCGGTCAATTACGACGCCGACGAACCCACCTTGTCGGTGCGGGTGCAGGAGCTGTTCGGCCTCGACCGGCACCCCAGGGCCGGCGGACGGCCACTCGTCCTGCATTTGCTGTCACCAGCCCAACGGCCGATCCAGATCACCCGCGACCTTCCGGGCTTCTGGCGCGGATCCTGGGCCGCGGTGCGCGCCGAGATGCGTGGGCGCTATCCCCGCCACCCCTGGCCGGAGGATCCGCTGGCCGAGGCGCCGACGCGCCGGGTCAAGCCGCGGGGAACCTGACGGCCCTTGCCGGTTTCCAAAGCCACGGTACAGACGGACGGCACGATGATCACCGAGACCGATCCCTTCGACCCGACCGACGCCAGTTGGGCGCCCATCGCCGACGCAGGCTTCATCGCGCTCGTCGGCCCGGTGCACCGGCGCGCCTCCGATGGGGCTTACGCGTTCCGGGCGGAGCAGAAGCACGCCAACCTGATCGGCGTGGTCCATGGCGGCATGCTGATGAGCTTCGCCGACCGCGCACTCGGCGAGACTGCCATGCGGGCGGCCGACGGCGCCAATTGCGTGACGATCCAACTCGAGATGAAGTTCATCGATGTCGGCCGCCTGGGCAACTGGATCAGCATCCACCCGCAGGTGGTCAAACGGACCGGCTCGCTCGTTTTCATGCGCGGCGACCTGCGCGCGGAAGGCCGGCTGCTGGCCTCCGCGGACGGGGTCTGGAAAATCCTGCGGCGCCGGCCCGATTGACGGAGGCAGGATAGTCGTCCCAAGTTCGGACGTAGTTCGCGCAGAGTCCTCGTGCGGACGCGAGCCGGGGGGATCGCATGCGTCAGGTGGACATAAACCAATCCGAATCTGAGCCGTCATGCGGGTTTGCCCCGCCCTCGCGCCGTTCGGTCCTCGCCGGGTTCGGCCTCGCGCTGGGCTCGGTCGGCCTGGCTGCCGCTGAGCCGGTACCGCCCAGAGCGGTGACGAACCCGCCGCGCGACTTCCGGCCCAGTGCCGCTCCCACCACCTACTTCACCGATCCCGACGTGCTGGCGGTCGATCCGTCCTTCGCAACCTACATCGTGCCCAACAGCGCGATCCGCCTCCTCTGGACCGGGGCGCTCTGGGCCGAGGGCCCGGCCTGGAACGCGGTCGGCCGGTTCCTGGTGTGGAGCGACATTCCCAACGACCGTCAGCTGCGCTGGCTGGAGGAGGACGGGCACGTCTCCACCTTCCGCGCGCCCAGCAACAATTCGAACGGCAACAGCTTCGACCGGCAGGGCCGGCAGCTCTCCTGCGAGCACGCCACCCGTCGGGTGGTCCGCTACGAGCTCGACGGCTCGGCGACGGTGCTGGCCGACCGATTCGAGGGCAAGCCGTTCAATTCGCCGAACGACGTGGTCCAGCATGCGGATGGGTCGTACTGGTTCACCGATCCGCCCTATGGCGGCCAGCTCTACGAGGGCCTGCCGGACGAGGCGGGCGGGCCCTCGAATCCGCAGGGCCATCTGAACCCGCGCCTCGGCCAGCCGGCCGGGGTCGTGGCCTTCCGGCGGGAGCTCCCCAACGCGGTCTACCGGATCGACCCGTCCGGACGGATTGACCGGGCGCTCACGGACGAGCAGGTGCCGGATCCGAATGGCCTGTGCTTCTCCCCCGACCAGAGCGTCCTCTATGTCTGCTCGACCGGCAAGGGCCCCGGCGATACCGGCCCCGGCGGCAAGGGCGAGATCTACGCCTTCAACGTTGCAGAGGGCGGCAAGCTCTCAGACCGGCGCCTGTTCGCGGATTGCGTGATCGACGGCATCAAATGCGGGCCGGATGGCTTGCGCACCGATGTCGACGGAAACGTCTGGGCGTCGAGCAACGCGGGCCGGGCCGTCGGCTACAACGGCGTCACGGTCTGGAACCCGGCGGGCAAACTGATCGGGCGAATCCGCCTGCCGGAGGTCTGCGGCAACATCACCTTCGGCGGCCCGAAGCGAAATTGCTTGTTCATGGCGGCCAGCCAGTCGCTCTACGCCGTGACGGTGAACACCCAGGGTGCCGGTCCCGCGTGAGGCCCTGACCGCACGGCCAAATTCGCATTGGGTCGGTCCGGTACCCGCCATGGCTGTCGGACCCTCGGGACGCTATCTGTAGCGGGCATGAGCGAGGATTCGACCGACCCGACCCTGAACCGCCTCAGCGCCGCCCTCGGCGACCTGCCGAGCCGGGGGCTGCCGCCGGTGGAGCGCTGGAACCCGCCGTATTGCGGAACCATCGACATCCGCATCGCGGCGGATGGGACGTGGTATCACGACGGCACGCCGATCCGCCGGCCGAAGCTGGTCCGGCTCTTCTCCACCATCCTGCGGCGCGAGCCGGATGGGCGCATCGTTCTGGTAACGCCGGTTGAATGCGTCGGCATCACCGTCGAGGACGCGCCCTTCGTGGCTGTCGAGATGGCGGTGGACGGGTCCGGCAAGGACCGGCGCATCAGCTTCCGGACCAATGTCGACGACCTCGTCCCGGTCGATTCCGAGCACACCCTGCGCTTCGAGGAGGCGGCGGACGGGGCCCTGAAGCCCTATCTCCACGTTCGGGGCGGTCTGTGGGCGCTCGTCTCCCGGGCGCTCACCTACGACCTCGTGGAACTGGCCGAGGAGGGCACCCTCGACGGGGAGACCTGGCTCGGGCTCTGGGCCGGCGGCCTGTTCCATCCGATCGCGCCGGCCGCCGCGTGAGCGACGCCATCGCCGAGTTCCTCGCGCGCGCGGCCGCCGGCCTGTCGCCGCATCCGCCTGGGCCGGACGATCCGACCTCCAACCCGCGCGGGGACCACAATCTCGATCCGGACGGCTCGGCCGTGATCCCGCCGCCGCCGCATCGTCGGGCGGCCGTTCTGGTGCCCGTGGTGTTTCGGCCGGAGGGGCCGAGCCTGATCCTGACGCAACGGGCAGCGAACCTGCGCGACCATTCCGGCCAGGTCGCGCTTCCGGGCGGCAAGATCGACCCGTCCGACCCCGGTCCCGCCGCCGCGGCCCTGCGCGAGGCCGAGGAAGAGATCGGCCTCGACCCCGCCGCAGTGCGTCTCGTCGGCTATATCGATCCCTACCTGTCGGGGACTGGTTTCCTGGTCACGCCGGTGATCGGCCTCGTCGCGCCGGAGGCGACGTTTCGGCCCAACCCCGCCGAGGTGGCCGACCTGTTCGAGGTGCCGTTGCCAGTGCTGATGGACCGGGAGCACTACCGTCTGCGCTCCCGCGCCTGGCAGGGCCGCACCCGCTACTTCTACGCTTTGACCTTCGGTGAGCGGCTGATCTGGGGCGTCACCGCCGGGATCCTGAACAACCTCCGCGAGCGGCTCTATCCGGATCTGGAACCGGACCAGATCCACCGCTCGGCCGGGTAGGGATGAACCATCATGTTGCGTCGCGTCCTCGAAGAGTTCGGCCTCTTCCTCATCCCCTTCGCGCTGTTTCTGGTCTACCTCGTGCTCGCCGGTCGCAACCCGCTGCGTCGCGTCCACTGGGATGCCCACCTCTTTCGGCTCGTGCTCGCCGGATTGACCATCGTGATCGCGACGCTCGTCTACGAGGGCCTGTTCTCGGACCGCCACGCCGGCGGCTACGTGCCGACGCATATGGAGAACGGGCGGCTGGTCCCCGGTGTCTTCCGGTGAAGCGGGTTCTCAATTCCGGCGGCTTGGTGGCACTCCTCGACCGCCCGGGCGTCTGCCGGGCCCTCGCGGCCCTGGATGAGGCGGGCGCCGAGACCCGGCTGGTCGGCGGCTGCGTCCGCGATGCCCTACTCGGGATTGGTGCCGCCGACATCGACCTGACCACCACGCTGCGGCCGGAGATCGTCATGGCGCGGGCGCGGGCAGCGGGCCTGAAGGCAGTTCCGACCGGGATCGAGCACGGCACCGTTACCCTGATCACCGAAGATGGGCCGCTCGAAGTCACCACGCTCCGCGAGGATGTCGAGACCGACGGCCGCCATGCGGTGGTTCGGTTCGGAAGCGATTTCGCCCGGGACGCCGAACGCCGCGACTTCACGATCAACGCCTTGTCCCTCGGCCGAGACGGGCGGCTGCACGACACGGTCGGCGGGTTGGCGGATCTGGAGGATGGGCGGGTGCGCTTCATCGGCGATCCCGCGACGCGGATCCGGGAAGACGCCTTGCGGATCCTGCGCTTCTTCCGCTTCCATGCGCGCTTCGGCAGCGAGGCGCCTGAGGCGGCGGCGCTCACCGCTTGCGTGGCCGCGCGGGACAGCCTGCGCCGGCTCTCGCGGGAACGGATCCGCGACGAATTCCTGAAACTTCTGGCGTCGACCGGCGGCCCGCCGTTGATATCGATCTTGAGCGGGACCGGCCTGCTTCAGCGGATCACCGGTGGCGTCGGCGAGCTGGGACGGCTCAAGCGCGCTGCCGAAGCCGGCTTGTCGCCCGTGATGCGGCTGGCGGCGCTGGCGGTTGGCGCACGACACGATGCGGATCGCCTGCGCGAGCGTTTTCGGCTCTCGAATCCGGAGCACGGCCAGCTCACCGCCTATGCCGCCGCGCTGGCGGGCCTCCACGGCCGAACCTGGGTTGACGCTGCGGCGGCCCGGGCCTGCGCGGCCGAGCATGGCCTGTCTCTCGTGACGGAGACGCTGGCGGTTCTCGCAGGCGAGCCACGGCCCGACGTAACCGACGCGGGGCGCCAGGCGCTCACAGCCTTGCGGGAGGAAGGTGGACCGCCAGCATTTCCGATTGCGGGGGCTGATCTGGTCGCCGCCGGGATCTCACCGGGTCCAGCGATCGGCCGCGCTTTAGCAGCTGCCCGGCGTCTGTGGCTGGAACGCGGATGTCCGTCCGGCGCGGATGCGAGAGCGGCATTGATGGAGGCCGCACTGGCCAGCGTACACGTGCTGTAGATTTACTGCATCAAGGCAATGGCTCGGCGCCCCATCCGACGTTGCGCACTGAGCCAAAACTACATGCAGATGCCCCGTAAGGGAGCGTCGCGCCTCAGAGCTTCAGGAGCGCCTTGGTCTCCCGGAGCTGGACGATCTGCCCGTTCAGCTCCTCGCGCTTCTGCAGATCCTCGGTCGCGTCGCGCTGGATCTCGACGGCCTCGATGTCGCGGTCGAGCGAGTCCTGGGTCAGCTCCTCGATCGGCGCGGCGCGCTCGGCCAACACGGTGACCGCTGTCGGTCCGATATCGGCGAAGCCGCCGCGGACGTAGATCCGTTTGCCGCTGCCCTGACTCTCGGTGACCACGATCACGCCGACCCGCAGGGAGGTCAGCACGGGCGCGTGGCCCGGCATCACGGTCATCTCGCCCTCGGTGCCGGGCAGCTGAACGGCGGTCACCTCGCCAGAATACAGCGTCCGCTCGGGGCCGACGAAATCGAAGTGGAAGGTGGCCATGGCCTCAAGCTTTCCCGCATCCGCAACATGCTCTCCTCCCCCTTGCGGGGAGGAGCTGGAGGTGGGGGTGGTACAGAAGGAACCGGATCGCTCAATCCTGTGCCACCCCCACCCCTGACCCCTCCCCACAAGGGGGAGGGGATGCCCGCACTTACGCCGCCTTCAGCTTCTTGGCTTTCTCCTGAGCCTGCTCGATCGTGCCGACCATGTAGAAGGCGGCCTCGGGCAGGTCGTCGTAGTCGCCGTTCACCAAGCCCTTGAAGCCCTTGATGGTGTCCTCCAGCGGCACCTGCACGCCCGGCGAGCCGGTGAACACCTCGGCGACCGAGAAGGGCTGCGAGAAGAAGCGCTCGATCTTGCGGGCGCGGGCCACGGTCAGCTTGTCCTCCTCGGACAGCTCATCCATGCCCAGGATCGCGATGATGTCCTGAAGCGCCTTGTAGCGCTGCAGGGTCTGCTGGACGCGGCGGGCGACGTCGTAGTGCTCCTCGCCCAGGATCGCGGGCGAGAGCATGCGCGAGGTCGAGTCCAGCGGATCCACCGCCGGGTAGATGCCCTTCTCGGCGATCGAGCGCGACAGCACGGTCGTCGCGTCGAGGTGGGCGAAGGAGGCGGCGGGCGCCGGGTCGGTCAGATCGTCGGCCGGCACGTAGATGGCCTGCACCGAGGTGATCGAGCCCTTGTTGGTGGTGGTGATGCGCTCCTGCAGGGCGCCCATGTCGGTGGCCAGCGTCGGCTGATAGCCCACCGCCGAGGGGATGCGGCCGAGAAGCGCCGACACCTCGGAGCCCGCCTGCGTGAAGCGGAAGATGTTGTCCACGAAGAACAGCACGTCCTGGCCGTCGTCACGGAACTGCTCCGCGATGGTCAGGCCGGTGAGTGCCACCCGTGAGCGGGCGCCGGGCGACTCGTTCATCTGGCCGTACACCAGGGCGCACTTGGAACCCTCGGCCGAGCCGCCATTCTCCTTCGGGTCCAGGTTCACCTTGGACTCGATCATCTCGTGGTAGAGATCGTTGCCCTCACGGGTCCGCTCGCCCACGCCGGCGAACACCGAGTAGCCCGAGTGCACCTTGGCGATGTTGTTGATCAGCTCCATGATCAGCACGGTCTTGCCGACGCCGGCGCCGCCGAACAGGCCGATCTTGCCGCCCTTGGCGTAGGGGGCGAGCAGGTCGACCACCTTGATGCCGGTGACGAGAATTTGCGCCTCGGTCGACTGGTCGGCGTAGGAGGGGGCCGGCTGGTGAATGGCGCGGTAGGTGTCGGTCACGACCGGACCCGCCTCGTCGATCGGCTCGCCGATGACGTTCATGATCCGGCCGAGCGTGTTCATGCCGACCGGAACCTTGATCGGCTCACCGGTATCGGTGCATTCCTGGCCGCGGGTCAGGCCCTCGGACGTGTCCATCGCGACGCAGCGGACGGTGCTCTCACCGAGCTGCTGGGCCACCTCGAGGACGAGACGGGCGCCGTTGTTCTTGGTCTCCAGGGCGTTCAGGATCTCGGGCAGGTGGCCGCTGAACTGGACGTCGACCACGGGGCCGATGACCTGGATGATCTTGCCGACCTTGCTGGAGCCGGCGCCGGGGAGTGCGGTGTTCGCCATCGTGTACCTACCCTTCAAGCTGTGCGGTCGGGAAACGGCGCCCTAGAGGGCTTCCGCACCCGAGATGATCTCGATGAGTTCTTTGGTGATCATGGCCTGACGCGTGCGGTTGTAGATCAGCGTCTGCTTCTTGATCATCTCGCCCGCGTTGCGGGTGGCCGAATCCATGGCGCTCATGCGCGCGCCCTGCTCGGAGGCGGCGTTTTCCAGGAGCGCCCGGTAGATCTGCACCGTCAGGTTCTTCGGCAGCAGCGTCTCCAGGATCGCTTCTTCGGAGGGCTCGAATTCCAGAGCGGCGTTGCCGATGGTGGCCTTCGCGGAGGTATCGGCCGCGGGCAGCTCGGCCGGGATCAGGCGCTGCGCGGTCGGAATCTGGGAGATGACCGACCGGAACTCGGAAAAGAACAGGGTTGCGACATCGAACTCGCCGGCCTCGAAGCGCGTCAGGATCTTGTTGGCGATCTCGGCCGCGAATTCGTAGTCCACCGGGCGGTTGCCGCGGATATCCATGCTCTCGACGATCTGATCGCGGTACAGGCGCCGCAATTGGTCGTTGCCCTTCTTGCCGACCGTCATGATCTTGACGGTCTTGCCCGCTGCGGTGAGCTTCAGGATGTGTTCCCGGACCGCCAAGCGGACGATCGAGGAGTTGAACGCGCCGCACAGGCCGCGGTCGCCGGTGCAGACGACCAGGAGGTGGACCTGCTCGGCACCGGTCCCGGAGAGCAGCTTCGGGGCGCCGACGCCGCCGACCAGATTGCCCGCGAGGTTGCCCAGCACCTGAGACATCTTCTCGGCGAAGGGACGGCCGGCCTCGGCAGCCATCTGCGCCCGGCGCAGCTTGGCGGCGGCGACCATCTGCATGGCCTTGGTGATCTTCTGCGTCGCCTTCACCGAGGTGATGCGGTTGCGCAGGTCCTTCAAACTCGCCATCGGGTGAGGTCCAGGTCCGTTCTATGGGCCTCTCCTTCCCTCAGCGGGAAGGAGCCGGAAGTTCGGGCGGTGCAGGCGGTCGAAGCCCCATGCACCGCCCAAGATCCCTCCCCGAGGGGAGGGGCCTCACATCAGGCGATCGACTTGACCACACCCTCGACCACGCTCTTCAGCTTGCCGGCGTTCTCGTCCGACAGGTCCTTGGAGGTGGCGATGGCGTCCAGCAGATCCTTATGCTTCGTGCGCAGCGTGCTCAGCAAGCTGTCCTCGAAGGGGCGGATCTTGGCGACCGGAAGCTTGTCCAGGTAGCCGTTGACGCCCGCGTAGATCACCGCAACCTGCTCTTCCATCTTCAGCGGCGAGAATTGCGGCTGCTTCAGGAGCTCGGTGAGCCGCGAGCCGCGGTTCAGGAGCTGCTGGGTCGAGGCGTCGAGATCGGAGCCGAACTGCGCGAAGGCCGCCATCTCGCGGTACTGCGCCAGCTCGCCCTTGATCTTGCCGGCGACCTTCTTCATCGCCTTGGTCTGGGCCGAGGAGCCCACCCGCGAGACCGAGAGGCCGACGTTCACCGCCGGGCGGATGCCCTGGTAGAACAGGTCGGTCTCGAGGAAGATCTGGCCGTCGGTGATCGAGATCACGTTGGTGGGGATGTAGGCCGAGACGTCGTTCGCCTGAGTCTCGATGACCGGGAGCGCAGTCAGCGAGCCGTTGCCGGCGGCATCACCCATCTTGGCGGCGCGCTCGAGCAGGCGGCTGTGGAGGTAGAACACGTCGCCCGGGTAAGCCTCGCGGCCCGGCGGGCGCCGCAGCAGCAGCGACATCTGGCGGTACGCCACGGCCTGCTTGGACAGATCGTCATACACGATCACCGCGTGCATGCCGTTGTCGCGGAAGTACTCGCCCATGGCGCAGCCGGCGAACGGCGCGATGAACTGCATCGGCGCGGCGTCCGAGGCGGTGGCCGCGATGACGATGGAGTATTCCATCGCACCCTGATCTTCCAGAACCTTCACGAACTGGGCGACCGTCGAGCGCTTCTGGCCGATGGCGACGTAGATGCAGAAGAGCTTCGCCTTCTCGTCGCCGCCTGCGGCGTGGCCCGGCTTCTGGTTGAGGATCGTGTCGAGGGCGATGGCGGTCTTGCCGGTCTGACGGTCGCCGATGATCAGCTCGCGCTGGCCGCGGCCGACCGGGATCAGGGCGTCGATCGCCTTCAGGCCCGTGGCCATCGGCTCATGCACCGACTTGCGCGGAATGATGCCCGGGGCCTTCACGTCGACCCGGCGACGCTCGGTGGACTGGATCGGGCCCTTGCCGTCGATTGGGTTGCCGAGACCGTCGACCACGCGGCCGAGCAGTCCCTTGCCGACTGGCACGTCCACGATCGCGCCGGTGCGCTTGACGGTCTGGCCTTCCTTGATCTCGCGGTCGGAGCCGAAGATCACGATGCCGACGTTGTCCTGCTCGAGGTTCAGGGCCATGCCCCGGACGCCCGACTCGAACTCGACCATCTCGCCGGCCTGGACGTTGTCGAGACCGTAGGCGCGGGCGATGCCGTCGCCGACGGACAGGACCTGCCCGACCTCGGAGACCTCGGCTTCCTCACCGAAGTTCTTGATCTGCTCTTTCAGAATCGCGGAGATCTCGGCGGCGCGGATGTCCATACTCGGGCCTCTGTCGCTAAAGCGTCTATGAGTGTTCGGGTCGGATGGGGGCGCTTACGGCGCAGCCCGCATCGCGAGGCGGATACCGTTGAGCTTGGTCCTGAGCGAGGCGTCGACCATGCGCGAGCCCATCTTCACGATGAGGCCGCCGATCAGGCTCGGATCGACCACGAGGTCGACATCGACCTCGGCCTTGGCGATGTCGCGCAGCGACGCCTTGATCTCCTCGATCACGGTGTCGGACGGCTTCTCGGCCACCCGCACCTCGGCGCGCACGATGCCCTTCGAATCCTGCACCAGGGCGCGGAACGCGGCGATCATGTCGGGCAGGGCGAAGAGCCGGCGATTCGACGCCGCCAGCCGGATGAAGTTTCCGGCGAGCCCGCCGATCCCGGCCTTGTCGAGCACGGCGCCGATGGCGGCCGCCTGCTCCTCGGCGCTGAAGACCGGGCTGCGGACGAGGCGGCGGAGATCCGCGCTCTCCTTCAGCAGCCGATCGAATTGGTTGAGGGATTCGGCGACCGCGGCGACCTGGCGCTCGTCGCGCGCGAGTTCGAACAGGGCGGAAGCGTACCGGCCCGCCACGCCTGCGACCAGGGGACCAGCCTCGGAACCGTTCTGCGCCACCCGTCGCTCTCTTCTCTGGTTGCCCGCCCGCTCCGCGCGCTCCGGCAGGAGCGCGGTGCGTGACCGTTCGGGACGTGGGATCGCGCCGGCAGCGGACAGGGTCGAGAACCATCCTCGCGGCGCGGCGACCGCCTAGCATGCCAGCATGGCCGCGCGCAACACGGCAGGCGCGTCTCGCAGCGCGTGAGGACGGCAGAAGTGTGACGCAGGCCCCGTCTCAGCAGGCCAGCCGGTCGCAGCGCCGCATGCTGGCGATCATCTTCGCCAGGGCACGGGCGCCCGGATGACCGAGGATGCCGCTGTTTCCGAGTACGTAGGAGGGCGTGGCATAGAGCCCGAGATCAGCGGCCATGCGCATCTGGCTCTTGAGCGCCATGCGCACCTCCTCGCTGTCGGCAATCTCCTCGACTTCCGCCTGCGGGATCCCAAGGGCAGCCGCGGCCGTCAGCGCACCCGGCCCGTCGATGCGGCCGGGCTTGCCCAGCAGCGTCCGATAGAAGCCCCAGGCGGCCTCCGAACCCAGCCTGCGCTGGACCGCCAGCATCACCTTGGCGGCCTGCGCCGATTGCGGCGACAGAATCGGATTGTGGAAAAGCCCGATCCGCAATTCGCCGTCGCTGTCGTGCAGTGCCACCATGTCGGCGGCGGCCTTCCGGCAATACGGGCAGTTGAAATCGTAGAACTCGTAGAGCGTGGTCCCGGCCTCGCGCGGTCCGACATAGGTGACGCCGCGCAGGGCAGAAATCTGGCCGGTGATCTCGCCGGGCAGGATCGTGTTGGCGACCGCCCGTCCGTCGTCGCCGGTGACGGCGACGCGCTGCCCATAGGATTGCGCGGCCGCATGGCCGAGACCGGAACCCAGCGCGGCACCAGCGGCTGCGATGAAAAGACGTCGGGAGACCGGCATGGGGTTCGTCCAGGGCATCACGGGTCCGCCCGGACCTTGCCGGGGCAGGCCTGAGGGAAACCAGGGGCTCGCGTCGGTTTGATGGCCGAACCGCGTGAATACGCGGCCTACCGTAAGCCCTTCGGCCGGTCACCCGCCGCCCAGGCCAGGGCCTGCTCCAGCCGGTCGTTGCCCCAGAACAGCTCACCGTCGTCGACCAGGAAGGTCGGCGCCCCGTAGATGCCGCGCGAACGCGCCTCCTCGACGTTGACGCGGAGCTTGGTCTTGTTGGCCTCCGCGGCGGCGGCGCGCACGGTCTGGGTGCCGTCGAGGCCGAGCGTGTCGAGGATCTCGGCGACTGCCGCAGGCTCCGCGATGGAACGGCCCTCGGCGAAACTCGCGGTGAACACCGCCTTCGAGAAGGGCACCAGCCAGTCCTGATCCTGGCCGAGCACGGCGACGCGCACGGCGCTCAGGCTGTTCTGTGGGAATTGCGCGGGCTTCGTCAGCGGCGGCAGGCCGAGGCGCGCGGCCTCGCGCTCCACGTCACGCCACATGTTCTTGCCCTTGGCCGCGTAGAGATTGAACGGCGAGGTGGTCCAGCCCTGGGAGGCAAAGAGCGGCCCGACCAGGAACGGCCGCCACCGGATCGCCACATCGGCCTCCGCGGCCGCCGCCTCGACGCGCATCGCCGCGAGATACGAGTAGGTCGAGGCGAATTCGTACCAGAACTCCAGAATCGGCTGGCGCGCCATAGACTTCGCTTCTCCGAATGCACTTTCGCGGCGGTGATCACAGGCAACGCCCGCGCCGTTCTTCCACGGCCGCAAGGCCGCCGTGAGGCGAAACGCGGCCGATCCTTCGGCAAAGGCTACGCGCCAAGCGGCACGCCGGTTGCAGGCCAATCCCACCCGCGATAAGCGGCACAAGCCCTCTCCCAGTTCCGGAAGCCGCATGTCCGTTCCCGCGAAGAGCCCCGTGAAGAAGGTCGTGCTGGCCTATTCCGGGGGGCTCGACACATCGATCATCCTGAAGTGGCTGCAGACCACCTACGGCTGCGAGGTCGTGACCTTTACGGCCGATCTCGGCCAGGGCGAGGAGCTGGAGCCGGCCCGGCGCAAGGCCGAGCTGCTCGGCATCAAGCCCGAGAATATCTACATCGAGGACCTGCGCGAGGAATTCGTCCGCGACTACGTCTTCCCGATGTTCCGGGCCAACGCCGTCTACGAGGGCGTCTATCTTCTCGGCACCTCGATCGCCCGGCCGCTGATTGCCAAGAAGCAGATCGAGATCGCCGAGCGCGTCGGGGCCGATGCGGTCTGCCACGGCGCCACCGGCAAGGGCAACGATCAGGTCCGGTTCGAGCTCGGCTATTACGCCCTGAAGCCGGACGTGACGGTGATCGCGCCCTGGCGCGAGTGGGACCTGCGCTCCCGGGAGCAGCTCATCGCCTTCGCCGAGCAGCACCAGATCCCGATCGCCAAGGACAAGCGCGGCGAGAGTCCGTTCTCGGTGGACGCCAACCTCCTGCATGCCTCATCCGAAGGCAAGGTGCTGGAGGATCCAGCGGTCGAGGTGCCGGATTACGTCTACTCGCGCACCCTCTCTCCCGAGGAGGCGCCCGACCAGCCGACGGTCATCACGATCGGGTTCGAGCGGGGCGACGCGGTTTCGATCGACGGCGAGGCGCTGTCCCCCGCGAACCTGCTGGCGAAGCTGAACGAGCTGGGCCACGCCAACGGCATCGGCCGGCTCGATCTCGTGGAGAACCGCTTCGTCGGCATGAAGAGCCGCGGCATGTACGAGACGCCGGGCGGCTCGATCCTGCTGCCCGCCCACCGGGCCATCGAGTCGATCACCCTCGATCGCGGCGCCGCGCACCTCAAGGATCAGCTCATGCCGCAATACGCGGAGTTGATCTACAACGGCTTCTGGTTCTCGCCGGAGCGCGAGATGATCCAGGCGTTGATCGACCGGAGCCAGGAGAAGGTCACCGGCACGGTGCGGCTGAAGCTCTACAAGGGCGGCATCCACGTGATCGGCCGCGAGAGCCCGCACTCGCTCTACGACCAGGATCTCGTGACCTTCGAGGAAGGCGCCGTGGCTTACGACCACCGCGACGCGGCGGGCTTCATCAAGCTCAACGCGCTGCGGTTGCGGACCCTGGCGCAGCGCAAGAAGCGCGAAGGCTGAGGCGTCAGGCCGGCTTCCAGACCGCGGGTGATCCCGCGCACTGGAAGTCGCCCGGCCCGAGATCGGCATACCGCAAAAAAATCTGGAGGGCCGGCTGCATCTCACGGTGGAGCCGGACCCAATGCCTCTCCGCGTCCTCGTCGTCGTTGGCCGCCACCTCCGGTACCGCCGCGAGATGGCGGCCCATGGCGGCGGTGTAGGTGTCCCCGACACCATAGGGCTGGGTCGGATCCACCCGCGGTACATCCCCCGCCGGATCCCAGTCGAAGGCGAGATGCGGGATCAGTGCGAGGTGCTCGGCGGTCACCGCGAAGGTGATGTGCTCCGGCGTCTCGCCCGTCTGCGCATCCCGGAAGACATCGCCGACCGTGCCGTGCTCGAGTTTCGCCAGACCGTTGTGATACTGGTAGCGGCCGGGCTTCAGCTGCGCGTTCTGGACGAAGACCGCCAGCCCCTTTTCCAGCGCGCGATGCTCATCCGCGGCCCCCTCGTCGTCGCCGGTGACGTTGGCGATGTCGCCGTCCCGATCGAGGCTGCCGTAGGGGGCATCCGGATGGATGGTCGGCGCCCCCGGCTCGGTGCCGCCCCAGGCTACGACCATGCGGCGGAGCAAGGCGATGCGCTCCAGGGTCAGGTCGTAGACGGCGTCGCTCATGGGTGTCGGCTCTGGCTTCGGTTCTGGCGCATGTCTTACAGACCGGTTTCGGCGGCTGCTACCGCCGCCGGCCGTTGTTTCCGTCGCGGTTCTTCCAGCAACCGGCGTTTCGTTTCTCGGGTTGAGACGACGTTTGCCGTGCCGGTCCGAGCCGGGCCACCGAATTCCCGGTCGCCCCGCACGTCTCTCGTTCAAGCCCTATTGGCTCCTCCTAGTGCTCTGACGCATTCACCTCGTTCATGCGAGTGAGCACGAGTTCTTTGGTTTTGCATCAATTTTTCCAGACTCGGCTGACGCCCCCGTCTGGATCGATGCACTAGTCCGCCCGGTGAGCGGTCTCATCCGGCGGCGCATGCTCGCCGCGATCAAGCGAGACAGCGCGCGTCCTTCGAGCCCGGGACAGGTCATCGCCGCAGGCAGCCCGTAAGTCCCTCCACCTGACCCATCATGGCCTGGATCCGCGCGGCGCGGCGGCGCACGCCGGGGGAGGGACGTCCGGCGCTGCGCAGGATCGGGTTCGGCAGGACGGCGGCCAGAAGCGCGGCCTCGCCTCGGCTCAGGCGACTCGCATCCTTGCCGAACCAGTGCCGGCTCGCAGCCTGGGCGCCGTAGATCCCGTCGCCCCACTCGGCAACATTCAAATAAATCTCCATCATGCGCCGCTTGCCCCAAAGGGTGTCGAGAGCAAACGCCAGCGGGATCTCGACCGCCTTGCGGATGTAGGAGCGGCCGGGCCAGAGGAAGACGTTCTTCACCGTCTGCATCGCGATGGTCGAGGCGCCGCGGCTCGGCGAATCCTCGTCCTCCACCACATCGCGGATTGCCGAGACATCGACGCCGTGATCGAGGCAGAAACGCTGATCTTCGGAGGCGATCACAGCCAGCACCAGGGCCGGGGCGATGCCGGACAGCGGAACCGGATCGCGGCTGACCGGCTGAAGCGTCAACCACCGACCCAGCATCAGGGTCGACGGCGGCATCACCGCGCTATAGACGAGCGCCAGACCCAGCACGAGGACGAAACCGATGGCGGGGAGCAGCAGCAGCGTCCCCACGATCTGCCGGACCCGGCGGGAGCGCCGCGGGCGGGCGCGCGGAAGATTGCGTTCCGCCGCCCCCGCCATGCTGCCCACCCCGCTCACCGCGATTTCGTTCCCGTACAACTGACACGCGATTGGTTTTCGCAAGGCCAGGACCGGACGTAGCGCCCGATGACCCCGACATCCTCAACGCAGGCCCCGACCGGTTCGGTCAAGGCTGGCACGCAAGCCGTCGAGTTTACCCACAGGTTGACTGAGGTCGCCGGGACGGTCGAGACCTTCCTGGTGGAGCGCCTCGGCCCGGAGGTCGGCCCCGGTGAGATCGCCCGGCCGCCCCGCCTGATGGCGGCGATGCGCCACGCGGTTTTGGGCGGCGGCAAGCGCCTGCGCCCGTTCCTCGCGATCGAGACCGCCCGGATGCTCGGCGGTTCCGAAGCGGCGGCGTTGGCGGCCGGCGCCGGGATCGAGCTGGTGCATTGCTACAGCCTCGTCCACGACGACCTGCCCGCCATGGACGACGACGATATGCGCCGCGGCAAGCCGACGGTTCATAAGGCCTACGACGAGGCCACCGCGATCCTGGTCGGCGACTCACTTCAGACCCTGGCCTTCGAGATCGTGGCCGACCCGACCTGGCAGCCGGATGCGCGGATCCGGGCCGACCTCGTGCTCGGTCTCGCCCGGGCCTCGGGCCTCGGCGGCATGGTGGGCGGCCAGCTCCTCGACCTGACCGCCGAGGGCCGGTTCGGCGCGGCCAACATGGACGTGGACGACACCCTGCGGATGCAGGCGATGAAGACCGGCGCGATCCTGGCCTTCTCGGTGGAGGCCGGCGCGATCGTGGGCGGCGCCGACGAGGGCCAGCGCGCGGCCTTGCTGCGCTACGGCCTCGCCCTCGGGCAGGCCTTCCAGATCGCCGACGACATCCTCGACCGCGAGGCGTCCCCCGAGGCGATGGGCAAGGCCACCGGCAAGGACAAGGACGCCGGCAAGGCGACGCTGGTCGACCGCCTCGGCATCGACGGCGCGCGGGCCGAATGCGACCGCCTCGTCGGCGTCTGCGAGGACGCGGTCGGTTCCTGGAGCGAGAAGGCCCGCATCCTGCGGGACGCCGCCCGGTTCACGGTGGCGCGCAAGACCTGAGTATGGTTTCGAAAGGTCGAAACTTTTCGCGGGTCGAGGGCAGAGCCCTGGAGAATAGCTCAGGGCTCTGCCCTGAGCACCCGCCAAAGGGCTGAGCCCTTTGGAATCCCGGAATCATCGTTCGAGCGGCGCCGACCTTGCCGGCGTCCGCCCGATCAGGCCTTGTTCTTGTTGTAGACGTCGAGACAGACGGCGGCGAGCAGCACGATCCCCTTGATCACCTGCTGGTAGTCAACGCCGATGCCCATAATCGACATGCCGTTGTTCATCACCCCGATGATGAAGGCGCCGATCACCACGCCCGAGACCTTGCCGATGCCGCCGGAGGCCGAGGCGCCGCCGATGAAGCAGGCCGCGATCACGTCGAGTTCGAAGCCCACGCCCGCCTTCGGAGTCGCGGTGTTGAGCCGGGCGGCGAAGATCATCCCGGCGAGGCCCGCCAGCGCGCCCATATTGGCGAAGGTCAGGAAGGTGAGCCGCTCGGTCTTGATACCGGAGAGCCGCGCCGCCTTGAGGTTGCCGCCGAGCGCGTAGATCCGCCGCCCGATCGTGGTCCGCGTCGTGGCGAAGCGGTAGAGCATCACCAGCACGAACATCACGAGCAGCACGTTCGGCAGGCCGCGATAGGCACTCATCTGGTAGGCGAAGGCCAGGATCACGATGGTGGTCACGCCGTTCCGGAAGATGAACGAGGCCCAGGAATCCGCCTCCCCGCCGTTGCGGACCCGCGCCACGCGGCGGCGCCAGTTCAGGCCGACCAGGATCAGCGATAGGGCGGCCGCAATCAGCAGTGCTGTCCAGGGGCCGGCGAAATTAATGAGGAATCCCTTGGAGAGGAGCTGGAATACCTCCGGGAACGGGCCGATCGAAGCGCCCTGCAGAAGGGCCAGCGTCATGCCGCGAAACACCAGCATGCCGGCCAGCGTCACGATGAAGCTCGGGATGCCGAGATAGGCCACGAAGTAGCCCTGCAGGCCGCCGATGGCGGCGCCCACGGCCAGGCATATGATCGTCGCAGTGAGCGGATCGAAGCCGAACCGGACCATCAACATGGCCGCGAGCGCGCCGACAAGGCCGACCACCGAGCCGATCGACAGGTCGATATGGCCCGCCACGATGATGAGGAGCATCCCCAGCGCCATCACCACGACGTAGCTGTTCTGCAGGATGAGGTTGGTGAGGTTCAGCGGCTGGAACAGCACGCCGCCGGTCGTGTACTCGAAGAACAGGGTGATGACCGCGAGCGCGAAGACCAGCCCGTAGTCGCGCAGCTGCGCCATCGACAGAAAGCCCCGCTGAACACGGGACGCATTGGCAGACATGGAGGCGGAACGTCCTTCTGTGACCGGGATCATGGGCTTGCTCGCGGGGATATCGGTCATCCGTTCAGGTCCTTGGAGCGCATGATCGCGCGCATGATCGCCTCCTGGCTGGCCCCCTCGCGCTGGAATTCGCCCACGAAGCGCCCCTCGTTCATCACGTAGATCCGGTCGCACAGGCCGAGCAGCTCGGGCATCTCGGACGAGATCACCAGCACGCCCCGTCCCTCGGCGGCCAGCTCATTGATAATGCTGTAGATTTCGTACTTGGCGCCGACATCGATGCCGCGCGTCGGCTCGTCCAGAATCAGCACCTTGGGCTGGGTGAACAGCCACTTGCTCAGCACGACCTTCTGCTGATTGCCGCCCGACAGGTTCACCGTCTGCTGCGCCACGCCGAAGGAGCGGATCCGCATCTTGCTCCGGTAGCCGCTGGCGACCCGGTGCTCCGCGTCCTCGTCGATCACCGTGGCCTTGGATACGCCCGGCAGGTTGGCCAGCGTGGTGTTCTTGGCGATGTCTTCGCCCAGGACGAGACCAAGCTGCTTGCGGTCCTCGGTGACGTAGGCGATCCCCGCGGCGATCGCCTTCTCGATCGTCGAGACGTCGACGTCCGCGCCGTCGATCCGCACGGTACCACTGATGCCCTGCCCGTAGGAGCGCCCGAAGAGGCTCATGGCGAGCTCGGTCCGGCCCGAGCCCATCAGGCCGGCGATCCCGACGATCTCGCCCCGGCGTACGGTCAGGTTGACCCCGCGCACCATTGTCCGGTCGGGATGGATCGGGTGGTGGGCCGTCCAGTCCCGGACCTCCATCAGAACGTCGCCGATCTTCGGCTCACGCACCGGATAGCGGTTCGCCATCGTGCGACCGACCATGCCGCGGATGATGCGGTCCTCGTCCACCGCCTCGCTCCGGCAATCGAGTGTCTCGACGGTGGTGCCGTCGCGCAGGACGGTGATCCGGTCGGCGACCTTCGAGATCTCGTTGAGCTTGTGCGAGATCAAGATCGACGCGATGCCCTGATCCTTGAAGCGCAGGAGCAGCTGCAGCAGCGCCTCGCTGTCGGTCTCGCTCAGACTCGCGGTCGGCTCGTCGAGAATAAGCAGCTTGACCTTCTTGGACAGCGCCTTGGCGATCTCCACGAGTTGCTGCTTGCCGACGCCCAGATGCGTCACCAGCGTATCGGGGTTCTCGTCGAGCCCCACGATGGCCATCACCTCACGGGATCGGGTGTAAACGCGATCCTGGTCGATGATGCCGAAGCGGGCCGGCTCGTTGCCGAGGAAGATGTTCTCGGCGATCGACAGGAACGGCACCAGCGCGAGTTCCTGGTGGATGATCACGATCCCCAAGCGCTCGCTGTCGGAGATGTCCCGGAAGTGGCCCGGGCGGCCCTCGTAGACGATCTCGCCCTCATAGGAGCCGTGCGGATAGACGCCGCTCAGCACCTTCATGAGCGTCGACTTGCCGGCGCCGTTCTCGCCGACAAGGGCATGAATCTCGGCGGGCGCGACGGTGAGGTTGACGTCGCTGAGGGCCTTGACGCCGGGGAACGACTTGGAGATCCCCCGCATTTCGAGGACGGGCTGCATGCGACTCTTTCCGGCTCGGTCTGCGTCGCGTCGTTCCCCCCTGCAGCGGCGATGGGAACGACGCGAAATCCTTGATTTGACGCACGCTCACGCCGCACCGGCGTCCGGTTCGGCGGAAAGCGCTTCGGATGGGACCGCACCGGCGCGACGCCGGCGCAGGATCGAAAGGACCGGCATCCCCGGCCCCGCGGCGCTTACTTCAGCTGGTCAGGGGTGTAGTAGCCCGATTCGACCAGAACCGGCTTCCAGTTGTCCTTGGTCACGATCACCGGCGTCAGCAGGTAGGACGGGACGACCTTCTTCCCGTTGTTGTAGGTCTTCGTATCGTTGACCTCGGGCTGCTTGCCGGACTCGATGGCGTCGATCATCGCCACCGTCACCTTCGCGAGCTCGCGGGTGTCCTTGAAGATCGTCGCGGTCTGCTCGCCCGCGATGATCGACTTGACCGATTGCAGTTCGGCGTCCTGACCGCTGACCACGGGCAGCTTCTGATTGCCGGAGCCGTAGCCGACGCTCTTCACCGACGAGATGATGGCCGTCGAGATACCGTCGTAGGGCGAGAGCACCGCGTCGAGGCGGGCGTTGCCGTAATAGGCGGAGAGCAGGTTATCCATCCGGGCCTGGGCGGTCGCCGGGTCCCAGCGCAGGGTCGAGACCTTGTCCATGCCGAACTGGCCGGAGCGCACGACGAGCTTCTTCGAATCGATGTAAGGCTTCAGCACCGACATGGCGCCGTCGTAGAAAAAGTATGCGTTATTGTCGTCGGGCGATCCGCCGAACAGCTCGATATTGAACGGGCCCTTGCCGTCCTTGAGGCCCAGCGCATCGACGATTGAGGTCGCCTGCTGCACCCCAACCTTGAAGTTGTCGAACGTGGCGTAATAATCAACGTTGGGCGTTCCCTTGATCAGGCGATCGTAGGCAATCACCTTCACGCCGCGCTCGGCCGCTTTCGACAGGACGTCACCGAGGGTTGTCCCATCAATCGATGCAACGACCAAGAGCTTCACGCCCTTCGTCAGCATGTTCTCGATCTGGGCAAGCTGGGTTGGGATGTCATCGTCCGCGTATTGCAGGTCCGGCTTGTAGCCCTTCGCCTGGAGCAGCTTCACGATGTTGTTGCCGTCATCGATCCAGCGCTGAGACGACTTCGTCGGCATGGCAACCCCGATCGGGTCGCCGCCCGCGGCCTGGGCCGACGATAAGGCACTCCCGAGGAGCGCGGCCCCGAGGATCAGCTGGCGTAACGTCTGCTTGGCGAACATGACTCCCCCTTGTTTATCGTGCGGCAGTACAAGGCTTTTTGCGCCTTTTGCCACCGCGTTCCATCACCATCGGCGGAGAATCCGAGTCATAACCAATTATGCTTTAAGCATAGATCTGACACGGATCGAAGCTATCCATCTCCAGTATTTGAAGTGGATATTGATAATCTGCCGATGTGCTGAATTCTATCGAGCGCGGATAGCGATCGTTTGCGGAATCACCGCGAAGTGGACGCCGAGGTGGCGGAATTCCTTATCCCAGCGTGTGAACGGGTTCGACCCCATCCGTTCTTCGTTGCTGAATTTGTATGAGTTATAGAACGGGACGTCAATCGTGTGCGCGGGGGCAGGCTGCGCTGCATCTGGGAATGCACAGCGATGGCAGAGAGGCGGCTGCGGCCGCCAGGCTCAGCCGCGTCCGACGAACGGCATCTTGGTGGCCATGATCGTCATGAACTGCACGTTGGTGTCGAGCGGCAGGCTCGCCATGGTGAGCACCGCCTGGCCGACATGGGCGGGATCCATCACCGCCTCGGCCCGCAGCGAGCCGTCCGCCTGGGGAACCCCGGCCTTCATCTTGCCGCCCATAGGCGTGTCGGCATTGCCGATATCGATCTGCCCGCAGGCGATGTCGTAGGCACGGCCGTCCAGCGAAGTCGCCTTGGTCAGGCCGGTCACCGCATGCTTGGTCGCCGTGTAGGCGATCGAGTTCGGCCGCGGGGCGTGCGCCGAGATGGAGCCGTTGTTGATGATCCGGCCGCCACGCGGATCCTGGTCGCGCATGATCCGGAAGGCGTGCTGGGTGCACAGGAACAGGGCGGTGAGATTGGTATCGACCACCTGGCGCCACGTCTCGAGCGGCAGATCCTCCAGGGGCACCGGCGGCGCGCCGATGCCGGCATTGTTGAAGAGGAGATCGAGGCGGCCGTACTGCGCCCGGGTGCGGGCGAACAGGTCGGCGATCGAATCGGGGTCGGTCACGTCGGTGGGCACCACCAGCGACCGGTCTCCCCCGATCTCGGCCGCCACTTCTTCGAGGGGCGCCGGCCGCCGACCCGAGAGCACCACGTGCCACCCGGCGCCGGCGAGCGCCACGGCGGCGGCCCGGCCGACTCCGGTTCCGGCTCCGGTCACGATTGCGATCCGATTGCCCGCCATGGATGCCTCCCGCTTCTGTGTCACGGCGCTGTACCGGATGGCGGCGCCAGCGCGAAGGGATCGGCATGTCAGAGGCGGCGCGCGGTTACATGTGGGACGGTCGGTATCGCGCCCGGGGATACGTGCTGCACATCGGAACCGGACAGCGGCGCCCGTGTTTCGAGCCCCCGTCGTCTTGACCGCGAGCGCTAACGGCCTCCTTTCGGGGCTAGACACTCGAATGGCGCTCAAGTCAGTCGAAGGCAGGTCAAATCCAGTGGAGATCGGGAAGAAGAGACGGTGGATGATGGCCGAACGGCCCGAAGCGATCCACGGAGCGGGGCGGGTTTGAGCGCGACCGAGATTCCGTTCCTGGCCGGGCTCGACCCAGCGGCCGTCGAGGCTGTGCTCGCCCGCATGGTTCCGGTGACTGTGCCGGCCGGCCGGATCCTGTTCGAGCAGGGCACGCCAGGGGATGCGCTTTTCATCCTTGTCTCCGGCGTCGTCGGTGTCTCGGCCCGCGACCATACCGGGATGCCGACCCGGATCGCGCGGCTGCGCCCTCCGGAGATCTTCGGCGAGATGGCGCTTCTCTCCGACGCCCCACGGGCGGCGACGGTGATCGCCCTGCGCGATACGCAACTTCTGCAGCTCACCCGCGGCGCCTTCGAAGCGGTGATCGCCGAGTATCCGCAGACACTCCTTTACCTGTCCCGCATCCTCGCCGACCGCCTGCGTCACATCTACGACGGCCGCTCGGTGCATCACGCGCCCCGGATCTTCACGATCCTGTCGGTGACGGACGGGCCGGAGCCGGCGGATTTCGCCCATCGGCTCGCCGCCGCCTTCGACGCTCTGTTGCCCGGCGAGACCGGCTGCCTGACGGATTGGCCGGACGGCGCCGACGAGGCGTGGTTCCAAGCCTACGAGGCGCGGCATGCGCGCGTGATCTTCGCGGCCCGCGAGATCGATTGCCCGTGGTGCCGGCAGAGCCAACGCCGGGGCGACCATGCGCTGCTGCTGGCCGAGCCCGGAGCCCCGCCGCAGCCCGCGGCGGCAGCCTATCTGGAGCGGGTGCGCTCTGACTGGATCCGCATGGACTTCGTCGTCCGGCAGGATCCCGGGGCGCGGCGCCCGAAGCCGCTGCATCCGGCGGTCGCCAAGCTGCCCGCTTCCCTGCGGATCCAGCTCCGCGACGGTGAGCAAGCCGATCTGCACCGGCTCGCCCGGCTCGCCAGCGGCGCGGCCAGGGGCCTCGTGCTCGGCGGCGGTGGCGCCCGCGGGCTCGCCCATCTTGGCGTCCTGAAGGCCCTCGACGAAGTGTCGTGCGCCCCTGATTTCGTCGGCGGGACGAGTATGGGAGCAATCATCGCGGCAAGCGTCGCCATGGGCTGGAGCCTCCCCGAGATCCAGAGGCAGATCGAGGCGTTCTTCGCCACCAGCAACCCGATCAACGACTACACGCTGCCGCTCCACGCCCTGACCCGGGGTGCCAAGGTCGATGCGGGCCTCGCTGCCCGCTACGGCGGCGCACGCATCGAGGATCTGTGGCTGCCGTTCTTCTGCGTCTCCTCGAACCTCACCACCGGCAGCACGATGATCCATCGCTCCGGCGACCTGACGCAGGCTCTGCGCGCCAGCATCGCGATCCCAGGCCTGCTTCCACCGGTGCTCTGCGACGAGGGCGTGCTGGTCGATGGCGGCATGATGAACAACCTCCCGGCCGACGTCGCTGCCGACCTGGAACGCGGACCGGTGCTCGCCGTCGATGTCGGCAGCGACCGCGCGTTCCAGGACATGCCCGCGCGCGGCTGGACCGGCCGCTTCGTGCGCAAGCTGATCGGCTCGCCGCTGGCGATGCCGGGCCTCGCGCCGCTGCTGCTGCGCGCCGCCACCGTTTCGGGCGACGCGCAGAGCCTGATGGCGGCGACTCATGCTACGGTGGTGCTCAAACCCCAGCTTTCTGGCATCGACCTGCGGGCATGGTCGCGGTTCCGCGAATCAGCTGAGCTCGGCTACCGCGAGACCCGCGCCGGCCTGGAGAACGGCAGCCTCGCGCGCTGGGTGGACCCGGTGCGTTGAGATGTCCGCGTGCGGCAGCGCACAAGGGCATGACCTCCCCTGTAACCCCGTCGGCCCGGCAACGATCTTTCCCACAGGATCGCTATCGGAGTTCAATATCGTGCTCACCCCCGCCATGACCGAATCTCCCCGAAACCCGCCCGTCGCCGATCCGACCCGGGGTCTGCTCGAGGGAGCGGCCTTCGTCCTGCTCTGCCTGTGGACCCGGACAGCACCGGAACGCCTGCGTAATCAACTCTCGCCAGAAGCCGGCGCCTGCGCCACTCTGGGCTTCTGACGGCCAAGCAGGCCACCCGCTGGAGCGGAGCATCGACGACGATGGATGTTGCGGGTGTGACCTTCCGGCGGATCGCGCTCCCGGAACTCAGCCTGCACGTGGCCGAGGCCGGTCCGGATGCCGGCGCGCCGACCATCCTGCTGCACGGTTTCCCGGAATTCTGGTACGGCTGGCGCCACCAGATCGGCCCACTCGCTGCAGCGGGCCTGCGGGTCATCGCGCCGGATCAGCGCGGCTATGGCCTCAGCGACAAGCCGGCGGACCTCGAAGCCTATCAGCTGGACCGCTTGGCCGGCGACGTGATCGCGCTCGCGGATGCCTTTGGCTTCCCGACGGTGCGGCTGGTCGGGCACGATTGGGGCGGCCTGGTCGCGTGGTGGGTGGCGAGCCACTACCCGGACCGGATCGAGCGACTGGCGATCCTGAATGCGCCGCATCCCGGCATCGTCGGTGACTATATGCGGCACCATCCGGGCCAGATGCTCCGCAGCTATTACATTGGTCTGTTCCAACTTCCCGGTCTGCCGGAACGCCTGCTCACCGCGGATCGGTGCCGGGCGCTGCGGCGGGCGCTCACCACCACCAGCCGTCCCGGCGCCTTCGCAGCCGCCGATCTCGACCGCTACGTCGAGGCCTGGCGTCAGCCCGGGGCGATGACCGGCATGCTGAACTGGTACCGAGCCCTGGTGCGGCTCCCCCGGGCGAAGCCGCCCCGGGTTCGCGTGCCCACCCTGATTCTCTGGGGCCGGCGGGACACAGCCCTGCAGGCAGGCCTGGCGGAAGCGAGCCTCGCAATCTGCGACGAAGGACGGATTCGCTGGTACGATCGCGCCAGTCACTGGCTCGCACACGAGGAGCCGGCCGCGGTGAATGCCGATCTCATCGCCTTTCTCGCCTGAGCCGCCGCTGTCCGCTCCATAAAATTGCACTGATAAAACGATTTCACTTTACAGTCATTGCAAGTCGACAGGGAGCCAAACCTTAACACGCAGCAGGCACTGCTTTAATCCATATTCTTTCCAAGGTATATTTCAATGTTTCCTGCACTAAGACGGAACCGTCCGATCGTTTCCGGATTGGGGGATGGCTTCTGAAAGCCGATCGGAGATTTGAGACCATGTCGTTTCGCACCCTGCTGACCGCGGGCCTGTTCGCCGGCAGCCTCTTGGCCGGCTCGGCGGTGGCTCATGCTGCCCCCGCAATGCCGCAGCCCGGCTTGGCCGATAGCGGCCTGACCCAGAACGTCGTGATGCATCACCATCACCGGATGCATCGCCATCATTCCACCCGACACGAACGCCGGATGCGACGCCTCAACACGATGCGCCACGGTAACCCGAACGCCCGAAACCCGTCGCGGCCCGGCTACCAGCAGCAGCTCGGCAACACCACGGGCGGCCCCCGCTACTGAGCGATCTCCGCTGACGGGGATGCCGGTCCGGCGCAAGAGCGCAGGCCATATCAAAGAGTGAGCGCCATCCACTGCCGCCGCGGCTTCTCCCCAGCCGCGGCGGTGCGCGCCTCCTGATTCGCGGGCTGCGCTCTGCTAAGACGCGCCATGGCCCGCACCGCCGTCCGCCCCGCAGAGCTACCGCCCGCCCCGGGCCTCGATCCGGTCGGCGCCACGCCGATGATGGCGCAGTACATCGAGATCAAGGCCGCCAACCCGGACTGCCTGCTGTTCTACCGGATGGGCGACTTCTACGAGCTGTTCTTCGAGGATGCGGAGATCGCCTCCCGGGCTCTGGGCATCGTGCTGACCAAGCGCGGCAAGCATGCGGGCGGTGAGATCCCGATGTGCGGCGTGCCGGTCGAGCGCTCCGACGACTACCTCAACCGCCTCATTGCCCTCGGGCACCGGGTGGCGGTGTGCGAGCAGACCGAGGATCCCGCCGAGGCGAAGAAGCGCGGCCCGAAATCGGTCGTGCGGCGGGAGGTCGTGCGCCTCGTCACCCCCGGCACGATCACCGAGGACCGTCTGCTCGATCCGGCTCAGGCCAACCTCCTGCTGGCGATCGGACGCCGCAAGACGGGGGAGGGCGCGGTCGCCTACGGGCTTGCGGCGGTGGATATCTCGACAGGCCGCTTCTCCCTGAGTGAAGTTCCGGCCGGCGACCTGATTGGCGCCATTGCCCGCCACGACCCACGGGAGATCGTCCTGTCGGAGGCGATCCACGCCGATCCGGCGCTGGCGCGGATCTGGCAGGAGAGCCGCGCCGCCATCGTCCCCCTGGCGCAGGCGGAGTTGGAGCCCGCCGCCGCCGAGCGGCGCCTGCGCGAACAGTACGGCGTCTCGACCCTGGAGGGCTTCGGCCAATTCACCCGCGCCGAGATTGCGGCGGCCGGGGCGGCGCTCCTCTACATCGCCCGCACGCAGCTTGCGGCCCGCCCGACCCTGGCGGTCCCGACCCGGGAGGATGCAGGCGCGACGCTCGCCATCGATGCCGCCACCCGGGCCAATCTCGAACTCACCCGCACCCTGTCGGGGGAGCGGACGGGAAGCCTGCTCGCAACGATCGACCGCACCGTGACGGCCAACGGGGCACGGTTGCTTGCCGAGCACCTCGCGGGCCCGCTGACCGACCTCGAGGCCATCGCCCGCCGGCACGAAGCGGTGGCGCACCTCGCCGAGAACGGTTCCCAACGTGCCGGCCTGCGCGATGCGCTTGCCCGGGCGCCCGACCTCGCCCGCGCCCTGTCGCGCACCGGCCTCGGCCGCGCCGGGCCACGGGACCTCGCCGCCATCGGCGCAGGTCTGGCCGTCGCGGCGGATCTTGGTGCACGATTGTTCGACACCCCGGACCTGCCCGAGGATCTCTCCCGACTGGCCGACCATCTGGCGCGAGCAGACGCTGCGTTGATCGCCACGCTGTCGGCCGCGCTCGCCGACGAGCTTCCCCTGAACCGGCGGGACGGCGGCTTCGTGCGCGCCGGCTATCACCCGGAGATCGATGAAGCCCGGACGCTCGGCCAGGATTCCCGCAAGGTCATCGCCGCCCTCCAGGCCCGATACGCCGAGCAGACCGGGTGCCGGACCCTGCGCATCAAGCACAACAACCTGCTGGGCTATTTCATCGAGGTCCCGCAATCCGTCGGCGAGGCCTGTCTGAAGGGCCTCCAGAGTGAGTTCGTCCACCGACAGACGATGGTGGACGCCATGCGCTTCACCAGCGTCGAATTGGGGGGCCTCGAATCCAAGATCTCGGGGGCCGCCGACCGGGCGCTGGCCCTCGAAGCAGCCGTGTTCGACGATCTCGCGGCGCGCGTGCTCGCACAGTCCGAAAACATCGCGGAGGTGGCGGAGGCGCTGGCCGGTCTCGACGTGGCGGCCAGCCATGCCGAACTGGCGGTCGAGCTCGACTGGCGCCGGCCCATCGTGGACGATTCCCTGAGCTTCGTCGTGGTCGGCGGGCGCCATCCGGTGGTCGAGGCGGCTTTGCGCCGGGCGGGCGAGCCGTTCATCGCCAACGCGTGCGATCTCTCGGGCGACACGCGGGGCCGGATCCGGCTGATCACCGGCCCCAACATGGGGGGTAAGTCGACCTTCCTGCGCCAGAACGCGCTGATCGTGGTGCTGGCTCAGATGGGGGCCTTCGTGCCGGCCGCGGAGGCGCGGATCGGGCGGCTCGACCGGCTGTTCTCCCGGGTTGGCGCCGCCGACGATCTTGCCCGGGGGCAATCGACCTTCATGGTCGAGATGGTCGAGACCGCCGCGATCCTGAATCAGGCCACCCGCCGCTCCCTGGTGATTCTCGACGAGATCGGCCGCGGCACGGCGACCTTCGATGGCCTGTCCATTGCCTGGGCCTGCCTGGAGCATCTGCACGAGGTGAACGCCTGCCGTGCGCTGTTCGCCACCCATTTTCACGAGCTGACCGCACTGGGCGACCGCCTCGCCCGGCTGGAGAATGCGACACTGAAGGTCGCCGAGCACCGGGACGGCGTCGTGTTCCTGCACGAGGTGGTGGCCGGTGTGGCCGAGCGCAGCTACGGATTGCAGGTGGCGCGGCTTGCCGGCCTGCCCGGCAGCGTCGTGGCGCGGGCCGGGGCAATTCTCAAGAGTCTGGAGAAGGCGGAGCGCGGCCGACCTGCCCGCGCCCGGATCGACGACCTGCCGCTCTTCGCTGCCCTCGCACCACCCCCGCCGCCGGAGCCCCCGCCCGAGGATCCGCTCGGGGCGCTCCTCGACGCCATCGATCCGGACGCGTTGACGCCCCGGGAGGCGCTGGACGCACTCTATCGGCTCAAGCGCGCGCGCGCGGGGAGGGGGTGAGGTGCGAATGTCGAAGGAAGCTCAGACGCCGCCGCGTCTTTTCTTCACCCTCTTCGGGCTTGCGGAATCCGCCATCAGGACCGGTCACATCCATTCAAAATCGGGCGCAAGTCCCTCTATCCCGAACGGGAGAGGGGGCAGGTCACGCTCTGCCGCGAGCATCGATTTCCGTCAGAGATGCGTGAACAGTGTGGCCTTCGCTGGGGCTGGGGAGGGCCTGCCATAAACCCAGGAAACCTCACACCGGCGCCGGCAAGAAGCCGTCCGGGCAGACCTCTCCGCTCCGGCCGGCGCGCCGGTCGGCCACGTAGTCGAGGGTACTGGCGACCACCCGCTCGGAATACGGCTTGGCGATCACCCCGATGGCGCCCGCGAAATCCGACGGGATGCGCTTCGCGTTGGCGGTCATGAACACCACGGTGGTGCGCTGGTCCTTCGAAAGCGCCCGGGCGACCTCGACCCCGGTCGGGCCATCCACGAGATGAATATCCACGAGGGCGACGTCGGGCGCCATGGAGCGGCCGAGCGCGATCGCCTCGGCCGAGGTTCCGGCGATGCCCACCGTGACATGACCGAGATCGTCCAGAAGGCACTCGAGCTCCAGGGCGATCAACGCTTCGTCCTCGACCACGAGGATGCGCAGCGCGGCCCCCGCGTTTCCGGTCCCCATTCCGTCTCCGTGCTCCGACACCGCGAACGCAGACGCTTCGGCGAGCGTGGCGTGTTGGCGCTGAATACTCAAGACGCAGGCTGCAGCGGGATGTCGATCTCGACGGTCGTGCCCGGCACGGCATCCATCCAGGCGATGGTCCCGCGCATCTGCCGCACCACCATTTCCACGAGGTTGCGCCCGAAACCCGCCGGGTTCGGCGGCGCCGCCGCGAGGCCGACCCCGTCGTCCCGAATCGTCAGGTGCATCCCTCGCTCGGTCCGCTTGGCCGCGATCGAGACCCGTCCCTCGCGTGCGTCCGGGAAGGCATGGCGCAGGGCGTTGGCAGTGAGTTCATGGATCAACAGAGCGAGCGGCGCCGCCATCGCGGCCGCCACCGAGATCGACTCCACGTCGGCCTCGATCCGATGCCGCTCCGGGTCGAGGCCCGCATTCATGTCGGACAGGAACTCGGACGCGAATTCGCCGAGATTGAAATGGGCGCAGTCCCCCTCCGAGTAGAGCAGCCGGTGCGCGGTCGACAGTGCTCCGATCCGTTCCGCCATGCCTTGAAGCGCATCACGCGCCTCGCCCTCGGGGGTACGACGGGCCTTCAGCAGCATCAGTGAAGAGATCACCTGGAGATTGTTCTTCACCCGGTGATCGACCTCGTGCAGCAGCGCGGTCTTCTGCTCCAGCGCCGCGGTCAGGGCGTGCGTGCGGGCATCGACGAGGCGCTCAAGCTCGTCGTTGGTGCCACGCATCGTGTCTTCGAGCTGGTGGGTGGGGGTCATGTCCGCCTGGGCGGCGTAGTAGAATGCCACACCCTTCGCGTCGCTCACCGGCGTGATCGTCATCGCGTTCCAGAACGCCGTGCCGTTCTTTCTGTAATTGAGCAGCTCGACGGAAATCGGCTCGGCCGCCTCAATGGCCGCGCGAATCCGCTCGACCGTTGCCCGATCCGTGGCCGGCCCCTGAAGCATGCGGCAATTACGCCCGACGATCTCCGTCGCGTCGTAGCCAGTGGCCTGGAGAAAGGCATCGTTGGCCCAGGCGATCGGGTTATCGGGCGCGCGGGCGTCGGTGATCACCATCGGCGACAGGCTGCGTGCGAACGCGTCGACCAGGATCGCGGGTGGCGGAGTGGGCTCCAATCGGGCACTCACCGCATCATTCCACACCGTGTAACGCGACGCGTCCGCCCAACGGCCTCCAGCCCCGATCCACGGCGCATGGAGATTGCGTTAACCAAGCTTCGATCAAGATCGAGGCGACCTGCATCACAATCCAGCGAGCATCACCGCGGCGCACAGTTGCCACGATTTCGCGGGATCAAGGCCATGAACGCTCAGGAGTTCCATGCCATGGGCAACCAGCCACAGGCTTTGCGCCGCTTCCGCCTCCGCGACATCGTAGAGGACCGGCGCATTATCCTGATGCTTGCGCTCGGATTCTCGTCGGGTCTGCCGCTGCTGCTGGTGCTGGGGACCTTCACGCTCCGGCTCGCCTTCTCGGATATCGACGTGCGCGCCATTGGGCTATTCAGCTACGTGGCGCTGCCCTACTCCCTGAAGTTCCTCTGGGCGCCGGCGATCGACCGCCTGAACGTACCGTTCCTGGGCGCGCGGCTGGGTCGCCGCCGGGCCTGGATGGTGACGACGCAGGCCGCCGTCGCGCTGTGCCTCGTCCTGATGGCCTTCTCGGATCCGAAGACCAACCTCGCGCTGCTCGGGTTCGGGGCCTTCCTGGTCGCGTTCTGCGCGGCGAGCCAGGACGTGGTCATCGACGGCTGGCGCATCGACGCCGCCGGCAGCGACTTCCAGGGCATCCTGGCGGCGACATCGAACCTCGGCTACCGCCTCGGACTGATCACCGCGGGCGCCGGCGCGCTGTTCATCGCCGCGTCCGGGGGCTGGATGCTGGCTTACCTGATCATGGCCGCGCTCATGCTGGTCGGCATGGTGGCCGCCCTGCTGGCGCCCGCCTTCGACGCGCCCCGGGCGACCGTGGCCGACACGCCCGGCCATTCGCGGCTCTGGTCGATGCGCCGTGCGGTGCTGGAACCGCTGATCGAGCTGCAGGGCCGCTTCGGGAACGCCCTGTGGGGCATCCTGCTGCTCGTGGCGCTGTTCCGCCTGCCGGACTTCCTCTCGGGGGTGATGGCGAGCCCGCTCTACCGGACGCTCGGTTTCGACCTAAAGGAAATCGCGACCGTTACCAAGCTCTACGGCATCTGGGTCGGCATTGCGGGCGGCTTCGCGGGGGGCTGGGCGCTCGCTCGGCTCGGTCTGTTCCCGACGCTGCTGCTCGGCGCCTTCCTGGCGGCCGCCTCGCACCTCGCCTTCGCGTGGCTCTCGGCCGGTGCCCCGGAGCTCTGGCGCTTGACGGTGGCCATCTCGATCGAGAATTTCTGCGGCTCCTTCGCGGGCATCGTGCTCATCGCCTACATGTCGAGTCTCACCAGTCCGGCCTACGCAGCAACGCAATACGCGCTGTTCTCCTCGCTCTACGCGCTGCCCGGCAAGCTGATCGCGGGTGCCTCGGGCTTCATCGTCGCGGCCATCGGCTACCCGGCCTTCTTCGTGCTGACTTCGCTGGTCGGCATTCCGGTGCTGGCACTGTGCCTCGCCGTCGGGCGTCGCAGCGGCAAAACGGTCCGGGAGGCTCCGCTCGCATCTGGGCCGAACGCGGTGGGGAACCGCGCGACGGGCGCAGAACTTCCTTCCACGGCGCGCGCCCCGGGGGCCGTGTGACCGGAACAGATCCAGGGATCCTTGGATGACCACGACCGATATCTCCCGCGCCGATACGACGCTGCCGACGGTGACCGGCGAAACAATCCTCAGCGACGCGGATCTCGCCGCCCTGCGCCGGGCCGTGCAGGCTCTGGAACGGCCGAGCCTCGCAGCCCGCCTTTCCGCGGCCGCCGGGGCGCCGCTGGACATCATCGGACGCTCGCTGCCGGCACCCGTGACCGAGGTGGTGAGTCGCAGCACCGAGGCCGCCATGCGCGGCGCCCTCCGAGTCGCCCTGGCGACGCTGCCCCGCACGGAACTCGCGCCGGCGACGGCGGGCGAGACCCTCGGCACGGCGAGCGCCAAGGCAGAGAGCCGGATCACGCGGCTGCTCGGCTCGGGCGATGCCAAGCACAAGGCCTATGCGGCGCTGTCCGGCGCCATCGGCGGCGCGTTCGGCCTCTCGACGCTGGCGGTCGAACTGCCGGTCTCGACGACGCTGATGCTCCGCTCGATTGCCGAGATCGCCCGTGAGGCGGGCGAAGACCTGGAAACGCCCGAAGGCGCGCTGGCCTGCGTGCAGGTCTTCGCCCTGGGCGGCCGGGCGCCGGCGATCACGGAGGCGGGTTCGGCGCTCACCGAGAGCGGCTACTTCGCGGTCCGTGCAGCCCTGGCCAAGACACTGGCAGAGGCCGCGCGCTACGCCGGAAGCAAGACCCTTCTCGACCAGTCGGCCCCCGCGTTGATCCGCTTCACCGCGCAGATCGCGGCCCGCTTCGGCCTCGTCGTCTCGCAGAAGGTTGCCGCGCAAGCGGTGCCGATCCTCGGGGCGTTCGGGGGGGCAGCCGTCAACACCGCGTTCATGAACCACTTTCAGGCGACGGCGCGGGCCCACTTCACGGTCCGCCGCCTGGAGCGGGCCTACGGTCCGGACGTCGTGCGGGCGGCCTACGAGGTCGAGAAGGCGGCGCTGGGAACGAGTTGATAAGTCGGCTCATCATCGTCCAGGATCGGCGCATTCCGCATCACGCGGATGAGCGGAGAGGGTCTTGATCGGCAACGGTGAGATGGTGGCGCGGCTGGCGCTGGCGGCCCTGTTCGGCAGCGTGATTGGCCTCGAGCGCGAACGGTTGCTCTGGGCGGCAGGCCTGCGGACCCACATGCTGGTCTGCGTCGGTTCCTGCCTGATCATGCTGGTCTCGGCCTTCGGCTTCGGCGACGTGCTGGGCGCCGAGCATGTCGTGCTCGATCCGTCCCGTATCGCAGCCCAGGTCGTGTCGGGGATCGGCTTCCTGGGGGCGGGGACGATCCTGCTGCGCGGCGAGGTGGTGAAGGGGCTCACCACGGCGGCGAGCCTCTGGGGCGTAGCCGCGATCGGACTCGCGATCGGCAGCGGGCTCTACGTGCCGGCCATCGCCACGACGGCGCTGATCGTCGGTATCCTGGCCGGCGTGAAGCCGTTCGAAGAGCGCTGGCGCGACCGGATGCGGGCGCGGACGCTCCGTTTAACTGCACGCGCGGGCAGGTTGTCGATCGACACCCTTCAGATGGCGACGGGCGAGCGCGCCTCCCGGGTGCGGACCTTCGCGGTCCGCCCGAGCGTGAACCCGGATTTCGACGACGTTACGGTCACCTTCGTGCGTCTGTCGCGGACGAGCGTCGCCGCGATCGCCGAGAAGCTGCGGGCCATGCCGGACGTGACTGCGGTGGAGGAGGAGTCCGAATAGACCGGGTCCAGCCTCACGCCGCCCCGGCCATCTCGCCGTCGAGAAAAAGACGGTAGGCCGGGTTCTCGGTCTCGTCGGTGGCCGGGTATCCCAGCGCCTCAATGACCGCATCGAACCGCGCCCGCTCGCCCGGGGGGACCGCGATGCCGGCCAGCACGCGGCCGTAATCCGCACCGTGATTGCGGTAGTGGAACAGCGTGATATCGAAGTCGGGCCCCAGCACGTCGAGGAACTTCATCAGCGCACCGGGCCGCTCCGGGAACTGGAAGCGGAACAGCCGCTCGTGCGCGACGCCCACCGCCCGGCCGCCCACCATGTAGCGGACGTGGACCTTGGCCATCTCGTTGTCGCTCATGTCGAGGACGCGGTAGCCGGCCTCGCGCAGGGAACCGATCAGCGCCTGCTTCTCGTGCCTGCCGCCGGTGACATTGATGCCGACGAAGATCTGCGCCTCGGCGCCTGGGGCATGGCGGTAGTTGAACTCGGTGACGGCGCGCGGCCCCAGGGCATTGATGAAGGCCCGGTAGGCGCCGGGCCGCTCGGGGATCGTAACGCCGATCAAAACTTCCCGCTGCTCGCCGATCTCCGCCCGTTCGGCGATATGGCGCAGACGGTCGAAGTTGAGATTGGCCCCCGACGAGATGGCGATCAGCGTTCCGTCGCCGCCCTCGCGCTCGGCATAGAGCTTGGCACCGGCGAGGCTTAGCGCGCCAGAGGGTTCCGACACCGCGCGGGTATCGTCGAAGATGTCTTTGACGGCCGCGCACATGGCGTCGGTATCGACGGTGATGACCTCGTCGAGGTGCTCGCGGCAGAGGCGGAAGGTTTCCTCGCCGGCCTGCCGCACGGCAACGCCGTCGGCGAACAGCCCGACCGTGGGCAGGCTGACCCGGGTCCCGGCAGCCAGCGCCGCGGCCATGCAGGCGGCGTCCTCCGGCTCGACGCCGATCACCTTGGTGCCCGGGCGCAGGTACTTCACGAAGGTGGCGATGCCGGCGGCGAGCCCGCCGCCGCCCACCGGCACGAAGATCGCCTCGATCGGACCGGTGTGCTGCTCCAGGATCTCCTTACCGATCGTGCCCTGGCCGGCGATCACATCCGGATCGTCGAACGGATGCAGGAAGGTCAGGCCCTGCTCGGCTTCGAGGATCTTGGCCTGGATCAGCGCCTCGTCGAAGGCGTCGCCGTGCAGCATCACTTCGGCGCCGCGGGCCCGGCAGGCATCGACCTTGATCGACGGCGTGGTGCGCGGCATCACGATCACGGCCCGCGCCCCGAGCTTGGCGGCGGCGAGCGCGACGCCCTGGGCATGGTTGCCCGCCGAGGCGCAGACCACGCCGCGGGCGATCTGCTCGGGGCTCAGGCCCGACATCTTGTTGTAGGCGCCGCGGAGCTTGAACGAGAAGACCGGCTGCAGATCCTCACGCTTCAGCAGCACCGGTCGACCGAGCCGCTTCGTGATACGCGGCATCGGATCGAGTGGGCTCTCGATCGCCACGTCGTAGACGCGGGCGGTGAGGATCTTGCGGATGTAGTCCGTCACGGTGCGGGATCTCAGGCGGCGCGCTTTGATAGGCCCGGCAGATAGACCCTCACGGCCAGAGAAGCGAGCGCCGGACAAGCAGGGCAGGTCAGCCCAACCGCTCGACCAGTGCGGCCACCCACACCAACAGCGCCGCCACCTGCGCCATGAACGTCCCGGCCGAGGCGAGATCCTTCACCCGGCCGATCATCGGATGGTGGCTCGGATGGACGTGGTCGCAGAGCTTCTCGACGGCGGTATTCAGGAACTCGGCGGCCAGCATCAGCAGCAGGCTCACCATCAGCGCGACACGCACCCACAGGGTCGCGCCGAGCAGCAGCGCGACCGGCACGCCGACCGCCAGCAGAACCAGTTCCTGCCGGACCGCCCGCTCGGTGCGCGCGCCATGGCGCAGGCCGCGCCAGGAGTTGAGAAAGGCCAGGACCAGAGCGTTCATCGAGCCGCGCCCTCCGGCACGGACCGGCTGATCCACTTGGCGAGCAGCGGGCCGGTCAGCAGAACCACGAACAACCGCAGGGTCTGGACCGCCAGCACGAAGGAGACGTCGGCCTTCGAGCCGACCGCGATGATCGCGACCGAGTCGAGCCCCCCCGGGCTGGTGGCGAGCACGGCGGTCAGCAGGTCGATCGGCAGCAGCAGGGTCAGCCCCCAGCCCCAGGCACCGCAGAGCGCGATCACCGAGAAGGTCGCCACCAGAATCCCCGGCAGCGCCGTGACGGTGCGGCGCAGGGTCTCGCGGGTGAAGCGCAGTCCGACATAGATGCCGATGCAGGCATAGGCGAGTTCGAGGATCGGCACCGGGAGGGCCATCCGGACGACGCCGGTGGCGTGGAGGAGGCTCCCCAGCACCATCGGGCCGATCTGAGCGCCGGCCGGCACCCGCAGGGCGAGGGCCGCCCCCGCGCCGATCACCGCCACCGCGAGGGTCGCCAGCAGGGAGAGCGGCTCGACCGCCTCGGCACCACCCGATGCACCGGCGGCAGCCGGGTTCTCCATGAGGAACCGGGCCGCCAGCGAGGCCGAGAACACCACGGCGGCCACGCGGACATACTGCATGAAAGCCACGAGCCGCGGATCCGCGCCGAAATCCTCGGCCATCGCCACCATGGCGGAGGCGCCGCCCGGTGAGGAGCCCCAGGCCGCGGTGGTACCGGGCAACACCCGCAGGCGCGTCAGGACCAAGCCGACGACGCCGCTGACCGCCACCGTCACGAACACGACGGCGACGATGAGCGGGCCATCCTCCAGCAGGGTCTGGGCGATCTGCCCGGTGACGGCGTGAGCCACGAGGCAGCCGATCATCGCCTGAGCGGCGTTGAAGGCGGGCCGCGGCACGTGGAGCCGCGACCCGCCGACACCGAAGCCGATCGCACCGATCATCGGCCCGAGCAGCAAAGCCGCCGGGAAATGCGCGTGCGTCAAGCCGTACGAGATGGCCGCGGACACGGCGACGAGGGCGGCCCAGAGGCCGATGGAGCGAAGGGAGGGCAAGGCGATCGGTGGGGCGGGGCCCGGACGGACGGTCGGGCTTCCTCCGCGCGCTACACGGCAATATTGGCCCTGTCACGGCAAAGATTCGGCATCGCGGCCCCGCGCGGATGTCAGGGCTTACGCCTCCAAGGTTTCGCGCACGCCGCTCAGATCCGTGGAGTCCCGTCGCGGCAGGCCGCCGTACCGGGCGGCGCGTGGGCCCGGAAGAAGGCCGCCAAGCTCGACAGGCCGGGCGCACGGGGATCGCTGGTACGCCAGACGAGGGCGATGGTCCGGCCCGGACCGTCGAGGTCGAACGCCCGCGTGACGATCAGCCCGCTCGGGTCGGGTCCGGCCGGCACCGCTAATGCGGGGAGCAGGGTGTATCCGGCTCCGGCCGCCACCATGGAGCGCAGGGTCTCCAGGCTCGTGGCGTGGCGGCCGATCGAGGAGCCGGCGCCACAGGCCGCGATCGCCTGATCGCGCAGGCAGTTGCCCTCGTCGAGCAGCAGCAGGTCCGGGCCCGCGATCTCGGTCGCCGACAGAGCGCCGCCGCGGGCGAGGGCGTGCTCGGCCGGGCAGGCCAGCCAGAAGGGCTCGATGAATAGGGGCGACGCGGTCAAGCCGTGCTGGGGCACCGGCAGCGAGACCAGGGCCGCGTCGATCCGCCCGTCACGCAGGCCCTCGATGATGTCGGCGGTGCGGGATTCCTGCAGGGAGAGAGTCAGCAGCGGATATTCCTCGCGCAGCGGCCGCAGCACCAGCGGAAAGAGGTAGGGACCGAGGGTCTGAATCGCGGCGAGGATCAGGCGCCCGGTGAGCGGCGAGCCGCGTCCCTCGCTGGCGAAGGCAAGCAGGCGCTGTGCCTCGACCAGGACGACGCGCGCCTGCCGCACGATCACCTGGCCTGCTTCAGTCAGCAGGATCCGGCGCTTCGAGCGCTCGAACAAAACCACCCCGAGGGCGGTTTCCAATTTGCGGATCTGCACGCTCAGCGTCGGCTGGCTGATGTTACAGCGCTCCGCCGCCCGGCTGAAATGGCCCTCATCGGCGACGGCGATGACGTATTCCAAATCGCGCAGGGACAGGCCCGATAAGTTCATAGACCCCCTCTATCACGACGTTTGTGACGATGCATTTGCCTCGGGGTCACGGCAGGGTCATAACCGATCAAGAGAACGGTTCCAGGTTGTCCCCGGTGTCAGCCACGAGCCTTCGCAAACGGAGAGACGGTACGTATGACCGATCAACGCCCGATCCTGACCACCCGCCAGGGCCATCCGGTCCGCGACAACCAGAGCACCCGCACGGTCGGTGAGCGCGGGCCGGCGACGCTTGAGAACTACCAGTTCATCGAGAAGATCACCCATTTCGATCGCGAGCGGATCCCGGAGCGCGTCGTTCACGCCCGCGGCGCCGGCGCCCACGGCTACTTCGAGGCCTACGGCAAGATCGGCAACGAGCCCGCTTCCAAGTACACCCGTGCCCGTGTCCTGAACGAGACCGGTGTGAAGACGCCGATGTTCGTGCGCTTCTCGACCGTCGCCGGCGCAAAGGAGAGCCCCGAGACCGAGCGTGACCCGCGCGGCTTCGCGGTGAAGTTCAAGACCGTCGACGGCAACTGGGACCTCGTAGGCAACAACCTCAAGGTTTTCTTCATCCGCGACGCGATCAAGTTCCCCGACATGATCCACGCGTTCAAGCCGGACCCGGTGACGAACCGTCAGGAGGCGTGGCGCTTCTTCGATTTCGTGGCCCAGCACCCCGAAGCGATCCACATGGTGACACACCTGAAGTCGCCCTGGGGCATCCCGGCCAATTACCGCGAGATGGAAGGCTCTGGCGTCAACACCTACAAGCTGGTCAACGACCAGGGCGAGGCGGTGCTCTGCAAGTTCCACTGGATCCCGAAGCAGGGCGTCCGCAACCTGACCTCGGCCCAGGCCGCCGAGATCCAGGGCAAGGATGTCGGGCATGCCACCCGCGACCTCTACGACAACATCAAGGCCGGCAATTTCCCCGAGTGGGAGTTTGCGGTGCAGATCATGCCGGACGGCCCGAACGATCACCTGTCTTTCGACCCGCTGGACGACACGAAGCTGTGGCCGGTGGACCAGTTCCCGCTGCTGCCCTGCGGCCGGATGGTGCTCGATCGGGTGCCGGACAACTTCTTCGCTGAGGTCGAGCAGTCGGCCTTCGGCACTGGCGTGCTGGTCGACGGCATCGACTTCTCGGACGACAAGATGCTTCAGGGCCGGACGCTGTCCTACTCGGACACGCAGCGTTACCGGGTTGGCGCCAACTACCTGCAGTTGCCGATCAACGCGCCCCAGCCCGGCGTGAAAGTCTATTCGAACCAGCGGGACGGCCAGATGACCTATTCGGTCGACGGCACGGGGCCGAACAAGCACATCAACTACGAGCCCTCGACGCTGGCCGAAGGCCTGCAGGAAGCCCCGAAGCCGGCCCGGGACTACCACCAGCCGGTCCAGGGCAATCTCGGCCGCTACCAGACCTCGCGGACCGAGGACGACTACACCCAGGCAGGCGTGCGCTACCGCTCGTTCGAAAACTGGGAGCGCGACGACCTCATCGCCAACTTGGTCGGCGACATGAAGCAGTGCCCGGAGCCGATCCAGTTGCGGATGGTCTGGCACTTCTGGCACGCCGACGAGGATTACGGCCGTCGCGTCGCCGAGGGTGCGGGCATCGACCTGGAGAAGGCCAAGGCCCTGCCGCCGCTGCCGAGCCGCGCCGCGCCGGGCAAGCGCCTGCAGTCAGAGACCTACACGGACGGCTCGCAGGCCCACCGGGTCGCTGCGGAGTAAGGTCTCGTAAAACCGACGGCCGGGAGGCCCCGCGAGCACCAGCTCGCGGGGCCTTTTCGTTGATTCGAGGCTGAGGCCCTTACGCGGCGAAAGTTGGCGGTGCCGGCACCCCCCCGCCACGATGGCTCCTCACGGGCAGGGGCGCCGCACGTAGCCCTTGCCGATATAGGTCTGCGTGCTTGGATCGTAGGTCTTGAACCGCCGCGCGCAGACCGCGATGGTAGTTGGATCGCCCGTCACCACCTCCGTCTCGACCGGCATCACGTAGACCGGCGGTGTGTACACGTAATCGTCGTCATACCAGGGATCGCTGTAACTCTCGAACAACCCGCCGAGGCCCAAGCCGAGCCCGAGTCCACCCAGCCCGTAGCCGTAGCCCGAGTAGCCGCGATGCCAGTGCCGATGGGCAAAGGGAGGCCGGCCTACGAATCCCGGCCGGGCAAAGCCGCCGGGAGCGAAGCCCGGCCGAACGGGTCCCAGCGGGCGACCCCAGCCGCCGATCTGCGGCCCGACCGGGCCAGCATGGAAACCGCCGCCGAACCCACGCGCCTCGGCCCCCGTCGACGTCAGCCCCAACGTGAACAGCGCCGCGAAAAGCAGCCGGCATCCTATCCTATCGATCCGTTCCATGCTCATCACCCGACGCGGAAGGCGGCCACCACGGCGAGCCCATGCCGCAATACTCCGAGTAACCGTGCTTGTTGATTGGGGGCAGTCAAGGACGTTCGGGATGCAGGTCGAGAGGTCAGACCTCAGCAGTCATGCAACTGCAGAATGCCGGTCCTCTGGGAAGCATGAATGCGTTTAATTTCACTTTTGCATCTGTCAATCTGAAGGCGGCATCGCGTCTACAGATTATCTGAGGCCGACAGCCTTTGGGGGTTCATTGCCGCTGCCGATAATTCAACTCGGCAAGCCCCGTGTCGAACTTCTCCGAGTATTGCGACCCTATGGCCCGTACCGCATGATGCGGAGGCAGGCCAGCATGAGTCTGGAGCGCTAAGAGGACGCCATGGCAACGATCGTCCGGAACGATGCGAAGCCCAACGCGGTGATCGGTGGGATGCGGGTCACTTATCTCGCGCGCGGCGATGCGACCGCCGACGCGATTGGCATCTACCGAATCACGATGGATCCGCGCACGCCCGGAGCCGGGCTGCACCGGCACGCCCGGCTCACCGAAACGTTTGCGGTGGAAGCCGGCGCCCTCATCCTACACCTCGACGGGACCGACATCGATCTCGAACCCGGCGACTTCGCGCTGGTCCGACCGGGTACGCCGCACGCCTTTGCCAACCGCGGCGACGAGCCGGTCCGCTTCACCCTGAGCTTCGCGCCGGCGCTCGCCCGCGAGGGCTTCTTCGAGGGCTTGGCGGATCTCGCCGCCGCGGGGCGCTTGTCGGAGGCCGAGGCGATGGAAGACCTGATGCTGCGCTACGATCAGGAGCCGCTGGCCGGGTTCGACGGCTGGAGCGCACTCAGCGACTGAGCCACCGGGCCAGGGAACTCAGGCTCCGCCGCGCTGACCTTGCGGTCACGGCCCGCCGCCAGGCCGATCAGGATCGCGGCGGTGGCGATCCCTGCGAACAGGATGCCCGGGATGCCCCACCCCCCGGTCGCCTCGTGGGCGAGCCCGAAGGCCAGCGGTCCGAGGCAAGCCCCCGCGTAGCCGATGCCCTGCGCCATGGCTGACAGGCCGGCGGCACTCGCCGCATCTGCCGCGCGGAGCACGATCAGGGTGAGTCCCAGGCCGAAGCAGCCGCCGATCCCGAAGCCCAGCGCGCAGGCGGCCGGGATGCGCAGAGCGTCAGGTCCGAAGGCGAGAACGAGGAAGGCGCCGGCGGTCAGGCCCGGGATCGCGACGATCCAGGCCCGCTGATCGCGGGCACGGGCCGCCAGCATGGCGATGAGCAACGCGCCGGGCGCCTGGACCAGCGTCGTTAGCGAGGCGAACAAGCCGGCATCCAGCGGCGACAGACCGCGCCCCTGCAGCAGCAGCGGCAGCCAGCCGAACAGGATGTAGGCCAGCGAGGATTGCAGGCCCATGAAGCCCGTCACCCACCACGCGAGGGGGTTGCGGAGTAGACGCCCGGCCGAGGGCGCCGCACGTGCGCTCGGCCGGCGGGCAAACGGGATCCAGATCAAGCCGGCAACCAGCGCCGGCAAGGCCCAGATCGCCAGGGCGGACGGCCATCCGCCCCCGAGGGCGTGCTCGACCGGGACCGCCGCACCCGCGCCGGCCGCGGCGCCGAGGCAGAGGGTCATGGTGTAGAGGCCGGTCATGAGGCCACTGCTGCCGGCGAAGTCGCGCTTGACCAGAGCGGGCAGCAGGACGTTGTCGAGACCAATGCCGATGGCGGCGAGCGCCGTTCCGGCAAACAGCGGCACGAGGCCGCCGAGGCCGCGCAGCGTCAGCCCAGCCGTCAGGATGGTGGTGCCAGCAAGCACCGCGAGATCAGCCCCGATCCGCCGGATCAGCGGCGCCGCCAGCGCGCAGGCGATGCCGAGGCACAGGACCGGGAGGGTGGTGAGGATCGCGGCACCGCCCGCGCCGAGGCCGGTTTCGTCCCGAATGGTCGCCAGCAGGGGCCCGACTGTGCTGAGCGCCGGCCGCAGGTTGAACGCGACCAGCATCAGCGCGAGCACGAGCAGAATCCGGCGCCCTCCGGCGGATCCCGCACTCATATCCGTCGCCCGGCCGTCACCGCCCCGACGAGGCAGGCGGCCAGCATTAGCGCGAAGGCCGCGTCGCCGAACCGGCCGTACAGGGTGCCGCCCACGATCCGCGCGGGCAGATCGGCGTCGAGCCACGTCTCCTGATCAAGCGGCGTTTCGGCGATGATGCGGCCGTGCGGGTCGATCACCGCGGAGATCCCGGTATTGGCGTCGCGGACCAGGGGCAGCCCCTCCTCGACGGCGCGCAGGCGCGCCTGGGCAAGATGCTGGCGCGGGCCCGGCGTATCGCCGAACCATGCATCGTTGGTGACGTTGAGAATCAGCCCCGGGGGATGGGCGGCAGGCGCGGTGTGGCCCGCGGGCAGGATCGCCCCCGGAAAGATCGCCTCGTAGCAGATCGTCGCCGCCACCGGCGGCAGTCCGGGCACCGCCAGGATCCGCTGCGCGGCAAGCGCACCGGCCGAGAAGCCGCCGGGAACCGCCACGAACTGGCGCAGGCCCAGCGCCCGCAGCGCGGCGTCGAGGGGGCCGGGCAGGTACTCGCCGAACGGGACAAGGTGGACCTTGTCGTAGCTGTCGGAGATCACGCCATCCGGCCCGATCACCAGGATCGCGTTGAAGTAGCGCAGGCGCTCGCCCGGCAGCGGTTCCTCGGCCCGGGCCGCGCCGGTGACGAGGTGCTGCCCAGGCTTGAGACCGGCCGCCACTTTGGCCAAAGCCTCGGGATCGCGCTGGATCAGGAACGGGAAGGCGGATTCCGGCCAGATGATATGGGTCGGCTCAGGCTCGCCCGCTGCCACCGGACGCTGGCTTAATTCGATGTAGCGGTCGACGATGTCGGCGCGATTCTCCGGCCTGAACTTGGCGTCCTGCGGCAGGTTCGGTTGGACGAGGCGCAGGCGGACACCCGCAGCCACCGGATCCGCCGACCCCAGGCGCTCGGCTCCGAACAGGGCCATACCGGCAAACAGCAAGGCGGCAGCCACGCTCGGAGCGAACCGGCTGCGCGGCTGCGAGCCGGTGGCGAGCGTCGCGGGGGCGGCGCAGATCAGGATGGCCAGCACGGTGAGGCCATAGAGGCCGATCTCGGCGGCCCACTGCATCAGCCAAAGGTTCTGGGCGAGCGCCATGCCGAGGGTGTTCCACGGGAAGCCCGTGAACAGGTGGCCGCGCAGCCATTCCGCGCCGCCGATTCCGAAGGCGAGGGCGGCGATCCGCCCCGACCCCCGGCACCATAGAAGGCCTGCGGCGCCAAAACCCGCGCCGTAGAACAGGCCGAGCCCGAAGGGCAGGCCGACGACGCCGAGCGGCAGCGCCCAGAGAAACTCGTCGGCCTCCACCAGAAAGGCTTGGCCCAGCCACCACAGGCCGGCGGTGAGATAACCGAAGCCCCAGGCCCAGCCGATCAGGAAGCATGGCCAAAAGCGGCGCGGGGCAGGGCGGCCCGCAGCGGCCCCGTCCAGGAGCCAGACCATGACGGTCAGGGAGAGGATCAGGGCGGGCAGAGCCCCGAAGGGGGGCATTGCCAGCGCACCCAGCGCACCCACGAGCCACGCCAGCCCGAGGCGACGCCAGCCGGTCAGACCCATGATGGCCCGCACGAAACCCGGTATCCAGTCATGCGTCGGCGCGCCCGGCGCTGCGGAAGCCCGGGCGTACCCCGCCGTCATGCGCGTCACGCCGGGACCGTCACGGGCGAGGCGTCTCGGCTGACGCTGGATTGGAGGGCGGGGGCAGGGCGAGCGGCACGACGGCACCGATCCGCGCCGCGCCCTTGTGGAAGCGCAGCCTCTTCAGGCGGCGTGGATCCGCATCGAGCACCTCGAATTCGAGATTGCCGGGTCCGGCGATCAGTTCGCCGCGGGAGGGGACGCGTCCGGCCAGCGTCACGATCATCCCGCCGAGCGTGTCGATCTCCTCGGCCATCTCACCAACTGCGGCGGCCAGATCGACGCCGGTCGCCTCCGAGACTTCGGCCAGCGGTGTGCGCGCGTCGGCCACGAAGACATCGCCTTCGCCATCGACCCTCTGAACGTAACTGGCCTCGGCGACGTCGTGCTCGTCCTCGATGTCGCCGACCACCACCTCGATCAGGTCCTCGATGGAGATCAGCCCGTCGGTGCCGCCATATTCGTCGATCACCAGCGCCATGTGGGTGCGCGTGGCCTGCATCCGCACCAGCAGATCGATCGCCGGCATCGAGGGCGGCACGAACAGGACCGGCCGCTGGATACGCGTCGCCGCCAGGGTCGTGGTCAGGTCGACCTTGCCGAGGTCGAGGCTGCGCGGAAGCCGTGGCGCCGGACGGCGGACGCGCGGCGCTGCCGCCGCATCGACCGCGCCGTCGATCCCCGGCTCCGCAGGCTTGACAGCCGGGACGCTGCGCCGGGTCGGCTCGGCCTTGGCGGCGATGTGATCCACGAGATCGCGGATGTGGACCATGCCGCGGGGGTCGTCGAGGGTCTCACCGTAGACCGGCAGTCGGGAATGGCCGGCAGTGCGGAACAGCTTGAGCAGGTCGCCGAGGCTTGTCTCGTTGGAGACGGCGACGATGTCGGCCCGGGGGACCATCACGTCGTCGACCCGCACCTTGTGCAGGCCCAGCACATTCTTGAGCATCACGCGCTCAAGCGGGGACAATCCGCTCTCGCCGGCATCCGGCTCAGCCAGCGCCTCCTCAAGACCTTCGCGCAGGGAATCGCGCGGTTTGAGGTGAAGCGCCTGGAGCAGGCGGTCGTACCAGGGCTCCCGATTCGGGGATTCTCCCTCGGTGGAACTGGGCGCGGCCAGGGCCGCGCCGCGACTTCGATCGTTGCTCATGTCTCTCGGGTCTGGGGACGTTCGGGCGTGGCGCACTCAGGCATAGGGATCCGGGATACCGAGGGTCGCGAGGGCCGCGACTTCGAGGGATTCCATGGCCTCGGCCTCGGCCTCGCCGATCTCATGGTCCTGACCGAGACAATGCAGGGTGCCATGGACGAGGAGGTGAGCGAGGTGATTCTGGAGCGGCGTCGACTGCTCCGCACTCTCGCGCACCAGGGTCTCGTACGCAAGGACCACATCGCCGAGCGGCGTCGCGACCTGCGCATGCCGTGGCTGCGGGGCGGCCGGGAAGGACAGGACGTTGGTCGGCTTGTCTTTCCCGCGCCACGTCTTGTTGAGCTCTTGAATCGCAGCGTCGTCCGTCAGCAGGACGCTGACCTCGACGGCGCCATCCGGCTTATCAGGGGCGATCGCAAGCCCGGCCTCCACGGCGCGGGTGACGAGCGCTTGGAGGTCGGGAATCGCGGTTTCCCAGCGTTCGTCCTCGACGGCGAGGTCGATCTCGTGCGGCATGCTCACGCTAGCGGCCGGCGCCGGAAATTCGGGTTGCGATCGGCCTCGTCCGTCCCGTGGGCAGCGCTCTCGTAGGCGGTGACGATCCGGCGGACGAGGTCGTGGCGGACCACGTCCACGTCCTTGAACCGCACGCGACCGATCCCCTCGACGCCCTCCAGCACCCGGACCGCCTCCACGAGGCCCGACTTCTGGCCCGGCGGCAGGTCGATCTGGCTCGGATCGCCCGTGATGATCATGCGCGAGCCATCGCCCAGGCGGGTGAGGAACATCTTCATCTGCATGGAGGTCGTGTTTTGTGCCTCGTCGAGCAGCACCACGGCGTTGGTGAGCGTCCGCCCGCGCATGAAGGCGAGCGGCGCGATCTCGATCTGCCCGGTCTGCAGGCCCCGATCGACATGGCGCGCCTCCATGAAGTCGTAGAGGGCGTCGTAGATCGGGCGCAGATACGGATCGACCTTCTCGCGCATGTCGCCGGGCAGGAAGCCCAGGCGTTCGCCGGCCTCGACGGCGGGACGCGAAAGGATCAGCTTCTCGGCATGGCCTTGCTCCAGCAGCGAGACCGCGTGACCGACGGCGAGCCAGGTCTTGCCGGTCCCGGCCGGCCCTTCGGCGAAGACTAGCTCGTTGGTGCGCAGGAGCTTGATGTATTCGTCCTGCGCCGGGTTGCGCGCCCGTACGGCCCCACGCTTTCGGGTGGCGATCTGCTCGAAATGCGGCTTGTCGGCCTCGGCCGCGATCGTCTCGGCCGGGAACAGCGTCGCCTGCGCGGTGGCCTCGCGGATCGCGCCATCGACATCGCCAAGCGTCAGCGTGCTGCCGCCGGTGCGAACCCGGGTGTAGAGCTTCTGGAACACCCGCCGTGCCTTCTCGGCGGCGTCGGGCGAGCCCTTGATGACGAGGTGGTTGCCGAGCGCCGTCGCGGTGACGTCGAGCCGCCGCTCGATATGGGCGACGTTCTGGTCGTATTGGCCGAAGACGAGGCTCGCGAGGCGGTTGTCGTCGAAGGTCAGCGGCACCTCGACCGGCTCGTCCGATCCGGGCGGCCGCGCCGCCGGGCCGCGCCCCTTGAGCGCGCCGCGCGCGCCCGCCCCGTCCGATGCGCTCAAGCCGTCATCCTCGTCATGTGCCTCATGCCGCCGCAGCTTCCGAGACGAGCTGTCCGAACAGGCTGTTGGTGCCGGCTTCGATGATGCGCACCGGAACCACGGAACCGATATGGTGCGGGGCCGCGTCGAACTGCACGGCGAGCAGGTGCGGCGTCTTGCCCGCGACCTGGCCGGGATGCCGGCCCGGCTTCTCCACCAGCACGTCGAAGACCTGGCCGGCAGCCGCGCGCTGATAGGCGTAGCGCCGGCTGTCGAGGAGCGCCTGCAGCTCCGCGAGCCGCGCCGCCATCACGGGTTCGGGCACCTGATCGGTGCGGTCGGCGGCCGGCGTCCCCGGGCGCGTGCTGTATTTAAACGAGAAGGCGCTTTCGAAGCCGATCTCGCGCACGAGCCGCAGGGTCTCGGCGAAATCCGCGTCGGTCTCGCCCGGGAAGCCAACGATGAAGTCGGAGGACAGGGCGATATCTGGTCGCGCATCGCGGATCCGGTCGATCAGACGCCGGTACTGGTCGCCCGTGTGCTTCCGGTTCATCGCCGCAAGAATCCGGTCCGAGCCTGACTGCACCGGCAGGTGCAGGTAGGGCATCAGGGCCGGCACCTCGGCATGAGCCCGAATCAGCGCGTCGTCGAAATCGTTCGGGTGGCTCGTCGTGTAGCGGATCCGCGCGAGGCCGGGGATCTTTGCAACGGCCCGCACCAGTTCGGCAAGGCCGACCGGCGCGCCGTCGGAGCCCGCGCCGTGATAGGCGTTGACGTTCTGGCCGATCAGCGTGATCTCCCGAACGCCGCCCTCGGCGAGCTTTTCCGCCTCAGCCAGCACCGCCGCAACCGGGCGCGAGACTTCGGCGCCGCGGGTGTAGGGCACCACGCAGAAGGCACAGAACTTGTCGCAGCCCTCCTGCACGGTGAGGAAGGCCGACGCGCCGAGGGTCCGCCGCCGGGGCAGGTGGTTGAACTTGTCCTCGACCGGGAATTCCGTGTCGACCACGCGCCGCTCGCGGGAGCGAGCCAACAGGTCGGGCAGCCGGTGGTAGCTCTGGGGGCCGACGACAACATCGACCGCAGGCTGGCGCGCCTGGATCTCGGCACCTTCGGCCTGGGCGACGCAGCCCGCCACGACGATGCGCGTATCGAGCCCTTTCGCGGTCCGCTCGTTCTTCAGGACGCGCAGGCGGCCAAGCTCGGAATAGACCTTCTCGGCGGCCCTCTCGCGGATGTGGCAGGTGTTGAGGACGACCACATCGGCCTCCTCGACCGAATCCGTCGCTGTGTAGCCCTCGGCACCCAGGACGTCGGCCATGCGGGCCGCGTCGTAGGCGTTCATCTGGCACCCGTAGGATTTGACGTAGGCCTTCTTCAACACGCGCCGTCCCGAACCAATCCGCCCGAACACTGCTGCCTGCCCCGCGGGCCGGGCGCCCAACCCTTAACACGGATCCGGCGGCCCGTCGCGGCGTCCCTGAAACGCGACCGGCCGCCCGAAGGCGGCCGGTGCTGGCGTGCGGCGGGTGTGTCCGCCGCCGGTGTCAGTGCGTGACCGGCGCGGCGGTCGGCACGTCGATCACCATGTGCTGGAAGAACGGCACGTAAGCCTGGAGCATGACGAACAGGCCGACCAGGCAGGCCAACGCGATCGAGTGCCAGAACACGAAGCGCAGGATCTTGCCTTCCTGGCCGAAATAGCCGGTGGCCGTGGAGGCGACAACGATCGACTGGGCGTCGACCATCTTGCCCATCACGCCGCCCGACGAATTCGCCGCCGCCATCAGCACGCCCGGCAGACCGAGCTGCTCTGAGGTGATCCGCTGCAGGCCGCCGAACAGCACGTTCGAGGCCGTGTCCGACCCCGTGAGCGCCACGCCCAGCCAGCCCAGCAGCGTCCCGAAGAACGGGTACAGGATGCCGGTGCCGGCAAACGCGAGGCCGAGCGTGGCATCGACGCCCGCGTAGCGGGTGAGGACGCCAAGCGCGAGCATCGCCGCGATGGTGATCAGCGAGAAGCGCAGGGCCCAGATCGTCTCGACATAGGCCGTGACCAGCCGCAGCGGCGAGAAGCGCATGATCAGGCCCGAGATGAGCGCGGCGATCAGCACGCCGGTACCGGTGTACGACATGTAGGTGAACAGGAAGACCGCGCCCTCGGGGACGGGCTTGGCCACCACCGGCGGCACCTTCATGATCACGTTGTGCAGGCCCGGCACCTCGTACTTCCAGGTAAAGAGCGGGTTGACGATACCCTTGAACCAGCCCGTGCCCCAGATCGCCACGATGATCGAGAGCACGATCCACGGCACCCAGGCCATCAGGATCTCACCCTGCGAGGCGGTGCGGGCGCCGGTATGGACCGGGGGCGTGCCCGGCACGCCGGCGCCGAGCGCCACCGGACGCGGGCCCGCGACGGCCAGCGACGGATCGTGGCCGCGCAGGGCCGGGGAGGTCCAGATCTCGCGCGGCTGCCAGACCTTCAGGAACAGCACCAGCGCCAGCATGGAGGCCAGCGAGGCGCCGATATCGACGATCCACGGGTTCACATAGTTGGAGATCAGGAACTGCGCGACCGCAAAGGTCGCGCCGCAGACCAGGATCGGCGGCCAGACCCGGATCATGCCGCGGAAGCCCGCGAACACCCAGATCAGCCAGAACGGCACGAGCAACGAGAACAGTGGCAATTGCCGGCCGATCATCGCGCCGAGGATCTCGGGCGGGTAGCCGGTCACCGAGGCGAGACCCTGGATCGGCGCGCCGAGGGCGCCGAAGGCGACGGGGGCCGTGTTGGCGATCAGCGACAGGCCGGAGGCGGCCAGCGGCGAGAAACCCAGCCCGATCAGGATCGCGCCCGTGACGGCGACCGGGGTGCCGAAGCCGCCCGCGCCCTCGAAGAATGCGCCGAACGCGAAGGCCACCAGAAGCAGTTGCAGGCGTCGGTCGGCCGTGATGCCGGCGACCGATTGCTGCAGGATCGCGAACCAGCCCTTCTCCACCGTGAGACGGTAGAGGAAGATGACGTTGAGGATGATCCAGCCGATCGGGAAGAAGCCCGTGACCATCCCAAGGATGGCGGCGCGGGTGGCGAGTTCCGTCGGCATGCCGAAGCCGACGATGGCCACCAGCATGGCGAGGCCTAGCGCGATCACGGCCGCGATGTGGGCTTTCACGCGCCCACTGGCGATCATGGCGAGCAGTGCGATGACCGGCACTGAGGCGGCGAGCGTCGAGAGCCAAGCGCTCCCGAACGGATCGTAAACCTGATTCCAGGTTTGCACCGGGCGACCTCCACTAATCCCGCCTGATGCGGGTTGCGGCCTAGCTAGCAGAGAGGTTCGGCCCGCTCAATGCACTGCATCATGTATTACAGCCACCATTTCTACGGATCATCTTGGGTGACTTGCCCGCGCGGTCAGACCGCTGCGACTTCCGGGTCCTGAAGGTCGAGGCCTGGGCGGGCCGGGCTCGCGCTGACCTCAGGCGCGCGGCAACCGCCGGTGCCGATGCCCCGGAGCGCGGCGCGGACCTCGGCCTCCGCGGCTGCGGTGGCGACCTTCCGGTCCGTCGTCGCCTCGAAGGCGATCGGAGCGCCCCAGACGACATGCACGTCGAGCGGGCCGCCCTGCACGAAGGCAGCAAGGTGCGGGGCCAGTTCCATATCCCCGTACCATGCGATCTCGGCCCGCTCGGCGCGGGTCACCGGCAGTCCGTTGCGCCGGGGATAGGCAATCGCCAGCGGTTGCAGGCGCACGCGGCTGCGGCCCACCTCGGCTTGCAGCGCCGCCCGGGCGGCGCCGACCAGCGAGGAGCGGAACGGCAGCAGCCGGGTGCCGTCGCCGGTCGTGCCCTCCGCGAACAGTACGACCAGCTCGCCCTCGGCCAAGCGATGCCCCATCGCAACGCTCACCGTGGCGGTCGCCCCCCGGCGCTGCCGGTCGATGTAAATCGTCCGCTGAAGCCCGGCGAGGACGCCGATCACCGGCCAGCCGGCGATCTCGGACTTCGCCACGAAGGAGAGCGGCCGCAGCGACCCGATGGCGATGATGTCGAGCCAGGAGACGTGGTTGGCGAGCACCAGGGCGGCCTCGCCGGGGGCGGGCGGCGTGCCGCTCTGCGTCACCCGCACCCCGAACAGGCGCAGGACGACCCGGTGGAACAGGATCGGCGCCAGGGCGGAGCGACGGCCGAGCAGGCGCAGCGCCACCCAGTGCGGCGGCGCCAGCACCACGAAGGCGAGGGCCAGGGCCGCCACGCGGCAGGCGAGGCCGAAGCGGCTCACGGCGTCAGAGGTCGGCGCTCATCGTCAGCGCGGTCGCCCGGCTGCCGTCGGCCTTGAGGTAGTAGCCCGTGCGCGCACCGACCTGCCGGAAGCCGTTGCGGGCGTAGAGGCGCAGGGCCGGCGCGTTGCCCTCATCGACCTCCAGATGGACCCGGGCGATACCGGTCAGCGCGAGGCTCGACAGGTGCTCGCGCAGCAGCGTGCGGCTGTGGCCGCCGCCCCGCAGAGCCGGCGACAGCACCACGGTCAGGATCTCGGCCTCGTCGACGGCGCGGCGCGAGAGCACGAAGCCGTGGAGCGTGCCGGCGCGCCACAGGGCATGCGCCTGCGTCGAGCGCTCGCAGAGCATCCGCTCGAATTCATGGGTTTCCCAGGGCCGCGCGAACGCGGTGGCGTGCAGCCGGGCCAGCGCCGGGGCCTGCGACGCGTCGGTGAGCGGCGCCACGTAGGGCTCGGGGCTCAGCGCGTCCCACCACGCGGACCACCAGTCGAAGGGCCAGAAGAGAATGGGCCGCGTCATTGCCGGGCGATCCGCGCGTGGTCCTGAGGCCGCGCGTCGGGCCCGCGCAGGTAGAGCGGCCGGGGCAGGGCCTGTTCGGGATCGGCCAGCAAGCCGAGGGCCGCCACGGACGCGATGTCCGGCCCTGTTACGCGGCTGACGCGGGCCTCGACCCCGCGCTCCGCCAGTGCGGCCGCGAGCGCCGGCGAACCCGAGCCGGCGAGCCGCACGGGACCCGCCCCGACCAGGCGGTCGGCGACGTCCGCGACGGACAGGTGGGCCGGAACGATGCCGTCGCCCCCCGGGTTGAGGGCCTGGACGTAGAGCGCGCCGTGCCGGGCATCGATCGCCGCAGCGATCGAGCCCTCGATCGTCTCGGCCAGCAGATGGGCCAGCAGGGCCGACAGGGTGCCGACCCCGACCACGGGCTTGCCCGTGGCGAGGCCGATCGCCCGGGCGGCCGAGAGGCCGACGCGCAGCCCCGTGTAGCTGCCCGGCCCCACCGTCACGGCGACTCGGTCGATGGCCTCGAAGCCACCGTCCACGCGGGCCATGACACGCTCGATCAGCGGCAGAAGCGACTCGGCATGCCCCCGCGCCATCGGGAGCGATTCGGTCGAGATCGGCGTGTCGTCGCCCTCCGCCATGACGCAGGCGGCGCAGGTCTCCAGCGCTGTGTCGATGGCCAGGATACGCACGCCCACTCCCACCTGCCGGGCTTCACCGGCCCTCGGCTCCCTGCGCCCCGGAAGGACGCGAAGAGTCGGAATCGATAGAGCAAAATCACTGTCCCGTCAGCGTCGAGCCGGCCGCGCGTCCCCTATCGGCGGCGGAGTGTTGCCGGCTTGCGCCGCTTTGCCCCCGGAGCGCCAGCGAGCGATTCTCAGGCGCCAGCCGGTGGATCTCAGGCGGCCCGGATGGTGTCGAAGCGGCGGCGGATCTCTGCATTCGATCGGTCGAACCGGCGCGATACTCACTCCACCACCGCCCAAACAATCTCGATGATCATTCACGATGGGCCTCTCGATCGAGAGCGTATTATTGAGTGCTGTCAGGTCACAGCCCGTCGCGACCCGTCGCTTGAGCTTCGATCCGGGGTTTCCAAAGGGCTGAAGCCCTTTGGTGGGTCGCCAGGGCGAAGTCCTGGCGCGGGCGAAGCCCGACAGCAGCGGTCTGCCCTGCACCCGCAAAAGGTCGAAGACCTTTCGAAACCATCGTGTCCGATCAGTGCCAAAAAGATCCCGCGAGAGCAGTCAATTACACGCTCTAGTAAAGATATCGGCCATATAAAATGCACGATGACATTTCATCTTCTAAAAACGGCAGATCTGCTCGCCGTCCAAGTTTTTAACCAAGCTCTGATGCATGGCCCGGAGTAGTAAGCCTCGGACGCGAACGCGCGTGGCGCCGGACATGCGTCATCGTCCCCACCCGCCATTGGCGCCGGGGGCATGGCCCAAGAGACTAACACGAGGGACGCGGGACGCCGCGGGAACCCAGGTGTCGGCCAAGTACGCCCGGGATCCGGTCCCCGCGGCTCCCGCGGCATCGATCGCGCGTGGTCCACGGCCGGTGCGGTCTGCCTCGTCGCGGCGTCGGCTCGACGTTCCGGTCCTGCGACTCCCCGTTAGCCGTCGCGGGCAGGGTCCACGCCCCCCCCGAACCCCCATCGGCGCCGATGCCTTCCAGCCGTCCCCCCCCCCGCTGTGGCCGGGTGCGCCGGTCGCAGAGGGTCGGCCCAGACGCGGGTATGCGCGGGGGGCGTTTGCTGCCCCGCCCGGTCGGACTCCTGCCCGGTCGCACGCCC
>NZ_JAKSYH010000084.1 GCF_022829295.1 Methylobacterium sp. J-088
GCGCGGGGTGGAGCAGCCCGGTAGCTCGTCAGGCTCATAACCTGAAGGTCACAGGTTCAAATCCTGTCCCCGCAACCAACTCACCACACGACCAGCAAAGCCCCCGTTCACCAGAACGGGGGCTTTGTGCCGTTCGGCGCCCATCAGAATGAAGCGTGACCGATGCTCAGTGCGGCAACGCGTTACGTCGAGCAGGGGAGGGCGCCCTGGCCACCTGGGCACAACGCGATCATACCTGCGCCGAATGCGCCCCGGAAATGGTGGTCGCGGGCAACTGGCATATTCGGTGATCCGATAGCCCTCGTCGATGGCGGGCTTCACGCGAACTGCACCCGCGGCCTGGATGCACGCGCCGCGATCGATCCGGGACGACGCACGCCAAGCTGTTGGCCTGAACGGCACGTCGCCTTAAGGTCAGTTGGGGTACGTCGTACAACGCGGCGTAGGGGGGAGCAGCGATGACGATCCAGCCGGCCGGCACGGCCGACCGCCATCGGGACTGACGAGCGCGGTTTGCGCATCTCCCGCTCAACCAACCAAGAAGACGAGGTTCGCACGCGTCGCGCGCTGCCGCGGCTGATTCGCGCCGGTACAGGTGCGCTGCTGCTGATGGCAGCCCTACCGGGACCGGTGCAGGCCTTCGACTTGTTCGGGCTGTTCGGGAGCGAACCCGAACCGCCAACGCCGAGCCTTTCCGCCCTGCCATACACGGTCCGGATCACCGGCACCGACGAGTCTGACGTCCTCCAGGCCGTGCAGGATACCTCAACCATCTACCGCCTGCGCCAGGAACCGCCTCCGGACGGGGAGGGGCTGCTGCGCCGGGCCGAGGCCGACCGTGCCAAGCTGGTCGATGTCCTGTCTGGCTACGGCTACTACCAGGGCAATGTCGCGATCCGGATCGACGGCGCACCGGTCGGCGGCCCGGCCGCCGCGGCCGTGAGTGCCGCGGAGGCTTGGCGCAATCGCGGACTCGTCCCAGTCAAGATCGCGATCGATCTCGGGCCGCTCTATCACCTGCGCCGGATCGCGGTGCGCGACCCGGCTGGCCGGGCCTTCCCCGATGAAGTGCTGCCCCCACGGGTGACCCGCGTGGACGACGATGTCCCGGCCCGGTCGGCGACGGTGCTGGCGCGCGAAGCGCGGATCGTCGACCATTTCCGGAGCCAGGGGCATCCCTTCGCCAAGGTGATCGCCCGCGATCCGGTCGTGGACGATGCGGCCCACGTCATGGATGTGACTTTCACGGTCGATCCGGGTCCGGTCGCCAGTCTCGGCCCGGTGGCGCTGAACGGCGCTCCCGGTATCGACCCGGCCACGATCCGCTCCTTCATCTACGCCGAGCCGGGCGATCCCTATTCGCCCCAGGCGGTGGCGGCGATCCGGCGGTCGGTGGCGCGGATCGAGGGGATCGGCGGGGTGCGGGTCCGCGAGGGCACAACGCTCGACGCCGACGGCAACTTGCCCTTGTTCGTCGAGGTCACCGAACGGGAACGCAACCTCATCGGCGTCTCGGCGCGCTACTCCACGGTCGACGGGCCGGGGGTGCGGGCCTACTACGCCAACCGCAACCTGTTCGGTGGCGGCGAGACGTTCCGGCTGGACGCCGACATCTACTATCTCGGGCTCGGCAACGATCCGTTCGCGACCCAGCGCAAGATCGCCGGCATCGGCACCAACGGTCTCGGCGGCCGCCTCTCGGCGACCTACGTCCAGCCCGCGCTCTGGGGCTCGCGCAACGACCTGCTGGCCAACGCCTTCGTCACCCGCGAGGTGCAGCAGAGCTATCTCGTGGATGGAGGCGGCGCCTCGGCGGCGATCCGGCACCGGTTCTCCGACACGTTCTCGGCGCAGATCGGTCTGGACGCGCAGGCCGGCCGTTCGAAGGACGCCCTCGGAACGGTCAATTACCGGCTGATCGGCGTGCCGGCCTCGGTCACCTATGATTCCACCGACAGCCTCCTCGATCCCACCCGCGGCGTGCGGGCGATCGCGTCGCTGGCCGCCTATCCCGGGGCGATCTCGTCGCCCGGCATTCTCGTCGCGAAGGCCCAGGGCTCGACGTATTATTCGCTGGACGACGAGTCCCGCTACATCCTCGCCGGGCGGATCGGCTTCGGCTCGGTCTCCGGTGCGCCGCTCGGCGAGATCCCGGACAACTTCCGGTTCTTCGCCGGTGGCGGCGGCTCCGTGCGCGGCTATCCGTACCGGACCCTCGGGCCGATCGGCCCCTTCAACCTGCCGATCGGTGGACGCAGCCTGCTGGAAGCCTCGCTCGAAGCGCGCATCAAGGTCACCGACACGATCGGCGTGGTGCCGTTCTTCGACGCAGGTACCGCGTTCGCCTCTGCGCTGCCGGATTTCGACGAGAAGATCCGGAAGTCGGTCGGCATCGGCCTGCGCTACTACACCGGGATCGGCCCGATCCGCGCGGATCTCGCCTTCCCGCTCGACCCCTACAAGGGTGGCCATGTGCGGCCGGCGGTGCTGTATCTCAGCCTGGGGCAGGCGTTCTGAATGGCTGAACTGACCGGACCCACCCAAGCTCGACGGCGAACGCTTTTTCGTATGGGACGTGGCGATCTGAGCTTCGTCCTGTTCTGCCTCGCGATGCTCGTGTCGGTCGCAGCGACGCAAACCCGGGCCGACGAAGGCGACAAATCCGTGCTCGGCGGGCTCCTGTCCCGGGCGCTCTCCACACCGTCGTCGCGCGTGGCGATCGGCGCGGTCGATGGGGCATTGTCGTCCGACGCCACCATCCGCGACGTCGCCGTCAGCGACCGCGACGGTGTCTGGCTCAAGCTCGACAAGGCACGGATCGTCTGGCGCCGGCTCGCCCTGCTGTCGGGCCGGCTCGAAGTCGACAGTCTCGAAATCGGGCAGATCGAGATGCTGCGTCGCCCGGTGCCCGGCCCGACGCCGCCGGAGGCGAAGCCAGACGGCAAGCTGCTGCCGGATCTGCCGGTGAAGGTCGAGATCAAGGACTTCAAGCTGGCTGAACTCGTCCTCGGCGAAGCGGTGGCCGGTCAGCCCGCCCGGCTGTCCGCCGAGGGGCGTGCCCGGCTGGGCGCAGCGAGCGAGGGGCTGGAGATCAAGGCAAGGGCGCAACGCCTCGACGCGGCCGGGCGCTTCCTGCTCAGCGTGCTCTACGTGCCGACCGGGGACAAACTCGAGCTGAAGGCGAATCTCGTGGAGCCCGCCGGCGGCCTGCTCTCGAAGGCGGCCAACCTGCCCGGAACGCCGCCGATCAATTTCGATCTCGACGGGACGGGGACGCTCGACGCGTTTGCGGCCAAGCTCGATTTCACGGCCGGTCCGGAGATCAACGCGAGGGGCGGGGCCCGGATCTCGCGAATCGGCGCCGAGCGACGGCTCGCCCTGGATCTGGCGGCGCGGATCGAAGGTCTGGTGCCGGGGCCGGCGGCGTCCGTATTCGCGGGCACGACGCAGCTCGCGGGCGGCCTTGCCTTCGCGGATAGCGGCGCCTTCCGGATCGACCGGCTGGAGCTGACCTCCCGCACCGCCCGGCTCGCCGCCGGCGGGACCCTGAGCGCCGACCGGATCGCCGATCTGACGCTCCAGGCCCGAGCCCTGCCCACCGAAGGCAGCGTGACCAAGACGGGCGAAGCCGAGATCGGCAAGCTGACGTTTGATGGCAGCCTCAAGGGACCGATCGCGGCGCCGACGATCCACGGCATCCTCGACGCGGCGAGCGTGCGCAGCCGCGATTCCGCGCTCGATCGGGTCGAAGCGCGTCTGGATGTGACACCACAGGGCGAGCCCTCGGCGCAGCGTTTCGCCATCAGTGCGGATGGCACCCTGGCGGGTCTGCAGCTCGCCGACCCCGCCCTGCGCAGGGCCATCGGAAGCCGGGCACAGCTCACGCTTCGAGCGGCCGCAGGGCCGGACGGGGTGATCGACGTCACCACGCTCCGCCTCGATTCCGAGACCGCCAGAGCCGGCTATACCGGCCGGATCGGCCAGAATACGCTGACCGGTACGCTCGATGCCGCGCTGCCGGATCTTGCGGTCTTTTCCGGCCTCGCCGGTCGCGGGCTCGCCGGATCGCTCGATGCGAAGGCAAAGCTCAGCGGCGATCCGGCCCGGAAAGCCGTCGCGGCCGATCTTTCGGTTTCCACCACCGGCCTCGCGACCGGGCTCACGGCGGCCGACCGCATCCTGGGTCGCACGCCCTCGCTCCAGGGGCGGGTGTCGCGGTCCTACGACGGCTACGGGTTCGATCACCTGCGGTTGGAGGGACAGGGAATCACCGCGACCCTGCAGGGCGAGGCGACCTCGGAGCTTGCCGACGTAACCGGCCGACTGGACCTTCGAAGCCTATCGGATCTCGACGCCCGTCTCACCGGCCGCGCCGCGGTCGATGCCCGGCTGACCGGTTCCCTGGAGCATCCGGACCTCGCGGCGACGCTCTCCGCGCCAACCGCCACGGCGGACGGCAAGCCGATCCGCGGCCTGCGGGCCGAGGCCGCTCTGAAGGATGCGCTCCTGGCGCCCGATGGCAGCCTGCGGCTCTCCGGCGACGTGGCCGGCAAGACGTTGACCGGCGATGCTCACGCGTCCCGCGCCGGGGCCGATTGGGTGCTCGACCGGCTCGCGCTGACTCTCGGATCGGTGGCGGTCGCCGGCAATGTGACGGTCGCGGCCGAGACGTGGCTCTCGGCCGGGTCGCTCACGGTACGAGCGGGCAATCTGGAGGATGTCGCGCCGCTCGCCCCCGAGCCCATGGCCGGGCGCCTCGATGCGGCCGTGACACTGGCCCGCGACGGCGGTCGCCAGGACGCATCGATCCAGGCCACCGGGGCCGCCCTGCGCTACGGCGGTACGACCCTGACCCGGCTCGACGCCGATCTGAGGGGCCGCGATCTGCGTGCGCATCCGGTGCTCGACGGGCGCCTTGATGCCGACCGGCTCGTGGCCGCCGGCCAGCAGATCGACACCGTCCGACTCGTGGCCAACGGCAGCCCGGCCTTCAGCGATGTCACGCTGAGCGCCAAGGCCCGCGGCTTCGGCCTCGACGGGGCTGCGCGGATCGTGCCGGCAGCCGACACGCGCATCGAGATCCAACGCCTGTCGGCTGCCCGCGGGAACGACCGCTTCGCCCTGGCCGGGCCGGCGGCCATCACCCTCCAGGACGGCGGCGCCGTGATCGAGGGGCTCGCCATTTCGGCCGGGAGCGGACGCGTGACGGTCGCGGGCCGGGCCGGACGCGAGCTCGACCTGAAGGTCGCGATCCGGGCGCTGCCCCTGTCGCTCGCCCGGATCGCCGCGCCGGACCTCGCCCTCTCGGGGACCCTCGACGGGGAGGCGGATCTGCACGGGCCGGCCAACCGACCGGAGGGGCGCTATGCGCTGACCGTCTCCAAGCTCGTCGCGCCGCAGACGCGGCAGGCGGGGCTGCCGGCGATCGATGCCAGCGCGAAGGGTATCCTGTCGGACGGTCAGGCCAGCGTGGACGGACGGGTCAACGCCGGACGCGGCGTGGCCCTGACGGTGGCGGGCAAGCTCCCGGTCGAGGCGGGCGGCCCGCTCGACCTGCGCGGCCGGGGCGCCCTCGATGCGGCGCTCGCCAATTCCCTGCTGAGCGTCGGTGGCCAGAGTGTCGCCGGGGCCATCGCCATCGACGGCGGCGTGACCGGGACGCTCGCCGCCCCCCGGGCTCAGGGTACGGCGACGCTGTCCGGCGGTAGCTTCACCGACCCGCTCAACGGTATCCGCCTCACCGGGATCGAAGGGCGGGTCAGCGGCCGGGGCGACAGCCTCGTGGTCGAGCGCCTGACCGGGGCAACCCGGAACGGCGGGCGCATCTCCGTGACGGGCCGCGTGGCGCTGGAGCCGGATTTCCCCGGGCAGTTCCACGTCGTCGCGGAGCGGGCCGAGTTGGTGTCCAGCCCGCTGATGACCGCCATTTCGAGCCTCGACCTCACCCTGTCCGGCCCACTGGCCCGGACGCCGCGGATCTCAGGCCGGGTCGATGTCGCTTCGATCGACGTCGCCGTGCCGGACCGGCTTCCCGCCACCGTCCGGCCCCTGCCGGGGGTGCGCCATGTCAACACCCCGCCTGAGGTGCGTGCGCGCTTGGCTCAGCAGGCCGCGCGAAAGGCCGCGGCTGCGCCCGGACGCAGGTCGAAGAAGCCCGCCGTCCCCTTCAACGCAACGCTGGACGTCGCGGTCGATGCCCCGGGCCGGATCTTCGTGCGCGGGCGCGGCATCGATGCCGAACTCGGCGGCGCCTTGCGGATCACCGGAACCTCGCTTGCGCCCAATGCGGTCGGGGCCTTCGCGATGCGGCGCGGACGCTTCGAGCTCGTCGGCCAGCGCCTCGACTTCAGCCGCGGCCGGCTGACCTTCGCCGGCAGCCTGACCACCCCGGAACTCGACTTTGCCGCCGAGACCAAGGCCGGGGACGTGACCGCCCGGGTGGCGGTGACCGGACCGGCCGACGCGCCGCAATTCGGCCTGACCTCCGATCCGGTGCTGCCGCAGGACGAGATCCTGTCGCGCCTGCTGTTCAAGAAGGCGGCGGGCGGGCTCTCGCCGTTCCAGGCGCTGCAGCTCGCCCAGGCCGTGGCGCAGCTCTCGGGCGGTGCCTCGGGTCCCGATGTGTTCGAGCAGGCACGCAAGGGCCTCGGCCTCGACAGCCTGGACGTCTCGACAGGGGCCAGCGGTGGCCCGGCGCTCGGCGCCTCGCGCTACATCTCGGATCGGGTCAGCGTCGGTGTGAGAGCCGGCGCCAAGCCGGCCGATACGGCCGTCGGCGTCGATTTCGATGTTACCCGACGGATCAAGCTCAAGGGCGAGGCGGGCAGCGACGGCCGGACCAGCCTCGGTGTCGGCGCGGAATACGAGTGGTGACACGGTGGACGCAGGCCGGGCATCGGCGGTGGTCGGTAAGCCTTCGGGATAGACACGCCCCGACAAAGATTTAGGTTCGGCGCAAGCGGCTCCGACAGCCGCGGATCGGGCGGGACACACCAAGGGCGATGGACGACCTTTTCGAGACGGACGACGATCCCCCGGTGCCGGAGGGGGGCTTCCTCCGCCTGCTGCCGATCATCAACCGGCGCGGCCTGCACGCCCGGGCCTCCGCGAAATTCGTGCAGACCGTCGAGCGCTACGACGCGATGGTCACCGTCACCCGGGCGGGCGAGACCGTGGGCGGACGCTCGATCATGGGTCTGCTGACCCTCGGCGCCGCCATGGGCACGCGTATCGCCGTCACGGCCGTGGGCCAGGATGCCGAAACGTGCCTCGACGCCATCAAGGCTCTGCTCGCCAACCGGTTCGGCGAGGACGAATAGCGGCGGTCAGATCGCTGCGGTCATAGCTCCTTGCCGGGCCAGAGGCAGAGGTCCGCAACCGGGCAGCGCGCGCAGGCGGGCTTCCGGGCCGTGCAGGTGTCGCGTCCGTGGCGGAACAGCCAGACATGCGCCCCGTCCTTGAACCGCTCCGGCACGAGGCGCGCGAGGCCGTCCGCGACGGCATCCACGGTCGCGCCGGATGCGAGCGGGATGCGGTTCGAGACCCGGAACACATGGGTGTCGACCGCAATCACAGGCTCGTGGAAGGCGAAGTTGGCCGTGACCTCGGCACTCTTGCGGCCGATGCCCGGTAGGCGGCGCATCGCGACGGAACTCCGCGGCACGGCGCCGCCGTGTTCGGAGATCAGCGCCGCCGACAGCTTCACGATGTTGCGCGCCTTGGAGGGCCCGAGCCCGACCGGTCGGATGATCTCGAGGATGCGCGCCTCGCCCAGCGCCAGCATGCCGGCCGGATCGTGCACGGTACTGAACAGCGCCTCCGCGATCCGGGCGACCGTCGGGCCGGTGGACTGGGCTGAGAGCAGCACGGTCACCAGCAGCCGGAACGGATCGGTGTCGTCGAACCCGGCTTTCGGATCCGGATCGGCCTCGCAGAACCGAGTCATCACGGCGGCGACCCGTTCGGCGTCATCAGCGTCGATCGGCCGAACCGGTTTGGCGAGCGCATGGCGCGGTGAGGATCGGAGGCCGTGGAGGGTGTCGCGCGCCATGCCGGGCAGCTAGCGTCCCGGCTGCAGCCCGGACAGGGCCAGCCTGCGCGGCTGATTGACCTTTTAGAGCACTCTGCGCCGAAGTGGACACCGGTTCGGCGCAAGAGAACGCGTCACAACAAGGACTTTGAGCCGCGCGCGATCGCAACGCGGCACGGTACACGACACTTGTCTTCCAACACGGGTGGCAAGCGCGCCATGCCCCCTCTCCCGTGCGGGAGAGGGTTGGGGTGAGGGTCGAGAAGATTCAGGATCGAGCGCACCGTCAGGGCGCCGACAGGGTGCGTCTCTTCCGGAAGCCGCACGTCCCTCACCCGGCTTTCTGCGAACGCAGACCTCTCCCGCACGGGAGAGGGGACCCGCGCCTCATTCCGCGACGGTGGCGTCGCTGTCGTGTACCGCGCGCAACGCGGTCGGGCATGGCTCTAAGCCCCCGCCCGCCGCCATGGGATCGAAGCCGGACCCGCACCGAGGTGGAGGGTGCCGGCGACGATCTCGCCCGCCCGGCGCAGAAACTCGACCCGCAACGCGCCGCGGCGTCCGAACAGGCGGCTCACCACGCGAACCAGCGACGCCTCGGCCGGATCGGCGATGATCGGATGCCGCGCCGTGCGTGCATCGAGCGAGAGGAAGGTCTCCACCGTGTCGCGCACGGCCTGCGGCTCGGTCACCGTACGGATCTCGGAGCTCGGCGTCTCCCATCCGGCGGGGCGTATCCCGATGAGGTTCGCCGCCGGGATCGATCGGGACCGGGCCGACCGGTCCGACGTCAGCACGGAGCGAAACCGCGGCGTCTCACGAGCGGGCTCCAACGCTCCGGCAAGCCGGACCGGACGGCGCAGGGCTCCGAGCCGTTCCCGCAGCGCACGGTCGACGGCTTCGGCAGCGGCTTGCCCGACCAGGGCGGTGATCTGGGCTTCGGCCGGCTGCCAGGGACGTGCCCGCCCACCCCAGATCGGATGCGGCATCGCCAACGGCATGACGCCCTGCAGCGCCTCCCGCCCGGTCTCCGCGTCGCGGTCCCAGACCAGGGCAATCGCCACCCGGCTTCCGGCGGGCCGATGCTGGGCGAGGGGGAGCAGATGGTCAGGATCGCGCAGCGGGTCGGTCACCGCGTTCCGGACGAGCATCGCCCGCCAGGCCGACACGGACGCCGCATCCACGCCGCTGGGCCGACGAAGATCGACCCGCCACGCGGCGGCCCGGTCCAGTTCCAGCCCCGCGGCTAATAGGGTCGCGCGTCCGGGTGCGCCGGACTGGCCGCCCTGTATCACGGTGAAGCGTGGCGCCATCGCGTGTCCTGCCTCTCGACGCTTCGTCCCATTTCGGGACGCATCGGCGCCGCTGAAGCGCCATCTGGGTCGAGCGTTTCAAGGCCGATGCCGCGATTGCGGCGCGTCAGGGCCCAGGGATCGCGAGGGGATTGTCGGTAAGGGCGGCTGCGTCCGGCGCATCGATCCGCGGGCGGCCCAGGAAAGCGTCCCAGAGACGTCGGACGAAGGCCGGATCGAGATCCTTCAGGATCAGGACAAGACGGGATGTATGATCGGGATCCGGCCAGTTCGGCAACGTCATCGGCGCGTGGAAGACGTGCTGGACGCCATGTACCACCAGGGGCCGTTCGGGATCCTCGGCGAGGGCCACGATCCCCTTGAGCCGCAACAGCTTCGGCCCATGGCCGGACCGGAGCAGGTCCATGAACATCTCGAAGGCGGCGCGCGGCACGGGCGCCGCGCTGGTCAGGCAGACAGCCTGAATCGACGCGTCGTGCCGGTTCACGTCCGCCTCGGCCTGAGCCATGCGTGCGAGGCCCTCATCGCCCAGCCACGCGTGCACATCGGCGCCTTTGCCGTCGAGGCCGAACAGGCCGCCGAGCAGCGTCTCGGCCGGAGCATCGGGCGCGAGGATCGGCGCTACGGGATTGAGGGCGGCAAGCCGCGCCTGGATCGCGGCGGTGTCTCCCGCGAGATCGGTCTTGGAGAGGACGATCCGATCGGCGATCGCCGCCTGCCGGACCGCCTCGGGATGCGCGTCGAGGGTAACGGCCCCCGTCAACGCATCCACCACCGTCAGCACGGCCTGGAGGCGGAACCGGAGCACCAGATAGGGATGATAGATCAACGCGTGCAGGATCGGCGCGGGATCGGCGAGACCGGTGGTTTCGATCACCACGCGCCGGAAGGCCCCGATCCGCCCATTGTCGCGCTTGCGCAGGAGGTCTTCGAGGGTTGCGATCAGGTCGCCCCGTACCGTGCAGCACAAGCAGCCGGCGCCCAACAGGATCATGTCCTCGTCGACCGTCTCGATCAGCAGGTGATCGAGACCGATTTCACCGAACTCGTTGACGATCACCACGGTGTCGGCGAGCGCCGGATCGCGCAGGAGCCGGTTCAGCAGCGTGGTCTTGCCGGAACCCAGGAAACCGGTGAGCACCGTGAGCGGGATCGGCTCGGGGCGTCTCGAATCGGGGGCGGGCGCAGGGCTGATGGACATGCTCGTCGAGGTAAGGGTCCCCGACGCCTTCGGCAACGCGCCAAGCGGCTCCCCGGATGTGCTTACTCGTCCGCGGACGCCTTCTTGTTGGCCGGCTTCTTGGCGGGGGCCGGCTTGTGCGCGGCGGTCTTCGGAGCCGGTTTGGCCAAGCCCTTGCCCGGCTTGGCCTCCAGCATCGACGGTGCTGTCGCGGCGGTGTAGGCGCTGGCCGAACGGGGAAGCGCGTGGGCCGGCTTGGCGGCGACCTTCGACGTAGGCTTGGGGGCGGATTTAGCGGCTTCCTTGGAGGCTTCCTTGGAGGCTTCTCTGGCAGCATTCGCGCGTTCTGCCCGTGCCGCACGCGCCTCCTTGGCGGCCTCGAGAGCCGCGACGCGCTTGGCCTTGGCGGCTTCGAGCTTGGCGGCGCGACTGTTGGCCACCGCGGCTTTCTGCTCGGCCGCTTGGGCGTCGAGAATCTGCTGGCCCTCGGCCGGGCTGCGGCCGATCCAGACGGAGATCGGCTCCAGCGGTGCCCGCGGCGGCAGGGTGCGGGAGCGCAGGGCCGGATTCGAGAAGGCTGCCATCGCCAGCGCCGGCGAGTTGGCCGCGGCGCCACCGATCAGCTGCGCCGCAGAGCCGGCGGCGCTGATGGCCCCGGGGCCATCCTCGATGGCCGGAGGCTTCTTGCCGCCGCACACGAACGGCCGCATGTCCGGCGGCTGGGGCAGGGTGGAGGCCGGCAGCGCGTCGAGCGTCGGGCTCGTCCAGCCGGCGTTCTGGCTGAAGGCGTAGTCAAACAGGTCGGCGGCCTTCACGTCGCGCTCGCGCGGCGTCGGCTGGCCCATTACGATCGTGACGATCCGGCGGCCATTACGCGTGGCGGTGGCCACCACGTTGAAGCCACCTGAGCAGATGAAGCCGGTCTTCATCCCGTCCGTGCCGGGATAGCGCCCCAGCAGGCCGTTGTGGTTCGCCATGACGGCGCGGCCGAACTGGATCGCCGAGATCGAGAACAGGTCGTGGGAATCCGGGAAGTCGCGGATCAGCGCACGGGCCAGCACTGCCATGTCGCGGGCCGAGGTCCATTGGCGCGGATCGGGCAGGCCGTTGGGGTTGTACCAGTGGCTGTCGCGCATGCCGATCCGCTGGGCGGTCTCGTTCATCAGCGCAGCGAAGTTGTCGACCGAGCCGCCGAGATTTTCGCCGATCGCGAAGGCGATGTCGTTGGCCGACTTGACCATGATGATCTTGAGGGCGTTGTCGAGGGTGAGCTGCGTCCCCGGCTTGAAGCCCATCTTCGAGGGCGGCTCGGCGGCCGCGGCGGCCGAGATGGTGATCATCGAATCGAGCGAAACCTTGCCCTGGCGCACGAGGTCGAGGGCGACGTAGGTGGTCATCAGCTTCGTGATCGAGGCCGGGTACCAGGGATCGGTCGGCGCCTGCGCGTAGATCACCTTCCCCGAATCCACGTCCGCCACGAGGATCGGCACCGTGACCGCCTCCGCGGCCCGGATCCCGGCGAGGCTCGCACCAAGGAGACCCGTCAGCGCCGCGAACCCGACGGAAAAACGCCGGAGGAGGGAAGAGGACATGTGTGTCCGACTCGTCAGAGGATCGCCAGGATCGGCACCGCAGGTCCGGCCGACGGGCCGGGTATAAGGGCACAACCCGAGCGGCCAGGTTCGGTCGCCGCGCTGCGTCACGGCATCAACGTGCCCACCGTGGCAAGAGCAAGGCGAGAGCGGAGCGCGGCCCTGCGCGGCGTGGTTGTCTGTGGTCCCCGATGCGCACAGCGCCTATCTGGCAACGACACGCCGGGCGGGCGAACGCGCGGGACGACGGCTGGGACGACAGTGAGCTACGCGGTCAAGGAACTTTTCCACACCCTTCAGGGGGAGGGCGCTCAGGCGGGGCGCGCGGCCGTGTTCTGCCGTTTCGCCGGGTGCAATCTCTGGTCGGGGCGCGAAGCCGACCGCGCCGCCGCAGCCTGCCGATTCTGCGATACCGATTTCGTCGGTGTCGACGGTGAGGGGGGCGGTCGGTTCGCCGATGCTGAGGCGCTCGCCTCCGCGATCGCGGCGACCTGGGCCGGGGGTCCAGAGAACCGGTACGTGGTGTTCACCGGCGGCGAGCCGCTGCTTCAGCTCGACGCGCCGCTGATCGCGGCCGTGCGCGCGCATCACTTCGAGATCGCCATCGAGACCAACGGCACCCTTGCAGCACCCCCGGGCATCGACTGGATCTGCGTCAGTCCGAAGGGGCGCAATCCGCTCGCGCAGACCACCGGCCACGAATTGAAGCTGGTCTATCCACAGGCGGATGCGGACCCGGCGGACTACGTCGGCCTCGACTTCCGCCACCGCTTCCTTCAGCCCCTCGATGGACCGGGCCGCGTGGCCAGCACGGAGGCCGCGATCGCCTATTGCCGGCGGGATGCCCGCTGGCGGCTGTCGCTCCAGACGCACAAGATGATCGGGATCCCGTAGGATCACGCATCCATGGCCGCCCGCTGCGCCCGTGCGGCCCGGATGGCCGAGCGGGCGAACCGCCCATCCGCCAGAACCGGATCCGGAACTCCGCCGGACAGGACGGCGCGCCTCAGGGCAACGAGGCCGGGATCGCCCCAGGCATCGAGCAGGCGTTCGAACGCCGCATGTCGCGCCGCATCGAACGGGATCGACAGGCCGCACGCATCCTTGACCGGATGGGCCGGGTGCAACGCCGCGACGGGCACCCAGCCATGCGGGATCGGGGCGGTGGCCGCATGCGTCCGCCGCAGCCGAAGGAGCTGTGGCAGGATGTGACAGTGCGGCCCCGGCTCGCCGACGCCGTCCGGCGCCGGAATGGCCGTGTAGACTTCGATCCGCCCCGGGCGGGCGACGAACACGCGATGCGGGCCCGATACCTTGAGCGCGTGAACAACCGGATTGCCGGTCTCGAACAGTGGCCGGCCGCTCACGGCCCGCAAGCAAGCGATCATGGCCGGATCGGTCACGCGCACGCAGGCATCGACCGCATCCAGGCCTAGGCCGAGATCGAACAGGATGCCGTCGCGGTCCTCCGGCCGGGCCGCCGCGGCGTCCGCGCCGAGTTCGGTCAGCACCGCGCGCCGACCCATTGCACAGGCCGCGGCCGGAAGGCAGAGGGCGACCGCTTGGCTCCAGCCGCCGGTGAAGCCGGTCTCGTAGGCGAACGGGCGCAGGGCCGGCGATACCGCGAAGGCGATCGCACCGCGATCCGTCATCAGCCCGATCCGCCCGTCGTCGAGGCGGCGCGCCGGCTCATCGGGGTTCCGGCGGAAAGCCGCGACAGCGCCGTAGCTCCCGAGACTCCAGGTGCAATCCGGATCGATAATCTGGGTGCGCAGCAGCGTCTCTACGGACCGCTCCGCCTGACCTGTCATCGGGCCCCACGCAATCCGCACCGCAGGCGCACGCCTTGACACGGATGGCGAATGACCGGAAGTCGCAACCCGATCACCGAGGTTGGGTTCGGTGAGGCGGAGGCCCGGTTCGGAACGGGCAGGCGCGCTGGCAGTCGCCGCGCCGCGCCTCGGGACCCGCGGGAAGGGCGCTGGAATGGACGTTGTCGACACCGAGATTCCGGACGTGAAGCGCATCGTGCCGAAGCGCCTGGGCGATGCGCGCGGCTGGTTCTCCGAGACGTTCCGCGTCGACGCCATGGAACGGGCCGGCATCACCAACACCTTCGTTCAGGACAACCAGTCCTTCTCGGCGCCGCAGGGCACGATCCGCGGGCTGCACTTCCAGATCGCGCCCCAGGCGCAGGCCAAGCTCATCCGGGTCCTGCAGGGTGCTATCCTCGACGTGGCGGTCGACATCCGCGGCGGCTCGCCGACCTACGGCAAGTACGTGGCCGTGACGCTCGATGCCGAGACGGGCACGCAGCTCTTCATCCCGCACGGCTTCGCCCACGGCTTCTGCACGCTCACCCCCGACGTGATGGTCGCCTACAAGGTCGACGCGTACTACAGCCCCGAGCATGACCGGGCGCTCGCCTGGGACGATCCGGAGATCGGCATTCCGTGGCCGGTCTCGGGCGAGGCCGCCATCCTGTCGGACAAGGATCGCCGCGCGCCGAAACTCGATGATCTCGGTCCCGTCTTCTGAGCGCCGCGGCCCATCGGCCGTAATTCCGTCACGGCCGACCGTCTTGTGAGGCCCGGCCAACCCGTTTCCGACTTTCCGAAGAGGTACTCGACCATGCGCATCCTGGTGACCGGAGGCTGCGGCTTCATCGGCTCGGCGCTGGTGCTGCACCTCGTCAACGATCTCGGACACGAGGTCTGCACCCTCGACGCGATGACTTATGCGGCCAACCCGATCTCCCTGGCCCCGCTCGCCGACAACCCGCGACACCGCCTCGTGGAAGCCGATATCTGCGACCACGCCGCCGTGCAGAAGGCGTTTGCCGAGTTCAAGCCGCAGGCGGTGATGCATCTGGCGGCCGAGAGCCATGTCGACCGCTCGATCACGGATCCGGGCGCCTTCGTGCGCACCAACGCGATCGGCACGCAGACCATGCTGGACGGCGCCCGCGGCCACTACGAATCCCTGCCGGAGGCGGACAAAAAAGGCTTCCGGTTCCTCCACGTGTCCACCGACGAAGTCTACGGCTCGCTGCCGCCGGGCGGCTTCTTCACCGAGGAGAGCCGCTACGATCCGCGCTCGCCCTACTCGGCCTCGAAGGCAGCCTCCGACCACCTCGCCCGGGCGTGGCACGAGACTTACGGCCTGCCGGTGCTGGTGACGAACTGCTCGAACAATTACGGCCCGCGCCACTTCCCGGAAAAGCTGATCCCGCTGATGATCCTTAATGCCTTGGAAAGGAAGAAGCTTCCCGTCTACGGCGACGGCCAGAACGAGCGCGACTGGATCCACGTGGAGGATCACGCCAAGGGGCTCGTCGCCGTGCTGGAGCGCGGCCGTATCGGCGAGACCTACCTGCTCGGCGGCCGGGCGGTCCGGAACAACCTCGCGGTGGTCAAGGGCCTGTGCGCCGCCTTCGACCGGCTGCGCCCCCAAAGCGCTCCGCACGAGCAGCTGATCAGCTTCGTGGCCGACCGGCCGGGCCATGACCGGCGCTACGCCATCGACTGCACCAAGGCCGAGACCGAACTCGGCTGGCGGCCGCAGAAGACCTTCGAGCAGGCGCTGGACGAGACCGTCGCTTGGTATCTCGACAACGAGAGCTGGTGGCGCCCGATCCGCGAGGGCCGCTACAAGGGCGAGCGCCTGGGGCTGAACGGTTGATGGACATCCTCGTCCTCGGCGGTGCCGGTCAGGTCGGCACCGAGCTGCGGGCCCTGTCCTGGCCGGACGGCGTCACCGTCCACGCGCCGGACCGGTCCGAGCTCGACATCACCGATGCCGATGCCGTCGCTGCAGCCCTTGATGACCGCGCCTACCGGGCGGTGATCAACACCGCTGCCTACACGGCGGTCGACAAGGCCGAGTCCGAGGTGGTCGCGGCTTGGCGCCTCAACGCGCTCGCCCCGGCAATTCTCGCGGCGGCGACGGCCGCGAGAAACATCCCGCTCGTCCACGTCTCGACCGACTACGTCTTCGCCGGCACCAAGCCGGAGGGCGCCTACCGGCCCGACGATCCGATCGACCCGCAGAGCGTCTACGGGGCCAGCAAAGCCGCAGGCGAGCTCGCCGTGCGCACCGGCAACCCGCGCCACGCGATCGTGCGGACCGCCTGGGTGGTGAGCCCGCACCGGGGCAACTTCGTCAAGACGATGCTGCGGCTTTCCGCCGAGCGCGATGCCCTGACCGTCGTCGACGACCAGTACGGCTGCCCGACCTCGGCCGCCGATCTCGCCGCAGCGCTCGCGGCGATCGCGAAGCACCTCGCGTTCGACGGGGCTGCGCCCACCGGCACGTTCCACTGCGTGAATGCGGGCGACACCACGTGGTGCGGATTCGCCAAGGCGATCGTGGCGGGCTCGGCCCGGCGCGGCGGCCGCTCCATCCCGGTCAACGGCATCCCGACCTCCGCCTATCCGACCCCGGCCCGGCGCCCGGCCAATTCGCGCCTGTCCACGGCCAGCCTCACCGAGGCGTACGGCTTTCGGCCCCGCCCCTGGCAGGCGGCGCTCGACGACATCCTGGACCGGCTCATCGGGCCGGTTTCAGAGGGAGTATCCAAGCCATGAAGGGCATCGTCCTGGCCGGCGGATCCGGCACGCGCCTGCATCCGGCCACGCTGTCGATCAACAAGCAGCTTCTGCCGGTCTACGACAAGCCGATGATCTACTATCCGGTCTCGGTGCTGATGCTGGCCGGCATTCGCGAGATCCTGATCATCTCGTCGCCGGAGCACCTCGACAACTACAAGCGCCTGTTCGGCACCGGGGAGCAGTTCGGCCTGCACTTCTCCTACGCCCTGCAGCCGCGGCCGGAGGGGCTCGCCCAGGCCTTCATCATCGGGCGCGACTTCGTCGGCGACGACGACGTCGCACTGATCCTCGGCGACAACCTATTCTTCGGCGCCGGCATGGGCGAGCTTCTCGAGCGCGCGGCCGTACGCAAGCAGGGCGCGACGGTGTTCGCCTACCATGTCGAGAACCCGAAGGCCTACGGCGTGGTCAATCTGGACAAGTCCGGCCGGCCGACCAAGATCGTCGAGAAGCCGCAGAACCCGGAATCGACCTGGGCGGTGACCGGGCTGTACTTCTACGACAACCAGGTTCTCGACATCGCCGCCGACGTGAAGCCCTCGCCCCGCGGCGAGCTTGAGATCACCAGCGTCAACGAGGCCTATCTCCAGCGCGGCGAACTCCACGTGGAGCGGATGTCGCGCGGCTACGCGTGGCTTGACACCGGCACCCACGACAGCCTGCTGGAGGCGAGCGAGTTCGTCCGCACCCTGCAGCACCGGCAGGGATTGCAGGTGGCCTGCCTGGAGGAGATTGCCTACCTGCAGGGCTTCATCACCCGCGACCAGCTCGTGGCCCGCGGCGAGATGTTCGCCAAGACCAGCTACGGCCAGAACCTGCTGCGGCTCGCCCGCGAGAGCGAGGACGACCTGCGGCTGCGCCGGGGCAAGTAGACCGCGCCCCGCTAGAGCCGTGCCCGATCGCGCTGCAATCGAGCACGGCTCTAAGTCCTTGTTTTGGCCCGCTCTCTTACGCCGAACCGGGGTCCACTTCGGCGGAGGGCGCTCTAGCGCGGGGCGCAACCGATGCAGATCCCGCGCATCACCTTGTCGTTCTCCGCCTCGCGCGGCGTGCGCTCGCGCCGGTCGTCCGCGGTCGCCGCGCCCGCACCGCGGCTCGGAGGCATGACCCGGCCGACCGACGAGGCATTGGGCGCCGTCACCGTCGAGGTCGGGCCGCCGCCCGTCCCGGTCTGAGCCTGCGCCAGGGCGGCGTCCGCCGCCAGGACGGCCAGGAGGATTGAAAGGCCAGGGAGGGTGATCGGGCGGGTCATCGGTCGGAGGGCTCCGTGCCGGGACGTAACGCAGCTGTGACGTTCCGGTTCGACCCGCGGCGCGATCCCCCCCTTTGTTCGCCTTTGCAGACCCGACGCGGCGCCGTATCAGGGGCCGCCGCTTGCCGCCGAACCGCGGACGCATCGAAATTCGGAGCCGCCGCGACGATGCGGGACCCCAACGCGATCGACTTCTGGCGCGGCTTCGCCCTGGTGACGATCTTCATCAATCACATCCCGGGCAATACCTTCGAGCGCTATACCTTCTCGCAATACGGCATCTCGGACGCCGCCGAGCTGTTCGTGTTCCTGGCCGGGTGGTCGATCGGCATCGCGACCCGCGGCCGCGACGGGGTCCCGGAGCCCGCGGGCAAGAGCGTGGTGCGGTTGCTGAACCGGACCGTCGAGGTTTACCGGGCGCAGCTCACCGTGATGCTGATGGCGCTGGCCATCATCGCGGGTGCGGCGCTCCTGCTCGACAATCCGCTGATCCTCGAATGGCACAATGCCGGCGGCTTCTTCGCCGACCCGATCCAATCGGTCTGCGGGATGGTGCTGCTGACCTACCAACTCGGCTACTTCAACATCCTGCCGCTCTACGTGCTGCTGATCGGGGTCGCGCCGCTCTTCGTGCTGGTCGGCCGCTACAGCCTCGTGGCAACCCTGATCCTGTCAGCAGGCATCTACCTCGCGAGCCTCGTCTTCGAATGGAACTTGCCCTCCTGGCCCGGGGAGGGAGATTGGTATTTCGATCCGTTCTGCTGGCAAGTGCTTCTGGTACTGGGCTTTCTGCTGCAGCGATGGAATGGCCGGTCCGACTTCGTGCGCCGGTGGGCGCGTCGGCTGTTTCCCGCCGGCATCGTCATCGTCCTGGCCGGGATCGTGCTCGCGGTGACCGAGATCCGGCCGGATCCGATGCTGGTTCCGGAGCCGCGTCTGCTGTTCACGTTCGAGAAGACCTATCTCACGCCGGCGCGTCTTGTACATTTTCTGGGGGTATTGTTGGCGTTTGCCCCCGTTTACGCATTGCTCGCCCCCCGAATCGGCCGCATCGTCGGCTATCTGACCCAGCTGGGACGGAACTCCCTGGCTGTCTTCTCGATGGGCTCGATCCTGAGCCTGATCGGGCAGCTGGTGCGTTTCCAGACCGGCGGCGGCCTGCTGATCGATATGCTGGTCGCCGGCTCGGGCCTGATCGGGCTGGGATTGACCGCATGGTTCGTCGAGTGGCGTACCCGCAGCAAGGCTCCGAGGCTGCGGCCTTGAGTACGGCCAGACCACGGCCGTCTCGACGGGCTGCGATCCTGGCAGCCGTGATGCTGGCCGCCTCGGCATCGCCACCCCGAGCCGAACAGATGGCGGACCCGGGCGCCAGCGAGCCGAGCCTGTCCCTTGAATGCCGGGTGCCGGGCGCACAGCTCTATACAGCTGCCAAGCTGGGCGCCGTCCAGGCGGCGCTCGCCGAAAAGCGGCCGATCAAACTGCTGGCGATCGGCGGCTCTGCGGCACCGGGCGCATCCGCCTCCTATCCAGCCAAGCTGGAGGCGGCCCTGGAACGGGCCTTGCCGAAGGTCGACGTGGTGATCGACCACCGCGGCCTCCCGGGTGAGATCGCGTCCGGCGCCGCCGAGCGCCTGCGCACCATGGTGGTGGAGGCCGAACCCGATCTGGTCGTCTGGCAGGTCGGCACCCACGACGCCATCGCCCGCGTGGATGCTGAGGCCTTCGAGTCCGCGCTCGCCGAAGCGGTGACCTGGATCCGGTCCCATGGGATCGACGTGGTTCTGGTCGACCCGATCTACACGGCCAGCATGGCCGCGGATGCCGATTACAACCGAATCGTCGAAGCCGTGCGGACCGTTGCAACCCAACAGCAGGTCCCGCTGGTGCGGCGCTACGAGGCGCTGCACTACCTGTCGAGCCGCATCGACCGGGGGGAGGGCCACTTCCTGGGACGTCAGTTCCGACTCAACGATCTCGGCCTGCGCTGCATGGCCGAGCATGTGGCGCTCACGATCGTCACATCGCTCGCGAAGACCGAAACGCCCGCCGAGCCGAAAGCCGTGCCCGCCACGCCGCCCTTAACCGGGGCGCAACGCGCACCGGGTTAGACCGGACCATCGCAGGTCGGCGTCCCGCCAACTTGAGTTCGGCCTGGAACGCGTAGTGTCAGCCACGGCTCTCCCGATCCGTACGTTCCGGCGTTTGCGCGCCCTGCGCGGCGGTCCGCAACGGGTGGCGTTGACGGTCTTCGCGATCCGTGTCGGCTCGGCCGGTTTCGCATACGGCGCCCAGGTCCTGGCGGCGCGGCTGATGGGCTGGGACGCCTACGGCATCTTCGCCTCCGTCTGGGTCTGGACCGCGATGCTCGGCCATACGCTGACGCTCGGTCTGTCGCAGGGCGCCTGCCGGTTCGTGCCCGCCAACCAGGCCCACGGTGATCTCGACCTCGCCCGAGGCTACATCCGCGCCGGTGCACTCATGACCGGCGGGGCAGCGCTCTCGGTCGCGGGCCTCGGCGCGGCGCTGCTGTTCCTCGAGCCTGCGTTGTTCGCGCCGGCCTACAGGGCCCCGATCGCGGTCGCCCTCTGCGTGATGCCGCTGTTCGCGCTTCAGGATTATCTGGAGGGCGTGGCCCGCAGCCAGAACTGGATCGGGCTCGCCATCGCGCCACCCTACCTCCTGCGCCAGACCCTGATGATGGCTTGCATGATCGCGGCAATCCTTCTCGGCGCCCCGCCGCGCGCCGAGGTCGCCATGGGCTGCATGCTGGTGGCCGCCGCCGTCGCGACGGCCCTTCAGGCAACTCTGCTCATCACCCGGCTACGCCGGGAGTTGGCGGACGGGCCGCACCGCTACCACTGGCGGACTTGGCTCGGCACGAGCCTGCCGATCGCCGCGATCGATCTGGCCAATGCCGGATTCACCTTCGTCGATGTCATCGTTCTGGGCGCCCTCGTGAGCCCGGCTGAGGTGGGGCTCTATTTCGCCGCGACCCGGATCCAGCAATTCGTGGTCTTCGTGCATTTCGCCGTCAGTGCCGCGACCCTGCAGCGCTACAGCGCCGCCCACGCGCTGGAGAACCGTTTCCTCCTGGCCGAACTGGTGCGGCGCCAAGCCCACCTGACCGCGGCCGCGACGGTCGCGGTCGGCGGCGCGATCCTGGCCGCCGCGCCGTTGCTCCTGGCGATGTTCGGTGCGGAGCTCAACGACAGTATCCCGATCCTGTGCGTACTCGTGGCCGGAAGCGTCGCCGCGAGTCTGTTCGGGCCGGGCGAGGATCTTCTGACCATGCTGGGCGGTGAGCGGCGCTGTGCCGGGATCACCGCGGGTGCGCTCATCGCCGCCGCTGGCCTGTGTCTCGCCCTGGTCCCCGCCCTGGGCGCGCTCGGCGCGGCCGTGGCGGTGGCGGTCGCTACCGTCGCGCGAGCCGGCTTCCTCGCCCAGGCCGCTGGCCGGGTCCACGGGCTGCCGACACCGATCTGGTCCGCGGGAGCCGTCCGATGAACCGCGCCACCGTGGCCCTCCGCCGGTCCGCACGGTCGATCACCGGCGCCGCGGCGCCGGAGGCGGAAAGCTGGGACGCGCTGTTCGCGACCGCCGCCCAGCCGCACCCACACTTTTCGCGGCACGTCCTGGCGGCGCACGAAGCCGCCGGGTTGCTGCCGGCCGGCCTGCGCTTCGTCAGCGTCAGGCGCGGGGACCGGCTGGTCGCGCTCCTGCCCTGCGCGGCGACCCGCGACGTCTCCGCCCTCGGTGGCCGGGTGATGCGGCCGTTCCTCTCACCCTTCGTCACCGCCACGGCGCCCCTGATCGCCGAGGGGCCGGAGCGCGCCGCCTACGCGCACGACCTCGTCGCCGCCCTCGAAGCGGCCTCCGGCGGCGGCGCCTGGCGCTGGCCGCTCCTGCCGACCCAGGAGGGTGCGGTGCCGGACATGCTGGCGGCCATGCGGGCCCGCGGCTGGGCCGTGGGCACCGTGGCAGCCTTCGACCGGCCGGTGATGGACCGCCGCGCCGATTACGACGCCTTCCTGGCCGGTCACCCGAACCGGTCGCGATTCAAGGATCTGCGCCGCCGAACCCGCCGGTTGGCGGAAGCCGGCACCGTCGGGTTCGAGAGTGCGACATCGGGGGCGGACCTCGCCCGCTTGGTCGCGTCGTTCCTCACCCTGGAACGAACCGGCTGGAAGGGGCAAGCCGGCACCGCCATGGCCTGCCGTCCCGAGACCGACAGGCTTGCCCATGCCCTATTCGCAGCCGGTTCGGGACCGGTGGGCATCCGGGCGGACGCCCTCACCCTCGATGGCCGGCCGATTGCAATCAGCCTCGCGTTGGTCGGCGGCGGCATCGCCACGCTGCTGAAGACCGCCTACGACGAGGATCTGCGCAGCCACGCCCCGGGATTGCTCCTGGAAGCCGAGATCGTACGCGCCTGCCACGAGACCGGCTTCGCCGACCGCCTCGATGCCGCAACCCTCGACGGGTCGGCCCTGGAGAGCCTCTACCGGGATCGGACTCCGATCGCCGAGATCATCGCGCTGCCGCCGGGTGGCCACGCGCTGTCCCTGGAGCGCCGTCTCCGGCTCGCCCAGTTCGAGCGAGAGGCGCGGACCGCCGCCAAGCGGGCTCTGCGGAAGCGGTAGGGCACCGTCCTGCAAAGGCGGTTCCGGCCGTTCGGAGCACGATGCGATACGACCGGGCACGAACCTACCGCGTGCGGTGAAGACCATCGCCCTCGACGCGATCGTAGACGCCGTTTCCGGTCCGGGCGCGATAGGCCCGGCCGGCGATCTCGCCGGGCGTCGGCGGTGTCCCGGGCTCCGCGAAGCTCGTTTCCGGCCGGTAGGCCGGGCCCCAGCCAATCGCCTCGTCGCCTGAGGGATCCTTGCCGGGAAAGCCCGTGACGTAGCCGGTGCTCTGTGCCAGCGCGGGCGCGGCCGAAAGGGCCAGCAGCGTCGCGACGCTGACGCGCAACCGTGTTTGCGAGCGCATCGATCGTATCCTCCGTGCGTGATCCGCCGAACGGATCGTCTGAGGCGTAAACCCATCCCTCTGGCGCGGGTTTGCGGAGCGTGCAGTCATGCCGCGGCCTCGACGGTTTTCGTGACCCGGATGGCGTCACCGCCCGGGCGAGCCCGCCGGTGGTTTCAGCGCGGAGGCGCGGACAGGATGGAAGACTGGAAGGCGGGTCTCCGGGCCGAACTCCGGGCGATCGAGATCGCCACCGGCGATGCGGCCTCGGCCCAGTTGCCGGACCTGATCCGGCGCCTCCAGAGGCATCAAGCCAAGCTGCGCGGCAATCCGATCCTCGTCCTCTACCGCCGCTGGCGCATCCGGAGCCTCGCGCGGGCCGTGGCGGATGCGCGCTGGCACGCGGAACAGGGCCGCATGGCCCGGCTCGGCGGCCTCGATCCGCGGCGCTGACGCGCCGTGTCTGGGCCGGCCGGGAGCCCGCTAGGCCGCGACCGTTGCCGCCGTGCGGCGGTCGCGCCGGGGCGCAGCGGATGTGCGCTCGGACCCGATCGGGTCCGGGCGGCCCAGATTCGCGGCCGGTAGGCGCACGAGGACGATGGTGCCGACGGTTTCCTCGGAGCGGATGCGCAGCGATCCGCCGTGCAGCTCCACCATCGAGCGCGTGATGGCGAGCCCCAGTCCCGAACCCTTATGGCTGCGGGTCATCTGCGCCTCGACCTGGGTGAACGGCCGGCCGAGCCGCGCGAGGTCCGCGCGTCGGATGCCGATGCCGTTATCGACCACGTAGAGATGCGTGCTCGCACCGGCGCGCCGCACGCGCACGGCAATCCGCCCACCGGCCGGCGTGAATTTAACCGCGTTCTGAACGAGGTTGGCTAGGATCTGCTGCAGCGCGCTGGGATCGGCCAGCAGGTCGAGATCCGGCGGCATGTCCGTGGTGATGGTGATCGCCTTCTCGTCGGCCACCGCCGCGAACGGCGCGATCGCCGACGACACCGCAGCCTCGGCCGAGACCGTCCGGGGGTTCAGCCGCACGCGGCGCGCTTCGAGCCGGGCCATGTCGAGGATGTCGTCGATCATGGACAGAAGGTGCGAGCCGCTCTCGCGGATATCGCGGCAATATTCGGTGTAGCGGGGCGTGCCGAGGGGTCCGAGAACCGCGTTCTCCATGACGTCGGCGAAGCCGATGATCGCGTTGAGCGGCGTGCGCAGCTCGTGGCTCATGTTGGCCAGGTACTCAGCCTTGGCCTGGTTCGCCGCCTCGGCGACGGCCTTCTGGTCGAGGTAGCGCTCGGCGAGGTCGGCGAGTTGCTGGGTCTGGAGTTCCAGGGTTCGGCGCGAGCGCTTGAGATCCTTCACGGTCTCGATCAGCTCGCGCTCCGAGGCCTGCAGCTGCTCCTGGTGGCGTTTCAGGCTGGTGATATCGGTCCCGACCGAGACGTAGCCGCCGTCCTTAGTGCGCCGCTCGCTGATCTGGAGCCAGCGGCCGTCCGCGAGTTCGGCCTCGAAGGTCCTGGCCGTCGCGCCGCCGGGCACCAGGCCGACATCGCCCGACTCGCGCCGGATCTGCGGCAGCACGCCTCGCCGCATCACCTCGACGTAGCTCTGGCCCGACCGGGCATCCTCCGGGCTGAGGGCATGGAGATGGCGAAACTTCGAATTGCACAGGACCAGCCGGTTGCCGGTATCCCAGAGGACGAACGCCTCCGAGATCGCCTCGACGGCGTCGCGCAGGCGCATGTCGGCCGCCGCGTTGGTCTCTTCGAGGGCGCGCTGCTCGCTGATGTCGGTGGCGATGCCGACGAGATGCCGGCTTCCGTCGATGGCGTTCACCACCACCTCGGCCCGGGCGCGAAACCAGACATAGGCTCCGTCGGCGCCGCGCATGCGGAAGGCGTGGTCGATATGGGTCTGGTTGGCCGCCACACCGCGGGCGAGGCTGTAGAGGTCGCCGTCGTCGGGGTGAACGAGGCCGTTGACGTCCCCGAACGAGAGATATTCGTGCTGCCGCCGATACCCGAGCAGGCCGTACATCGAATCGGACCAGTAGATCCGGCCCCGAGCGACGTCCCAATCCCACAGGCCGCAGGCACCCCGGCGCAGGGCGGTCTCCAGGCGCCCGCGGATCGTCTCGCGGGCGCGGTCGGCCCGGGCCGCCTGCCGGGTCTGGAGACCGTAGGCGAGCCCGACCCCGACGATCACGATGGCGGCGGCGGCGATCAGCACGATCTGATCCCGGGTCCGAGCGCTCCAGCCGCGCAGCAGCGGCTCGACCGGCTGGAGCACGGCCACCTGCCCGGTGCCACCCGGCAGGCTGTGCATGGCGGCCAGCACGGTCTCGCCGCCCGGAAGGTCGAGGGCGATGGCGCCCGCGCGCTCGCTGAGGCCGGACAGCGGCTCGCTTGCGCCGAGGACCTGGGACAGGGTGTGCAGATCGGCCGGGAGGGGCGGATGTGCGGCGACGATGCGGGTGTCGGGCCGGATCAGCAGCAGCCGCCGGCCAGGCTGCCGGCCGCTCTCCGGCATCAGAGCCCGCAGATCCGCGCCCACGGTTCCCGAGGGACCGATGGCCCGCGCGGCCAAGCGTGCGAACCCTTCGAGCTCAGCCTGGGCGACCGCCAGGATCTCGGCGCGCTGGCCCCGGATATGAAGCGCGGCGAGCCCGCACAGGCAGGCCAGAAAGACCGCCAGCGTTCCCGGCACGGCAAAGCGCAGCCAGCGCTCGGCCTGGCCGAACCGGGTCTCCGGCGTGCGACTTGGCCAGGAAACGGCACGAGTCGAATCCGCACGCGCGGAGAAGGAAGCGGAACCCGCCTCCGGCATGGCCGAACCTCGCCCGTGGAAACTGCGACTGGGCGGAGCGCTCGGCCCCCCGAATCTGTGTGAATACAATCACCCCACGGGGCGGTTTGTCCACGGCTTTTTTACCATACGGGCTTGACGCGGGCCGCTTGTTGCAAGAGCGCCGAAGAATCAATTTGTGCCGTCAGTGCAGATACTTAGCCGCCTCCCAGCGTACGCGCGAGAATGTCGGCGGAGTCCCGGGAGAGGCCCGGGATCGCCTTGATCCCGTTGAGCATTTCGGCAGCTTTGGCCGCCCGCGATTTTTCCAGGCGGCGCCAGGATCCGAAGGCCGTCAGCAGGCGCGCTGCAACCTGCGGATTGGTCGAGTCGAGTGCTGCAACTGTCTTGACCACGCATGAAAAACCGGCGCCGTCAGCCCTCGCGAACTGAGTCGGGTTGCCGAACGCGAAGCTGCCGATCAGGGCGCGCACCCGATTCGGGTTGGTGAGCGTGAAGGCGGGATGGGCCTGCAGCCGGCTGATTCGCTCCAATGTCCCGGCCTCCGGGATCTGGGCCTGGATGGCGAACCATTTGTCGAGGACGAGGGGTTCGTCGGCGTAGCGCGCCGCGAAATCCGCGAGCGCCGCCTCCCGGGTTTCGCCCGGGATCAGCGCCAGTGTGGCCAGGGCGGCGAGGCGATCGGTCATGTTGGTGGCGTCCGCCAACCGCTCGGCGGCCCGTTGCGCACCGGCTTCGGGGTCGCCCGCCGCGAGCAGATCGAGGGCGGCGTTGCGGAGCGATCGACGCCCCGCCGAGGCCGAGTCGGGGCTGTAGGGCGCCCCGGCAACCGGCACGAGGGCAGCGTCGATCCGCTCGAAGCGCGGCCGCAGGCTCTGGCCGAGAAAGGACCGCAGATCGCGGCGCGCCCGGTGGATTGCGTCGGGATCGACGTCGGCCGGCAGGGCGTCGGCGGCTTCGCCCTCGCTCGGCAACGCCAGCACCAGGGCCGCGAAGGCCGGATCGGCGAGCGCCTCGCCGTCGAGGAAACGGCCGAGCGCCTCCGCGAAGGCCTTCATGCGGCGGGCATCGGGTTCGAGGATCAGCCGCAGGGCGACGTCCTGTGCGGCCTGCCAGCGGTTGAACGGGTCGCTGTCGTGGGCCAGCAGGCGCATGCGTTGCGCATCGGTCAACACGAGGTCGAGGCGGACCGGTGCCGAGAAGTCCCGCAGCACGGACGGGACCGGCTCCTCGGTGACGCCCTCGAAGGCGATCTCGGCCTCCGGACGGTCGAGGACGAACACGCCGTCCCGCACCGGGGCGCACGTCGCATCGGTCAGCGGTCCCGACGCGCCGACGAGGCCGAGGGCGACCGGGATCACCAGCGGCGGTCCCTCTTGCCCGTCGGCATCGGGCAGGCTCTGCGCGAGCCGCAGGGTGTAGCGGGCGCCTTGCGGATCGTAGTGGCCGGAGATCGACAGGCGCGGCGTGCCGGGGCGCTCGTACCAGCGGGCGAAGGCCGTGAGGTCGCGCCCGCTCACGGTTGCGAAGGCGGAGAGAAAATCCTCGACGGTGGCGGCGCGCCCGTCATTGTCGGCGAAGTACCGGTCCATGCCGGCCCGGAACGCCTGCGCGCCGATCAGGGTGCGCAGCATCCGGACGATCTCGGCGCCCTTGTCGTAGACGGTCGCCGTGTAGAAGTTGTTGATCTCCGCATAGGCCCGGGGCCGGACCGGGTGGCGCAGCGGCCCGGCATCCTCGGGGAACTGGCGCGCCCGGAGGCCACGCACCTCGGCGATCCGGTGCACCGGCCGGGAGCGCATGTCGGATGAGAATTCCTGATCGCGGAAGACCGTCAGGCCCTCCTTCAGGCACAGCTGGAACCAGTCCCGGCAGGTGACGCGGTTGCCCGACCAGTTGTGAAAGTACTCGTGGGCGATGATCGCCTCGATGGCCGCGTAGTCGCCGTCGGTCGCCGTTTCGGGGCTCGCCAGCACGTATTTGTCGTTGAAGATGTTGAGCCCCTTGTTCTCCATGGCGCCCATGTTGAAGTCCGACACGGCCACGACGTTGAACACGTCGAGGTCGTAAGGGCGGCCGAACGCCGTCTCGTCCCAGGCCATGGAGCGGATCACCGCATCGAGGGCGTAGTCCGCCCGGGGCTCCTTGCCGGGCTCGACATAGACCGCGCAGGTGACGGGACGCCCCTCCATGGTGGTGAAGCGGGTCTCGGCCTTCCCCAGCCGGCCGCCGACGAGGGCGAACAGGTAGGCGGGTTTCGGATGCGGATCGTGCCAGACCGCGAAGTGCCGGTCGTCACCAATGGGTCCGGACTCGATCAGGTTGCCGTTGCCCAGCAGAACCGGCACCTCGGCGCGGTCGGCCTCGATCCGGGTGGTGTAGACCGCCATGACGTCGGGGCGGTCGAGGAAGTAGGTGATGCGGCGGAAGCCATCCGCCTCGCACTGGGTGCAGTAGACCCCGCTGGAGCGGTAGAGCCCCATCAGCTTGGTGTTGGCGGTGGGATCGACTTCGGTGACGAGCCGCAGGGTGAAGGGTTTTCGGGGCGGGGCCAGCAGGCTCAGGCCTGCCGGGGACGCCGTGTAGACGTCTGCAGCGAGCGCCGCGCCGTCGAGGGCCACCGACACCAAATGCAGGTCGTCGCCGTCGAGGTTCAGGGGCGCATCCGGGATGCCGGCCGGGTTCGGACGCAGCGCCAGGGTCGCGTCGATGCGGGTGGCGTGCGGATCGAGGCGAATGTCGAGATCGACGCGATCGATCAGGTAGTCGCTCGGACGGTACTCCTCCAAGCGGATCAGCGGCGGCGTCTCGGTGCGCATGCGGCCCTCACTGCGGGTGTTTGCTGCGATCCCTTCTGGTCGCTCGGGGCGCCCGGTGCAACGCGGCCGTGCCGTCCGTGCGCTCCGGGACCGGGTCGCACCCGGCCTACCCGCGGTCCGGGGCGCGCTCTAGCTAGGAGCGCGATGGGCCGCGGCCGAGCCGGCCATGTCGGTCTTCCTGAGGGCATCGTGATGGCCCTCGCCGCAACAGAGGGATCTCCCGCGATGGAATTTCTGCACACAATATTGTGATCTTTTTATTTGCTGTGCATTCGATTTTACTTCGAGTCGTTCTGTATCACGTGGGTGCATTTGAGATCACTTGGGTGCACCGGGCTGCTTGATAGTTGCTTACTACTGACTTTCCCCATGTAGAGATCGGTGGGGAAGGGAGTTACAAGCAGGGAAGACGTTGCTTCCGCTGCGGTTAAAACCGCGGGCACGCCTCCCAACCCTAAGGATCACGTCATGACGCGAATCGTTGTCTATGCTGACGGAGGCTGCTCGCCTAATCCTGGCCCTGGTGGCTGGGGGGTGGTCATCTCGGGCCCGGACGGGCATTTGGATCTATGTGGGGGTGAGACTAATAGTACGAATAACCGCATGGAGCTGACGGCAGCCATCCGGGCGCTGGAGCACTTCTCCGAGGGCGCGCAGATCGAGATGCGCTGCGACAGCCAGTACGTGGTCAAATCCGTCACCAAGTGGATGGGCGGCTGGAAGGCCAAAGGTTGGCAAAACTCGAAAGGCCTGGTGAAGAATCTCGACTTGATGCAACGCCTGGACGAGCTCGCCAGCCAGCGCGATGTGAAGTGGACGTGGGTTCAGGGCCACTCCGGAGATCCACTCAACGAACGAGCGGATTGCCTCGCGACGCAGGGCAGGCACAGGGCGCACAGCCTTTCAGCTCAGCCTTCTTCGTCGCCAAGTCCTGCCGTGAAGGTTCCTGTTGCAACTTTACCCCCGGTAATGAGCAGGCTGGCAATGGCAGCATTCCGACCACTGTCCATTCTGGTTGACTTCTCGCTAGCGCGTGAAGTTTCGCATGCTGCCAAGCAGTCTGGTACCCAGGAAGCAGTGTTTCTTGAGGAGTGCATCAGATTCGTACTCGCGCTCGGACCAGAGGAAACTGCCCGTCTACGAGCGAGTATGGGGGCCGCTTCGGGCTCGGCCGGATAAGCGATCGAGGCTTCAGTCATTCGCAGGACGGCATCTCCCCATCAATTTTTGCTCGAGTCAATTCGCTACCGAATTTGACCCATAGCCGACTACGCCCGTTACCATCTCGAAAGTCTGCCCTTATACCGATTCTGTTGAAAAACTCGGGTGTTGCAGCGGCTGTGATGAGGTGATTCACTCCTGTCCAGAGACGGAGATCGAAGCAGATGATGGGACCTCGGCAAGTCGAGCAGGGTGCCCTGTTCTACGAGTTCTCGCTCGACACGC
>NZ_JAKSYH010000085.1 GCF_022829295.1 Methylobacterium sp. J-088
TACGGCACCTACTGGGTCAAGCACCTCAACGCCATCACGGTGCTCGACACGCCCTTCGAGGGCTTCTGGATGAAGAGCGCCTACCGCATCCCCGACAATGCCTGTGCCTGCACCGAGCCCGGCAAGGCGCCCGACAGGACCGTGCCGATCGGCCGCTTCAACGTCCGCTCCTTCGTGACCAATCTTGCGGACGGCACGCAGGTGAAGGCCGGCCGCGTGCCGCTGCGCGGCATCGCATTCGACGGCGGATCGGGCATCAAGGCGGTGGAGATCTCCACCGACGACGGCCGGACCTGGAGCCCGGCTCGGCTCGGCCAGGATCTCGGCCGCTACGCCTTCCGCACCTGGACCGCCGAGGCCGATCTGGCGCCGGGGCCGCATGCCCTGCGCGTCCGCGCGACCGGCAACGACGGCGGCACGCAGCCGATGTCGCCGCGCTGGAACCCGGCCGGCTACATGCGCAACGTGGTCG
>NZ_JAKSYH010000088.1 GCF_022829295.1 Methylobacterium sp. J-088
AAGCCGGCATTGACAACGTTGTGTTCGGGCTTCGCGGCGTCCCGCGTCACCCCGGTGACAACAGGGTTTGGCCATGCCCCCGGCGGCGCAGCGCGCGGGGCCGCGGAGGTGTGCCCTCCCTCCCCCCTCTGCGGGGGAGGGTGGCCCGCGAAGCGGGTCGGGAGAGGGGAGCGACGGTGCAGACTGAGCCTCTGCCCTTCATGAAGGTCGCGCCCCTTCCTGAACCCACGGTCCCCTCTCCCGACCCGGCCTGACGGCCGGCACCCCCTCCCCCGCAGAGGGGGGAGGGACACGCGCAGGCCCCCTACCCCGCCAAAACCGCCTTGATGCCTGCGCCGAGCGCCAGCAGCCGGCGGTCCTGCCCGTGGCGGGCGAGCAGCATCAGCCGCGCCGGCCGGGCGAGATCCGGCATCGGC
>NZ_JAKSYH010000091.1 GCF_022829295.1 Methylobacterium sp. J-088
AGCCGTGGGCGGCCGTGGCGGGGTCAAAAACGGGGGAGCGGGAGCAGGATCAGGTCGTCGGTAGTAACGCAGCCAAAGAAGCCCAAGACCGCGACCATGGCGCCATCCTGCAGGATGGCGGCGGCCTCGTCGGAGATGACGATCTTGCTTTTCAGGCGGGCCATGGATTGGTCCTCGGCGGCCGAACCGCGAGACTTTCCCTCCCCCGCAGAGGGGGGAGGGAGGGCGCATGAGCCGGCCGGGCCGCCCCATTTGGCAACCGCACGATGATCCCAAACCCGATCTGTGAATCCGCAAGCCCGCGGATAGGGGAGGGGAGGGGCGTTGCGCTTTGTGAGGACCGATCAGCGAGCATCCTACCCCCGCTCGCCCAACCAGTCGGCG
>NZ_JAKSYH010000092.1 GCF_022829295.1 Methylobacterium sp. J-088
CGCGGGTTCGGCAGCAGGTCGTTGACCAGGGAGAACGTCAACGACGTCGTCGAGGCGATGCCGGTCAGGGATACCGCGATCAGCGCCAGGTTCAGCCACACGGCGTCGACGAAGGGCGCGAAGAGGACGGTGGCCGCGAGCCGACGGTGCAGAATTGAACGCCGGCCTCCATGAAGGCTGCGCCAGATCCGGACACCGCGCTCCCCTCTCGCGGGACTTCGTCCCGACCCGACCCCTGCTGACGCAGGGGCCACCCTCCCCCGCAAAGGGGGGAGGGAGGGCGCATGTGCCAGCCGAGCCGCCCCACTTGGCAACTGCACGATGATCCCCAACCCGATGTGTAAATCCGCCAGCTCTGCGGGAGAGGGAGAGCAGCGGAACCGCCGACCGATCA
>NZ_JAKSYH010000100.1 GCF_022829295.1 Methylobacterium sp. J-088
TGATCGGTCGGCGGTTCCGCTGCTCTCCCTCTCCCGCAGAGCTGGCGGATTTACACATCGGGTTGGGGATCATCGTGCAGTTGCCAAGTGGGGCGGCTCGGCTGGCACATGCGCCCTCCCTCCCCCCTTTGCGGGGGAGGGAGAGGCGCGGAGCCGCTTTCGCCTCTCCATGGGAGATGTGTGCATCCGCAAGCCCGCAGTGGGGGGGCGTCGCGCCCTTCAATACCCCAGCGCCGCCCCATCCTTGCGCGGGTCCGAGCCGGCGGCCAGCGTGCCGGCCTTGCGGTCGATCCAGATGACCTGACCGCCCCCGAGCGGCAGCGGCGCCCGGATCGCCGGATGGCCGCGTTCCCTCAGCCCCGCCATCACGGCGTCGGAGATTCCGCCCTCAACCTCCAAGGTTCCGCCATAGGCGAAGCTGCGGGGGGCATCGAGGGCTTCCTGCACGTCGAGGCCCCGGTCGAGGAGGCCGGACAGCAGCTCGACATGGCCCATGGCCTGGTAATGGCCGCCCATGACGCCGAACGGCGCGACCGCCTGCCCGTCCTTCATCAGCATGCCGGGGATGATCGTGTGCATCGGCCGCTTGCCCGGCCCGACGCTGTTCGGGTGGCCGCCCTCGGTGCGGAACGACAGGCCGCGGTTGTGCAACAGCACGCCGCTCTCGGGTGCCAGGATCCCGGAGCCGAAGCCCTGGAAGATCGAGTTGATCAGCGACAGCGCGTTGCCGTCCCGGTCGACGATGCAGAGGTAGACCGTGTCCTTGTGGGCGCGGCCCTCGGCGATCTCCCGGGCGATCTCGGGATAGATCTCCGGCTCGCGGGCCCGACCCATGTCGATCGCCCCGTGGGCGGCAGCCTTCCAGGCGTCGGAGAGCAGGTGCTCGATCGGAACCTGCGCGAGGGCGGCGTCGCCGAACAGCACGTCGCGGTGGTGGTAGCCCTGCTTGCACACCTCGGCGAACAGGTGAAGCCGGTCGAGGTCCGAGAGCGCACCGACATCGTAGTGGGACAGCACGTTGAGCATCATCAGCGCGGCCAGCCCCTGGCCGGCGGGCGGGCACTCGTACACGTCGTAGCCGCGGTAGCGGGTCGAGACCGGCACGACCACGTCGGGCCGGGCGGCGGCGAAGTCGTCCAGGGTGTGCAGGCCGCCGAGAGCGTTGAGCCGGCTCACCATGTCCTCGGCCACGGGCCCGGTATAGAAGGCGCGCGCGCCGTCCTCAGCGATGCGCCGGAGCGTGGCTGCGAGCTTCGGCAGGCGCAGGACGCTGCCGATCGCCGGCACCTGTCCGCCGGGCAGGTAGGTTTCTGCGGCGTGGGGATCGGCAGCCACCCGCTCGGCGCCCCGCTGCCAGTCCCAGCCCACCCGCTGCTGGACGACGAACCCATCCGCCGCGTAGCGGATCGCCGGCTGGAGCAGCTCGCCGAGGGACCGGGTGCCGTGTTCGCGCACCATCAGCTCCCAGGCCGCGACGGCGCCCGGCACCGTGACGGCGTGCGGCGAGGTCGGGGTGATCGTGACGCCGTGCTCGGCGTACCAGTCGGGCGTGGCGGCGGCGGGCGCCCGGCCCGAACCGTCGAGGGCGATGGGCTTCGTGGCGCCCGCGGGGGCGTAGAGGGCGAAGCAGTCGCCGCCGATGCCGGTCATCAGCGGATCGACCACGCATTGCACGGCCACCGCCGCGATGCCGGCATCGACGGCGTTGCCGCCGGCGCGCAGGACTTCAATCGCGGCGAGCGTCGAGAGTGGGTGCGAGGTCGCGACGGCGGCGTTGGCGGCGTAGACCGGGGACCGGCCGGGGGCGGAGAAGTCTCTCACGGGATGTCCTGTCGTTTCAAAGGCGTCCAACGTTTCCCCTCCCCACAAGGGCTAACGGATCCACACATCTCCCTTGGAGAGGCGAAGGCGGTTTCGCGCCTCTCCCTCCCCCGCAGAGGGGGGAGGGAGGGCGCATGAGCAATCCAGGCCGCCTCATTTGACGACCGCACGATGACCCCAAACCCGATGTGTGAATCCGCAAGCCACAAGGGGGAGGAGAGAAGCGCGCGCCATGATCACCCGACGCCCGGCAGCGCCACCCAATGCCCCGGCGCCACCTCGGTGAGCGGCCCGTCGGGCGGCGCGTCGTGGCCGGAGAGGTCCCGCGCCGCGAGGCGGGCGCGCTCCTCGGCCGGGTGCGGCACCGGCACCGCGGCGAGCAGACGACGGGTATAGGGATGGCGTGGGTCCGCGTAGAGCGCGTCGGCCTCGGCCAGCTCGACGATCCGCCCGCGCCAGAGCACCGCCACCCGGTGGCAGAGGTAGCGCACCATCCGCAGGTCGTGGGAGATGAACAGGTAGGACAGGCCCATCTCGTCCTGCAGGTCCTGGAGCAGGTTCACCACCTGCGCCTGGATCGACACGTCGAGCGCCGCAATCGGCTCGTCGGCGACGATGAAGCTGGGTTTGAGGGCGATCGCCCGGGCGATGCAGATCCGCTGGCGCTGGCCGCCCGAGAACTGGTGCGGGTAGCGCCCCATGAAGCGCGGATCGAGACCGACCCGCTGGAACATGGCCGCCACCGCCTCCCGCCGCTCGGCTCTGCCCATGTCGCGCCGGTGCAGCTTGAACGCCTCCGCGACGTAGTCCCCGGCACTCATCCGCGGGTTGAGGGCCGCGTAGGGGTCCTGGAACACCGTCTGGATCCGGGCGCGCATCTTACGCATGGCGCCCGCCGAGAGCTTGGCGAGGTCGGTGCCCTCGAACGCGATGGTGCCCGACGTCGGCGGGTTGAGCATCGTCACGGCCCGGCCGATGGTCGACTTGCCGGAGCCGGATTCACCGACGAGGCCCAGGGTCTCGCCGGGGCGGATATCGAAACTGACACCCTCGACGGCGCGGAACACGGATTCCTTGCCACCCCACCACGAGCGCAGGGGGTAGTGCTTGGACAGGTCGCGCACCGAGACGATCGGATAATCCTGAACGCTCATCGGGCAACCTCCTGACGCAGCAGGTTCGGCAGGTCGTACCAGGCGGCGACGAGGTGGCCGGGGGCGGCACCGGGCGCTTGTGCCAGGGGTGGCATCTCGGTCCGGCAGCGCGGGGTCGCGAAGGCGTTGCGCGGCGCGAACGGATCGCCCGGCGGCGGGTGACGCATGTCCGGCGGCGCGCCCTCGATCTGGTGCAGCCGGCGGCGCCCGGCGCGGCCGCCGGAGAGATCCGGCAGGGAGCGCAGGAGGCCCAGCGTGTAGGCGTTGCGCGGATCGGAAAAAATGTCGTCGACTGGGCCGCGCTCCAGGATCCGGCCGGCATACATCACCTGCACGGTGTCGCTGATCCCCGCGACCACACCGAGATCGTGGGTGATCCAGAGGATCGCCATGCCGAGCTCGCGCTTCAGCTCCTGAACCAGCGCGACGATCTCGGCCTGGACGGTGACGTCCAGCGCGGTGGTCGCCTCATCGGCGATCAGCAGCTTCGGCCGGCAGCTCAGACCGATGGCGATCATCACCCGCTGGCGCTGGCCGCCGGAGAATTCGTGCGGGTACTGGTCGAGGCGCGCGACCGCGTTCGGGATGCGAACGAGGTCGAGCAGCTCCCTGGCCCGGGCGCGGGCCGCGCGGGCGTCGAGGCCGAGATGGATCCGCAGGGGCTCGACGATCTGCGCCGCGACGGTCATGCCGGGGTTGAGCGAGCTCATCGGGTCCTGGAACACGAATCCGATCGCGCCGCCGCGGATCTTTCGGAGTTCGCGCTCCTTCAGGGCGAGCAGGTCGCGCCCTTCGAACAGCACCTGCCCGCCGGTGATGCGACCCGGCGGGCGCGGGATCAGGCCCAGCATGGCCAGCACATGCACGCTCTTGCCGGAGCCCGACTCGCCGACGATCCCCAGCGTCTCGCCCTCGTGCAGGGTGTAGGACACGCCGTTGACCGCGTGGACCGCGCCCCCGTCGGTGTCGAAGGCGACCGCGAGGTCGCGGACGTCCAGGAGGGGCTTCGTCATGTCCGCTGCCTCGGGTCGAGGGCGTCCCGCAGGCCGTCGCCGAACAGGTTGAAGGCGAGCACGGCCAGGAAGATCGACAGGCCGGGCCAGATCGCCATCCAGGGCGCTTGGTCCATGAAGTTCTTGGCGGTGTTGAGCATGGCGCCCCAGGACGGCTCGGGCGGCTGCTGGCCCAGGCCGAGGAACGACAGGCTCGCCTCCGCGATGATCGCGGCCGCGATGGTCAGCGTCGCCTGGACGAGGATCGCCGGCACGATGTTGGGCAGGATGTGGACCCGGGCGATCCGCCAGGGCGGGTTGCCCATGGCGCGCGCCGCCTCGACGAACTCCTCCGCTGCCACGGCGCGGACCTGCGCCCGGGTCAGCCGGATGAAGGTCGAGGTCGCCGAGAGGCCGATGGCGATCATCGCGTTGACGAGGCTCGGGCCGAGGAAGGCGGCCAGCGCGATCGCCAGGATCAGGAACGGGATCGCCAGGAGCGCATCGGTGAGCCGGGAGATCACGCCGTCGATCCAGCCGCCCGCGTAGCCGGCGAGCAATCCGAGCGGCAGGCCAAGGGAGACGGCCAGCGCCACCGAGACGAGGCCGGCGCCCAGCGAGGCGCGGGCGCCGAAGATGATCCGCGAAAGCACGTCGCGCCCGACCTCGTCGCCGCCGAACGGGTGCACGAAGCTCGGCGCACCGCGGACGTTGCCCCAGTCGGTGGCGGTTGGGTCGTAGGGGGCGATCCAGGGCGCGAACACCGCCATCAGGATCAACAGGCCGACGATGACGAGGCCCGCCACCGCGCTCTTGCGCGCGCGCAGGCGCCGCCAGAAGGCCGCGAGGGTGCCGGGTTCCTGGATGAGGGCCGGGGTTCCGGCGGGGGCGGCGAGGCCGGCGGCCTCGGCGATGGGGGTGCCGGTGCTCATCGGACCCTCGGGACGTTGGCCTCACGCGCTCTCCCTCCCCCCTCTGCGGGGGAGGGTGGCCCCCGAAGGGGGTCGGGAGAGGGGAGCGACGGTGCAGAATGAGGCTGTGCCCGTCGCGAAGGTTGCGCCCCTTCCTGAGCCCGGGCTCCCCTCTCCCGACCCCTGCTGACGCAGGTGCCACCCTCCCCCGCAGAGGGGGGAGGGGAGGCGTTGCACTCGAACACCGCCATCATGCCCGCCTCAGCTTCGGGTTCACGGCCGCCGAGAGCAGGTCGGCGGCGAGGTTGAGGGCGATGTAGGTGGCCGCCGTGCAGATCACGACGCCCTGCACGGTGGCGAAATCCCGATTGAACACGGCATCGACCATCAGCTTGCCGAAGCCCGGCACGGAAAACACCTGCTCGGTCAGCACCGCCCCGGACAGGAGCTGCCCGAATTCCAGAGCGCCGAGCGTGATGATCGGGATCGCGGCGTTGGGCAGCGCGTGCCGCAGGGTCACCCGCAGCGGCGACACGCCCTTGGCGCGGGCCGTGCGGACGTAATCGGAACCCAGCACGCCCAGCATCGCCGCGCGGGTGTGGCGCATCATCACCGCCGCGATGGCGTTGCCGAGCACGAAGGCCGGCATCACCATCGCGGCGAGGTTTTCCGACAGGCTCTCGAACGGCGAGACGTAGCCGGAGGCCGGCAGCCAGCCGAGTTCCACCGAGAACAGCAGGATCAGCAGAATCCCGAGCCAGAAATTCGGCACCGACAGGCCCCACAGGGCGATGCCGTTGGCGATCGTGTCGGCGGCTTGGCCCCGCTTGACCGCCGAGAGCACGCCCATCGGCACGCCGATGGCGAGCGCCACCAGCATCGCCAGACAGGCGAGTTCGAGCGTCACCGGCAGCTTCTCGACGATCAGCTCGGAGACCGGCTTCTGCAGCCGGATCGACTCGCCGAGATCCCCCCGCAGCACGCCGCCGGCCCAGTAGGCGTAGCGCACGGGCAGCGGCTCATCGAGGTGGTACTTCTCGCGGATGAAGGCGATCACCTGCGGATCGCGCTCCTCGCCGGTCAGTGCCGTGGCAACATCGCCGGGCAGCAATTGTTGCAGGGCGAAGATGATCATCGAGGCCAGGATCAGCGTCGGGACCGCCAGAGCGAGGCGTCGGACCAGGAACCGCAGCATCAGTTGAGCTTCAGGCCGGGGAAGCGCACGAGCCCGTCCGGGTAGGGCACGAAGCCCGAGATCTTCTGGCTGTAGGCCCAGAGCAGCTTGCGGTGCAGGATGTAGATTCCGGGCCGGTCGGTCAGCACGTGATCGGCCAGCGTCTTCCAGGCGGCCTTGCGCTTGGCCGGGTCGATGGTGCCGCGCTCGGCCTGGAGGGCCGCGTCGGCCTCCGGGCTGCAGTATTTGGGATAGTTCAGCGCCGCCTTGCAGGCGAGGAAGCTGAATGTGTTGCCATCCGGGTCGGAGCGGCCGCTCCAGGAATAGAGCTGTGCCTCGTAATTGCCCTTGTCGGCGGCATCCAGCGCCGTGGTGAAGTCAACCGCCTGGATCTTCACGTCGAAGCCCGCCTCCTTGGTCATGGCCTGGATCACCTGGCCCACCTGCGGCGATTCGCTGTTGGCGTAGACGGTGAGCGTGATCTGCGGGTTCGGCTTGCCGGCCTCGGCGAGCAGCGCCTTGGCCTTCGCCACGTCGCGCTTCGGGATCGGGTACTCGGCGACGTAGTTCGGGTTCTTCGGGTTGACCCACTGGTTCCCGGCCAGGAACTCGCCGTTATAGACCACCTGATTGATGGCGTTGCGGTCGATGGCGGCTTCGAACGCGGCGCGCACCTTCGGGTCGGAGACCGGCGAGCCGGCCTTGTGGGGGTTGAACAGGATCTCCTGGAATCCAAGCTCGGTGGTCGAGTCGAGCTTGAGCTTGGCATCCCGCTTCACCTGCGCCACGTCGGTCGGGGCGAGCCGCTCCAGCAGGTCGAGCTGGCCGGCGCGCAGGTTGGTGAGCCGCACGGTGGCGTCGGGGATCGGCCGGAACTCGATCCGCTGGATCTGGATCGCATCCTTGTTCCAGTAGTCGGGGAAGCGCTCGACCACGATCCGGTCCTGCGGCACCCGCTCCACGAACTTGTACGGGCCCGCACAGACCGGCGCGGAGGCAAACTTGTCACCGAGTCGCTCGGCGGCCTTGGGCGAGACCATCATGCCGGCGCGGTCGGTGAACTGCGCGAGCAACGGCGCAAAGGGCTGCTTCAGATTGATGCGAAAGGTCAGGTCATCGACGACATCGACCGAGTCGATCGGCGCGATCTCCGAGCGGCGCTGCGAGCCCGGCAACTTCATATGCCGCTCGATCGAGTATTTGGCCGCGGCCGCGTCCAGCTTCTCGCCATCGTGGAACAGCACGCCCGGCCGCAGGTGCATAGTCAGAGCCTTCTCGTCGGGCGACAGCTCCCAGGATGTCGCGAGCTGCGGCACCGGCTTTAGGTCGGGCCCGATATCCACGAGCTTGTCGCAGAGCGCCGCGAACACCATCCGGCTCGCGAAGGTGCGGGCGAGCGTCGGGTCGAGGGCGTCCGGATCCTCCATCATGCCGTAGCGGAGCGTCTGCGCCGCGGCGGGGCCGGACACGATCAGTCCGGCGAGGAGGCAGACGGCGAGACGCAACATGAAATCGGTCCGGAGGCTGGCGCGGGTGGCGGGATGCGATCGGCCGCGGCCGATCCGGAGGCGGTGAAGAATGTCGCGCACCGCCGTGGCATGCACAATCCCAAGGCAGCATCCGTGCCAGACGATCAAGCTGCATCTTTTATTCAAACCATCAAAACGGCTTCAGCGACGTGTCGCGCTGCGGCTGTTTCGATATCCGGCTCCGCGGTGACTGGCTGCCCTGACCGGCCTCGCGCGCCCGTTCGTCACGCCGGCTCGGGCGCAGGATCCCCGGCCCCGAGCCGGTTCGGGTCCACCCCCGTATCGTCACGAAGCCGACGATCGCCGCGGTGACGCCGGAGGACGGCCATGCCGTTTCGGGGCTTGTTTCAACATCTCGCCGTCCGGCGTGGCAGTGCTGATCGATCGGACGCTGGAACGCGGCGCAGCAACCTGGGTCGACCAGACGGTGGCCCGGATGATGCGGCACCTCATCCACGAAGTGGGGCCCATCATCATGGCGCCGTTCGAGTGCAACGCCGTCCATGAGGCGATGACCTTATAGATCATGGACACGCCCGCGGCCCTCGCAGCGGCGGCGGATGGGCGCTACATTATTCAGGATCAGCGAAGGACATCCTATGAAGCGTCAACTTTCTACATCCCTCGCCGCCCTCCCGGCCGTTCTTGCGGTGCTACCGCAGGCGGCGCTCGCCCATCCGGGTCATGGCGCCGCCACCGGTGCGGAGGCGGGGTTCCTGCATCCGCTGATGGGGGCCGATCACGTGCTGGCGATGGTCGCGGTCGGCCTGCTGGCGGCCCTCCGGGGCGGGCGCGCCTTGTGGGCGCTGCCCCTGTCCTTCCTGGCGCTGATGAGCGCGGGGGCGGGGCTCGGCATGGCGGGGATCGCACTGCCTTACGCCGAGACCGGGATCGCGCTGTCCATCGTGGTCTTTGGCCTCGCCGCCATGGTCGGCCTGCGGGCGCCGGTGGCCGTGCTCGCCGCCCTGGTCGGGGTGTTCGCGGTGTTCCACGGCTATACACACGGGGCCGAGATGCCGGAGACGGCCTCCGGCCTGTCGTTCGGTTTCGGCTTCCTGGCGGCGACCGCGCTCCTCCATGCGGCCGGGATCGGCCTTGGCGTGGCCGGTGCCCGCTTGGGTGCAACCCGGGCCGCGCCGGTCCTCGGGGCCGGCGTCGCGATGGCGGGCCTCGCCCTGCTGGTGCTGCCCGCCTGACCGAGACGGCCGACCCGTCCCCGGCGCGCAAGCCCGATGCAGGACCGCGCTTGAGCATCCGTATCGATCTGGGACCCGGGCACCGGCTTGGTCCCGGCAAAGTTCGGTTGCTCGAACTGATCGCCGAGCACGGGTCCAGTGCCGGCGCCGGCCGTGCCCTGGGCATGTCGCATCGACGGGCATGGCTGCTGGTCGAGGCGATGAACACCGGTTTCGGCCGCCCGGCGGTCGAGGCGCAGACCGGCGGACGGGCCGGAGGCGGTGCACGCCTCTCGGACTTCGGAGCCGATGTCGTGGCCCGGTACCGGGCTGTCGAAACGGCTGCTGAAGCGGCGGCCGCTCCGTACTTGAACCGGCTGGGGCAGGCGGGGGCATGTAACCGGCCCGGGCGTAAGCGCGATAAGCGAGCGTGCGTGTCACAGGCCTCCAGGGGCTGAATGCACCGCACGCTGCCCCACGTGCTGCCGGTCGCGACAATCCCGGCGGCAACAAGAGGACCCTACATGGCTAAGTTCACGACGCTCGCCCTCATGAGCCTTCTGGCTGTCACAACGGGGGCGCAGGCGGCCCCGAAGGTGGAACGCCTGCGGGGAACGGTCGAGGCGGTCGAGCAGGGTGGCTTCACGCTGAAGACCCTCGACGGCAAGTCCGAGGTGGTCGCGCTGCCGGCGGACGCGAAGGTCTCGTGGGTCATCCCGGCGAGCCTCGATCAGATCAAGGACGGCGTGTTCATCGGCACGGCCACCAAGGGCCAGCCCCCGGTGGCACTGGAAGTCGTTCTGTTCCCCGAGGCGATGCGCGGCACCGGCGAGGGGCATTACGACTGGGACATGATCGCGGACCACACGGCCGGCGGCGCCCGGGTGAAGAGTGCGATGACCAACGGCACCGTGAAGGCCGACGCGCGTTCGACCGCGCCCGACGCCCCCCGGGTCAAGAGCGCGATGACCAACGGTACTGTGACGGCGAGCGGCGGCGGAGCCGAGCGGACGCTGACGGTGGATTATGGCAAGGGCCAGTCCCTCCAGATCCTGGTGCCGCCGCAGGCGCCCGTCGTCAGCTTCGCGCCGGCCGACGCCTCGGCCCTCACACCGGGTGCGCGGGCCTTCGTGCTCGTCGCGCGCGAAGACGACGGCCATCTGACGGCCCGCCGGGTCGCCGTCGGCAAGGACGGCCTGACCCCGCCCATGTAAGCCGGCAATGTAACGCGGCTGTCGCGCGCAGGGCCAGCAGCAACCACGGCTGCAGGAGGCCCTGCGCGCGATTCGTCCGGCGCGCGAATACGGGCGCCGGGCTATTCGAGTCCGAAGACGCTCTAAAAATTCGCGCGAAACCGGGCTCCGGACGCCGGTTAGTGGCCAATGCGCTCCGAAATTGTTGCCAGCAGGCAACATGCAGTCGGAACCGGGGCCATAAGCGAGAATCCACGTTGCCGCCCGTAACCCGTTCGCACATGGTGAGTGTGCACGGGGGCATCGCCAAGCGAGAGCCCGCAAGAGCCTGCCGCCCAAGACGCAGGCCAAATCTACAAAACGTGCGGCTAGATCCGGTCAACCGGGCACGTCCGCATTATTGGGTCTCGAAGCTTTGGAGATATCGATGAAGCTCTTGAAGGGCTCGTTGCTCGGGTCGGCTACTGCGTTCGCGGCGGTAGGCGCCGCGCACGCCGCCGATCTGCCGGTCAAGAAGGCCGTGCCGATCGAATACGTCCGCGTCTGCACCGCCTACGGCGCCGGCTTCTTCTACATCCCCGGCACCGATACCTGCCTGCGCGTCTCGGGCCGTGCCCGGTTCGAGGGCGGATACCAGACCAGCTACTCGCGCCAGAACGGCGTTGGCGACACGTCGGGCTACCAGGGCCGGATGCGCATCAACCTCGATGCCCGCACCCAGACCGCCTACGGCACCCTGCGCGCCTTCGTGCGCCTCGATGCCGGTGCCCGTACCGGTTACTCCGGCGTCGGCACCTCCGGCACCCAGCAGCGTATCGGCCAGGCCTATGCCGGCATCGGCACCGACAGCTTCGGCCGCGACCAGCAGTACATGAACGTCGACAAGGCGTTCATCCAGTTCGCCGGGCTCACCGCCGGTCGCGCCTCCTCGTTCTTCGACTTCTACGCCCACGACTTCGAGTTCGCCGGCGCGACGGCCGGTTCGGACGTGTTCTCGACCAACCTGCTGGCCTACACCGCCACGGTCGGCAACGGCCTGTCGGCGACGATCTCGATCGAAGACCCGGTCTTCCGCCGCACCCCGATCTTCTCGCCGACCAACATCTCCGCGACGGTCAACACCGGCGCCGTTTCGAACTTCGGTGTGACCAACCAGCCGACCCCGGTCTTCGTCGGCCCGGGCCGGTATGGCAACGTCGACAGCATCGAGCGCTCGCGCCTGCCCGACTTCGTCGGCGTCGTTCGCCTCGATCAGGCCTGGGGCTCGGCTCAGCTCTCGGCCGCCACCCACAAGCTGAACGTCGGCAACCTCTCCACCGCCGCCAGCACCGGCACCGGTCCGATCGGCGTCCCGGCCCATACGAGCAACGTTCAGGCTTGTGCGGTGCAGGGCGGCCTTAAGCTCAACACGCCGTTCATCGCCCCGGGCGACGCCCTTTACCTGGAGGGTTCCAACCGCGCCGGCCCC
>NZ_JAKSYH010000105.1 GCF_022829295.1 Methylobacterium sp. J-088
AAACGTGGACGAGGCCAAGCCCGAGGGCGTGCTGCTGGACGCCCCGGCACTCTCGCCCCGCGGCATCCGAACGGCGCTCGGCCTCAACAAGCCGCTCTACGCGCGAACCGGCGCCTCGGCGCCTTCGGCTCGCGCCCCCGAGACCGCTGGCGCCGTCTCCTGGGCGCGGACCGCCCTCGCCGCCAAGCTAAAGCCGGACCTGGCCTGAGCCTCGCGCGATCTGCTGTCAAAAGGTCGACACCTTTTGCGGGTGCAGGGCGGGGCCCTGCTGTGGGGCTCAGCCCTGACGACCCGGCCAAGGGCTCGCGCCCGTTCGAATCCTTGCGCTCTGCGCTGAACGGGCCGAGACCAAGTCGTTGCCATGTCTGAGATGAGCCGGCAGCCCGGTCCCTCGGCCGAGGAGCCGGAACGCGCCTTCTTCGGCCGGCGCAAGGGCAAGCGTC
>NZ_JAKSYH010000107.1 GCF_022829295.1 Methylobacterium sp. J-088
TCACGGTGCTCGACACGCCCTTCGAGGGCTTCTGGATGAAGAGCGCCTACCGCATCCCCGACAATGCCTGTGCCTGCACCGAGCCCGGCAAGGCGCCCGACAGGACCGTGCCGATCGGCCGCTTCAACGTCCGCTCCTTCATGACCAACCTCGCGGATGGTGCGCAGGTGAAGGCAGGCCGGGTGAGCCTGCGCGGCATCGCGTTCGACGGCGGCTCGGGCATCAAGGCGGTGGAGGTCTCCACCGACGACGGCCGGACCTGGAGCCCGGCTCGGCTCGGCCAGGATCTCGGCCGCCACGCCTTCCGCACCTGGACCGCCGAGGCCGATCTGGCGCCGGGGCCGCATGCCCTGCGCGTCCGCGCGACCGGCAACGACGGCGGCACGCAGCCGATGTCGCCGCGCTGGAACCCGGCCGGCTACATGCGCAACGTGGTCG
>NZ_JAKSYH010000109.1 GCF_022829295.1 Methylobacterium sp. J-088
CGCGGCCTTCACCCATTCCGTGGTCCAGAGCGTGAGGCTGTCGCCGATGCGCAGGGCCGCATACTCGGTCTCGGACAGGCTCGTGAGGCGGTCGAACTCGCTGCGCGCCCTGTCCCACGCCGCGATAGCCTCATCCGAACCGGGCGCGGGCAGCGGGGTCTGCGCCGCAGGTTGAGCCGTGAGGTTGAGGAGGTCGGATTTCAGGGCAGCCGCACGGCGCTTGAGCGACGGAGTAGCATCGGCGCGGCGGAACGGATTGGACAACTTGAGAGCGGGCACGGGCGGCCTCCAAGGATCAGAGGATAACAGGAGGCGCGGCGGGGTGAGCGCCGCGCGGTGGCGGCGTGCTCAGTCGTCGGCGCGCGGGGCGGGTAGCGTGACGCCACTGATTGAGGCGGCAGCCTGCACCAGCGTCGTCCAGCCGGGGTGCATCGTGTGCCAGCCGCTACCTCGGCTGACGTACCGAACCTTGATCGCCAGCCCCTCAGGCGTCGTCGCCGGCAGTTCTCCGACGCAAATAGAAGCGGCTGTACGGGCCTCTTCGGCGGCCTGTTTCGCCTCGCGCAGTTCACGGCACCGGAACCGGGCTTCCAGCGCGCTGTAGCGCTCGTCATAGGCATCGGCGACCGGCAATAAGTCCCGCCAGCGACGGATCCTGTTAGGGGTCTGACCACCGCGCCCGAACACCTTCACGGCGCCGGTGATAGCCTTCCGCAGACCCGCGCCCATCCAGAACTGGTCCGGCTGACCGCCCTCATTGTCAGGCCAACGGATACGAGTTGCGACATGGCCGAGAGGGTAGTGCAGCCCGCTTGTGAACCTGCGCTTCTCGCTCGGGGTCAGGCGCAGCACTTCGGGGATCGGGGGGCGAACGTACCGGAGGGCACGCCACGCGTCGCTGTTCGCTTCGGTGGCAGCGACATAAGCTGCATCCGCCTGCTGGTACTTGTCCCAGGCGGCAAGCAGCTCGGCGTCGGGGTGCTGCTGAGCGGGTACCGCAGTGACAGGCGCGGCCAGCGCCGGTAGCGGGACGGCAGCAGCGAGCGACCCCGCGACGATGGCACGCCGGTTGGGGCTACTAAAGGCATCGCGCAGCTCGTCAGCGCGCTCCCGCAAACTCAGGGGCCCGGGATCGCGGCGGATCAGCTTCTGCAGGGTGGTGCGTAGGGACATTGCGGGATCCTCAGATGAGGGGCGCGGGCAGCCGGCCCGCTCGGGTTGCGGGGCGGGCTCAGAGCAGGGTGGCGAGACCGGTCAGGACCATGCCGCCGCCAATGATCGCGACCGCGGCCAGCAGCTCGCCGGCCGTGTCGAGGAAGCGCAGGGACCGGCTGTGCGCGGTGTCCGGCCGGACGGGTGCTACGGCCTGCCAGGGCTCGATCTCGCCGGGCACGGGCTCGTTCGGCAGGTTCAGGTAGCGGCCATCGGCCGAGAACCGGCGGCGGCCGGTGCGAGGGCTGTCGCTGCGGGCTGGGACAGGCTGGCTGAAATTCGGGATGCGGGCATACGACATCTTTCGCGCTCCTGATGGGGCTCGTGGGGGTCGGCTTGGTGGTGAAGGGATGCGGCTCAGTACGTCTGGCGTACCGAGTGGGTCAGGTGGCGGGCGGCGCCATGCCTGAATTCAGGGCCCATGCGGGATGATCGCCGTCGGGGCCGTAGAGGTCGGGGAACAGCACCCATAGGCGCTGCTCGATGCGGGTCAGCAGGTCGCTGCCGGTATCCATCGCGTCGCCGCATAGGGCGTCGTCGTAGAAGCGATCTGCATCCCCGTGCATGTCACCGGAGACGTACTCGGCCAGCACCATGCCGATGACAGCCGCGCCGATCTCGGCCTGCGTGGCGGGCGAGAGCAGATGCCACGCCTCGGCGGGGGTGAACGGCAGGGGCATGCGAGCCCAGAGCTCGGCATGGCCGGGAAGGCGGGCGGTGCTGTCGCCGCGGAGGTCACTGCGAACGTTTGCAGTGACGGCGGGGGCGGCTTCACTGTCAGAAGTTACAGTGACAGCGGCGGCGAGGAGGCCGGCGGCCAGCGCGGTTCGGAGGAAGTAGCGGCGACCGGCGTCGGCCTGCTGCTGCTGAGCCTGTTGGGGCACGGAAGCGACAAGCTGGCCATCGTGGTTGCGGCGCTCGCAATAGGTGACAGCCTCGCGATGTCGGCGCTTGGCCTCGGCGATCTCGTCGGCGCTGGCGATGAAGGCGCAGCCGCACCGGATGTAGCGACCCGTCTCCGCGACGAACGCATCCTCGATCTGCTCGTAGTATGCGAGCGGATCGGACAGGATGCTGTGCATCTCGTCGATGGTGGCGTAGCGGTCGCCAGACAGGGCGCGAGCGGCGCGATGGATGCCGCGGGCGATTTCCTCGTAGCGGCGGCGATGGCGCTGGCCGGTCGCGGTGTAGGAGCGGAGATCCTGGGGCATGGGCGCGGCTCCTCAGTGCGCAGCGGCGCGGTGGGCGGCCTTGGCAACCT
>NZ_JAKSYH010000112.1 GCF_022829295.1 Methylobacterium sp. J-088
GAGCCTGATCCCGGAGGGGAGCCTCGCCCGGCTCCACGGGCTCGAGCTGCTGGTCATCGATGCCCTGCGGGACACGCCACACCCGACCCACTTCTCCGTCTCGGACGCCCTGGCGCTGATCGCCCAGGTCAAACCGCGGCGGGCGGTGCTGACCAACCTGCACACCGATCTCGATTACGCGGCCCTGGCGGCGCGCCTGCCGGACGGCATCGTTCCCGCCTATGACGGCATGACCCTCAGCCTCGACGCCTGACGGGGGATAGGCCGGGGCCTGCGAATCGGGCGTCACACACCCGTCGTCGCCAGAGTCCAAGAAAATCGCCCTCCCGGCCAACAAGGCTGTTGACGGCCCGGATTGGTGGATCTATACCCCGGTTCATCGGCGCCGGCCGCGGAAGTGGCCCGGGCGCTGAAGCATCTTCTGACAATCGGCGGGACTGGCCGGCTGAGTAGCCGGGCCGGGGGGGCGGGACGGCGGGGCGGCATCGGTCCGGCCTATGCCGGCATGAAGCTCCGCCTCGAGGCCTGAGGGGGGATAGGCCGGGGCCTGCGAATGGGGGGTCAAACTCCCGGAGTCGCCAGAGGCCAAGAGAATCGCCCTCCAGGCCAACACGGCTGTTGACGGCGCGGATTGGTGGATCTATACCCCGGTTCATCGGCGCCGGCCGCGGAAGTGGCGCGGGCGCTGAAGCATCTTCTGACAAGCGGCGGGACTGGCCGGCTGAGTAGCCGGGCCGGGGGGGCGGGACGG
>NZ_JAKSYH010000129.1 GCF_022829295.1 Methylobacterium sp. J-088
TCAGCGCCTACAACTTCGCACGCCGCCTGAAGACCCTGCGGGGTCTCACGCCCTACGAGGCCATCTGCAAAGCATGGTCCGCAGAGCCCGGACGCTTCAGATCAAACCCGCTCCACCAAATGCCGGGACCAAACATCTAGCAGTGCTGCGCCCGCCGTGCGGATACGCTCGGCATGTTGTCGCGCCCGGGGAGCGAGGTTCGGCTCCTCGCAGAGTAAGTCAGCGTAGCCGATCACCCCGTTGAGGGGTGTCCGGATCTCGTGGCTCATCGAGGCCAGGAACTCGGTTTTGGCTGCGCTGGCTTGCTCCGCCCTCTCGCGAGCCACTTGTTCGCGCAACCGTGCAAGCAAAAATACCCCAAGCAGCGTACAGCCAAGCGCGAGGGCCCCCGTAAGAGCCGCGATAATAGTCGCGGCCTTGATCTGCGCCCCATCAGCGGCCCACAAGCCATTAAGCGCCGCGGTGCTGCGCTCAGTGATCGCACGGGCTACAGCCTCGATCTCCTCCATGAGGATCTGGCCGGAGCCATTACGCACGATGCGAAGGGCCTCAGTTCCATTGTCATCCGCCATCATCACGGTCTGAGAAAGCTCTACAAGCTTAGAATCTATAAGCTTGTGCAGCTTCTCGACGAGTACACGGCCATCTGCGCCTCGAACCAAGTCGTCAAGCAGATAGAGGTTGCTCCGGGCTCGAGGGAGGCCGCGTTTGTAAGTGGCGAGGTAGCGCTCTTGCCCGGTCAAGAGATAACCGCGCTGGCCTGTCTCAGCAGCACGCACGCTCTCCAGCGTATCGGAAGTAGCGCGCAGCACGCCCGTCAAACGCGCAACCTCGGTCCGGCTATCCGCGAGATTGGCAACGTTCAGTGCGAGCGTTGCCGCACTTGCGAGGGTCAGTAGTAGTGCGGCCAGCAGCGCGCTGGCCCCGACCCCAGCTGCACCAAGTCTATGAATGCGTAAAAGCAATTAGAACACTCGGCTATCCAGGGGTCCCTGAGGCTCATGGCGTTGTGCCCCCCCCCTTAAGTCCAAAAGGTTACGCTAATTCTTCAAGCCTTAGCCGGCAGCCCCTTATCGGATCCTCCCCCCGGCCAATCGGACGACGCGACGCAGCCGGGGCGATCAGTTCGGTGGTGCGAAGCCCCCCGCTGGATCGGGCGGTGGCGAGGAGGCCGCACCAAAGGATTCGGAGCTACCGTTCGTGGGTATGTCCGCTTCGAGGCATTCGCTGTCCAAAAGCGGACCAGCGGCAATCCACCCTTCCCGGATATTCTGGGATGGGTCCAAGCGTCAGTTCGACCACTGGCGCGCACGATCAATGCGTTTCGACACGGTCTCGGTCGAAGACGGAACGTCGGCTTCGGGGCAAACGCCCGATTGGTCGCGAAATCGATGGTTTGGAGGGGCCGAGGAACGCTCGATCAGGCACCTGAGGCCCGTAAGCCGGCATCCGCTCGATGAATGTCAGATCGGGAACCCCGCTCGAGCAAGTGATCCCACAGCCTGTCGGCGGCCTCGTTCCGGCATTCCAGGGACCGGAACAGCCTGATCTCGATGGTTATGTCGAACCGTTCGGGCCCGGCGCGGACGAGAAGCCCGCGGGCCAGGTCTTCGGCCGCGAGGGTTTGCGGCAGCCACGCGATGCCGTCCCCGTTTCGCGCCATGGTCATGAGCGCCGCCGCGAGGTGGGAGGTGACCGCGGTGGACGTGTGGCTGTGCTGCCGGTCCCGACAGGCCGCGAGGATGCGTCCGAGGCCCGACGCTTGGCTGTAACCCAGATGGGGGACCGGCGCCGCCGCCGTTCCGGGAAGCGACCATGACGGACCGTCGTCGGGCCCCGGCACACAGAGCGGCACCAGGACGTCGTCTCCGACGGGAAGGCTCGGGAATCGGTCGGCCTCGAACCGCGTCCGTGCGTCCGAATGGTAGTGGCAGAGGAGGAAATGTACCTCGCCTGAGAGCAGGATGCCCTCGCAGGCCTCCATGCTGTCCGAGATCAGGTTGAGGGTGCCGAGCGCTTGCCGCTGCATCACCCCCCGGATCCAGTTCGGGAAGAACGTGAACGACAGGGCGTGGGTCGCCGCAATCGACAGCGTCGCCGTATCGCGCAGGTCCACTGCCTGCGCGTCGCGCCGGGCGCGTTCCAGGTCCCGCAACAGCGCGTGGGCCGCCGGCTGGAACTCGGCGCCTGCCGGCGTCAGGGAAGTCCCATGGGCGCCGCGGACGAACAGGGCGGTGCCGACCCAATCCTCCAGGGCGCGGACGCGCCGGCTGAAGGCGGGCTGGGACACGTGCCGAACCTCGGCCGCGCGCGAGAACGACCTCTGTTCCGCCAAGGCCAGGAAGTCCTTGAGCCAATCCAGGTCCATGCCCAATACCATCCACGCATAGCGTATTCCGAACATGGCATTGGCCCCGCGAGGGTGTCCAGGCTTATGCATCCCCCAAAGCCCCCGCCAGAGGGGCTTCGTATTCCGTCGAGCGACCGGCGGCGAAGGGGAGGAGACACGCCATGAAATCATGGTTCGGCCGTCTTTATATCCAGGTCTTCATCGCCATCGTCTTCGGCGCCCTGGTCGGTTATTTCCTGCCGGACGTCGGCATTACGCTGCAGCCCCTCGCCGACGGCTTCATCAAGCTGATCAAGATGCTGCTCGCGCCGGTGATCTTCGGCACCATCGTCGTCGGCATCGCCAAGATGGGCAGCATGAAAGAGGTCGGTCGCATCGGCGTGCGGGCGCTCCTCTACTTCGAGGTCGTCTCGACCCTGGCGCTGGTCATCGGCCTCGTCGTCGTGAACGTGATGCGGCCCGGCGTCGGCATGAACATCGACGCCTCGCACATCAACGGCAGCGCCATCGCGGGCTACGCCAAGACGGCTGAGGCCCAGCCCGGCCTCGTCGGCTTCCTGATGGATATCATCCCGACGACGATGGTGGATGCGTTCGCCAAGGGGGCGATGCTGCAGATCATCCTGGTCTCGGTGCTGCTGGGCCTCGCCCTGGTGCAGGCGGGCGAGCGCGGCAAGCCCGTGGTCGTCGTCGTCGACAGCTTGCTCGACGCCTTGTTCCGCATCGTCGCGATGGTCATGCGGCTCGCACCCGTCGGGGCCGGAGCCGGCGTCGCCTTCACCATAGGCAAGTATGGCCTCGCCACCGTCTGGTCGCTCGCCTACCTCATGCTCGGGGTCTACGTGACCTCGATCCTGTTCATCGGCCTCGTGCTCGGCTCGGTCTGCGCCTGGAACGGGTTCCCGCTCATCAAGGTCCTTGGCTACTTCAAAGACGAGATCCTCATCACCTTTGGCTCCTGCTCCACCGAAGCCGTGTTGCCGCGCATGCTGGCCAAGCTGGAGCGCCTCGGCTGCGAGAAGTCGGTGGTCGGGTTGGTGCTTCCGACCGGCTACACCTTCAACGCCGACGGCACCTGCATTTACCTGACCATGGCGGCGATCTTCGTCGCCCAGGCCACCAACACCCCGCTCGGGATCGGCGACCAGCTCGTGGTGCTCGGCGTGCTGTTGCTGACCTCGAAGGGGTCGGCCGGCGTGGCCGGCGCCGGGTTCGTCACGCTCGCCGCGACGCTGTCGAGCATCCACACCGTCCCGGTCGCCGGCCTCGTCCTCCTGCTCGGCGTCGACCGCTTCATGAACGAGGCGCGGGCGGTGACCAACCTGATCGGCAACGCGGTGGCGACCATCGTCGTCGCGAAGTGGGAGGGTGCCTTCGACTTGGCCAAGGCCGAGGACGCCTATCGCAACCGGGCGGAGGTCGCCGCCGAGGGCCCCGTTCCCGAGACCGAAGCCGGACCCGCCCTGCCCATCCCCGTGCCGGAGGCGTCGTAAGCCCCGGCCGTCCCGAACCCCTTTTTTAACCCGCCCCGAACTTGAGGAGAGCACCCATGCGCATCGTCGACGTCTGCGAGGTCACCAAGCCGATCTCGTCCCCCATCCGCAACGCCTACATCGACTTCACGAAGATGACAGCGAGCCTCGTGGCCGTGGTCACCGACGTCGAGCGAGAGGGGCGCCGGGTGGTCGGCTACGGCTTCAACTCGAACGGTCGCTACGGCCAGGGCGGCCTGATCCGCGAGCGGTTCAAGAACCGCATCCTGGAGGCCGACCCGAAGAGTGTCCTCAATGAGGTCGGCGACAACCTCGACCCGCACAAGCTGTGGGCCGCGATGATGACCAACGAGAAGCCCGGCGGCCACGGCGAGCGCTCGGTGGCGGTGGGCACCCTCGACATGGCGATCTGGGACGCGACCGCGAAGATCGCAGGCAAGCCGCTGTTCCGAATGCTCGCCGAGCAGAAGGGCATCGAGGCCAATCCGCGTGTGTTCGTCTACGCGGCCGGCGGTTACTACTACCCGGGCAAGGATTACGGTGCCCTACGGGCCGAGATGCGCGGCTATCTGGACCGCGGCTACAACGTCGTGAAGATGAAGATCGGCGGCGCGCCCATCGACGAGGACCAGCGCCGCATCGAGGCGGTGCTGAAGGAGATCGAGGGGCAGGCGCAACTCGCGGTGGACGTGAACGGTCGGTTCGACCTGGAGACCGCCATTGCCTACGCCAAGATGCTGCGGGAGTACCCGCTGTTCTGGTACGAGGAGGTCGGGGACCCGCTCGACTATGCCCTGCAGGCGGCGCTGTCGGAGTTCTATCCGGGCCCGATGGCGACCGGCGAGAACCTGTTCTCGCACCAGGACGCCCGCAACCTCCTGCGCTACGGCGGCCTGCGGCCGGATCGCGACTGGCTGCAGTTCGACTGCGCCCTGTCCTACGGTCTCGTCGAGTACCTACGCACCCTCGACGTGCTGCACCAGTTCGGCTGGTCGCCGTCCCGCTGCATTCCGCACGGCGGACACCAGATGTCGCTCAATATCGCGGCGGGTCTCGGGCTCGGCGGCAATGAGAGCTACCCGGACCTGTTCCAGCCCTACGGCGGCTTCCCGGACGGGGTGAAGGTCGAGGACGGGCACATCGTCATGCCCGAGCTTCCCGGCATCGGCTTCGAGGGCAAGTCCGACCTGATCAAGGTCATGCGCGAGCTCGCGGAGTAGGCACTGCAGGCCGGGACGTGTCGAAGGGAGCGGCTCGGCTTGCCGGACGCCAGTGACCAGCGCCATCCCGGCTGACGAGGGCCGAGACGGCGCCCAGCCGCTATCCCAGCACGGACGACGCATCCCTGACGACCTCGACGCGTCCATCCCGGTCATGGCCGCCCACGAGCGACCAGAGGTGCTCCGCGCCCAGGATTTGCCGGGCCCGCGGTAGGTAGAGGCATATCTCGACCGGGATGTCGCCGTTAGGACGGGCGACACGCACCAACCGGCCACTGGCCGCTTCGGAGGCGCCTCACCGGGAAAGCGGACGGTCCGATAACGACCCAACCCAGCCACCCGGACCACCGCCGGCTCTCCTCCAAAGCGGCCGTGCGTCAGACTTCCGGCAACTTCGGCTCGGGGTGGCAACCGGACCCTGACCGTTCGGCCAGAAGCGGACGTTTCGCCCCCGGTCTGACGGGACCACGGTCGACAGCTGATACTACTACTGACCGATGATCCGCTTGCGGCGCTGCCAAGTCGAGACCTTACGCAGAAGGCGCGAAAGCTGCTCGACCGAGTAGGGCTTGTGCAGCAGCTCGAAACCGAAGGTGCCATTCTGCGCCAGGACGTGACTGTATCCTGAGGCGAGGAGGACTGGCAGGTCATGATAAAGGCGACGGATCTCCTGCCCCAGCTCGATGCCATTCATGCCCGGCATCATCACGTCCGAGAACACTACATCGAAGCGATCGGCGTCCTTTGCCAACTCGGCCAACGCCTCCTCAGAGTTGCCTGCCAGCACAGGTACATAGCCGAGATCGCTGAGTGTTTGGACCGCGAAGGTGCCGACCGCAGCATTGTCCTCGACCACCAGGACGCAGGTACCGTGACCATCTACCAGAGCAGGCGGCTCGTGGTCGGTCATAGTTGAGGCAGGGGCGGCCACACGGGGCAAATAGAGCGTGAACGTGGTGCCGTGACCGACCTTGCTATCGACGGTGATCTCGCCGCCTGATTGCTTGGCGAAGCCGAACACCTGGCTCAGGCCGAGCCCCGTGCCCTGCCCGACAGCCTTGGTGGTGAAGAACGGCTCGAAGATCTGCTCCAGATGTTCGGCGGTAATGCCGCAGTCGGTGTCGGTGACCGTGATCGCGACGAAATCGCCATCGACGGCTGCGTGCTGATGAGCCGCTGGCATCCGCTGAACTGCACCAACGCGGATAGTCAACCGACCCTCGCCGCTCATGGCGTCGCGAGCGTTCACGACCATGTTGACCAGTGCGGTATCAAATTGGCTCGGATCGGCATCGACGAAGCAGCTTTGCTCTGGCAACTCGGTCACGATTGCAATCCGTGCTCCAGTAAGCGTCCCCATCATGTCGGAGAGTGCACGCACGCTATCACAGGCGGCGAAAACCTCGGGCTTGAGCGCCTGCCGCCTCGCGAATGCGAGCAGTTGCCCGGTTAGCTTGGCGGCGCGGTCCACGGTGTCGGAGATTGCCGCAACGTACCGTTGCCGGCGAGTATCCGCCAGGTCGGGCCGTTTCAGCAGGTCAGTGGACGATTTGATAACGGTGAGCAGGTTGTTGAAGTCATGGGCGACGCCGCCCGTGAGCTGGCCGATAGCCTCAAGCTTCTGAGACTGACGCAGAGCCTCCTGCGTGGTCGCAAGCGCCTCCTGTGCCCGCACGCGCTCCGACACATCACGGGCGACGTGGAACGCGCCGAAGATCGTCCCCTCCTCATCAATGAGCGGCGAGTAGGTGATCTCCCACGTCGGCTGCTCGTGGTCCGGATCACCGAACACCTCGATCACGGAGAAACTTTCTCCAGCCAGCGCCCGCTCCATGAGCGCCCGCAGGGTCTGCGCCTGATCAGGAGGGAAGAAGTCGGGCAGGAGGTCACCGGATCGCTGGTGCCGCCCCATGACGCGCTGAAAGGCCGTATCATGGGCCTTGTTGAACCCAATCACCCGCAGGTGGTGGTCGTAGGCCAGGATCGGTGCGCGATCGGACTGGACGATGTTGCCGAATAGGCGCAGCGCCTGCGTGCGGTCTTGGACCAACTTTTCAAGCGTTTCGTTTGCCTCACGCAAACGCCGTTCGGTCAGGACCTGAGTGGTGGTTTCCGTGCAAGCGACGAGCACGCCGCCGATGTCGTTGACGGCTCCCTCGGCATCGATCGGGCTGTAGCTGTAGGTCCAGTAGACGTCTTCGTGCCGGCCATCGCGAGTGATTGGGATGAGATGGTTCTCGTTCCAGGTCGCTCCATGCCCGGCCGTGACCTGCTCGATCTGAGGCCCGATGATGTCCCAAATCTCGGCCCACACCTCCCTTGCTGGGCAACCGAGTGATGAGGGATGCCGCTCGTTCCCGATCGATGCTCGGTAGGCATCATTGTAGAAGCACAGGCTGTCCTCCCCCCAGAACACGTACATCGGGTGTCCCGTGTTGAGGATGAGGCGAAGTGCGGTTCGGAGGGCTTGAGGCCACGAGGCGACAGGTCCCAAAGACGTCGATAACCAATCGTGGGCACGGATCAGCGCGCCCATCTCCCCGCCGCCTGCGAGGAATGCGACTTCCCGACCTACCGCTTCAACCACGGTCTGCCTCGCGATGCGCGGTCGTGTTCCTAATTACGGCGAGAGTTGCTGCTTCATCGCGCTCCAGCAGGCGGAGTGCGGAGCGCAAAACCTCACTGATGCTTCGGTAGCGACCGGAAGCCAGGAAGGCGCGCAGCAGCACGTCTTGTTCCGGGGTGATCGAGACGGTGACGGTTCTGCGCACGGACATAAGCGCGCTTTGCCTCTTAAGATTTTTCCTTACAAGCGCATCGTGGTCACAGCAGGGGATTTGATCGCCGTCGAGATCATTGATCGATCTGCCACCCAGAATGGGGGCTCATCACCCATTCCCGCCGTATGTCTCTGCTCATCTGGCTGCTTGCAAGCAGACGTTCCGAGGGTCTGTGAAGGGTCGTGTGCGGGCGCGGTGGTGATGTCCGCTCTTATGCATGGCCGCCCGAAAGCGGACTGGCGGAAATCCACCCAACACAGACGTCCAGGGGCACCGATGAGCGAGACCGGAAGCGGCTTGTCCGCTTCCATGTGTGGCCATGGCAAGAGCGGACGGCCCTTCTCCCGAAGACTCACGCAACAGCATGCTTTCGGTCTGTATGGGATTTGAATGGCCCGATGCAGGCAGCTCGCGGAGCCTCATCAGCAGCGTGAGCCAGATCCGACCTCGTTTTGTGATTTGGCTTTCCAGCAAGGATTTGCTCTGCCTTTGCCGCGGACGCAACGTCCCATCACAGCTTCAGGCACGCGGCGCTGCGCCGACATGGGGGACGCATGACGGCAGCGCTCGGGATCATGTGCAAGGCCCCGCGTCCCGGCCTGACCAAGACGCGCCTTGCCGCACGCCTTGGTCCAGAAAAGGCCGCCCGTCTCTCCGCCTGTTTCCTTGAGGATGTCGCTGCTGTCGTGCTCGCGGTCCCAGAGGCGCTGGGCAGGCAGGGATACGGCATCTATGCACCCGCAGGATCAGAGGCGGAGCTCGCCGCGATCCTGCCGCCCGCCTTTCGCCTGCTGCTGCAGGAGGGATCCGATTTCGGGGTCATCCTCGCAACGGCCGTGCGCCGTCTTTTGACCGAACAGGCGCACGACTGTGTCATGCTGATCAACGCCGACTCGCCGACCCTGCCCGCCGCGCTGCTCACGAAGACAATCGTCTCCCTGCGGCGCCCCGGGGACCGCGTGGTGCTCGGGCCCGCCATCGACGGCGGCTACACGCATATCGGGCTGAAGGCCGACCATCCCGAACTGTTCGTCGGCATCCCGTGGAGCACGGACGCGGTGCTGGCCCGTACGCTGGAGCGGGCTGCCGGCATCAGCTTGGAGGCCGAGGTGCTTCCCCCCTGGTACGACATCGACGATGCGGCGACGTTTCGCCTCCTCCTGGACGAGATCGCGGGCATTCCGCCCGCTTTCGCCGCGGACGGCATCGTCGGGGGTCAGGCGCCCGCGACGCGCGCGCTGCTGACCCAATGGCGGGACGCGTGAGCCCTGTCCGTCGCCTGACGGCCCTCGGGATCGCCGGAACCGTGCTGATCGGGCTCGGCATGCCGCTCCTTCGGGGCTTCGGCGACGATGCGTTCCTGGCGCTCGCCTGCGCCGGCGGCGTGATCGCCGCTTTGGCGGCCGGCACGCAGGACACCGCGGGATCTCGGGCGCTGGCCGTCATCGTCGGGGCCGGCCTCGCCATGCGCCTCCTTGCGCTGTCCGCACCGCCGATCCTGTCGACCGACATCTTCCGCTACGTCTGGGACGGGATGGTGCAGGGCGCCGGGATCAATCCCTACCGCTATGTGCCGGCCGATCCGAGTTTGGCGTTCCTGCGCGATGCGCAGGTCTACCCGTTCATCAACCGCGCCGATTACGCGGTGACCATCTACCCCCCGGTCGCGCAGGCCTTCTTCTTCCTCGTCACCCGCTTCTCGGCGAGCCCGCTCGCGATCAAGGTCGCCCTCGTGGCGTGCGAGGGCGTGACGATCTGCGCCCTGATCGGTCTGCTGCGCCTCACGGGACAGCCGGAAACCCGAGTGGCGGCCTACGCTTGGCATCCACTCCCGGTCTGGGAGATTGCGGGCGAGGGCCATGTCGACGGTTTGATGATCGCCCTGATGATGCTCGGCCTGTGGCTGGCGCTGGCCGTCGGCCGGCGCTACGCGGGTGCGGCCTCCGTCGTGCTGGCGGCGCTGGCCAAGCCGTTCGCCCTGATCGCGCTGCCCGGCCTGTGGCGGCCCTGGGACTGGCGGATGGTCGCCCTCGTGCCGGTCGTCATGGCGCTCGCCTATCTGCCCTACCTGTCCGTCGGAAGCGGCGTGCTTGGCTTCCTCGCCACGGGCTACGCCGACGAGCAGGGCCTGTCGTCGGGCTCGGGTTTCACGCTGCTGCGGCTCTGGCGGCAGTCGGTCGGCGAGTGGCCGCACGACACCCAGGTCTACCTCGCCGTCTGCCTCGTGATCCTGACGGTGCTGGCGCTGCGGACCGGGTTTCGAAGAAGCCGGACGCCGGAGCGGAGCCTGTGCGACATCAATGGTTCGATTGTGATGTTACTCTTCCTGCTCTCGCCCGAATTTCCATGGTATCTCCTGATGGCTGTACCATTTTTAAGTCTTGCCGCCACGCTTCCGGGTTGGGTCCTCACGGTGGGAGGCTTCATGCTCTACGACGTCGTTCCTGGCGATCCGCAGCTCTCCTATGACGCCCGCTCGGCGATCCTCGCTGCCCTGGTGGCGGCTGCGGCGCTGGTGCAGGTCCGAATCCGCCGCCGCCCCGGGCTCACTCGATGACCACGGCCACCCACCCCGTCACGCCGGCCGTCGACCCGCGACGCTACCACGAAGCGGCGCCGCGGACGGTCGAGACCTCCGTCGAGCGCATGCCCGTCTGCCTCTATCTGGAGGTAACGAACCGCTGCAACCTGCTCTGCACCACCTGTCCGCGCACCTATGTCGAGCTCGAGCCGCCGGCCGACATGAGCTGGGACCTGTTCACGCGCATCGTCGATCAGGTGCCGGATCTCAGCCGCGCCGTGCTCCACGGGGTCGGCGAACCGATGCTGGTCAAGGATTTGCCCCGCATGGTCCGCTACCTCAAAGATCGCGGAACCTACGTCCTGTTCAACACCAACGGCACGGTCCTGTCGGAGAAGAACGGGCGGGCCCTGATCGAGGCTGGCCTGGACGAATTGCGCGTCTCGCTCGACGCCTCCACCCGCGCCTCCTACATCGCGGTGCGCGGCAAGGACTATTTCGAGCGGATCCTGAAGAACGTCCGGGCCTTCCGGGCGCTGCAGGAGCGCGAGGGCTATGCGAAGCCACGGGTCTCGGCTTGGCTCACGGGCCTCAAAGAGACCCTGCCGGAGCTGCCCGCCTTCGTGCGGGTTGCGGCCGAGGCCGGCGTGAAGGAGGTCTACCTCCAGCGGTTGGTCTACTTCGCGGACGACGCCCTCGGCATGGCGCGACCGGATCAGGCCCTCTACGAGCGCATGGCGGCGGACGAGTCCCATTACCTCGCCGAGGCAGAGGCGGTCGCGCGCGCCCTCGGGCTCACCTTCTCGGCCTCGGGGGCGGCGAGCGAGCCAGGGATGAGCCTGCGCCGCAACACCGACGGCTCGCCCTGGTCGCTATGCCGCCGGCCCTGGAACGTCATGTACGTCACCGCCAACGGCCGGGCGCTGCCGTGCTGCATCGCGCCGTTCTCGCAGCGCGGCTACGAGAACTACACCCTCGGCGACGCCACGCAGGACACCCTGCGGGCGATCTGGAACGGCCCGGCCTACACGGATTTCCGGGCCGCCCTGCTCTCTGACACGCCGCCGCAGGCCTGCGGCAATTGCGGGCTTCGCTGGAGCCTGTGACCGCAGCAGCCTTCGTCACGGCCGTCGTGCCCTGCCTCGACGAGGAAACCGCGATCGGCGGCGTTGTCGCGGGGCTTCTGGCGAACGGTGCCGACGCGGTCCTCGTCGTCGATGGCGGCTCGCGGGACGCCACCCAGGCGCGGGCGGCCGCAGCGGGCGGGCGCGTGATCCTGGAGCGCCGCCGCGGTTACGGAAGGGCGATCCAGACCGGGATCGCCGCGTTGCCGCCGGAGACCCGCATCATCCTATTCGTCGATGGCGACGGCAGCGACCGGCTCGATCGCGTCCCGGCCCTCCTCGATCCGATCCGCGCGGGCCGGGCGGAATTCGTGCACGGCTCCCGGATCCTTGGTGATCGCGAGCCGGGCGCCATGAGCCCCCAGCAGATCGTCGCCGGCCATCTCGCGGGCTGGCTGCTGCGGCTCACCTACGGCGCGCGCTTCACCGACATGTCCCCCTTCCGAGCGATCCGCCGCGACGCGCTGGAGCGCCTCGGCATGCGGGACGAGACCTACGGCTGGAACTTGGAGATGCTGATGCGCGCCGCCGCGGCGGGCCTGCGCTGCGAGGAGGTCGCCGTCGGGCAGCGCCCGCGGCAGGGCGGCGCCTCGAAGGTTTCGGGGGACTGGCGGGTGGGGATGCGCGCCGCCTGGTCCATCGGCACGACCTTCCTGCGCCTCGCCCGGGCTCTGTCCCGCGAGGGGCGCCGATCCGTCTGACTCGCCGCCCCTCAGGTTGCGACGCGGACGAGGCCGGCGGCCCATCCGAATGTGAGGCCGGGGGGGTACCGGCGGCGCAGCGCGGCGTCGAGGCCCAGGCTCCGGCCCGCCGCGAAGACGCTGAACAGGGCCATAAGACCGCCGAGGAAGACGTAGGTCCACGGCCATTCCTGCGGGTGCAGGTACAGGCCGAGCCACAGCTGGGCGACGAACGCGACACCGATCGCTCCGACGATCCGGACGCCGAGCCCGAGCAGCAGCGACACCGCGAAGGTCAGTTCCGTGAAGAACACCAGCACGTCCAGGACGTAGAAGTTCGGCGTCGGCAGCAGCACAACCTTCACGAATTCCCGGTGGATCGCGAAGGCGGCGTTCGTCACCTCCTCGCCGGTCCAGTAGTACAGCCCGTTCTCGGTGGAGAAGAGCGGCAGCTTCCAGAGCATGCCCTGGAACCACATGCCGCCGATCAGGACGCGCAGCACCCACAGGGTGACGTCGCGGCCGGTCCGCTGGGCCGGGTCCTCGATCCACTCGCGGATCGCAATGACGATGCTGGCCAGGATCAGCAGCGCGAGACCGGCGGCGACCAGCCAGCGCCCCCAACCGAGGGCGACTTCGTCGCTCTGCTGCCCGATCAGGAACAGCCACGTGTCGGTGAAGGGGTCCGTCCGCATCGCATCGATCCTCTCAAGGGCTACGCGCCATCAGGTACAGGCGGCCCGCAGTGGCGGGTCGGCCACGGACCCGGGCAGGGGCTTGGACAGGCGTGTCGGCAGGTCGCTGAGGCGCAACGACCGGCGCAGGGCGCGGGACAGGGCATCGACCAGCGCGGTCAGGAGTGCCGTGGCGACGATCAGCAGCACGGCCACGTCCAGGCGCAGCTCGGAGATCGCGGCGTCGACGTAGAAGCCCAGCGTCGCGACCCCGAGGATGCCGAAGATCGCACTCTCGCGCAGGATCAGCTCCCAGCGATAGAGCAGGTAGGCCAGGAACTGCCCGTAGAGCCGGGGCAGCGTCTCGTAGGCGTAGAGGTTCAGGCCGGTCGGCGCATCGGGGCGGTAGGCGAGATCGTCGGCATGTCGCCCCATCAGGTAGCCGACGATGCCGGCATTGTGGATCGTCAGCGCCAGGATCGCCGGCAGCATCGAGGGCCCGAGCAGCTGCAGCAGCACGTAGGCCAGCATGTATTCCGGGGTCGAGCGCACCACCACCAGCAGGACGCGCCCGAGGGGCTGCCCGATCGGCCCGGCGAAGCGGCGCGAGGCGAGGGGGAACAGGATCAGCGCGCCGAGGCCGGTCGCCACCAGGGCGATCTGCGCCAGCACCAGAGTCTGAAAGGCGCCCGGCAGGATCTGCTCCGTGACGATCGGCCGGAGCCAGAGCCCGAACCGGCTCCAGGTCGCCGGGTCGAGGAGAGCGCCGGACCGGAGCGGGCTCGGGACGATGTCGTGGCCGAGGAAGCGGCCGAGGCTGGTCAGCCAGTCGGTCGTCCCGATGGTCTTGGGCAGGGCGAGAACGCTGCCCACGAGCAGGATCGGCAGGGTCGAAAGCCGCATCCAGAGGCGGCGGGAGCCGATCAGCGCATAGAAGATCAGCAGCAGGGCCCCGGCCTCGGCGTAGCGGCCCTGGCGGAAGGCGGATTCGAGGTAGAAGCCCATGGTGGGCAGGCCGATGAAGCCGAGCACCAGGGTCGAGCGCATGGCGCATTCGAACCGGTAGAGCGTGTAGTGCCGGAACGCCGCGGCGACCTCGGGCAGGTGGGCGTACAGGAAGGCCGAGAGGGCGCCGGTCCCCGCCGGCAGGACCCGTAGGGCGGACAGATCCGCCTCCTCGATGATCTCCGAATAGACTTTGGCGCAGATGCCCGCGTAGGGCAGCGCGATCGCCAGGATGCCGGTGGTCGTCGACAACCCGAACACCTGTGTCAGCAGCAGCGCCCAGAACAGTTCGTGGACCGAGCGCAGGCCGGCACAGGCCAGCCGCACGCTCCGGGATCGGGCGAACGGGATGGCGAGGACGAAGCCGGCCCCGGCCCCGAGCGTCACCCCGAGGATCGCGAAGGCGACGGTGTAGACGACGCTCCAGATCTCCACTGCCGGGAAGTCCGGGTGGATCAGGCCGGCGAGCAGGCGCTGGAGGTCGGCCCAGGGATGGAGGCTGGTGACGGCGAGGTCGGCCAGGAGGAGCGCCGCCGCCGCGCCGCCGACGAACCAGCGGGTCGCCGTGGCGTAGCCCGCGCCGGGCATCAAACGCGCGGCCTTCATGCGGCCTGCCCGTAGAACGGGACGAGGGCCGCCTCGTCCAGGTCGCAGGCGGGCGCGTCGAGGACGATCCGGCCTGCATCGAGGACGACGATCCGGTCCGTGTGCGCCAGCGCCAGCGCGATGTCGTGGAGCGCCAGAACGAGGGTCTGGTGGCGGGAGGCCATCCGCTCCAAGATCAGGCCGCCCTGCCTGCGGTCCAAGGCCGAGACCGGCTCGTCGCCGATCAGGATCGGACGCCCGTTGTAGAGCGCCCGCGCTACCGAGACGCGCTGCTGCTGGCCGCCCGACAGCGCCCCGGCCTTCGCCCGGACCGCGTCGGCGAGCCCGACCTCCCCGAGGATCCCGCTTACCTCCGCGAGATCGGCGGGGGCCGGGAACGCCAGGGTGCGCAGGTTGTGCAGGGTCGAGCGCCGGTCGAGACGGCCCATGTAGACGTTGTGGAAGACCGAGAGCGTCCGCACCAGGGCGGCCGCCTGCGGGATCAGCGCTACGCGGGCGCGCGCTTGGGCGTGGACCAGACCGAGCAGGGTGGATTTCCCCGCCCCCGAGCGCCCCATCAGCGCGACGCGCTCGCCGACCCGGATTGTGAGGTCCACGCCGAACAGGACGGGCTTGCCGTCATAAGCCGCCGTCGCGCCGGATAGGACGACTTCGGCTTCGCCTTGGGACGGGCTCACGGCGGCGCGCCATTCAATCCAGCAGGCCCGTGGATTTCGCCACACGCTCCACCGGCTCGTAGGCGGCATTGCTCACCGGGATGAACTTGGAGCGCGCGAAGGGCGCGAGGATCGCCGGATCGCTGATGTCGATCAGCGCCGCCTTCAACCGATCCGTGAACCCGGCACCGTAGATCGCGTCGACATCGCCGCGCACGGTCCACTGATAATCCGGGAAGGGCGGGCTCTCCCAGATGATGCCGACTTCCTTCTGGTCGATCTTGCCGGCCTTGTTGTCGAGATCCCAGACCGAATAGTCCACCGCCCCGACCTCGAAGGCCCCGGACTGGACGAGCTGGATCGTGCGGCTGTGATCGCCGGAGAAACCGACGCGGGAAAACACCTCCTCGGGCGTCCTGCCCGGGAAAGCCTCGCGGATGAAGTATTCCGGCATCAGCCGGCCCGAGGTCGAGGCGCGGGAGCCGAAGGTGAAGGTCTTGCCGGCTATGGCCTTCGGGAAGTCGGTCGTGCGCGTCAGGCCCGTCTTGGTGTTGGCGATGAGGTAGGTCTTGAATGCCGCGTCCTCGGCGCCCTGCGCGATTGCCTGCGCCCCGGGCACAGCCTTACGCGCCTGCACGCCGGTGAAGCCGCCGAACCATGCGAGCTGGACCTGCCCGTTCGTGAAGGCCGTGACCGCCGCCGGGTAGTTCTTCACCGGGAGGTACTTCACCGGCACGCCGAGCTTGCCCTCGAGGTAGGCGGCGACCTTGCCGAAGCGCTCGACGAGGCGGCTCTCGTCCTGATCGGGAATGCCCGTGAACACGAAGGTCGGCTTGGCGCCGCCCTGCGCGCCGGCGGCCTGGGGCAGCACGAGGCAAGCCAACGCGCCCAGCAACGCCCGGCCCAGTGTCCGTCTCTGCATCGCGTGCTCCTGTTCGGATTCCATCTACGAACGACGCCATGCCGGCATCAATGTCCAATCAACTGACAGCTAGCCCATGTCTAGCGGAGCACCCGTTAAAGCCTGCCGATGGCCCTTCTTCGTGGCTCCGCGCCGTGCGGTTACCAATCGCAGAGCCCCGTCGCTGCGGCAATCGGCCCATCTGGCGCGGTCACGGCCGCGTCCCGTTCGTTTCCAGCCTTGGCGGCTGTTCCGGAGTAGAGGGTATAGTTTGGCCGCGGTGATCAATCTTGCTGAAGATGTGATGTTACCGATGCGGCTTGCCGTGCGAAGGAAGCTGCGACGCCCGAAATCGGGCGCCGGTCGCCCGATGGTGCCTGTCGAGATCAGGCGAGAGGATTTACAGCCATGGACGCCGGGACGCTGCACCCTCCGGAGCCGGACACCGTCGCCCCGACGCCGTCATTCGCCCTGGGTGTCGGGCTCACCAACGAGTGCAATCTCGCCTGTTCCTTCTGCTACCGCGATCCCGATCGCCTCGACCGGCTCGGACCGGAACAGCTGCGGATGGTGCTCGACAGCCTGCCGGTGCGCTCCGTCAATCTGGGGACCGGCGAGAACGGCATGCACCCCCAGTTCCCGCAGCTTCTCGATCTGCTCCGGGCCGAGCCGATCAAACTCACGATCACGTCGAACGGGCACTCGATCGCCGTGATGGATAACGCGGCGGTGCAGGCCTTCGCCGACGTGGAGTTCTCGATCGACTATCCCACCCGGGAGGAGCAGGACGCGCAGCGCGGCGCCGGCAACTGGGACCTTGTGATGGCGCAGGCGGCCCGCTGCCGGGCGCTGGGCGTCGGCGTCACCTTCATCGCCGTGATGATGCGGACCAATTTCGACCGGCTGCACGAGATCGCCGCCCTGGCCCGCGGCTTCGATGCGCCGCTGCGCATCAACGTCTACCAGGCGGTGCGTACGGACGCCTTCGCGCTCACCTACGAGGAATACTGGGGCGGGTTCGCGCGCCTCTTCGCCGAGACCGACGTGATCGCCATCGGCGAGCCGCTCGTCCGGGCTATGGCGGGCCTCCCGGCGCGCCGGGGCGGATGCGGGGTCGGCACGGTGCGCGTCACGCCCCGCGCGACGGTGCAACCCTGCGTGTACTGGGGCGGCACGGGCCAGAGCCTCGAAACCCTACGTCAGGCCGGCAGCCAGATCGTCGCCACGGCCCCCTTCACGGCGGTCCGAGCCCTGCCGGAACCCTGCCGCGGCTGCGCTTACGAGGAATCCTGCCACGGCGGCTGCGCCGGGCGGCGGCGGCTGATGGAGCGGCTCGATCAGGTCGACCCGTACTGCCCGATCGTGCGCGGCGAAGCCCGCCCCCTGTCGATCGTCATGGCGCCGGCCCGCGAGCTGCCGAAGCTCGAGAGCGCCTGCACGACGATCGTCCAGGCGCGGCCCGCCTGTGGCTGATGCGCCCGCGGCGCTCGCCGGTCTGAGCCGGCTCGCGGAGGCCTACGCGGTCATCCTGTGCGACGTCTTCGGCGTGCTCCACGACGCGACGCGGGTGTTCCCCGCCGCCGCCGCCGCGCTGGCCGCCTTCCGGGCCGGCGGCGGCACGGTCGTCTTGATCTCGAACGCAGCTGAGCCCGGGGCGCGTCTATCAGAGTCCCTTCGGGCCCGCGGGATTCGCGATACCTACGACGACCTCGTGACCGCGGCCGACGTCGCCCGGAGCCTCCTCGTCGGAGCCTCTTTCCGGCGCGTCCATCATATCGGGGCAGCGCGCGACCGGGTCCTGTTCGCTGACCTCCCGGTCACACCGGTCCCGGTGGACACCGCCGAGCAGATCGTCTGCACAGGCTATCCGGATTGCGACGACGACCTCGACGCGACACTGGCTGCCGCCGCCCAACGCGGTCTGCATCTGCTCTGCACCAACCCGGATACGTGCCTGACGGTGGGCGCGACGCACCTGCGCTTCGCTGGTCTCGTGGCCGCGCGCTACCGCGCCTTCGGGGGCCACGTCGTTGAGACCGGCAAGCCCGGCGCTCTGATCTATCGCCGTGCCCTGGACAAGGCTGAGCGGTCGCGCGGCCAGCCCGTCGACCCCACCCGGATCCTTGGGATCGGCGACACCGTCGCCCTCGACGTGGTGGGGGCGCTGGGAAACGGCTTCGGAGCGCTCCACATCGGCACTGCGCAGCCCCCGCCGGCGGACGCGTCCACCCGGCTGTATCGGATGCCCGCGCTTGTCTGGTGACAAGGTACCCGGCACGGTCCGCCCCGGATCACGACACGAGAGGATTGATCGATGGATACGCCCCCGGTTCGTCTCACCAGCCTCGCCCATGGCGGCGGGTGCGGCTGCAAGCTCGATCCCGCGGTGCTGCGCACGCTGCTGGCCGACCAACCGGTCGCCGGTCCCTTCGAGCGCCTGCTGGTCGGCAACGAGACCGCCGACGACGCGGCGGTCTGGGCCCTCGATGACGGGACCTGCCTGATCGCCACCACGGACTTCTTCACGCCGATGGTGGACGACCCCCACGATTTCGGCCGGATTGCCGCCACCAACGCCATCTCCGACGTCTACGCGATGGGTGGCAAGCCGATGCTGGCGCTGGCCATCCTAGGCATGCCGGTCGGCAAGATCGCCCCCGCGATCGTCGCCGAGATCCTGAAGGGCGGTGCGGCCACCTGCGCCGAGGCGGGCATCCCCATTGCCGGCGGCCACTCGATCGACACGCCAGAGCCGATCTACGGCCTGGCGGTGATCGGCTCGTGCGACCGTGCGCATCTCCGGCGCAACGCTGACGCCCGCGCCGGTGACGTCGCCATCCTGACCAAGCCGCTCGGCGTCGGGATTTACTCGGCGGCCATCAAGCGGGAGGCCCTCGACGCTTCCGGTTACACGGATTTCGTCGCCACAACGACACGCCTCAACAAGGTCGGGGCGGATCTGGCGCGCGATCCGGAGGTCCACGCCATCACCGACATCACCGGCTTCGGCCTGCTGGGCCATGGCCTCGAACTTGCGCGTGGCGCCGGCCTGACCTTCGTGGTCGCCGGTGACGGCATCCCGCTCCTGCCCCGGGCCGAGGCCCTGGCGCGGGAGGGCTTCGTCACCGGAGCCTCGCACCGGAACTGGGCAAGCTTCGGGGGACAGGTGGTGCTGCCCGAGGGCCTGCCGGACTGGCGTCGGCACATCCTTACCGATCCCCAGACCTCCGGGGGCCTGCTCGTGACCTGCACCCCCGCCCGGGCGGAGGCGATCCTCGCCCAGTGCCGCGCTGCGGGCTTCGCGCAGGCGGCCGTGGTCGGGCGGTTCGAGGCCGGCCCGGCGGCGATCCGCGTCGAGGCCTGAGCGCACTGATGCCGCCCCGCCCGCCGGCGACCGCCCCGATCCTGCACGACAAGGCGCACGGAGAGGTCTCGACATTCACGCCGGAGAACCTGCTCCGCGAGGCGCGCCGGCAACGCGGTCTCGGCGCCGGCCGCGTGCCGGCTCTGTGCGTCCTCGATCCGGACGGCGACATCGTCCGCCACCTCTGCGCGACCGGGCGGGCCCGGCCCGATCCCGACTGGGCCTGCTACCACAGCACCCTACATTGGTTTGAGGAATCCGGGCACGCGATCTGCATCGTCGGTTGCGCGGTCGGCGCACCCTTCGCGGTGCTGGTGGCCGAGCAGCTGTTTGCCTCCGGGTGCGAACTCCTGATCAGCATCACCTCGTCCGGACAGATCACGGTCCTGCGGGCGCCGCCCTACTTCATCCTCATCGAGGCGGCCCTCCGCGACGAGGGCACGAGCTACCATTACCTGCCGCCGGGCGAGTTCGTTGAAGCGCCGCGCGCCCTGGTGGCGTCCGTGGCGCCTGCGCTGACGGGGATCGGTGAGTCCGTCGAACGGGGCGCCACCTGGACGACCGACGCCCCGTACCGCGAAACCGAACGGGCGATCGCGGCGGCCCGGGGGCGGGGCATCCTCGCGGTCGAGATGGAGGCTGCGGCCCTCTACGCGTTCGCGGAGGCGCGCGGCAAGGCCGTCCTGTGCTTCGCCCACGTGACCAACCAGATGGGTCAGGCCGGCGATTTCGAGAAGGGCGAGGCCAACGGCGCGACGACGGCGCTCCGCCTCGTCGCCGCCGTCGCGACCGCTCGATTCCCGATCTAGAGAGCCACCGTCCGGAAGCCGGCGAACACGTCGCGGCGCTCCGGTCCGAAGAAGTTGCGGTAGGCGGTATCGATCATCCGCGCGCGGGTCGCCCAGGCGCCGCCCCGCAGGACCTTGCGCGTCCCAAAGGCGGTCTCCGAATATTCCTTGTAGGCGTCCGGCGCGAAGCCGGGAAACGGGAGGAACGGGCTCGCCGTCCATTCCCAGACGTTGCCGAGCATCTGCCGACAGCCCCAGGCGCTGTCGCCCTGGGGGAAGGCCGCGACGTCGACACAGCCGAGATGACCTCCATCGAGGTTGGCCCGCTCAGGCGTCGGCGTCGAATCCCCCCAGGGATAGATACGCTTGGTGCCGCTCAACGTGCCGTCGGATGCCGGCGTGCCGGCCGCGGCAGCCTCCCATTCGGCCTCGGTGGGCAGCCGTCGACCCGCCCAGCGGCAATACGCGTTGGCCTCGTACCAGTTGACATGGACGACCGGCTGATCGGGCGCCAGCGGCTCGTCTTGGTCAAACCGCCGGCAGGTCCAGTCGCCGCGCCCATGAGGCGTCCAGTAGACCGGGTGCTCGGCACCGCACCCGTCGCGCCACCGCGCCCCCTCGGCGTCCCAGAAGGCGGGATCCCGATAGCCGCCATCCGCCACGAAGGCGGCGAACGCCCCGTTGGTCACCGGCGCGCGGGCAATGCGGAACGCCGCGACGGATACGGGATGCGCCCATTTCTCGTTGTCGAAGACGAAGCCGCCGCCGGGTTCGGCGCCGAGTTGCCAGGTTCCCCCGCCGACCGCGACGTCGCCGGGCCAGGGACCTATCTCCATGTCCCGCGCTGCGGCCGAGGTGGCGAAGAACGGCCTCGGGTAGCCCAAGGTCTGACGCGTGTAGGTGAAGGCCTCGTCGTGCATGTCCTCGTGGAAGGTGACGAGCTGGTAGAGGTCGGCCTCCTGCGCCGTCGGCTCGCGGCCGTCGAGGCGCCGGACGAGCGCCTCCTGCACGCGGGCCATGTAGGCGAGGGTGTCGGGCAAAGCCGGCAGGGGGATCGACCAGCGCGTCGCGTGGGGCACCCGCGCGGAATCGTAGAGCCCATCGGCTGCCGCCAGTTGGGGCGGGGCCCGGTCGAGCCCGCGCAGGATGAAATGTTCGTGAAACCAGGCGAGATGACCGATTTCCCACAGGAGGGGGTTCACGATCTCGCTCGGCGGGCCCATCAGACGCTCCTGATCGAGGCCCGACACCAGTTCGAGCGTCCGCGCTCTGGCATCCCCCAGCATCGCCACGAGACCGGCAGTCGAGACCTGTGCGCTCATCAAACGTCCCGGAATCCTGTTGCAACCATGAGAATCAGCCTGATCACACCGGCGGCGAGAACGTCTCGTGCCGGCAATCGGACCACGGCGATGCGCTGGGCGCGCATCCTCAGCGAACTCGGGCACCAAGTCGACGTGTCAACGTCGTACCCGGACGAGGCCGACGTCGACATGATGCTGGCGCTTCACGCCTGGCGCAGCGCGCCGTCGATTGCGCGCTTCAAGGCGCGGTACCCGGATAGACCGCTCGTCGTCGCCCTGACCGGCACGGATCTCTATCACTATCTGGCGGCCGACCCGGAGCCGACCCTGCGCTCGCTCGATTTGGCGGACGGCCTGATCGGCCTGCACGATGGCGTGCCCGCCGCCCTCCCGGCGCGTCACCGCAGCAAGGTCACAGTGATCTACCAGTCTGCGACGGCGCGGGCGCATCGCTGGCCGGTCTCCGACGATGCGTTCGAGGTTCTCGTCGTCGCGCATCTGCGTTCCGTCAAGGACCCGCTCTGCGCGGCCCGCGCGGCCCGGCGCCTGCCAGACCGATCCCGGATCCGGATCGTACATCTCGGCGGCGCGCAGGATCGGATCTGGGCTGATCAGGCCCGGGACGAGATGGCGCACAACCCGCGTTACCACTGGCTGGGGGACCAGCCCGGCTCCCTGGTTCGGCGCTGGTTGACGCGGGCCAGAGTCATGGTCCTCAGTTCACAGCAGGAAGGCGGCGCGAACGTGGTGTCGGAAGCGGTCGCCGCCGGTTTGCCGATCCTAGCCACCGCAATTCCCGGGACGCGCGGCCTATTGGGCCCGGAGCATCCGGGCTATTTCCCGGTCGGGGACGATGCGGCCTTGGCCGCGCAGCTGCTTCGAGCCGAAGAGGAGCCCTGTTTTCTCGCGCACCTGCACGCGTCTGGTGCAGAGCGGGCAACGCTCTTCACCCCGGCCAGGGAGCGCGAAGGGCTTCGCCGCGTCATTTCGCACTGCCTGGAGGTGCGCCCGACGTGATCGCGCGCCTCAGGGCAGTACAAGCGTCCCGACTCAGACTGGACGAACCATGCCCCCCGAAAGTTCTGCACCGGTCTGAGTCGAAGATACGAGTGAAGGCAGCGGTATGGTCGTGAGTCGAGCGTGCCCCCTAGATCGTCACAGGGGGATCGTTTGCGCCGCCGTCGCGCCGCCGGGGACCTGAGCGACGGATCCTGGGCTCAGTCGAGCCTGAAGCCACGCTGTCTCACGAAGGCGCCGAATTCCGTCCGCTGCGGCTCGGCGTAATGGCGTGCCTTGTCCGCCGACCAGCCGTAGTCGACGGCCTCACCCCATCGGGCCGTGTTGCGCTGCTCGGGGTACGGCTGCTGGGCTCTGCGGCGACGGCCGTAGGCCACGAGATCCGCCGCCAGGGTCGTACAGCCAGACCGGTCCTCGTGCACGGTCGTGGCGAGCGGCCAGCGTAGGCTGATCTGACCCGCATCCGCCTAACATCCTGCGCGTTGTTTCCGATCTCGCTGATTGGGCAGCAGCCGAGCCCCATCGCTTCGGCGGCGCGGATCGCCGTCGCCAGGGCGATCGCCGTGTCGGCGGTGGCGTTGAAGAACCGATCGAGGGGGTCACTCGCGAAGGGCTTTCCGCGCATGCTTGCGATCTCGAGCAGACGCGCACCGTTGGCGCAGAACACGAGGAAAGCCGGAGCTTTGCGGACCCGAGGCATGAGGGGGAGAAACGCGGCGATCCGCTGCCGCAGCGCGGGATCCGCAACCACCACGATATCGCGCTGCTATAGGTCGCTTTTCGAGGGTGCGGAGAGCGCCAGCGCGCAGATCAGCCGGATCAGGTCGGGGTTCGACGGGGCGGTCGCTGTAGCGGTGGTGAATGCGATGGTCTGCGATCTGGATCAACGTGCCCAGGCTCGAGAGGTCTGGCGGAATCGCGACAGTCTCTCCGAACTGCACGTGAAGACTGCACGTGAAGCGCATCCCCCAGCGTTGCTCTGCCCGTCTCAGCCCCCCATCGAAATACTCGCTGTAGCCCTGTCGGCCCGCCTTGGCGGACTCTGTAATGTGGCGCCTGCTTCAGGCAAGCCGACGGTGAGGCCGCTGCGCTTTCGTCGAGGACGCGCCGCGACGCAAAGCCGGTTTTCGGCGGCGTGTCCGTGACAGGCGCCGGGATCGCGGACGGCACCGGTGTCAGAGGTCCGCTTCCGGTACAGGGCGCAGGGCTGCTGGACGACCGGGATGGGCGCGAAGCCGAAGGTCCGCTTCTCAGCTAAAGTTGCGTTCTGCAAGCTGTACACAGCCAGCCACCCTGTGCGTGAACTTCCTCCTGAACCGAAGTTGCTGAGCAGCGAACGAATCAGAGCTTGCCGGAAACGCCAATGGCTCCATCCGCCGTTGGCAAGGGTGGAGAGCAGCCGCTAGCCGCCGGTACCAAGAATCGGATCTATAGCCTGTAGCGATCAATAGTCTCAAATATGCCGATCGAAACCGAAACGATGGGTCAAATATTTCTAGGGACCATGCTCGGAATTATTTCGCTCAACATACGAAGATCGGACTTATCTTAGAAGACAAATTTCCAAAATATATCTATTTTTCGTGTGTCAATAAATTGTCGAATTTGCCCATGGGCAACTGCGATAGGGCGGAACTATTAGAGCGCGCTTGCTTCGAATGGGGTGCTTCGTCAAAAATTTGATGATCTTGATGAACAGAGCAGGGGTCTCAAGCGACGCGAGGGTGCGCGACGGGGAGGTGGAGACGCGCCAGGATGTGCAGATCGAAACCCTGAGCCAAGCTTAAGTCCGGCCGTTCCGCAAGCCGACTGCGAGAGGCAGGGCTAGCGCGCAGAGGCCGGCCATGACCCAGAACGCACCCGCGCCGAGGCGACCGTACAGCAAGCCCCCGAGACTGGTCAGGACAGCCGAGGCCACGCCGAGACCGAGCGTGCCGTAGAGGGTCTGCGCGGTGGCGGCGAGGCGCTCCGGCACGACCGAGGCGATCAGGCGCATGTTGGCGAGATGCAGCAGAGCGAAGGTCAGACCGTGCGTGAGTTGGACGATGGCTAGAACCGGGACCGAGGCCGTCGAGGCGAGAACCGTCCAGCGTAGCGCGCCCACCCCAGCCGCCAGCATCGCGGCCTGGGCGGTGGTGAGGCGCGACAGCAACCACGGACCAGCGAGCACGAAAACGAAGACTTCGGAGGTGACACTCTCCGACCACAGCAGGCTGATCGTGCTCGGACTGATGCCGGCTTCGCGCCAGAGGATTACCGCGAAGCCGTCGTTGAGCGCGTGGCTGCCGATGACCAGCGCCGCCACGACGAGCATCCGGCGGAACGGCCCCAGGGCGAGAAGCGCGCGTATGCCGCCGAGGCCGAGGCTTGCCTGCTGCTCCCGCGGATGGGCAGCCGGAACGCGGCTCGTCGCGACTGCCATAGCGAGGAACAGGACGCCACTGGACACAATAATGCTGGCTAGGCCAGCTCGGGCGACGAGCAAACCTGAGGCCAGGGTTCCGAGCACGAACGCTGCCGAACCGGCACCCCGAACCCAGCCATACGAGAAGGTGCCCTCCCGCTCAGCGGCGGTGAGCGCGAGCGCGTCGGACAGCGGCGCCAGGGCTGCGATGGCGCTCGCATGCAGCACGCTGACCAGCATCAGTGGCCAGAAGCCGTACCCAGCGAGGTAGGCGAAGGAGATCACCCCAGCAGCGGCGGCGGCGAAGCCAAGGACGGCCCTGGTCGCGTCGTAGCGGTCAGCGAGATGACCTGCGACCGGGCCCGCGGCGAGTCGCATGAGCGTCCCCGCGGCGAGCACGGCACCGATCTCGCCCGCGCTCAGGCCTCGCTCGCCGAGGAAGCTCGGCAGGAAAGGTGATTCCGTCCCGTAGGCGGCGTAGAGCGAGCCTTGAAGGAGCACGAAGGCCGGGAAGGAGCCTGTCAAGACGCTGGACCAAAACTTCGCTCCCGTTCGCGCATCCATGTTGCAGCCTCCGAAGCGTCACGCCGGCTTGGCAGACACCTCATCAGTTTGCCCTGAGGGAGCGCTCGTGCCCAGGCGGCGGCCTATCGTCCACACGACCAAGCCGATGCCCGCGACACCGGCCAAGGCGAAGAATGAGGCCGAAAAACCGAGGTACTGAGCGACGAGCCCGGCGAGTAACGGGCTCACGGTTGCGCCCGCACCGTAGGCTGTCATGACGCCGCCGAGCCCGGCTGTAGCGTGACCGGAGCCCTCCATCATCTCGGCCACGAGAGCCGGGATAGCGACGCCGCCCAGGCCCATCGCCAAGCCTTCCAGCACCTGCACCGGGATAACCAGCAGCCAAGAGGTGGCGAACGCCGCGAGGATGCCTCGAACCACGACGAGACCGAGGGCGATGGTGAGTACGTCGGCATGCCCACGCCCCTTCGCGACGCGCGCGGCGAGCAGCGCAGCCCCAACCATCGTGGCCTGCGAGACCACGGTCATCACGCCGGTGGTCAGGCTCGGATCGGCGCCCGCCGCGGTGCGTGCCTGCGCCAAGAACGGCAACATGGCGCCGTTGGCGGTCTGATAGGCGAACACGGTGGCCGCCAGGATCAGGAGCGGCTTCGTCTCGAAAAGCACGCGCAGCGTCGAGCGCTCGTCCTGCTCACCGCCGCGCGCCGTGCCATGATCGATGCTGCTCTCGTCTACGGTCAGCAGCACCCCACACGAGGCGACCGCCATAACCACAATGGCGATGGAGACGTAGCTGAGCCCAAGCGTGTAGCCGAGCACCCCCGACAATGCGGCGTTCGCGGCGTTGCCGGCGTGGTTGTACGCTTCGTTGCGTGAGACCCGGTGGCCGTAGGCTTTCTGTCCGACGATGCCGAGCGTGACCGCCGCGACGAGGGGCGCGATGCTGGTGTCGGCGACGCCGATGACCAACTGCGACAGGCCGATCAGCCATAGGCTGCCAGTGGCGATCAGAGCGACGGCGCCCAGGGCGATGGCGAGGACGGCGACTGCAAGGGCCGCCCGCTTGTACGTGGTCCGATCGATCAGCGCCCCGACCGGCGTCGTTGCGAGTAGGCCCGCGAAGCCGGCGAGACCCATGGCGAAGCCGGTGGCCGCGGGATCGAAGCCCTGCTTCTGCAGATACACTCCAAGGAAGGGGCCGAAGCCCTCTCGTGCGCCGGCCAGGGCGAAGTTCAGAGCACCGAGGCTGAAAGCTGGCTGCATGTGGTCCGTATCAGGTGCGGCAACGTCGCCGGATGAAAACTGGCTCGGCCCCCGAACAGGAGTGCCGCGCGGCAGGTTTGCGTGGTGCCGGTGCATAACCCGGCTTCCCGGAGATATTCGTGCTGACCGAGCAAGAAGTTGTGGCGTCACTTGCCGATCAAGGAATGCCGAACCAGACCCTGCGAGCGGTGGTCGCTGTTCCGGTCTTCAATGAAGCCGAACGCATCGAACATTGCCTGCGTGCGCTCGACAGGCAGGAAGATCTTGGGGGAAGCGGGCTTGGTGTCCTGCTGTTCCTGAACAACTGCACGGATGGCACCGCCCATGTGGTCGCAGCCCTGCGCACGTCTCTGCGTCGCTCGGTTCGGGTGATCGAGCGAGCGTATGCCGAGGCGAACGCGGGATGGGCACGGAGGGAGGCCATGGAGGCCGCAGCCGCGTGGTTGGAGGAGAGCGATACGTCGGACGGCGTCATCCTCACGACCGACGCGGATAGTCGAGTCCCGAACGATTGGGTCGCACGCAACCTCGCCGCCATCACGGAGGGTGTCGATGCGGTGGCCGGCCGGATCGCCCTCGACGAGGCGGATGCCGCGCGCCTGCCCGCATCCTTGCACGCGCGCGGTGCGCTGGAGGGCGCCTACGAGGCGCTGCTCACGGAGCTCGAAGCACGGATCAATCCGGTTGCGCACGATCCCTGGCCGCGGCACTGGACGACCTCGGGGGCGACACTCGCGGTCCGGCTCGCCACCTACCGGCAGGTCGGCGGCATGCCACCGCTCGCGGTCGGCGAGGACAAGGCCTTCGTGTCATCGCTACTGTCGAGCGACGCGCGGGTCCGGCACGACCCGGACATCCTCGTCGTCACCTCCGGCCGGCTCGACGGGCGCGCGCCGGGCGGGGCCGCGGACACGATGAAGCTGCGCTGCCAGGTGCCGGAGAGCCCGTGTGACCCGCGTCTAGAGCCGGTGCCGCGGGCCCTGTTCCGGTTCGCCTTGCGACGGAGGATGAAAGAGTTACAGTCCTCGGGACGCCTCGGTCGCAAGGCGCCCTGGGCTCCGTTGCTGGGCATCGGGACGGAGGCGGCCCGAAGAATAGCGAACCTCCCCACGTTTGGGGCCATGCTCGCCGCGACGGAGGCAGCGAGCCCCATGCTTCGGTATCGCCCGCTGCGGCCTGCCGAACTTCCTCGACAGATCCTACACGCCCGCGCTGCCCTGAGCTTGCTCCGCTTAACGAGCCGGGTCCGCGGCCGCTCCAGTAGGCCTAAAGTCGTTGCGGTGGAGAGTGCCTCGCAAACGTCTGCGGAACAGACCGGCCATGCCTGAGCCCCTGGCCTACCGCGTCCAGAAGCACGCCGCGCGCAGCCTGCACTACGACTTCCGGCTGGAGCTCGGCGGCGTCCTCAAAAGTTGGGCGGTCACGCGTGGTCCGAGCCTCGTCGCGGGCGAGCGCCGCCTGGCCGTCGAGGTCGACGACCACGGCCTGGACTACGCTGATCACGAGGGCGTGATCGCGCCGGGTAGCTACGGGGCGGGCGTCGTGCTGCTTTGGGACCGCGGCACTTGGGAGCCGGACGGCGACCCGGTCCCGGCGCTCGCGGCGGGGTCGCTGGCGTTCACGCTGCTCGGCGAGAAGCTAACGGGGCGGTGGCGCCTCACGCGCATGAAACCGCGACCCCGTGAGCGGCATGTCTCCTGGCTTCTGCTCAAGTCGCGCGACGAGATCGCACGCAAGCCGGGCGAGCCGGACATTTTGGAGGCGCAACCGCGTTCGGTCCTGACAGGCCGCACGGTCGAAGAGATCGCCGCCGCGGCGGCCTGATGGGAGCAAGGCGCATGGACCAGAGGACCCCGCCCGACCTGGCGTACGACGCACTGGCGGCCGCGCGGCAGGCGGCGCTTACGGCCGCTCGCCGTGCCAGCGAACAGGACCGCGACGACGGCTTCCCCGCGGAGGACGTCGCCGACCTCGGCCGCCTCGGCCTGCTCGCTGCGCCCATTCCTGCTGACGAGGGCGGCGTCGGCCTCGGTGAGGAGCCGGATGCGTGCGGCCTCGCGGCGGTGCTGCGCCTCGTCGGGTACGGGAGCCTCGCGCTCGGGCGCATCTACGAAGGCCACGTCAATGCGCTCCAACTCGTCGCCCGGTACGGTACACTCTCGCAGCGGGCGCGCTTGTTCGCGGATGCGCGCGACGGACACCTGTTCGGGGTCTGGAATACCGACCCGCCCGGTGACTGTCTGATGCTCGGGGATGACCGCCGGCTCCGCGGCGTGAAGTCCTTCGCGTCGGGTGCTGGCTTCGTCACGCGGGCCCTGGTGACGGTCAAGCGCGAGCCGGGTGCCGCCCCGCTGATGCTGGTCGTGCCGCTGGAACCTGGCAGCCGCGCCGACCTTTCGGGATGGCGTGCCCACGGTATGCGCGCGTCAGCAACTGGCACCGTCGACTTCGAGGACATCGCCGTCACTGAGGACGAGATCCTGGGCGGATGGGACGACTACCACCGCCAGCCGGTCTTCTCGGGCGGCGCTTGGCGGTTCGCCGCCGTGCAGCTCGGCGGCATTGAGGCCGTGTTCGACGCATGGCGTCACCACCTAGCGCGGCTCGAACGGGGAGCCGACCCTCACCAACTCGCGCGCCTCGGCGAGGGCGCCATCGCGGTCGAGGGCGCCCGGCAGTGGGTCGAGCGTGCCGCCCGAATTGTCGCCGAGGACGATCTCGCCCCCGAACGCATCGTCGCCTTCGTCAACCTGGCTCGACTCGCGGTGGAGAAGGCCGGCCTCGATGTGCTTCAACTCGCTCAGCGTTCCGTCGGCCTGCAGGGCTTCCTGCGCGAACATCCTCTGGAACGGCTCTCGCGGGACCTCGCCACGTACCTACGCCAGCCCGCTCCGGACCGGGCCCTCACCACGGCGGCGGCCGAGATATTGGCCATCGGCGGGTTGGCCGGTGATGTGTTCACACCGGGAGGCATCCTTTGACGCGACATGCCGGCACCTTGCCGCCGAGCTACTTTGACAAGCTCTACGCCGCCGACCTGGACCCCTGGCAGTTCGAGACGAGCGACTACGAGCGCGGGAAGTACGCCGCGACGCTCGCTGCCCTGCCGCGGGTTCGGTACGCCCGCGTCCTCGAGGTGGGCTGCTCCATCGGCGTGCTCACGCGGCAGCTCGCCGAACGCTGCGACGCGCTCGTCAGCCTCGACCTCGCTGAGCGAGCGCTGGATCGGGCACGCGCCCGTTGCCGGGATCTCGCGCATGTCGACCTCAGGCTCGCGCAAGTCCCGAACGATTGGCCCGAGGGCAGCTTCGACCTGATCCTGCTGTCGGAAGTCGTCTACTATCTCGATGCCGATGATGTGGAGCGCCTCGTCGAGCGAGTGCGTGGTGCCCTCGCGGCGAGTGGCGACGTCGGGCTGGTGCACTGGACGGGCGAGACGCATTACCCCCTCACCGGCGACGCAGCGGCCGAGCAGTTCATCGACCGCGGCAGCACGTTCTTGCGCGTCCATAGTCAAGCCCGGACCGACAAGTATCGGCTCGACGTGCTGAGGGCGCGCGAAGCTCAACCATAAGCGACCCGGTGCCGTCGCCGAGATCGTAAGCTTGTGACGCGAAATGGGGCCGCGCCTCGGTATGGGGTTCGACCACCCCGGTTGCACGTCGCCGACCAAGATGCTCCGCTTTGACGGCAGAGCGAGCAACCCGGCGTCGGACCTCAGACGTCAGGCGGCTGGGGATCAGCAGGAGCTTGTTCGCGATTCTTCTGCCCTCCATGTCGGCGTGCGTCGGCGCGGCTTCGACCAGGGGATAGCGGCCCCCGACCGTCACCGGGGCCTTCCTCGTGATCAGCCGGGCAGAACACTTGTGCAGGAGCCGGGGGGTGTAGACGGCTTCGACCTTACGTGCCAAACAGCCGAGCGCTGGCCGCACGTCGCGGTCGTGGTCGCTTCGGGTCAGGTCGAGCACCAACCGGGCGATCGGCCTGGGAGCGCTACGTTCATCGGTAAACCGTTCAGTGCCAAGATCGTCCGGCACTATTTGCGTGAAACGATGCCGGAGATTCATCGCCGAGTTTCGTGGATCAGGCTTTGTGAGAATGCCCTCTGGTCGAAGGTGGGAGTGAATCGCAGATCTTGGCATGAGCCTGTTCTGCGATCTTCCCGGCTGCCGCATGCTCGACGTGACGCGGCTTGACCCCGGTCATCTTTGCATCGTCGCTGAAGGTCGGCGTGATCACGCCTGCAGCCCGACCTGCCGCACGTCCAAGTCCGCTGTCCATAGTCGATACCAGCGACGGCCTGCCGATCTACCGGCAAATGAAAAGATCGTTCGGCTACGGCTCACGATCCGACGCTTCTATTGCCATCACTCTGGCTGTCGACGACTGACCTTCGCCGAGCGGTTTCCGCATCTGCTGCGGCGCTACGCCCATCGCACGCACCGCCTCACAACGGCGCAAGCGCGAACAGGGCATGTGCTTGGTGGACAGCCTGCGGCCAGGCTTTTGTCGCATCTGTCCATGCCGTCGAGTGCCACCACCGTGTTGCGGACCATCCGTGCGTTGCCGTTACCGAGCGGACCTGCACCGCACATTATTGGCGTAGACGATTGGGCGAAGCGTAAGGGCCGGACCTACGGAACGGTCGTGGTGGATCTTGAACGCCGTCGCCCGATCGATTTGCTGCCGGATCGTTCGGCCGGAACGCTTGCCGCATGGCTGCGACGCGAGGCACAGATCCGGGTCGTAGCGCGGGACCGCTCGACCGAGTATGCACGTGGCACCGCGATGGGAGCACCCGATGCCCTTCAGGTTGCCGATCGTTGGCATCTGCTTCTCAACACGTGGCAGATGATCGAACGCTGGCTTGCTCGGGTTCATCCACGCCTCAAGCAACTGCCGTCACCAGCACCGACGGCTGCATCGAGCCGCCGTACCAAGGCGTTTCCGCGAGCGCCTGCCGAGGCGCTCACGCGGGCTGCGGCGTTTGCACGATGGGAGATCCTCTATGACGATGTCCGCCGTCGTTGCGCAGCGGGACACTCACTCTGTCGCATCAATCGCGAAACGGGTCTCGCCCGCGCCACGGTCCGCAAGTACGCCTTCGCCGAACGCTTCCCAAGGCATGGCCTACGAGGACCAGGGTCGAGCATTCTCGATCCACACCTCGATCACCTGAAAGCCCGCTTAAACAAAGGCTGCGAAAACGCCATGCAGCTGTGGCGCGAGCTTCGGGATTTGGGGTTCTCCGGCACCCCGAAACAGGTTTGCCGCTGGCTCCAGGAACGACGCGCGCGTCCGGTGAAAACGACAGCTCGGCAACGGCCGACATCGCCATCCGCGGCGCCGTCGAAAGCGTCCCCACTACCTTCGCCCAAGCACCTGTTGTGGCTGCTCCTGCAGGAACCCCATGCTCTCAACGTCGAGGCAGCCGCGACAGTGACGCGGGTTCTTCAAGACGACGAAGCTGCCAGGGTCGTGGATCTTACTCGCCAGTTCTGCAGCCTTGTCCGCGGCCGATGCGACATCCGACACGCAAGGGCCGAGACTGCAGCCGCCTTCGATCACTGGCTCGATAAGGCGAAGCGATGCGGGACACGCGTCGTCGAGAGTTTTGCCGACAGCCTCGATCAGGATCGCGCCGCGGTTCACGCTGCGTTGCAATCGCCTTGGAGCGGCGGACAAGCTGAAGGGCAGATCAACCGTCTCAAACTGCTGAAACGGTCCATGTATGGTCGAGCAAAGCTCGACCTCCTTCGTCGTCGCTTCTTGATCACAGCCTGATCCACGAAACTCGGCGATGAACCACTGGAATGGTCCGCCCTGAGGTATGGCCTGCGGGCCAGGGTCACGGGAGCCAACGCCCAGATACCTAAAAGCCACGCAAATAGGCTTAGATGCCGTGATCCTCGAACGCCTCGACTCTGGCCGGGTCGTGGAAGGCCGCATGATAGTCGCGCTTGTCCGGCGCGGGCTCAATGCCTCGGGCGCGAAGAAACCCGCTCACGCATTCGGGGCCGGACCTTGATGATCAGGCTGGCCAAGACGCGCGCCGACAAACTTCGCGCGCCCAGGCCGACACATTACCCGCTCCTGCCGACAAACTTCCTGCGCTCGCACAAATCAGTCGCGTACGACCACTTTGGTGCCGACGCGGACCCGGTCATAGAGATCGACCACATCCTTGTTGGTCATACGGATGCAGCCGGAGGAGACCGCTGCGCCCATGGTCTCGGGCTCGTTCGAGCCGTGGATCCGGTAGAGCGAGGAGCCGAGATAGAGGGCGCGGGCGCCCAGCGGGTTGTCCTGGCCGCCGGCCATGTAGCGCGGCAGGTCCGGGCGGCGGGCCAGCATCTGCTGCGGCGGGCGCCAAGCCGGCCATTCCTTCTTCATCGTCACGGTCTTGGTACCGGACCATGAGAAGCCCTGACGGCCCACGCCGACGCCGTAGCGGATCGCCTCGCTGTTGCCGAGGATGTAATAGAGCCGGCGTTGGCGGGTGGAGATCACGATGGTGCCGGGCTTCTCGGTGCTGTTCCAGCCGATCGTCTCGCGCGGGATCGCCTGGCTGCGGAAGACGTTCAAGAAATCCGCGAGCGGCCCGCTGTCCATCGGGCCGGCGGAAGCGGGCGTGCCTCCCAGCAGGGCGCCTGCGAGCGCAAGCATCGCGATCCGTCTCGACATGGTGTCCATCCCTCTGTGATCGCGGCGCAGGCCTTGGCGGCGGCCGCTCGGTCATGCGCTGAACCCGCCTCGACTTCGCGGCAAGGTTGAGGCCGGACCGTCAGAGAGGGCGCTTCCGGGCGTAGCCGTTGCGTTCGCGCAACAGGGGCCGGTCGGCGCGACGCCATGGGTGATTGCACCGAGCGACGGCCATGCTTATCTCAACTTTGTGATCCGATCCGTCGCCCTTCTGGCCCGCCGCGTCGCGGGCTCGCCGGACCGCCTCGCCCGGGGCCTCGCCCTGGTGGCGTTGCTTGTCCTCGCGGCTGCGGCCAGCGTCGCCGCGCCGGCCGAAGCCGCGGCGCATGCCGAAGGTCCGGCCTGCGCCGTCACGGGCGCCCGGATGGCGGTCCTGTCGGGCACACCGGATGCGCAGCCCGAGGCCGAGCACTTGGGGCTGAGCCGCACCGATCTCTGCGCTGCTGACTGCGAGATCATCACCGAGCTGGGGCTGCCGCGACCGCCGGTTGAGGCGCTGTGGCCTCGTCACACTGTCTCCGCATCGTTCGATTACAGGTCCGACGCCGTGCCGGCCTCCGCGCCAGATGGCTCGCTGCACCGGCCCCCACGGCTGGCCTGACGCACGCCCCCGGCCCGACGGCCGATGTGGGTTGTGCCTGTCCTGATCTTCCGGGCCGGCCGCGTGACCGGTCCCGTGATCCGATTCGACGATGCGCGGGCCCATGCTCCGCGCCAGCCTCAGCAGACGCATGCTTTCAGGAGCGTCGGTAACCGTGACCCGCACTTTGTCCGCCAGAACCCTGTCCCCGTTCCGCGCACCGGCTGTCCTGCTGCTGCTCGGCCTCGCGGCCTGCAACCCGAAGCGGGCCGCCGCGCCGACGCCGCCCGTGCCGGAGGTCGGCTTCGTCAAAGTGGAGCCCCAGGCGATTCCCTATCTGCGCGATCTGCCCGGCCGCGTCGCACCGATGCGGATCGCCGAGGTCCGCTCCCGGGTTTCCGGCCTCGTGGTCAAGCGCCTGTTCGAGCAGGGCAGCATGGTCAAGGAAGGCGATATTCTCTACAAGATCGACCCCGCGCCCTACGAGGTCGAGCTTGCCAGCGCCGAGGCGGCGTTGGCCCGCCAGGAGGCCGCCCTGGTGCTCGCCCGCCAGCAGGCCGACCGGCTGGAGCAGCTGCTTTCCCGCGCCACGGCGAGCCAAGCCCAGTACGACGCCGCCTACGCGGGCAAGAAGCAGGCCGAGGCCGAGGTGGCCGGCGCCAAGGCGAGCCGCCAGAAGGCGCAGCTCAACCTCGATTGGACCGACGTGCGCGCGCCGATCACCGGCCGCATCGGGCGGGCGCTGCTCACCGAGGGCACGCTGATCGAGCCCGGCGCCATGGGAGCGCTCGCCACGATCCAGCAGCTCGACCCGATCTACGTCGACATCACCCAATCGGTCGGCGAGTTGAACCGCCTGCGCCGGGACCTCGCCAGCGGCGAACTGGCGCGGCTGGAGGACAACACCGCCAACGTCCACCTGATCATGGACGACAATTCGCTCTACCCGCTGGCCGGCCGCCTGCTGTTCTCGGACGTCACAGCCGATCCGAGCACCGGGCAGGTGACCCTGCGTGTGCAGTTCCCGAACCCGCACGATGAACTCTTCCCCGGCATGTATGTCCGGGCGCGGATCAAGCAGGGCATCGATTCCGACGCCATCGCGGTGCCGCAGCAGGCGATCCAGCGCACCGATGACGGCCGCGCCGAGGTCTGGATCGTGCGTGCCGACGAGACCGTGATGCGCCAGCCCGTCGAAGTCGGGCCGGTGGTCGGCCAGAACTGGCTGATCCGCTCGGGCCTCAAGGCCGGCGAGCGCGTCGTGATCGACGGGTTCCAGAAGATCACCGTGGGCGCCAAGGTGAAGCCCCTCGACCAGAGTCCGGTCCATGGCGAGACCGGCCCGAAGCACGATGCCGACGAGGCACCCGACGCGCAGGGTGACCAGAGTTCTGGCGACAAGGCGGAGGTCACCCCGCGGGCCGCCGCCCAGCAGCGCCACTGAGCCCGGGAGACCCCGACCATGGCCCGCTTCTTCATCGACCGCCCGGTCTTCGCCTGGGTGGTGGCGTTGTTCATCTGCCTCGGCGGCGCGCTCGCCATCCCGAACCTGCCGGTGGCGCAGTATCCGGTGATCGCGCCGCCCTCCATCGCGTTGTCGACGGCCTATCCGGGGGCCTCGGTGGAGAGCCTCTACATCGGCACGACCCGGCTCATCGAGGATGAGCTGAACGGCGCCGCCAACATCATGAACTTCGAGTCGACCACTGATTCGTTCGGCTCGGTCAACATCACCGCCACCTTCCAGCCCGGCACCGACCCGGCGCTCGCCTCCGTGGAGGTCCAGAACCGGCTCAAACGCGTGGAGGCCCGCCTGCCGGCCGAAGTGCGCCAGCAGGGCATCCTGGTGGAGGAGGCCTCGGCCGCCACCCTCAACATCATCACCCTCGTCTCCAAGGACGGGTCGATGGACGAGGTGGGCCTGGGCGACTTCCTGATCCGCAACGTCATCAACGAGATCCGCCGCATCCCCGGCGTCGGGCGCGCGACGCTGTACTCCACCGAGCGGTCGCTGCGGGTCTGGGTCGATCCCGACAAGCTGCGCGGCCTGTCGCTCAACGCCTCCGACGTGACCGACGCGATCCGCAACCAGAACGTCCAGGTCGCCTCCGGCTCGGTCGGCGCGCAGCCGAGCCCGACCCGGCAGGCGCTCACCGTGCCGATCATCGTGAAGGGCCAGCTCGGCACGATCGAGGAGTTCGGCGCCGTGGTGCTGCGGGCCAATTCCGACGGCTCGACCGTGCGCCTGCGCGACGTCGCCCGGATCGAGCTCGGCGGCGACGCCTACCAGTTCTCCACGCGCCTCAACGGCGGCCCGGCCGCCGGCATCTCGGTGACGCTCGCCCCCGACGGCAACGCGCTGGAGACCGCCAGGGCCATCCGCGCCAAGATGGTGGAGCTGTCCCAGTTCTTCCCGCCGGACCTGAAGTGGGACATCCCCTACGACATCACCCCGGCGGTGGAGGCCTCCATCGAGAAGGTGCTGCACACGCTGGTCGAGGCGGTGGTGCTGGTCTTCCTCGTGATGCTCCTGTTCCTGCAGAACATCCGCTACACCCTGATCCCCACCATCGTGGTGCCGATCGCCCTGATGGGCACCGTCACGGTGATGTGGATCTCGGGCTTCTCGGTAAATGTGCTCACCATGTTCGGCATGGTGCTGGCCATCGGCATCCTGGTCGACGACGCCATCGTGGTGGTGGAGAACGTCGAGCGGATCATGAACGAGGAGGGGCTGCCCCCCAAGGAGGCCACCAAGAAGGCCATGGGGCAGATCACCGGCGCGATCATCGGCATCACCCTGGTGCTGGTGGCGGTGTTTATCCCGATGGCGTTCTTCCCCGGCTCGGTGGGCATCATCTACCGGCAGTTCTCGATCGCGATGGTGACCTCCATCGGCTTCTCGGCGCTGCTGGCCCTGTCGCTGACGCCGGCGCTCTGCGCGACCTTCCTGAAGCCTATCGAGAAGGGCCACGGCCACGCCAAGGGCGGCGTGTTCGGGATGTTCAACCGGTTCGTGGACCGGGAGACCGCCCGCTACGGCCGTGGCACCGCGGCGTTCATCCGCAAGTCCGGCCGGGTGATGCTGGTCTACCTCGCGCTGGTGGCCGGCACGGCCTACGCCTTCGTGCAACTGCCGGAGGGTTTTTTGCCGGTTGAGGATCAGGGCTTCTTCACGGTCGACATCCAGACCCCGCCGGGCGCCTCCTACAACCGCACCCAGGTGGCGGTCCGCAAGGTCGAGGAGTACCTGCTGGCGCAGCCGGGCGTCGCCACCGTGACGATGCTCAACGGCTTCTCGTTCTCCGGCCAGGCGCCCAGCACCAGTCAGGCCTTCGTCACCCTCAAGCCCTGGGGCGAGCGCGACGCCAAGAACTCGGCCGCCGCCCTGGTGGCCGCCACCAACACGGCGCTCAGCACCTACCGCGACGCCACCGTGGACGCCCAGGAACCACCGCCGGTGGACAACCTCGGCAACGCGGCGGGCTTCTCGTTCCGCCTTCAGGATCGGGCCAATCGCGGCTACGCGGCTCTGCTGTCGGCCCAGGAGCAACTCCTGAAGCTGGCGACGCAAAGCCCGATCCTCCAGAAGGTCAAGATCGAGGGCCTGCCGCCGACCCCGCAGGCAGAGCTGGTGATCGACCGCGAGAAGGCGGCTGCGCTCGGCGTGAAGTTCGAGGACATCAACGCCACGATCCAGCTCAACCTCGGCTCGGTCTACCCGAACGACTTCCCCAACCGGGGCAAGATGCAGCGGGTCTACGTGCAGGCCGAGCAGCTCCAGCGCATGACCGCGTCGGACATCCTCAACTACGCGGTGAAGAACGCCACGGGGACGATGGTGCCGATGTCGTCCTTCGCGGAGCTGAAATGGGGCATGGGGCCGAGCCAGATCGTCGGCTTCAACGGCTACCAGTCGGTGCGCTTCACCGGCGAGCCGAACCCTGGCTACACCTCGGGCGACGCCATCGCCGAAATGGAGCGGCTGATGCTCCAATTGCCCAAGGGTTTCGGCTACGCCTGGACCGGGCAATCCTATCAGGAGAAGCAGGCCGGCAGCCAGGCAAGCCTGTTGCTGGCGCTGTCGGTGCTGATCGTGTTCCTGTGCCTCGCCGCGCTCTACGAGAGTTGGGCGATCCCGGTCTCGGTGATGCTGGTGATTCCGCTCGGCGTCATCGGCGCGGTGGCGGCCGTGTACCTGCGCGGCATGCCCAACGACGTCTACTTCAAGATCGGGCTGATCACGATCATCGGACTCTCGGCCAAGAACGCGATCCTGATCGTGGAATTCGCGCGTGACCTCTGGAAGCCCGGAACCTCGGTGGTGCGGGCGGCGATCGAGGCGGCGACCCTCCGGTTCCGGCCGATCGTGATGACCTCGCTGGCCTTCATCTTCGGCGTGGTGCCGCTGGCCATCGCCACCGGCGCCGCCTCGAAGAGCCAGCAGGCGATCGGCACCGGCGTGATGGGCGGCATGATCACCGCCACCGTGCTGGCGGTGTTCTTCGTGCCGGTGTTCTTCGTGGTGGTGATGCGCCTGTTCCGGCGGAAGGCCGTGGCGGAAGGGGAGGCGGCGGAGGCGCGGCACGAGCCGGCCCGGGTGGCGGCGGAGTGAGCCGCGGGCGCGCAGCTGGATTCCCCTCGCCCCGCTTGCGGGGAGAGGGCTCCGGCGACCTTGTCGTCGCCGGAGCGAGGCGGCAGCCGAAGGTGAGGGGGCTCGAACGGAGGAGCCTCTTCCAGAACCGCCCCCTCACCTCCGCTCCGGCTTCGCCTCTCGCTTCCCGAACGGACGACGAAGTCCGTGCGGGCCTCGCCCCGCACGCGGGGAGAGGGGGATGCGCTCGACGCTTTGCGCTTGATTCTTCGGCCAAAAATCTCCGCCACGCCTCCGAGACCGCCGAGATTGGTCCCTCAACCAATCCCCCTGGTCCGAACCTTGCTGTGGGCGCAGCGGTCGCGCCGTTTGCCGACGCGCGGTGCCGGGGCTAAGCCTCAGCCACCGCTTCCGCGGAACGGCCTGCGCTCAACTTTCACGGTTCCGGAGATCCGCTTGTCCCGCTCAGCCCTGAAAACCCTCGCCCGCGGCGTGTCCGTGGGTGCGGTAGTGTCCCTGGCGTTCGCGCTGCCCGCGCAGGCCGCCAACGTGTTCCGCTTCGCCTTCCAGGGCGATCTGAAATCGTTGGATCCGTACTCCCTCAAGGAGAGCTTCACGGAAGGGATGCAGCAGGCGGCCTACGAGTCCCTCGTCACCCTCGACAAGAACCTGAAATTCGCCCCCGGCCTGGCCGAATCCTGGGAGACCCCCGAGCCCACCCGCTGGCGCTTCCATCTGCGCAAGAACGTCACGTTCCACGACGGCTCGCCCTTTACCGCCGACGACGTGCTGTTCTCCGCCCAGCGGGTCCGGGCCTCCGGCTCGAACTTCACCACCAACGTTCCAGCCGACGCGGAATTCGTGAAGGTTGACGATTTCACCGTCGACATGGTGCTGAAGAAGCCGAACCCCATCGCCATCGCTCAGTTCCCGACCTGGCTGATCATGTCGAAGGCGTGGTCCGAGAAGAACGGCGTCGTCCAGCCGACGGCACCCAACGCCACCAGCCCGAGCTACGCCACCCTGCACGAGAACGGCACCGGCCCGTTCGTGATCGCCGAGCACCAGCCCGGCGTGAAGACCGTGTTCAAGAAGTTCGATGGCTACTGGGGCAAGGTCGAGTCGAACCTCGACGAGGCGATCCTCACCACCATCGCCAACCCGGCCACCCGCGTCGCTGCGCTGCTCTCCGGCGAAGTCGACTGGATCGATCCCGTGCCGCTGCAGGACCAGCAGCGGGTCAATGCCAGCGGCACCGCCATCGTGATGGCCGGGCCTGAACTGCGCACGATCTTCCTCGGCATGGACCAGGATCGGGACGAGCTGAAGGATTCGAGCGTCAAGGGCAAGAATCCGTTCAAGGACATCAAGGTGCGCGAGGCCTTCTACCTCGCCATCGACGAGGACACGATCGCCAAGCGCGTCATGCGCGGGCAGGCGGTGCCCTCCGCGCTGATGATCGCCCCGAGCCTCTACGACCGCGGCGCCGAGTTCAAGCGCCCGGCCACCGACCTCAAGAAGGCCAAGGCGCTGATGGCTGAAGCCGGCTATCCGGATGGGTTCTCGCTCACCATGGATTGCCCGAACGACCGCTACGTCAACGACGAGGCGATCTGTCAGGCGGTGGTCTCGATGCTGGCCCGCATCAACGTCAAGGTGAACCTCAACGCCCAGCCGAAGGCCAAGTACTTCGCCAAGGTCCTGGCGCCGAACTACGACACCTCGTTCTACCTGCTCGGCTGGACCCCGTCCTCGCTGGACAGCCACAACATCCTCTACGAGATCGTCGGCTGCCGGAAGCCCGGCGACAAGTCCGGCCGCGGCAGCTGGAATCTCGCCGGCTATTGCGACCCGAAGATCGACACCATCGCCGACCAGGTCGAGGCCGAGACCGACAAGACCAAGCGCGACGCGCTGATCAAGGACGGGTTCGATGTCCTCAATACCGATTGGGGCTACATCCCGCTGCACCAGCAGGCACTGGCCTGGGGCGTCTCGAAGAAGGTCCACCTGACCCAGCGTGCCGACAACCTGCTCCTGCTCTACTGGGTCTCGAAGGACCCGCAGTAGGGGCGCGGCGTGCTCGCCTTCCTGCTGCGCCGGGTGATCCAGGCGGCCGCGGTCCTCGCGGTCGTCGGGCTCATCGCCTTCGCGATGTTCCGGTTCGCGGGCGATCCCGTGAACCAGATCGTCGGCCCCGACACCACCGTGGCCGAGCGGGCTCAGATCCGAACGGACCTCGGCCTCGACGATCCGGTGCTGGTCCAGTTCGCCCGCTACGCCGGCAACGTGGTGCGGGGCCGGTTCGGCATCTCGTACCAGTTCCGGCAGCCGGTCTCGCAGCTTTTGGCCGAGCGCATGCCGGCGACGCTGGAGCTCGCCTTCTGCGCCACGGTCTTCGCCCTGGTGGTGGGCATCCTGATGGGCGTGTACTGCGCGCTCTTCCGGGATTCCTGGCTCGCCGGGCTGTTCCAGGCGGTCTCGCTGATCGGGATCAGCCTGCCGACCTTCCTGATCGGCATTCTGCTGATCTACCTGTTCTCGGTGACGCTCGGCTGGCTCCCCTCCTACGGGCGCGGCGACACCGTGCGGCTCGGCTGGTGGACCACCGGCTTCCTCACCGCCTCCGGGCTCAAGGCGCTGATCCTGCCCTCGGTGACGCTCGGCCTGTTTCAGATGACGCTGATCATGCGGCTGGTGCGCGCCGAGATGCTGGAGGTGCTGCGCACCGACTACATCCGCTTCGCCCGCGCCCGGGGGCTCACCACCCGGGCCGTCCACCTGCGCCACGCCCTGAAGAACACGCTGGTGCCGGTGATCACCATCGCGGGGCTGCAGCTCGGCTCGGTCATCGCCTTCTCGATCATCACCGAGACGGTGTTCCAGTGGCCCGGCATGGGCCTGCTCTTCGTCCAGGCCGTGCAGAACGTCGATATCCCGATCATGTCGGCGTATCTGTTGCTGGTCGCGCTGATCTTCGTGACCATCAATCTGGTGGTCGACATCCTCTACACGGTGGTCGACCCGCGCCTGCGGCTCTCGACCGGGCGGGCGGCGTGAGACCGGACATGACGAATTGCTCCGGTTGCCTGACCCGCGCCGTCCCACGGTACACGACAGTGCTGCCATCCTCGCATGAGGCGCGGGTCCCCTCTCCCGTGCGGGAGAGGTCTGCTTTCGCAGAAAGCCGGGTGAGGGATGAGAACTTTCCGAACGCGGCGCGCCGTGTCGGCGCATCGATAGCGCGCTCGATCCTGAACTTTCTCGTCCCTCACCCCAACCCTCTCCCGCACGGGAGAGGGGGCCGGTCGCGCCTGCCAAGCTCGGTGGTGCAAGACTGTCGTGTCCTGTGTTGCCGTCATCGCTTCGCTCCGCTCGCAAGGACGGTGGCTGCCGCCCTGAGTTTCCCGCGCGGACACGACGTGAGGGTCGGCCGATGAGCGGATACGACCTCGACGCGGGCGATGCCCCGCCGGTCCCCCTGGCCGAGGCGGCGCCCTCCCGGCTCGCGCGCTGGCGCGATTCCGACCTACTGGCGAACTTTTTGCGCTCGAAGACCGCCATGGCGGCGCTGATCGTCACGGTGCTGATGGTCGGCCTCGCCTTCGCGTCGCCCTGGATCGCCCCCCAGAACCCCTACGACCCGGCCCAGCTCGACCTGATCAACTCCAACCTGCCGCCGATCTGGCAGGCGGACGGTCAGGCACCCTACTATCTCGGCACCGACGACCAGGGCCGGGACGTGCTCTCGGCGGTGTTGTACGGCCTGCGGCTGTCGCTGATCGTCGGCGTGCTCGGCGTGCTGACCTCCGGGGTGCTCGGCATCGCGCTCGGCCTGATCGCCGGCTACGCGGGCGGGGCCGTCGACACGCTGATCATGCGGATCGCCGACGTGCAGCTCACCTTCCCGGCGATCCTGATCGCCCTGGTGGTGGATGGCGTCGCCAAGGCGAGTTTTGGCAGCGCGCTGGATGTCGGACCGCTGATCGGGCTGATCGTGGTGTCGATCGGCCTGTCCTTCTGGGTGCAGTACGCCCGGACCGTGCGCTCCTCCGTGCTGGTCGAGAAGGGCAAGGATTACGTCCAGGCGGCCCGGCTGATCGGCCTGTCGCCGCCGGTGATCCTGGTGCGCCACGTCCTGCCGAACGTCACCGGGCCGGTTTTCGTGATCGCGACGATCAACCTGGCGCTCGCGATCATCACCGAGGCGACCCTGTCGTTCCTCGGCACCGGCCTGCCCGAGACCATGCCGTCGCTCGGCACGCTGATCCGCACCGGCAACCGGTTCCTGTTCTCCGGCGAGTGGTGGATCGTCGCCTTCCCGGGCGTGGCGCTCGCCGGGCTGGTCATCGCCATCAACCTTCTGGGGGATTGGCTGCGCGACGCGCTCAATCCGAAGCTGCAATGATGGTGGATGTGATCAAGTGCGAGCCGGCCACCGCCGCGTCTCCCTCCCCC
>NZ_JAKSYH010000141.1 GCF_022829295.1 Methylobacterium sp. J-088
CTCGCCCACCACGCTGGCGCGCAGTCCGCAAGCCCCAGATGGGGGCGGGCGGGAGACGCGCCTCGGCACCTCCTACCGCACCACCCCCTTAACCCGCAGCGCGTCCTGCGCCTCCGCCGGATACGCCAGCTGCTCCGCCAGGATCTCCGCGCTCGAATCCCCGAGCCCCGGCGGCATCCGGCGCACCGGCAGGCGCCGCCCGTCGAGCCGGTAGGGTGGGGCGATCACGTGGGCGTTGTCGGCGCCGCCGACCACGAGACCCGCCTCCCGGGCCCGGTCGCAGGTCAGCGCCTCGCGCAGGCCCATCACCTCGCCGCAGGGGATGCCGGCCGCCCGCAGCCGGGCGATCAGCGGGCCGCGCTGCCAGCGCGCCAGCGCGGCCTCCAGCACCGGGATGAAGGCCGCGCGGTTCTTCGAGCGGTCGAGGTTGGTGGCGAAGCGCGGATCGGCGACGAGATCCGGCCGCTCCAGCACTTGCTCGCAGAAGCGGCGGTACTGGCCGTTGTTGCCGACCGTGATCACCACGGGCCCGTCCGCGGCCTCGAACACCCCGTAGGGCACGATCGAGGGGTGGGCGTTGCCGTAGCGGGGCGGGTCGATGCCCCGGGCCAGCGCCTCCAGCCCGTAATAGGAGGTCAGCGCCACGCCGCAATCGAACAGCGCGAGGTCGATCGCCTTGCCGCGCCCGGTGCGCTCCCGCTGATAGAGGGCCGCCAGGACGGCCTGGGCGGCGTATTGCCCGGTGAACAGGTCCACCGCCGCGACCCCGAACTTCAGGGGCGGCCCGCCGGCCTCGCCGTTCAGCGCCATAACGCCGGATTCGCCCTGGACCACGAGGTCGTAGCCGGGCCGGCCCGCCTCCGAGCCGTCGGAAGCGTAGCCGGCAATCGAGCAGTAGATCAGCCCGGAATTCTCCGCCGCCAGGTCCGCGTAGCCGAGGCCGAGCTTCTCGGCCCCGCCGGTCTTGAAGTTCTGCACCAGCACGTCGCTCTCGCGGGCCAGCGCCTTCACGATCGCCAGCCCCTCCGGCGTGGCGAGATCGACGCCGATCGAGCGCTTGTTGCGGTTCACGCTGTCGAAATACGAGGTGTTGCCGGGGCTGGTGGGCACACCCCAGTCGCGGGTGTCGTCGCCGCGCTCCGGGTGCTCGACCTTGATCACGTCGGCGCCGAGGTCGCCCAGCACCTGCGCGCACCAGGGCCCCGCCAGGACCCGGGACAGGTCGAGCACCCGGATCCCGGCGAGCGGCAGATCGTGAGCCGGATCAGCATCCATCGAACGGGTCCTCGGCTTATGGAAAAATCCCGGCTTCAAAAGGTCTTCGACCTTTTGCGGGTCCAGGGCAGAGCCCTGGTGTCGGGCTTCGCCCGAAATCTGGGCTCCGCCCCGACACCCCGCCAAAGGGCTCGCCCTTTGGAAACCCCGTCCTCACGGCTCAAGCTCCCATGACGCCGTCGAGGCTGCGCACGGCCTCGATCAGCTTGGGGCGCGCCACGTCCAGGAGGAAGCGCGCATCGGTGATGACGGTGGGGGCGCCGCAATTGATCGACATGGGCGGCAGCCCGCCGCCGGGATGGAACCCGACCGCGATGGCGCAGACCGTCTCCTGCCACTCGCCGAACGAGGTGCAGCAGCCGATCTCCCGGTGCTCCGCCACGGCCCGGTCGAGGCCGGCGCGCAGCGCAGGCCACGCCACCGGGTCCAGCGCCTCCAGATCCGCGTAGAGGCTCGCGCGCTCCCGGTCGGGGCAGATTGCCACGTAGGCGCGCCCCATGGCGCTGCGGGCGAGCGAGATGCGCGAGCCGGTATCGAGATTGAGCGAGATCGCCGCCGGGCCGCGCTGGCACTCGACGTAGCGCATGCTCAGCCGGTCGCGCACGCCGAGCCCGACCGAGGCGTTGGCCGCCTCCGCCACCGCCCGCAGGATCGGCCGGGCGATCGCCCGCACGTCGAGCCCGCCGAGCGCCGCCGCGCTGAGCGCGATGGTGGCGGTGCCGAGCCGGTAGCGACCGAGCGCGGGCTCGTGCTGCAGGTAGCCGAGCTTGGTCAGCGTGTAGGTCAGCCGCGACACGGTGGAGCGGGGCAGGCCGCAGGCCGCGGCGATGTCGTGGTTGGCGAGGCTGGTGCGGCCCGGGCCGAAGCAGGCCAGGACCGACAATCCCCGGGCCAACGCCGTGACGAAGTGGCGATCCTCCTTGGCGCCGGATCCGGCGCCGTCGGGCTCGGCCAGCAGGATCTCTCCGGTCGTCATCGGCGCAGGAAGGCCGCGAAGGCCGCCTGCGCATCCGGCCCGCGGCGCAGGGCGTGGAACACCTCCGCTTCCTCGGCGAGTGCGCGGGCGACGGGCTCATCCTGGCCCCGGCGGAGGGCTTGCTTGGTGGCGGCGATCGAGGCCCGGGGCAGGGCGGCCAGCGACCGGGCCTTGGCGAGGGCCACCTCCAGCGCCGTCCCCGCCGGCACGGCGGCGTTGACGAGGCCGGCCGACACGGCATCGGCGGCCGTGAACGGCGCGCCGAGCATCAGCAGCTCGGCGGCGCGCTTCGTGCCCGCCACCAGCGGCAGCAGGTAGCTCGATCCGCCCTCGGGACTGAGGCCCAACGCCGTGAACGGCAGGCGGAACCGGGCGCCATCCCCCGCATAGGCGAGGTCGCAATGGAGCAGCAGCGTCGTGCCGATGCCGACCGCGTGCCCCTCGACCGCCGCCACGACCGGCTTCGGGCAGGCGCGCAGGGCCTTGAGGAAAGTCAGGCCGGGGCTGTCGCCCCCGGTCTCGACATCCTGGAAATCCCTGAGGTCGTTGCCGGCGGTGAAGCAGCCGCCCGCGCCGGTCAGCACCACGGCGGCCACGCTCGCGTCCCCGGCCACCGCCCGGAAGGCTTCGGCCAGCCCCGCATAGGCGGCGCGATCGAGGGCGTTGCGCCGCTCCGGCCGGTCGAGGGTGACCAGCCGGATGCCGGGCTCAGGATCGGTGAGGCGGATGGTCGAGGGAAGGGGCTCAGGCATCGGTCGCGCCGACGGTGCTCTGGAGCGGAACGCCTTTCCCCTCCCCCTTGCGGGTGACGATGGTCACGCATCCCCGGCGGACTCCGGCCTCGATGACGGAGCGCGACAGGCCCCCTCTCCCGTGCGGGAGAGGGTTGGGGTGAGGGACGAGAACCTTCAGACTTGAGCACGCCATAGAGGCGCGAAGGCGGCGCGCCATGTCCGGAACGTTCTCATCCCTCACCCGGCTTTCTGCGAAAGCAGACCTCTCCCGCACGGGAGAGGGGACCCGCGCTTCACTGAGCTGCCGCCGTGAGGATGCCCAAGGTGCGAATCCCCGGCGCCAATCCCCACCGAAGTTAGGCGTGTTCTGCGTGCGTTCGGCGATCGACAGCTGCGTCCTGACGCTCACGGCGCAGCCTCCCCCGCATAGTCCGCCGACACACCCGCGACGCGCCCCCGCGCCGCCGCGTAGTCCCGGGCCAGCCGGGCCACCAGATCGGCGGTGGCGGGGGCATCCGCGATGGTGCCGACGCCCTGGCCGGCGCCCCAGACATCCCGCCACGCCTTCACGCTGCTGCTGCCGAAATCCATCGCGGTCTTGTCGCGCACCGGCAGCGCGTCGGGATCGAGCCCGGCGGCGCGGATGCTCGGCGTCAGGTAATTGCCCGGCACGCCGGTGAAGTAGGGGGTGTACAGGATGTCGGAGGCCGCGCTGCCGGCGATCATGTCCTTGTAGGCCGGGGCCGCGTTCGCCTCCCGGGTGGCGATGAACCGGGTGCCCATGTAGGCGAGGTCGGCGCCCATCGCCTGGGCGGCCAGGATCGACGCGCCCGAGGTGATCGCCCCCGACAGGATCAGCGGCCCGTCGTAGAACCGGCGGATCTCGCCGACCAGGGCGAAGGGGCTCATCGTCCCCGCATGCCCGCCCGCCCCGGTACAGACCAGGATCAACCCGTCGACGCCGGCCTCCAGGGCCTTCTCGGCGTGGCGCACGGTGGTGACGTCGTGGAACACCACGCCGCCATAGGCGTGGACCGGGCGGATCACCGCGTCGGGCGCCCGCAGGGACGTGATGATGATCGGCACCCGGTGCCGGACGCAGGCCTCGACATCCTGCGCCAACCGGTCGTTGGAGGCGTGGACGATCTGGTTCACCGCAAACGGCGCGATCCGTCTCGACGGATCGGCGGCACGGGCCTCCGCGAGGGTTCGGGTGATCCGGGTGAGCCACTCGTCCAGCAGCTCGGCCGGGCGGGCGTTGAGCGCCGGAAACGAGCCGACCACGCCGGCGAGGCACTGGGCGATCACCAGCTCCGGGCCGGAGACGATGAACATCGGCGCGCAGATCACCGGCAGGGTGAGCCGGCCGCGCAGGGCCTCGGGCAGACGGCCGGCGGAGACCTGTTCGGGGCCGTCGCTCATCGCCGGCTCTCCGCCGCCTGACCCTGCGCCGGACAGGCGCTTCCGCGCCGCGCGCCCCGCTCGATGCCGCCCACCGTGATCCTCCCCCAGCCTCGTGCGGCCCGGCCATCGGTCACGGACCGCCGCCGAGTCCCGCCCGGGCCGTTTTGATGCCACGCGCCCGGGCCGCCGGTCAAACCTCCGCGCCGGCAGCCTTCTGCACTGCGGAACATCGCGTTTCATGTCCCGGACCGTTCCGATCCGTTCTTGACGATGGCGGCGGCGACGATCAACATCCGGCCGAATTGCGGACGTTTATTCTGCATTGCAGAACAACAGGGAGTTCCGGGTGGTTCGTCAGGAGGTCGCGGGCGGCGTGGCCGTGCTCACGCTCGCCAACCCGCCGGTCAACGCGCTCGGCGCCGCGATGCGGGCGGCCCTCGACGCGGCTTTCGCGCAGGCCATCGCGGACGATTCGGTCCGGGCGATCGTGCTGGCCGCCGAGGGCAGGGTGTTCGTGGGCGGCGCCGACATCACCGAATTCGGCAAGCCGCAGCAACCGCCGAGCCTGCCGGACGTGCTGGAGCGGCTCGATGCCAGCCCGAAGCCGGTGGTGGCGGCCATCGGCGGCGCGGCTTTGGGTGGCGGGCTGGAGCTGGCCCTGGCCTGCCACGGCCGCGTGGCGGCGCCCGCCGCCAAGCTCGGCCTGCCGGAGATCAAGCTCGGGATCATCCCGGGGGCGGGGGGCACGCAGCGCCTGCCGCGCCTGATCGGGCCCGACGCCGCCTTCGCGATGATGCTCACCGGCGAGCCGGCCTCCGCCGAGCGGGCGGCGGCGCTCGGGATCGTCGATGCCGTGGTGCTGGGCGACCTCGTGGCGGCGGCCCGGACCCGCGCCCTCGAACTCGCCGATTCCGGCGCCCTGCCGCGGGTGCGCGACCGGTCCGACACGCTCACCCCGGACGCGCAGAAGGCCTTCGAGGCGCGGGCCGCCGAGGCGGTGAAGCGCGATCCCGACGCCACCAACGTCCACGCCCTGGTCCGCGCCGCGCGGGCCGGCCTGGAGCGGGATTTCGATGCGGCCGTGGCGGTCGAGCGGGCCGAGTTCCGCACCCTGGTGGAGGATCCGCGCTCCAAGGCCCTGCGCTACGCCTTCTTCGCCGAGCGCGAGGCGGCGCGGGTGCCCGGCCTGCCGAAGGACACGCCGCGGCGCCCCATCCACACGGCCGCCGTCATTGGCGCCGGCACGATGGGCGGCGGCATCGCGATGTGCTTTTCCAATGCCGGCATCCCCGTGACGGTGATCGAGACGGAGGAGGGGGCCCTGACCCGCGGCCTCGACCGGGTGAAGGGCCTCTATGCCGGCTCGGCCAAGCGCGGTTCGATCACCGAGGCCCAGCGCGACGCGCGGATCGGCCGGATCACCGGCGCGATCGGCCTGGAGAACGCGAGCCACTTCGAGATCGTCATCGAGGCGGCCTTCGAGGATATGGGCGTCAAACGCGAGATTTTTTCGCGGCTCGACGCCATCGCCAAGCCCGGCGCGATCCTGGCCACCAACACCTCCTACCTCGACGTGAACGCCATCGCGGCCGTCACAAGCCGGCCGCAGGACGTGCTCGGTCTGCACTTCTTCAGCCCGGCCAACGTCATGCGCCTCGTGGAGGTGGTCCGTGCGGAAAAAACCGCGCCGGACGTGCTGGCCACCGCCCTGGACGTGGCGAAGCGCCTCAACAAGCTGCCGGTGACGGTGGGGGTCTGCTTCGGCTTCGTCGGCAACCGCATGCTGGAACGCCGCAGCCGCGCCGGCGAGCGCCTGCTGCTCGAAGGCGCGCTCCCGCACGCGGTCGATGCGGCGGTCACCGGCTTCGGCTTCAAGATGGGGCCCTTCGCCATGGGCGACCTCGCGGGGCTCGATATCGGCTGGCGCTCGCGCAAGGATTTCGGCGGCCGGGCCCCGGTGGCGGATTCGCTCGCCGAGATGGGTCGGTTCGGCCAGAAGACCGGCCGCGGTTTCTATCTCTACCCGGACGGCGCCCGCACCGGCAGCCGCGACCCGGAGGTCGAGGCGCTGATCGGGCGTGTCGCCGCCGAGCACGGCGTCACGCATCGTAGCTTCAGCGCGGACGAAATCGTGGCGCGGCTGATGTACCCGATGGTCAACGAAGGCGCGCGGATCCTGGAGGAGGGCATCGCGGCCCGTCCGAGCGACATCGATACGATCTGGATCAACGGCTACAACTGGCCGGCCTGGCGCGGCGGCCCGATGCACTGGGCCGATACGGTCGGGCTGAAGACCATCGCCGAGGCGCTGTCCCGCTTCGCGGCCGAGACCGGCGACGACAGCCAGGAGCCGGCGCCGCTGCTGAGGCGCCTCGCCGCCGAGGGCGGCCGCTTTGCCGACTGGACGGCGGCCTGATGCGGACTTGGTCCCGGTTTCCAAAGGTCCGAGACCTTTGGCGGGTGCAGGGCAGCGCCCTGCTGAAGGCCGCGGCCGCATCCGTCGGGGCGTCGCCCCGACACCCCACCGAAGGGCGTGACGCCCTTTGGAAACTCCGGAGGAACCCGTCATGACCGACGCGGTGATCGTCGCGACCGCCCGCACGCCCATCGGCAAGGCCCATCGCGGCGCGCTGAACCTCACCCGCGGCGCCGACCTCGCCGCCCACGCGATCCGGGGCGCCCTCGACCGGGCACGCCTGGAGCCCGAGGCCGTCGAGGAGGTGGTGCTCGGCTGCGGCTATCCGGAGAACGCCACCGGCGGCAACGTCGCCCGGCACGCCGCCCTGGTGGCGGGGCTCCCGGTCGCGTCGGCCGGCGTCACGGTCTCGCGCTTCTGTGCCTCGGGCCTGGAGGCGATCGCCAGCGCGGCCCGCCGCATCATCCTCGACGGCGTGCCGGTGGCGGTGGCGGGGGGCGTCGAGTCGATCAGCCTCGTCCAGCCGAAGGTGCAGCGGGAGCTGACCCGCAACGCGTGGCTGGAGGCCCACCTGCCGGCGATCTACATGCCGATGATCGAGACCGCCGACATCGTGGCCGAGCGCTACCGCATCTCCCGCGAAGCGCAGGATCTGTTCGCCCTGGAGAGTCAGCGCCGCACCGCGGCGGCGCAGGAACGCGGGCTGTTCGACGACGAGATCGTCCCGATGAGCGCCCTGATGGCTGTGACCGACAAGGCCACCGGCGAGACCCAGGAGGTCGAGACCCGGCTCGCCAGGGACGAGGGCAACCGGCCCGACACGACTCTGGAGGGGCTTTCCAAGCTCAAGCCCGTGCGCGGGGAGGGGGCCTTCATCACGGCGGGCAATGCGAGCCAGCTTTCGGACGGCGCCGCAGCCAGCGTGCTGATGTCGGCCGGGGAGGCGGCGCGGCGGGGTCTCACGCCGCTCGGCACCTTCCGGGGCTTCGCCTCGGCCGGCTGCGGACCGGACGAGATGGGCATCGGCCCGGTCTTCGCGGTGCCGCGGCTGCTGGAGCGGCAGGGTCTTACAGTGGCCGATATCGACCTGTGGGAGCTGAACGAGGCCTTCGCGTCGCAGTCGGTCTATTGCCGCGACAAGCTCGGGATCGACCCGGACAAGGTCAACGTCAACGGCGGGGCCATCGCGGTCGGCCACCCGTTCGGCATGTCGGGCGCGCGGCTCGTCGGCCACGCCCTGCTGGAGGGCCGTCGCCGCGGCGCGCGCTACGCCGTGGTGACGATGTGCGTCGCCGGCGGCCAGGGCTGCGCCGGCCTGTTCGAGATCGGGGGCTGACGATGGATCTCCGCTTTACGCCGGACGAGATCGCGTTCCGCGACGAGGTGCGGACTTTCTGCCGGACGGAGATTCCGGCCGACATCCGAAAAAAGGTCTCGGAGGGGCGCAGCCTCACGAAGGAGGATTACGTCACCAGCCAGCGGATCCTCAACGCCAAGGGCTGGGCGGTGCCGCACTGGCCGCAGGAATGGGGTGGCCGGGATTGGACCTCGATCCAGCGCTACATCTACACCGAGGAGCTGTTCCAGGCGGCGGTGCCGCTGCCGCAGCAGTTCAATTGCTACATGTTCGGGCCCGTGCTGGCGACCTTCGGGCGGCAGGACCAGAAGGCCCGCTTCCTCCCGCGCGCCGCCAATCTCGACGATTGGTGGTGCCAGGGCTTCTCCGAACCCGGCGCCGGCTCCGATCTCGCCTCGCTCAAGACCAAGGCGGTCCGCGATGGCGACCATTACGTCGTCGATGGTCAGAAGACGTGGACGACGCTCGGCCAGCACGCCGATTGGATCTTCTGCCTCGTCCGCACCGACTTCGAGGCCAAGAAGCAGCGCGGCATTTCCTTCCTGCTGATCGACATGAAGACGCCCGGCATCACCGTGCGGCCGATCCTCACCCTGGAGGGCCGGCACGAGGTCAACGAGGTTTTTTTCGATTCTGTCCGCGTGCCGGTCGAGAATCTCGTGGGCGAGGAGAACAAGGGCTGGGACTACGCGAAATTCCTGCTCGCCAACGAACGCACCGGCATCGCCCGGATCGGGCTGACCAAGGAGCGGATCGCCCGGATCAAGCGGCTGGCCCGCGAGATGCCGGCCGGGTCCGGCACGATGTGGGACGATCCCGCCTTCCGGACCCGGGTCGCGGAGGTCGAGATCGAGCTGAAGGCCCTGGAGATCACCCAGATGCGGGTGGCGGCCAAGCAGGGAAGGGCGGATTCGGTCGAGCCGGATCCGGCCTCCTCGCTCCTCAAGATCCGCGGCTCGCAGCTCCAGCAGGCGGCGACCGAGCTGCTGGTGGAGTTGGCCGGCCCCTTCGCCCTGGCGGCGCTCGCGCGCGGGGCGGGCGCCAACAACCTGCCTGGGGGCTTCGACTGGGTCGATGCGGCGGCGCCGAGCTACTTCAACAACCGCAAGGTCTCGATCTACGGCGGCTCGAACGAGATCCAGCACAACGTCATCGCCAAGGGTATTTTGGGGTTGTGAGGACGTTGTGAGGACAACGTCCCTCCCTCCCTCGCCCTCATCCTGAGGTGCCCGCGTCAGCGGGCCTCGAAGGAGGCCTCCAGCGATCGCGCGGCCGGCTGGAGCCCTCCTTCGAGGCCTCCGCTGCGCTCCGGCACCTCAGGATGAGGGGATGGCTGGGACGAACGTCGCGACCGTGAACTTCCGCGAAGGGACACCCCCATGGATTTCGACCTGAACGAGGACCAGTCGCTCCTGCGCGACTCGATCGAGCGGCTCGCCGCCGACCTCTATCCGTCGCTGGAGAGCCGGCAGGCGCGGCTGACGGCGCCGCTCGGCTTCCCCGCCGAGGGCTGGGCGGCGTTTGCCGAACTCGGCGTCACCGGCCTGCCGTTCTCGGAGGCGGAGGGCGGGTTCGGCGGCGGCCCGGTCGAGACCATGCTGGTCATGGAGGCGGTGGGACGCAACCTCGTGGTCGAGCCGCTGCTGGCGAGCCTCGTGCTGGGCGCGACGGCCCTGCGGCTCGGCGGCAGCGCGGCGCAGAAGGACCGCCTGGTTCCGGATCTCGTCTCAGGGAAGCTACGCCTCACCCTCGCCCATACCGAGCGCCAGTCCCGCTACGACCTCGCCGACGTGGCGACCACCGCCCGCCGCTCGGGCGACGGTTTCGTGCTGAGCGGCGCCAAGAGCGTCGTGCCCAACGCCGACGCGGCCGGGCTGATGGTGGTCTCAGCCCGCGTCTCGGGGGAGCGGCGCGACCCGCACGGGATCGGCCTGTTCCTGGTCCCGGCCGATGCCGCGGGCGTCGCCATCGAGGCCTATCCGACCCAGGATGGCGGCCGGGCCGCCGAGGTCTCCTTCTCGGATGTGACACTGCCGGCCGACGCGGCGCTCGGCGATCCGGAGGGCGGTCTGCCGCTCTTGGAGCGGGTGGTGGAGCACGGCATCGCGGCGCTCGCCGCCGAGGCGGTGGGCTCCATGGATGCGCTCCACAAACTGACGGTCGAATACCTCAAGACCCGCAAGCAGTTCGGCGTCAGCGTCGGCTCGTTCCAGGCCCTGCAGCACCGGGCCGTGGATATGCTGATCCAGCTGGAACAGGCCCGCTCGATGGCGCTCTACGCCGCCATGATGGTGGACACGCCCGACGCCAGAGCGCGGGCCGCAGCGCTGTCGGCCGTGAAGGTCCAGATCAACAAGGCCTGCCGCTATGTCGGCCAAGAGGCGGTGCAGCTCCACGGCGGCATCGGCATGACGCTCGAATACATCGGCGCCCACCATTTCAAGCGGCTCGCCATGATCGAGTACCAGCTCGGCGACACCGCCCATCACCTGCGCCGGATCACGCAGGACGAGAACGGCCTGCTGGCGGCCTAATCCGGGCGGACAAGGGGTTCCCAAAGGGTGTGCCCTTTGGTGGGGTGTCGGGGTGAAACCCCGACGAACAGGTCTCCGCCCCCCGGAAGGGGGAGGGAGACCTGTTTCGCAGGGCTCTGCCCTGCACCCGCAAAAGGTCTCGACCTTTTGAAACCCTTTTTAGACCGTTGCGCGATCAGTTGAACAGCGAGCCCACCCCGCCCTGCACGCGGCCGAGACCGGCACGGGCGACGGAATTGTTCGGGTCGATGGTCGAGGCGCGCTGGTAGTTCTCCATGGCCTCCTTGCGCTGGCCCTGCTTCTCGTAAGCCAAGCCGCGATACGCCCAGGAGGTGGCGTCCTTGTTGTTGACGTTGAGCGCCGCGTTGTAGTCCTCGATCGCCTTGCCGTACTGGTTGGTGGCGATCAGGCTCTGGCCGCGCGCCGCGTAGGGGGCCGCCACGAAGGGATTGCGGTCGATGGCGGCGTCGAAATCGGCGATCGCCTGGGTCTCCTGACCCTGCTTCTGCCGCACGAGGCCGCGGGCATGGTAGGCTTCGGCCGATTCCGGCATCAGCCGGATCGCGACGTTGAGGTCGCTGAGCGCCTGATCGAGGTTGCCCTGGGCGCGCTCGACATTGGCGCGGCCGATATAGGCCGGGCCGTAATTCGGATCGATGGCGATTGCCTTGGTGAAGTCCTGCAGCGCGGGTCCGTCGCGGCCGACCTGGCGGCTGGCGAGCGCCCGGTTGTTGTAGGCCGAGGCCGAGTTCGGATCGAGCTGGATCGCCTTGGTGAAATCCCCGATGGCGTCGTTGAACTGGCCGGCGCGGGCATAGGCGGCGCCGCGCGTGGTATAGGCGGCCGCGTCGTTCGGATTGCGTTGGATCACCTCGGAGAGCGACGCGATGTTGACCGTGGTGGCACCCGTAGTGTCCGTCTCCAGCACCGCGTATTGGCGCGGGCCGGCGGCGCTCCCGACGGTCTCGCAGCCCGCCAGCACCGCAGCCGAAACCAGGGCCGCGCCGATCAGCGCTGTCCTCCGTGCCAGCCCGTTGCGTACGATCATCGCCCCACTCTCCCCGAGGCGCAGCCCGCATCCCGCGCGCCCGCCCCGCCCCTCGCCGTTCTCAAGCCCGCGCCGCGCGCCGGGTCCACCCGCTCCGGGGTACCGTCGCGCATTACGGTGAAGGCCAGCTTAAGAAGCACGCCTGCCTGATTCGACCCGTCGCCCGTCCAGGCGTGGGGGAATCGACCGGCAGCCTTCGACACCGACCACACCGTGGTGGAAGCGGCGGGATGTGGCGAAGGTATGGCCCGCGCGCACGCCGGCCCCGCGGCAGGCGCTCAGGCCGCCACGCAGCGGCAGGGGTGTGCCTTTGAGGCCTCAGCCGACCGGTTCGGATCCCAGGCGGGTGACGTGCCCCATCTTCCGGCCGGGCCGGGCCTCGCCCTTGCCGTAGAGGTGCAGGTGGGCGCCGGGCTCAGCCAGCAGCGCATGCCAGTCGTCGGCCTGGGCGCCGATCAGGTTGCGCATCTCCACCGGCAGGCCGCCGGTCCGCGCCGGATCGCCGAGCGGCCAGCCGCAGACCGCCCGGACATGTTGAGCAAATTGCGAAGTCCGCGCGCCCTCGATGGTCCAGTGGCCGGAATTGTGGACCCGCGGCGCGATCTCGTTGACCACGAGGCGCTCAGCGCCGTCCTCCCGCACCAGGAACATCTCAACGGCGAGCACACCGACATAGTCGAGCGCGTCGGCGATGCGCTTGGCGATATCGAGGGCGGCACGGCTGGTCTCGGGCGTCAGGCCGGGGGCCGGCACCCGGGTCAAGGCCAGGATGTGGTCGCGGTGCTCGTTCTCGCACAGGTCGAAGGCCGCGAAGCTGCCGTCGTGCGCGCGGGCGCCCACCACCGAGACTTCGCGCTCGAACGACACGAAGCCCTCAAGGATCAGCGGCGCGCCGCCGAACTCGGCGAACAGGGCGTTGCGGTCACCCTCGGATCGCTCCCGCAAAATGCGTTGGCCCTTGCCGTCATAGCCGAAGCGGCGGGTCTTGAGCACGGCCGGCAGGCCGATCGTGGCGATCGCCCGGTCGAGATCGTCGGGCGTGTCGACGGCCTGGAACGGCGCGGTCGGGATGCCGAGCCCGTTGATGAATTCTTTTTCCGATAGGCGGTCCTGCGTGGTGGACAACGCCCGCGCGTTCGGGTGCAGGGGGGCGTGCCGGGCCAGGATGTCGGCGGTGGCGTGCGGGATGTTCTCGAACTCGTAGGTGACGACATCGACGCTGCGCGCGAAATCCGCCAGCGCTTGCGGATCGTCGTAGGCCGCGCAGGTGGTACGGGCGGCGACATCGAAAGCGGGGCTGTCGCCGTCGGGGGCGTAGACGTGCACCTTGAGCCCGTAATTCGCCGCCGCGAGCGCGATCATGCGCCCGAGCTGCCCGCCACCGACGATGCCGAGGGTGGAGCCGGGGCCGAGGGTCTTGTCCGTCACGCGAAAAACTCGTCCGTCACGATGTCGCTTCCGTCTCCGGCCGCTCGGCCACCGAGGCGGTCTGGGCCGCACGCCACGCTTCGAGACGCTCCGCCAGACCCGGGTCGGAGAGCGCCAGCACCGATGCGGCCAGCAACGCCGCGTTGACCGCCCCGGCCCGGCCGATCGCCAGGGTCCCCACGGGAATTCCGGCCGGCATCTGCACGATCGACAGCAGGCTGTCCTGGCCGGAGAGCGCCTTCGATTCCACCGGCACGCCGAAGACCGGCAGGCGGGTCATCGCCGCCGCCATGCCCGGCAGGTGCGCGGCGCCGCCCGCCCCCGCGATCACGACCTTGAGACCGGCCGCGACCGCGCCCTTGGCGAAGGCGACGAGCCGATCCGGGGTGCGGTGGGCCGACACGATGCGCGCGTCGTAGGGCACGGCGAGCGCATCGAGCGTCTCGGCGGCGTGCCGCATGGTCGCCCAGTCGGACTGGCTGCCCATGATGATCGCGACCGGAGGCGACACCATCGTTGATCCCGGCAAAAGAGGGCGCTTACAGCCGCGGCGGCCCTGCGGCAAGGCTGCTCCGGACGGCGTCCACTGGCATCAGGCGATGATGTCCGGCGTAATCGCGTCCTCGATGTGGTAGATCCGGTCGCGCAGGGTCAGCTTGCGCTTCTTCAGGCGCTGGATCTGCAGCTGATCGCCGGCGACGCTCCGCTCCAGCGCCTCGATGGCGCTGTCGAGATCGCGGTGCTCCTCGCGCAACCGAGCCAGTTCGGCCTCGAGTTCCGACTGCGCGTTCTCACTCGACTCATCCGCCATCGTCACCTGCGGGCCAAAGGATCGCTCATCACCCGATGAGAGCATGCGTCACGCCCTTTCTTGGGACAAGCCATGCCGGAAAGCCTTCACCAAGCTTAGCCGGAGAAAACGCTTCAACAGGTGCGGCATCCTGTGTCAGTCTTGGCGTGTCGAAACGATGACAGGAGATTCGACTCATGTCGCTGCAGACGCATCTGAGCCAACTCGCCCGGAAGCACGAAGCCCTCGAGCGCGAGATTCACGAAGCGATCCACAGACCTTCGGCGAACGACCTCCACATCGCCGAACTGAAGCGACGGAAACTCCTCCTCAAGGACGAGATCAATCGGCTGCGGGGGGCCGGCGACACCCTGCACTGAGCCACTGATTCGTCTTCACAGTTCATAGACCCGGCACGACAGTCGCCGCCGCATCGGGAGCCCCGGTGCGGCGGTTCTCGCTTGGTCCGGGCAGAGCCCCTCGGCGGCTTGGCATACGCTGGTTGCTCACGCGCGCGGACCCGTCGCGCGCCTGCACGAGAATGCGCTACTCTGCCGCCGCCGCCGGAGAGCGGCCCGCGGGGGAACGCCGACCGATGACGAATGCCAGCCCTCCGGGCCGCTATCCCGAGATCTACGAAGCGGCGCGTCGCGACCCAGAGGCGTTCTGGCTCGATGCGGCCCGGGCGATCGACTGGGCGCAGACGCCCACCCAAGCCTTTGCGCCCGAATCTGGCCCCTACGGCCGCTGGTTCCCGGACGGGTCGCTCAACGCCTGCCACAACGCCGTCGACCGCCACGCCGACGGAGCACGGGCCGAGCAGGTGGCGATCCGCTACGATTCCCCCGTGACCGGCACGAAGCGCAGCATCACCTACCGGGCGTTGCGCGATGAAGTGTCGACGCTGGCCGCGGTCCTGGCCGGGCTCGGGGTCGGCAAGGGCGACCGGGTGATCCTGTACATGCCGATGGTGCCGGAGGCTTTGTGCGGCATGCTGGCCTGCGCCCGGCTCGGTGCGGTCCACTCGGTGGTGTTCGGCGGCTTCGCGGCGAACGAGCTGGCGGTGCGGATCGAGGATGCGGCGCCGAAGGTGATACTGGCCGCCTCGTGCGGGATCGAGCCGAACCGGGTGGTCGCCTACAAGCCGCTTCTCGACGCGGCGATCGACGCCTCGCGCCACAAGCCCGAGTCCTGCCTGATCCTCCAGCGCCCGCAAGGCCCCGCGACGCTCGTGCCGGGGCGGGACCGCGACTGGGCCGAGGCCTTGGCGGACGCCGCGGCAGCGGGGGAGCGGACGGCGTGCGTGCCGGTCGCCGCCACCGACCCGCTCTACATCCTCTACACCTCCGGAACGACGGGGAAGCCGAAGGGCGTGGTGCGTGACACGGGCGGCTATCTCGTCGCCCTCGCGTGGTCGATGCCGAACCTCTACGGGGTGCAGCCCGGCGAGACCTATTTCTGCGCCTCCGACATCGGTTGGGTCGTCGGTCACTCCTACATCGTCTACGCGCCGCTCCTGCACGGCTGCACGACGGTGCTGTACGAGGGCAAGCCCGTGGGCACCCCCGATGCCGGCGCCTTCTGGCGGGTGGTCGCCGAGTACCGCGTCGTGTGCCTGTTCACGGCGCCGACGGCGCTGCGGGCGATCAAGAAGGAGGATTCCAAGGGCGCGCGGATCGCCGATTACGACCTCTCGGCCTTCCGCAGCCTGTTCCTGGCCGGCGAGCGCGCGGATCCGGACTCGGTCGCCTGGGCCGAGCGGGTGCTGAACCGGCCGGTCGTCGACCATTGGTGGCAGACCGAGACCGGCTGGCCGATCGCCGGCAATCCGATGGGGCTCGGCCTGCTGCCGGTGAAGCACGGCAGCACCTGCGTGCCGATGCCGGGCTACCGGGTCGAGGTTCTGGACGAGGGCGGCAAGCCCGTCCCGGCCGACACGATGGGCACCATCGCGATCCGCCTGCCCCTGCCGCCCGGCTGCCTGCCGACCCTCTGGGGCTCGGACGCGCGTATGCGGTCGAGCTACCTCGCCACCTTCCCGGGCTATTACGACACCTCGGATGCCGGCGTGATCGACGCGGACGGCTACATCACGGTCCTCGGGCGGACCGACGACATCATCAACGTCGCCGGCCACCGGCTCTCGACCGGCGGCATGGAGGCGGTCCTGGCCGGCCATCCGGATGTGGCCGAATGCGCGGTGATCGGCATCCGCGATTCCCTGAAGGGCGAGGTGCCCTGCGGCTTCGTGGTGCTGAAGGCCGGGGTCGATCGTCCCACCGAAGCGATCGAACGAGAGCTGGTCGCCAAGGTGCGCGACGAGATCGGCCCGGTGGCCGCCTTCAAGCTGGCGCTCACCGTGCCGCGGCTGCCCAAGACGCGCTCGGGTAAGATCCTGCGCGCCACGATGAAGCGCATCGCCGACCACGAGCCGTGGACGATGCCCGCCACGATCGACGACGCCACGGCCCTCGACGAGATCGGCGAGAGCCTGAAGGACCGAGGGATCGGCGAACATTAGGGATCCCAAAGGGCAAGCCCTTTGGCGGGGCGTCGGGGCAGAGCCCCGACATTCGGGCTTCGCCCGACGATCGAGCGAAGCTCGACAGCAGGGTTCCACCCTGCACCCGCAAAAGGCCCCGGCCTTTTGAAACCATGACTTTTTTCCGAGTGCGCTTCTTGCGCCTCGCCAGCCCATGACCATCTCTAGACCATCCAACCGGATGGCCGAGAGATGGCGAGACGATGAGCAACATGGGACCCGAGCCCCGGCCGAAGGTGCCGGACAGCGAGAAGATCACGGTCAATCTCGGCTTCGTCGATCTCGGTCGCATCGACCTGATGGTCCGCGACGGCTTCTACGCCAACCGGGCCGACTTCATCCGCACGGCCGTGCGCAACCAGCTCGACCGCCACGACGACGCGGTTCGCCAATCCGTGGCCCGGCGCCAGCTCCGCCTCGGGATCGCGCATTACGGGCGGGTCGATCTCGAAGCAGCTCGAGATGCCGGGCGCCCGCTGCACATCCAGGTCCTGGGCCTCGCCACCGTCGCGGGCGACGTCACGCCGGATCTCGCCCGCGCCGCCATCGCCTCGGTGGAGGTCCTCGGTACCTTCCAGGCGAGCCCAGCCGTGAAGGCCGCCCTGGCCGACCGGATCGTCTGACGTCCCACACAGCCGGTCGCAGAGGCGGGTGAACCGTCCGGCCCTGTCCGCCCCCCTTTCGAAGGATCGGCCTCATGTTCCGCTTTCCCAAACTCGACCTGTCCAAACTCGACCTGCCGAAATTCGACCCCACCCTGAACGGCGGCCCCGGCACCGACCGGCTCGCCGAGCGGATGGCGCAGCTTCAGCGCGCGCAGAAGGCGGCCTTCACCAAATGGGCGCGGACCTATGGTCAGCCGGGTCAGCCCCCCCGTCCGGCCGGCGGCGATGAGACGATCGTCGACATGGAGGCGCCCGAAGCCCCCGGCGGCGCCTGGACGGCCCCCCGGCCGGATCGGGGCAGGGCGGCGGAGCCGGAGCTCGATCTGTCGGCGATGATGCGCACGCTGCGTGAGGGACGCCCGACGTCCCGCGGCCGGTCACCGGTTGCGGTCCCGCCCGGCGCGCGGTTCGAGGAGCGGGTGTTCACGAGCGCCGCCGGCAGCCGGCGCTACAAGGTCTACGTGCCGAGCGGCTACACCGGTCGGGCCCTGCCCCTGGTGGTGATGCTGCATGGCTGCACCCAGGACCCGGACGATTTCGCCGCGGGCACGCAGATGAACGTCCTCGCCGAGGAGCAGACGTTCCTGGTGGCGTATCCGGCACAGGCGCAGTCGGCACACATGCAGCGGTGCTGGAACTGGTACGCGGCCGGCGATCAGGTCCGCGAGGGCGGGGAGCCGGAACTCATCGCCGGCATCGCCCGTGCGGTGATGGCGGAGTTCTCGGCGGACCCGGCCCGGGTCTATGCAGCTGGGCTCTCGGCCGGCGGTGCCGCGGCGGCGATCCTGGCGGCCACCTACCCGGACCTGTTCGCCGCCGTCGGGATCCATTCCGGGCTGGCCTGCGGGGCCGCCCGCGACCTGCCGAGCGCCCTCGCGGCGATGAAGGGACAGGCCGGGCCCGCCGCGACGAACCGTCAGCCGGTGCCCACCATCGTGTTCCACGGCGACGGCGACCGCACCGTGCATTCCGCCAATGGCGATCAGGTGATGGCCCAGGCCGGCGCCGCCCCGGGGGTCACCAAGACGGTCACGCGGGAGACAAGCCCCGGGGGCATGGCCTACACCCGCACGGTCCGCACCGATGCGAACGACCGCGCTGTCCAGGAGCATTGGCTGCTGCACGGGGCCGGTCATGCCTGGTCCGGGGGCAGCCCGGCCGGATCCTACACGGAACCGCGGGGACCGGATGCAAGCCGCGCAATGGTGCGCTTCTTCCTGTCCCACGCGCTGGGACCGCGCCCCCGGGCCTGATGCCGGGGACGCGGGCTCCGCTCACTCGGGATCGGCGTCGTCCGAGCCCTCGTCCGGCGCGAGGTCGGCGTCCGGCGTCCGGCCGGAGAGGGTCGACGCATAAGCATCCGGCCCCGGCCGGGCGGCGAGCGAGGCCGGCATCCGCTGCGGGCCTCGCTCGGACGGGATCAGGGTCGCGGTCGCCGCGATCAGGCCGGCCATCGAGCGGAGCTTCTCGGGCTGGCGCGGGTCGTGGGCGATGAGCGCCGCGTCCTTCTGCAGGCGCAGGTTGCAGGCCGGCGTAGGCAGGCCGCCATCCGGCGTACAGCCGTCGTGGCGGGCGCAGGCCGCGTCGAGGGCGTCGATCGGCGGCAGCGGGGCGTTGTTACCCGGCCCGCAGTAATTGCCGTAGATCAGCATCTTCGGGCCGCCGAAGGCGGCGGGCTGGGCCTGCGACGGCGCCGCGAGGACGGCGAAGCCGGTAGCCAGGAGGAGCGGGGCGGCAAGTCTCGTGATCATCGTCAGGACCTCAAGCGATCTCGCCCCCTCAGGCGCACGGTACACGACACAGTGGCGGCGGGCGGCGCGCCGTGGTGGACTGAGGGATTCCTCGCCAAAGGGATCCCCCCATGTCCGCTTGTCTGCGCACCGCCCTGATCGAGAGCCTATCGGCGCATCTGGGCCTGGGCAAAT
>NZ_JAKSYH010000179.1 GCF_022829295.1 Methylobacterium sp. J-088
ATTTGCCCAGGCCCAGATGCGCCGATAGGCTCTCGATCAGGGCGGTGCGCAGACAAGCGGACATGGGGGGATCCCTTTGGCGAGGAATCCCTCAGTCCACCACGGCGCGCCGCCCGCCGCCACTGTGTCGTGTACCGTGCAGATCTCCATCGCGCGCCTGATAAGTACTTGTGCTTCTTACAAAAACGCGATCGTGCAGGGACTGAGGCTCGGGCGCGTGCCCGTCTTGGTCAGGTCCCCGTTGACGGGATCGATGGCGAATTCCACGAGGCTGTCGCCCTGCTCGTTGGCCACGAGGAGGTGTCGTCCATCCGGCGCCAGAGTCATGAAGCGCGGGTCGTGCCCACCCGCGGGCGTCCAGCCGGTGGGATCGAGCCGCCCGGCCTCGGCATCCACCCGGAAGCGCGCGATGCCGTCCTGGCCGCGGTTCGACGCGTAGACGGACCGCCCGTCCGGCGTGACCACGATGGCCGCGGCCGTGCTGGCGCTGAAGACGTCCGGCGGAAGGGTCGGAGTGAGATGCAGCGGCGTGAGCGTCCCAGCCTCCGCATCCCAGCGGCAGGTCGCGATACTCGACTCCAGCTCGTTGACCAGAAAGGCGAGGGGGACTCGCGGATGGAACGCGATGTGGCGCGGCCCGGCGCCCGGCCGCATCGCGGTCTCCGACACGATTGCCAGCCGCTCGCCCTCGACCGCCAAGACGAAGACGCGGTCGACACCCTTGTCGGGCACGAGCACGTGCCGCCCGTCCGGCGACAGGACCACGTGGTGTGGGTGGGCGCAGGCCTGCTCGGTTCGGTGCGGGCCCGGATCGCCCGGCAGCGGCAGAACGTGGCACGCTGGCTCAAGCCCGCCATCGGGACGGATCGGCAGGAGGGCGACCGAGCCGCTGGCGTAGTTGGCAACGATCAGAAAGCGCCCGGTCGGGTCGAGGGCCTGATGCACGCTGTTGGTGCCGCCCGTGGCGGCGCTGCCGAGGGCGCCCAGGGTGCCGTCCGGGGCAGCCGCGAAGGCGCTCGCTTCCGCGCCGTCACCCTGCACCGTGTAGAGCGCTGCGCGCCGAGGGTCCGTGATCAGGAAGGACGGGTTGGTGAGTCCCTCGACCCGGCCGAGATGCGTCCAGCCCTCCAGCCCGTTCCCGGTGCGGTAGACATCGATGCCCTGGCCGCGTGCCCGGCGCCGCTCGGTGGTGAAGCAGCCGACGAAGGCGAGTCCGAGGGGGGCTGGATCGCTCATGCGGCACTCCGGTTCAGGTCCGGCGTTGGACGCGGCGCAGGAAATCGGGATTGAGTTCGGACAGGCGGTTGATCCCGATCAGCGCCATGTCGCGGTTGAGCTCCTCCTTGAGGATCCGCATGGCGTGCTCGACACCCGCCGCCCCGCCGAGCGCCGCGCCGAACATGAAGGGCCGGCCGAGCAGGACGAAATCGGCGCCCAGTGCCAGGGCCTTCATCACATCGGTGCCCCGGCGGATGCCGCTGTCGACGATGATCTTCAGCCCGCCCTTCCGGGCCGCGATTTCCGGCAGCACGTCCAGCGGCGCGACGGCGTAGTCGAGCTGGCGGCCGCCATGGGTGGAAAGGATCACGCTATCGGCGCCGCATTCCCGGGCGATCTCGACATCCTCGGGCGCAAGCAGGCCCTTCACCAAGAGATTGCCGGTCCAGCGCTTGCGGATCGCCTCCAGATTCTTCCACGAGAGCTGGTCGCGCGCGATGGTGTTGCGCACTGCGCCCTGGGACATCATCGGTGGCCCGCGCTCGGCCTCCGTGTTCTCGAAATGCGGCGCGCCGTGTTTCAGGAAGGTGCGTGCGACGGTGCCCAGGAGCCAGCGCGGGTGGGTCGCGCTCTGCCACGCGACCTTGGGCGTGACCTTGATCGGCATGGAGAAGCCGCTGCGGGTGTTGTGCTCGCGGTTGCCGAGCGTCGGCGTGTCGGCGGTGACCACGAAGGTCCGGTAGCCGGTGGCGGCGACCCGATCGAGGAGGCGGTCGATCCGGTTCTGGTCGCCCGGCAGGTAGCCCTGGAACCATGCCTGCGGGTTCTGGGCGAAGACGTCCTCCAGCTTGATCAGCGAGGAGGCGCTGAGACACATCGGCAGGTTCATCCGCCGCGCGCCCTCGGCAAGCGCGAGGTCGCCCCGGTAGGCGATGAAGGCGGCGCCGCCGAGCGGGCCGATCCCGAACGGCGCCGCGTAGGTCTGGCCGAACAGCGTGGTGGCGGTGTCCCGCGCCGACGTGTCCCGCATCAGCCGGGGGACGAGGGCATAGTCGGCATAGGCGCCGCGGCTCTGCGCCAGCGCCGATCCGGTCTCGACCCCGCCGGAGACGTACTGGAAGATCATCGGCGGCAGGAGTCGCTTGGCGTGCCGCTCGAAATCGTCGAGCGCCAGCAGGTCGCGGAACCGGTAGGGCGTGACCGCGTCGCTGCGTTTCAGGCTGGTGACGAGCGCCTGCGGCCCGGCGATGCCCGGCGCGGCGGCGTCGGCCCCACCCACGGTCGGCGCCTCGCGTTCGGGCGCTCCGTGTCTGGAGGCCGGGTGGTCGAGCGTCGCCATGGGTCCTCCCTCAGGGCCGCCGCGAGGCGCGGTTTTGAAAGCGCTTTCAGATAGCCAGCCGGGCGCGAGAGTGTCAATATAGTGCTGGACAAGCCGAAGCAGGGGGGAGAAGAAATCGGTGCTGGATCTGCCGGACGACATCCTCGAACCGCTGGGGCGCAGCCCGGTGGCGCGGGACGTGGCCCGCCGCGCCGGCGTCTCCACCGCGACGGTCTCCCGGGTGTTGAACGGTTCCGCCGGGGTCCGGGCCGACAAGCGCGAGGCCGTGATGCGCGCCGCGCAGGATCTCGGCTTCGTCGCCAACGGCGCCGCAAGGGCGCTCTCGACGCGCCGGTTCATGGCGGTGGGCGCGGTCGTGCCCAACATCGAGAACGAGGCGTTCGTCCGCGTCTTATCGAGCGTGCAGGACCGGCTGCGGCAGGCGGACTACACCCTCATCGCCGCCAATGCCGGCTACGACCTGGACGACGAGCTGCGCGAGGCGACCTTCCTGCTGGAGCGGGGCATCGACGGGCTGATGCTGGTGGGCGACATCCACCACCCGGATCTCCACGCGCGGATCGCCCGCTCGGGCATCCCGATGGTGCAGACCTTCAGCCTGTCGCGGGAGCATCCCTGCGTGGGGTTCGACAACGCCGGGTCTGCGGCGCGGGCAGCCAACTACCTGATGGATCTCGGCCATCGCCGGATCGGAGTGATCTCCGGCCTGCGCAAGGACAACGACCGCGGCGGCGCCCGCGTGACCGGCATCGCCCAGGCACTCGCCGCCCGCGGCCTGCGGCTGGCGCCCGAGCACGACATCGAGATCTCCTACGGGATCGGCGGCGGTCGGGATGGCTTCCGCCAGATGCTGGCGGGCGGTTCGCCGCCAAGCGCCATCATCTGCGGCACCGACCAGATCGCCTTCGGGGCGATGATCGAGGCCCGCGCCCGCGGGCTCTCGGTGCCGGGCGACCTGTCGGTGATCGGCCACAACGATTCCGATTTTTCGCCATTTCTCGATCCGCCGCTGACGACGATCCGCATCCACTCCGCCGAGATCGGCCATGCCGCCGGCGACCATCTGATCGCCCGGATCCAGGGGCGTCCGGTGGTGCGGCTCACCGAGATCGACGCAGAGCTGATCCTACGCGCCAGCACGGCGCCGCCCCGGCACGGCGACGGGTAATGTGCGCTATTGTGCCACCGATTTGAAATCGCTTACAACGCGTGAGCCGCCCCCCGCGCTTAACCCGGAAGATCTGATGGCGCCCCGCATCGTCCTCCTGCACGCGACGCCGGTCGCCATGGCGCCGATCCAGGCCGCGTTCGCCGAAAAATGGCCCGAGGCCGAGACCGTGAACCTCCTCGATGACGGCCTGTCGGCGGACCGAGCGAAGGAGCCCGGCGCCATCTCGGAGGGCATGATCGAGCGCTTCGTGCGGTTCGGCCGCTACGGCCACGACACGGGCGCGGACGGCATCCTGATCACCTGCTCGGCCTTCGGGCCGGCGATCGACCGGCTGATCGAGACGGTGCCGGTTCCGGTGCTCAAGCCCAACGAGGCGATGTTCCGCGCTGCGATCGCGAAAGGGCAGCGCATCGGCATGCTGGCGACCTTTGGCCCATCCATCGGCACGATGACCGACGAGTTCGAGGAGTTCGTGGGCCAGTCGGGGCGTCCGGCCACCCTGCGGACGATCCTGGTGGACGACGCCATGGCGCGCCTGCGGGCGGGCGATACCGAGACGCACAATCGCCTGATTGCAGAGCGTGCACCGGAACTGGCCGATTGCGATGCGATTATGCTGGCGCATTTCTCCACCTCCCGGGCCGCCGACGCGGTGCGGAAGGCCGTGTCCGTCCCTGTCCTGACCGCGCCCCACGCCGCTGTGGACCGGATGCGTGCCACGCTCGAGACCGGCCGGAGCGCCTGACCCATGAAGCTCGGTGCCTTCCAGGACCGCCTCAGCGGCCATTGCGGCTTCCTGTTCACGGAGCTGCCGCTCTCTGAGCGCTTCGCAGCGGCCGCGAAAGCCGGTTTCCGGGCGGTCGAGCACCCGAACCTGTTCGCGACGCCGGCCAGGGAGGTGGCAGGCTGGTTGGAGCGGGCCGGCGTCCCGCTGGTCCAGACCGGCTTCCCGGCGGGCGACGCCTCCAAGGGCGAGAAAGGTTTTGCCGCTTTGCCCGACAAGGTGGCGTATTACCGCTCCACGATCGCGCCGACGCTGGACTACGTCGAGCAGCTCGGCTGCCGCATGGTCCACCCGATGGCGGGCGTCCGGCCCCCGGGGGTCGACCACGCGAAGCTCTGGGGCACATATCTTGAAAACCTCGCCTTCGCGGCTGATGCCGCCAAGGCACGCGGCATGACGGTGATCGTCGAGCCGATCGGCCCGGGTTCGATCGGCAACTACGTGATCGACGATCCGCTGGTGGCGGTAGATGCGATCCGAACCATCGGCCGTGACAACGTCAAGCTGCTGTTCGACGCTTTTCACTGCGTCTGCCTGGGCCACGACCCGGCGGCATTGATCCGCGCGCATGCGCCGCTCATCGCCCACGTCCAGATCGCCGACGATCCCGGCCGGCACGAGCCCGGGACCGGCACGATCGCGTTCGACCCGATTTTCGCGGCGCTGGATGAGGTGGGGTATGCCGGCTTCGTCGGCTGCGAGTATCATCCGCAGGCGGGGACCGAGGCGGGGCTCGGGTGGATGCGGACTGCGCTCTAGTGCTCTGACGCATTCACTTTGTTCATGCGAGTGAGCACTAGTTCTTTGGTTTTGCATTAATTTTTCCAGACTCGGCTGACGCCTCCGTCTGGATCGATGCACTAGCGGGACGCCAGATTTAGGAACTCCAAATCCCACCCTCATCCCGAGGGCGCCGGAGCACAACGGAGGCCTCGAAGGAGCCCTCCAGATAGCACTACGATCCCTGGAGCCCTGCTTCGAGGCCCGCTGACGCGGGCACCTCAGGGCGAGGTGGACGGATGGCTCAGCGCCTTATGACGGTCGCCGCCTGTAGCTCAGCCCAGTAGCCGCGCCCGCTGCTTCAGCACCGCCGGCCAGACCTCCGGGTTGACCAATCGAGGTGGGAACTCGCCCCTCAGCAAACCGATGATCTGCTCGGCGCCCCAGGCGGCGACGTTGCGGCGCGCCTCGTGGGTGACGCCGGCCGTGTGGTAGGTTGCCACCACCGTGTCGAGCTGAAGCAGCGCCGAGCCCAGCGGCGGCGGCTCCGGCGCCCAGACGTCGAGCCCCGCACCGGCCAGATGTCCGGAGGTCAGCGCTTGCGCGAGCGCGGCTTCGTCGTGGATGCCGCCCCGCGCGGTGGTGATGAACAGCCCCCCCGGCTTCATCGCCGCGAAGGTCTTGGCGTCGAAACTGCCGCGGGTCGTGTCGTCGAGCGGGCAGTGGAGGGAAACAATGTCGGATTCGGCCAGCAACCGCGCCCGCTCCACCGGTTCCGCCCCGCGGTCCCGGATCTCGTCATCTGCCAGCAGCGGATCGTAGGCCAGGACCCGCATGTCGAAGCCGCGGGCGAGCTTGGCCACCGCGCGGCCGGTATGCCCGATCCCGACGAGACCCAGCGTCGCGCCGCCGATCTCGTGGCCCATCAGCGATTCCCGCGAGAAGCCCCGCGCGGTCCGGAGCAGCCGGTCGGAGACGCAGATCTTCCGCGAGACGGCGAGCATCAGGCCGATCGCCAGCTCCGCCACCGACCGGGCGTTGCCGCCGGCCTGATTGACCACCGCGACGCCGGCCCGGGTGCACGCGTCTGCGTCGACCGTGTCGAAGCCCGCGCCGCCCGAGGAGACGGCCAGCAGATTCGGGCATTCCGCCAGCAGGGCGTCGGTGACATGCCAGCGGCGCGGCAGCTCGTCCCGCGCGGGCGAAACGTGGAAGACGTGCGCCTCGCGCAAAAGCCCCAGCAGCGCGTCCTCCGGTCCCTGCAGATCGCCGACCTGCAGGTCGATGTCAGGCTCGGCCCTCAGCCGCTCGTCGAAGACCGGGTTGATCCAGACGTTGAACCGGCAGACGCGCTTGAGGGCTGCCACAGGGTCAGCCCTTCACCACCGCGTCGATCGCGTCGATGACGTGGTCGATGTTGTGGGTGTTCACCGCGGCCACGCAGATCCGGCCGGTCTCAAGCGCGTAGACCTCGTGCTCCTCGCGCAGGCGGGTGGCCTCGGCGGGGCTCAGGCCCGTGTAGGAGAACATGCCCTTCTGCGTCTTGATGGCGTCGAAGCCGCGCTCGGGGTGGCGCTGCTGCAGGCTGTCGGCCATCCGCTCGCGCATCGCGCGGATCCGCTCGCGCATCTCGGCGAGTTCCCGCTCCCAGTCGGCGCGCAGCTCCGGATCGGTGAGCACGATCTCGACGATGGCGGCGCCGTGGGTGTGGGGGTTCGAGTAGCTCGCCCGCACCAGCCGCTTGGCAAAGCCCTCGACCTTCGCCTTCGCGGCCGGGTTTTCGGCGACGATGGTGAGCGCGCCGACGCGCTCGCCGTAGAGCGAGAACGACTTCGAGAACGAGGAGGCCACAAGGAATTCCTGGCCCGACTCGGCGAACAGGCGCACCGGCTCGGCATCGGCGTCGAGGCCGTTGCCGAAACCCTGGTAGGCGATGTCGAGGAACGGGATCAGCCCGCGCTCGGCCATCAGGGGCACGAGGTCGCGCCATTCATCGAGGCTGAGATCGGCGCCGGTCGGGTTGTGGCAGCAGGCGTGCAGCACCACGATCGAGCCCTTTGCCATATCCTGGAGATAGGCCTTCATGGCTGGGTAGTCGGCCCCGCCGGTCTCGGCCGAGAAGTAGGGGTAGTCGACCACGGTGAACCCGGCCTGGGTGAACAGCGCCTTGTGGTTCTCCCAGCTCGGGTTGCTCACCGCCACCTGGGCGTTCGGATAAAGCTTGGCCAGCACGTCCGCGCCGGTCTTCAGCGCGCCGGTGCCGCCGATGCTCTGGAGTGTCGCGGTGCGGTTCTGCGATAGGATCGGCGCGCCCTTGCCGAACAACAGCTCCTGGACCGCGTCGCGGAACGGCTTGGTGCCCTCGATCGGCCGGTAGGTCTTCGGCAGGCCCTTCTCGATCCAGCGCTTCTCGGCCGTCTGCACGGCACGCAGGCGCGGCACCTTGCCGTCCGCATCCGTGTAGACGCCGACCACGAGGTTGAGCTTCTTCGGGCTCGGGTCGGCGTTGAACGCCTCGAACAGGCGCATGATCGGATCGAGCGGCGCGTCCTGGATGCCGGCGAACAGCGAGGTCATGATCGTCAATCGTCCCAGAGGGTCTTGGTCGGCGACGCGTCGGCGCGCCAGCAGGCCCGGCGTCGGGCCGGGGCGACGCCCTTATTCCGCACATCGCGCCCGCCCGCCAGCGCTTCCGCGCGTATCTGCATGCCGACACGCCCACAGGGTGCATAGCCCGTTGCCGGCCGGACGGCCTCGGCCGGGCAGGGAAAGGAAGCGAAAGGAAGCGCCTCTTTCGGAAACCCAGTGCCGGGCCGTAGAGTGCCGCCATGATCCGACACCTCGCTTTGGCCCTCGCCGGCCTCCTCGCCACGGCCGCGACGCCGGCCGCCGCGCAGGCGCCGGTGCGGATCGGCCTCTCGGCCCCGCTCTCGGGCCCGGACGCCGCCTTCGGCCAGGGCCTCCGGCAGGGGGCCGAGCAAGCGGTGGCCGATCTCAACCGGGCGACCGGCGGGCGCCCTCGGTTGGTCTTGGTGCCCGCCGACGATGGCGGGGATGCCCGGCAGGCCGTCTCCGTAGCCCGGAAATTCATGGCCGACGGGGTGCGTCTCGTGGTCGGGCCGTTCGAATCCGGCGCGGTCGCCGCCGCCTCGCCCGTCTACGAGGAGGCCGGCGCCGTGCTGGTCACGACGGGCGCGAGCTATTCGCCGCTCACCGGCCGCGGCCTCTGGAACACATTCCGGCTGGGGCCCAGCGACGCGCAGCAGGGCCGGGCCGCCGGGGCTTACCTCGCCAAAACCTTAGCCGGCCGCCGGGTCGGCATCCTCAACGACCGCTCGACCTTCGGCCGCGGCCTCGCCGACGCGGTGGCGGCGCAGTTGAAGGAGGCCGGTGCGCCGGAGGTGCTGTTCGACAGCTTTCCCCGCGGCACGCGCGACCTCTCGGATCTCATCGCCCGGATGAAGGCGGCGCGGATCGAGGCGGTCTATTTCGGCGGTCTCTCCCCCGAGGCCGCGACCCTGCTGCATGCGATGCGGCAGGCCGGGCTCGGCGCCACCCTGGTGGCGAGCGACGGCATCCTCGATCCTGGCTTCGCGACGGCGGCCGGCCCGGCGGGCGAGGGCACCGTCATGACGCTCGCCCCCGATCCGCCGCGCCTGCCCGATCCCCGGGGCGGCCGGGTGGCCCCGCGCAGCCCCGAGGCGGAGAGCGTCGCGGCCGGCGCCTACGCGGCGGTGGAATTACTCGCCCAGGCGGGCGAGCGCGCCCGCGCGGCCGATCCGAAGACGGGTAAGATTGCCGACGGTCGCAAGGTGGCCGAGGCGTTGCGCAACGGTCAGACGGCCCGCACCGTGCTCGGGGCGGTCGGCTTCGACGCAAGGGGCGATCGGATCGGCGACCGCACCGGCGGTCCCATCGTGCTGCGGGTGTGGCGGCGGACGCCGGACGGCCGCCTCGATTATGCCGGGCACGAACCCGCCGAGCCCTGAAAGCCGGCGCATTGTGTCGATGACGGAACTCTGAGTCGCTGCCGCGACTTGCGGCCGGTTCCCGCGGCGACTACATGCGGGCGTGCCGCTGAGCTGGCGCGGGCGGTCCGTCGGATCGGATCCGCGCCCTGCGGCGTTTCCCGAGCTCGATCATAAACCGAGACGTATTGCCGGAACGCCTGCTGCCGGACGGTCCGACTGGAGAAGGTGCATGGCAAAAGAAGAATTGATGCAGTTCGATGGTCTCGTCATCGAGATCCTGCCGGATGCGCGTTACCGCGTGCAGCTCGACCAGGGCCATGAGATCGTGGCCTACACGGCCGGCAAGATGAAGAAGAACCGCATCAAGACGCTGGCGGGGGACCGGGTCACCGTCGAGATGTCGCCCTACGATCTCGAGAAGGGCCGCCTCGTGTTCCGCCACAAGGACGAGCGTTCCTCCGGCCCGCGGCCGCAGGTGCGCGGCGGCCAGTTCCGCCGCCGTTGAGTTCGGAGCGGGCGGCCCACGTGGCCGCACCCGCTTACGGCCTGCTCACACTCACGGCGCTGCTCTGGGCCGGCAACGCCGTCACCAGCCGCTGGGCACCCGGGCATATCTCGCCCCAGGTCATCACGACGCTGCGCTGGGCCGTGGCCTGTGCGGTGCTGGTGCCCTTCGCCGGGCGCAAGCTCGCCGCGGCATGGCCGCTGCTTCGTCCGCACTGGCTGCGCATCCTGCTGATGGGCGGCCTCGGCTATACGGCCTTCAACTGCCTGTTCTACGCCGCCGGCGCCTATACCGGGGCGATCAACCTCGCCCTGTTCCAGGGGGCGATCCCGGTGCTGGTGATCGTCCTGAACCGCGTGGCCTACCGGGTCCCGGTCACGGCCGGGCAGATGGCGGGCGTGGTTCTCACGTTGATCGGCGCAGGCTTGGCCGCGACCCATGGCGACCTGTCCGTGCTCACGCACCTTGCGTTCAACCGCGGCGACGTGCTCGTCTTCGGCGCCTGCCTGCTCTACGCGGGCTACACGATCTTTCTGCCGACCCGGCCGAAGGTCCCGGGGCTGGCCTTCTTCGCCGCCATGGCGGTCGCAGCCCTGCTGACCTCGCTGCCGCCGCTGGCGGTCGAATGGGCGAGCGGGCACGCCGTCTGGCCGGGCCCGGAGGGCTGGGCCATGGTGGCCTTCGTCGGCCTCGGGCCCTCGCTCCTGGCGCAGCTCTTCTTCATGCGCGGGGTTGAGTTGATCGGCCCGAACCGGGCCGGCCTGTTCGTCAACCTCGTGCCGATCTTCGGCGCGATCCTCGCCGTCCTGCTGGTCGGCGAGCCGTTCGGAGCGACGGAAGGGATCGCCCTGGCGCTGGTGCTCGGCGGCATTGCGTGCGCCGAGCGGCTGAAGCCGAGGCGGGCCGTCGAGCCCGCGCCGGGGGCGACTTACTCGCAGACGCGGACGCGGCGGATGTAGACGTCGCCGTAGGGATCGACCGTCCGGCGGCGCTCGAAATGGCAGACCGGGCCGTAATCCTCTTCGACGTAGACCGGCGGCGGGGCGCGGTAGACCGGGCGGCCCGGGTAATAGCCGTTGTTGGACGACGCGATGGCGCCGCCGACCGCGAGGCCGCCGAGCACGCCGAGCGCAGCCGCGCCGCCGGCCCCGATGCCGTCGCGGGCCTGAGCGGCCGGCGCCAACGTGGCGAGGCTCCCGACGACGAGGCTCGTCGCGAGTAGGTACTTCATGACATCCCCCTGGAAGCAGGCGATTCGTGCCGAACATCGGCACAGTCCTGCTAACACGCCTGAGCTTTGGGGCGTTTGTTCGGCCGCACATGACCGGATTGGGCGGCTTGACGTGGGGTGTTCCGCCGCACCACACCGGCTCGATCGGGCGCGCAGCGGAGGCCGGCATGGTGACACGGGGTTTCGTCGGGCGCAGGCAGCCGCCCGAGACCGGCGCGCGCCTGCCGCCGGGGCAGTATCTGACCGATGATTTTCCGATCCTGCAGATCGGCCCGAACCCGACGGTCGATCGTGCCACGTGGCAGTTCACGCTGCGCGAGGGCTCCCGCCCGATCAAAACGTGGAGCTGGGAGGCGTTCGAGGCGCTGCCCCGGACTACGTGGAACGGAGACATCCACTGCGTCACCAAATGGTCGAAGTTCGACACCGCCTGGGAGGGCGTGAGCTTCGACGACCTGCTGGCCGATGCCGGGATCGCGGCGCCGACGCCGTTCCTGCTGGCGGAATCCTATGACGACTACACGACCAACGTGCCGGTGGCTGATCTGGTCGGTGGGCAGGCCCTGGTGGCGACGCGCTACGCCGGCCAGCCGATCCACCCGGACCACGGCGGCCCGGCGCGGCTGTTCGTGCCGCATCTCTATTTCTGGAAGAGTGCCAAATGGGTGAAGGGCCTGCGCTTCACCAAGACCGACACCGCCGGCTTCTGGGAGCTGCGCGGCTATCACATGTACGGGGATCCTTGGCGTGAGCAGCGCTACACCGGTGACTGAGGCGATCGTCTTCCGCTGGCACCGGGCCGCGATCACGGCGATCGCGCCGGTCACGCCCCACGTGACGAGCGTCCGGCTGCGCTGTCCGCTGGCGGAAACCTATCGCGCCGGCCAGCATGTCGATGTCCGGCTCACCGCCGAGGACGGGTATCAGGCGCAGCGCAGCTACTCGATCGCCTCGGCGCCGGATGGCAGTGGCACCCTGGAACTGTTGATCGAAGGCCTGCCGGACGGCGAGGTCTCGGGTTGGTTCACCGGAATCGCCGCGGTGGGCGATCAGGTTGAGCTGCGTGGGCCGATCGGCGGCTCGTTCTCCTGGGATGGACCCGATGGTGGCCCAGTGCTCCTGGGCGGCGGCGGCTCCGGCGTGGTCCCCTTGTTGGCGATGCTGCGGCGGCGGGCCCAGGGCTGGAGGGAGATCCCAGCGGCTTTGATCTACTCAGTCCGGACCCGGGCCGAGGCGATCGCGCTCACTGAGCTGGAGCGGCTGGCGGCGGAGGACGCGAGCTTCTCGCTTCACCTCGCGACGACGCGCGAGCCGGGGGGCAAGCGGATCGATGCCGCCCTCGTCGCAGACGCGCTGCGCCGGACTGGGCCGCCCGGAAAGGTGTTCCTCTGCGGCTCGAACCGCTTCGTGGCGGCGGCCTCCGACCTGATCGTGGCGGCCGGCGTGGCGCCGGGAATCATCCGCACCGAGCGGTTCGGGGCGTGAGTCCGCCGATCACGGACTGAAGATCAGCACGAGGTAGACGAAGAACAGCACGAGGTGCACCGCGCCCTCCAGCACCGTGGTGCGCGTGCCGGAAAACGTCTGGGCGCTGAGGATCAGCGTCACGGCGAGCAAGGTCATCTCGGTGGGCTTGAGGCCGAGCACCACCGTCTGGCCGGTGAACAGCCCGATGGCCAGGACCGCCGGCACGGTCAGGCCGACCGTCGAGGTCGCCGCGCCCAGGCACAGGTTGATCGCCCGCTGCAATTCATTGCGGGCCACCGCCTTCAGCGCCGAGATTCCCTCCGGGGTGAAAACGATGGCGGCGATCAGCACGCCGCCGAGCGCCGAGGGAGCGCCCAGCGCGGCGATGCCGTGATCGAGAATCACCGCCAGGCTCTTGGCCAGGATCACGATCGGCACCACGTTGGCGAGAAGCAGGCCGATCGGCTTGGCGATGCTGCCGCCCGACTCGGAGGCGGCACCGGCCGGTGGCTCCGCGTCCCGGGCCTCCGCGTCGATGAAGAACTCGCTATGCCGGCCGGTCTGAATCAGCAGGAACACCCCGTAGAGCGCCAGGGTGAACACCGAGAAGGCCACGGCCTGGAGGGTCGTCAGCGTGCCGTCGCTGGTCGAGCTGGTGAAGTTCGGGATGACGAGTGCGATGGTGGTGAGTGGAATGATCACCGCCATGAAGGCGGATGCCCCCTGCAGGTTGTAGCGCTGCTGGTGATGGCGCAGGCCGCCGACCAGCAGCCCGAGCCCGACCACGCCGTTCAGCACGATCATCAGCACGGCGAACATCGTGTCGCGGCCGAGCGTCGGCGCGTCCTTGGCCGAGAGCATCACGGCCGAAATCAGCGCGACCTCGATGATCACGATGGCGAGCGTCAGCACCAGGGTGCCGAGCGGCTCGCCCAGCCGGTGGGCAATCGCCTCCGCCTCGTGCACGACGCCGAAGGCTGCCCAGACGATCGCCCCCAGCAGCCACGCGAACAGCGCCCCGGCGACGAGCGGCTGCGACAGGTCGGCGAGCCAGCCCTTGCCGAACCACGCGAAGGCGAGAACCGTCATCCAGGCCACCGCCACCCGCAGGAGTCCGATCATGTCCGTGCCGTTCTCCTGACCGGCCGCATTGGCCCTGCCACCTCCACGATTGGACCATGTCTTAGTCCATTTGCGTGACGCGACCAGAGGCGATCCGGGAGGATGCGATGCGGGTATCCGTGACCGACGCCAAGGCACAGCTCACCGAACTGGTCCGGCGCGCGGAGGCCGGCGACGACATGATTCTGACCCGGCACGGCCAGCCCGTGGTTCGCCTGACCACCGTGGTGCCGAAGCCCGATCTCGCCGCACGCGGCGCAATCATCGCGGCCCTGCAAGCCGCGGCTGCCGCCAAGCTCGCACCGGCGCCCGACGCAGCCCGAAGCCAGGATTTCCTTTACGGGGACGACGGCCTGCCGGGATGATCGTCATCGATACATCGGCGCTGATGGCGATTCTCCTGAGAGAGCCGGAGGCGGAGCGGTGTAGCGCCATCATTCAGCGCGAAGAGCGGCTTCTGATGTCGGCGACCACGTTGGCCGAGGCCCTGATCGTCTCTGCCCGTCTGAGCATCGACGACGAGATGAACACCCTCATCGAAGCGCTCGCCATCGAGATCGTGCCGGTGACCGCCGCTGCGGAGCGCCGCATTGCCGGACTCTATCGGCGCTGGGGGAAAGGGTCTCATCCGGCCGGCCTCAACTTCGGCGATTGCTTCGCGTATCACCTCGCGAAGGAACAGGATTGCCCACTGCTCTTTGTCGGCCGGGATTTCAGACAAACCGACCTTCGCACCCTGGATTGAGCCGGTGCAACCGCCCCATGCTGCGGCGGGAGTGGTCAGCGGGCCCGGTTGGCGTTACCGTAAGGCGACCCGAATAAAGTCCGGTGCCAGAACTCTTCGCCGCGCGATGGCGCGCAGCCGAGTGCGGCGCGGCCGTTGAGAGTTTCTAAAACTTGCCTTTCCCGACCTTGCCCGCCCCCCTCGCGCGGGCCCTATCCGAACGCGGCTACGCCGATCCCACCCCGGTCCAGGCCGCGGTGCTGGAGGCGGCAGCCGGTGCACGCGACCTCCTCGTCTCGGCTCAGACCGGCTCCGGCAAGACGGTGGCGTACGGCCTCGCCATGGCCGGCATGCTCATGGGCGACGCCGAGGCCCTCCCGCCCGCGGCGGCCCCGCTCGCCCTCGTGATCGCGCCGACCCGGGAGCTCGCGCTCCAAGTGCAGCGCGAACTCTTGTGGCTCTACGGCCCGGCCGGTGGCCGGATCACCGCCTGCGTGGGCGGCATGGATCCCCGGCGGGAGAGCCGGATGCTCGCCGACGGCACCCACATCGTGGTCGGCACGCCGGGGCGTCTACGTGATCACTTGGAGCGGCGCAATCTCGATCCGACCGCTTTGCGCGCCGTGGTCCTCGACGAGGCCGACGAGATGCTCGATCTCGGCTTCCGGGAGGATATCGAGTTCATCCTCTCGGCGACCCCGCCGGAGCGGGCGACCTACCTGTTCTCCGCGACCCTGCCGAAGGCGATCGAAACGCTGGCCGAGCGTTACCAGCGCGGCGCCCTGCGGCTCGCGATCAAGAGCGAGACCCGGGGTCACGCCGACATCGCCTATCGGGCGGTACGGATCATGCCGCGGGAGACCGAGCACGTGGTGCTCAACCTCCTGCGCGAAGCGGATGCCGCGACTGCGATCGTGTTCTGCAACACCCGCAACGCCGTCCGCCATCTCCAGGCGAACCTGACCGAGCGCGGCTTCTCGGTGGTGGCGCTCTCGGGCGAACTCGGCCAGGGCGAGCGCAACGCGGCGCTCCAGGCCCTGCGCGACGGTCGCGCCCGGGTCTGCGTCGCCACCGACGTCGCCGCTCGCGGCATCGACCTGCCGTCGCTCAGTCTCGTGATCCACGCGGACCTGCCGCACGATGCCGAAGTGCTGCAGCACCGCAGCGGCCGCACCGGCCGCGCCGGACGCAAGGGCACCTCGGTGCTATTGATCCCGAATTCCCGGCGGCGCCGGGCCGAGCAGATGTTCGCCATGGCCAAGGTGAGCCCTGAATGGTCGGGGCCGCCCTCGGCCGACGAGATCCGGCGTCTCGACGGCGAGCGCATGCTCGAAGACCCGCTCTTCGCCGAGCCCCCCGCCGAAGAGGATATCGCGCTGGCCGAGACGCTGCTCGCCGGCAAGAGCCCGGAGGAATTGGCGGCGTTGCTGGCCCGCGTCTACCGCACCCGCCTGCCGGCCCCCGAGGAGGTCAGCGACCCCGGCGAGGGCCGGGCCCCCCGGGGCGAGCGTCCGCCCTACGATCCGATGGATCCCGAGCGGATCGCCTCCATGGGGCCTGCGGTCTGGTTCCGGCTCAATCTCGGCCGCCGCGACAATGCCGATCCGCGCCGCCTGCTGCCGATGCTGACACGCCGGGGCGGCATCGACCGCCAGGAGATCGGGGCGATCCGGATCTTCGATCGCGAGACCAAGTTCGAGGTGCGTGGCAACGCGGCGGCACGCTTCGCCGAAGCCTTCGCCCGCAACGGCTCGCCGGAGATCCAGATCGAGGCGATCGCGGGGGATGCCGCACCGACTGAGCGTCAGGGCCGTTCGGCTGGTCCCGGTGGCCCGAAGGGCTACGCGAGCCCCCGCGCCGGCAAGCATCAGCGCAAGGCCGAGCAGTCCGGCCCGCGTCCCGAGCACAAGCCGGGCCGCCATACGGGCCGCGGCTGAGGCCGAAGCGTCCGCCGGCGCTGGCTTGCGGATTTACACGTCTCGCTCCAGGCTCAAGACTTTTAAAAGAAAGCGCTTTTCCTTGCCCCTTGTGGGGAGGGGCCAGGGGTGGGGGTGGCGCAGGATGAGGCGCAGCGGCGCCTTCTATGCCACACCCTTCTCGAACGCCTTCCCGCAAGCTTGAGCGATCCCGAGCAAGCCCGGGGTCGCCAGGGGGGAGAGCGTGTCGGCACGATTGTGTGAACTTCGTAGCCCGCAGTGAAGCGAGGGAGGGCGCGCGAGCGGTCCAGCCGTTCAGAACACGCTCTTCACCGCGTCGCCGATGGCGTCGACGCTTTCCTTCAGCTTGCGTCCGGCGGGCGCCAGCGACGGGAGCTTGATCCCGAGCACCTCCGTTTCCTCCGACTCCGCGGGCTCGGCCTGCGCGACGGCGGTGGGGGCCGTACGCTTGGCCTTCTCGGCGGTCTTCGTCGGCGGCGTCGGCTTCGCGGCGACAGCCTTGGGCGTCGCTTTCGGAGACTTCTCCGCCGGTGCGACCGCCGCGACCGGCTTCGGGGCCGGCTCGCTCAGCACGCGGGCGCGCACCGTCTCGGACGCGCGCGGCGTCTGGAGCGCCGCCGTGCGGCTCGGCGGAAGCGGCACGACCTGTCGGCTCGCCGCGAGCGGCGCGACCGGTGTCGGGGTCGGGATGCGCCGGGTCGGCGGAACGGATGCGTCGGTGGCCTTGGCGGGGGTCGCGACCGGCGCTTTGCTGGGCGCCGCCGCTGGGGTGAACGTGTCGGGCAGGGATGCCATGCGGGGGGCCTGAGCGACCGGTTCGGCCGGCTTCGCCTCGGGGGTCGCGGATGCAACGGTTCCGGCCAGGGCCGGAAGCCCGTCCTTCAGGTCGGGCCAGTCCTGGGCGCGGCCAGGCGCGGCGGTGATCTTCATCGGGGGCGGCGATGCGAGCCCGGCCATCAGCGTCGAGGCGGCGACCCCGAAGCCGCCGAGCACGCCGATCCCGGCCAGCCCGAACAGGACGATGCGCAGGTCGAGCGCACGGCGCGGTGGCGCTGCCGGAATCCGGTTCTCTCGAGTGTCTGACGGGTCCAGAGCGAGGTCGATCATGGTCCGGGGTCTCTGACACGAGGCACGACGCGCGACCGGCCCCCCCATGACCGATCGCCTTCCTCCGGCGAGCCGGAGGCGGTTCAACTCGGCTGCCAGTAGAGGAGCCGCAATACGGCGCAAAGATGTCGGTCTGAATTCTGGGCGGGGCCAGTCGATCCACGTCTATCCACAAGATATGCAGCGACGGCTTAACGATCCGTCATCGACCGGCACATTGGAGACGTCAGGGTCGACGGGCGCCGCATGGACTTCGCCCGCGTGCCCGCTATGGGTCTCGGAGTGGATACACGACCGACAAATCTCCCGATGCCCGCAGCTCCCGCAAGCCGGGCCGGGCGCTGGCCCTGGTCGACGTGGTCGACCCGGGCGCGGCTCATCGCCGTAGTGCTGTTCATCGACGCCCTGGCGGCCCTGATCTCGTGTGGCGTGATCGTGCTCAACGCCCGGACGGCGGTGCGGGTGGAGACACGGGCCTCGCTTGCGACGGTGGAGTCGCTGGTCGCCGACACGATCCGCCTCTCCGAGACGACCCCACCCGAGAGCCTGCTCCAGACCCTCGACCTGCGCTTCAAGGTGCTGCGGCACGTCCGCGTCGCGGTCCTCGACGATGCCGGCGCGCGCGTCGGCAGCGCGGTCCCGACCCATCGGACCGTGCGGGAAGCACCGGGCTGGTTCGCCGACCTGATCAGGCCGCCGATCGAGCGCCACACCCTTCCGATCACGGCAAAGGGGCAGCAACTCGGCACGGCGCAGATCACCACCCAGCCCCTCGACGAGATCGACGAGATCTGGGGCTACGCGCGGGCGCTCTCGCTGACCACGGCGGCGATCAACGTCGCCATGCTGATGGCGCTCTACATCGCCCTCGGCCGCATCCTGGCGCCGCTGCGGCGGCTCGGCGCCGGCCTGACGCAGCTGGAGCACCACGATTACACCGCCCGTCTGGAGCCCCCAGGCGCCCAGGAACTCGCGGTCATCGCCGAGCGGTTCAACAAGGTGGCGGCGGCCTTGAGCGAGGTCCGCGCCGCCAACGGGCGCCTCAACCGGCAGCTGCTGACGGCGCAGGACGACGAGCGTCGCCGCACCGCCCTCGAACTGCACGACGAGTTCGGCCCTTGCCTGTTCGCACTGGAGGCGAATGCCGCCTCGATCGCCCGGATCGCCTCGGGTCCGACCGAGCCCAGCCGCGAGAAGCTCGCCGCGCGGGCGGCCGAGATCAGCGCCATCGTGGGGCAGGTCCAGACCGTCAACAGGGAGTTGCTGAACCGTCTGCGGCCACACGGGCTCGGGCAGGCGCCGCTCGCCACCTGCCTCGATCTGCTCCTGCGGGGCTTCGCCCAGCGCCATCCCGGCCTCGATCTCGTCGGCCGGTTCGACGGCCTGGCGCGCGGCTACGGCGACCTCGTGGACCTCACCGTCTTCCGCTGCGTGCAGGAGAGCGCCACCAACGCCGTGCGGCATGGCGCCGCCACCCGGGTCGAGGCGGAAGCCACGGAATCCAAGAACCACCTGACCGTGACGATCCGTGACAACGGCACCGGGCTCCCGGGTCCTGGCGCCCCGGCCGAGCCCGGCACCGGGCTGGGTCTTTCGGGGATGCGCGAGCGCGTCGAGGCTTTGGGCGGCACCTTCGCCCTTGACAATGCCGGCCCCGGCGCAATCGTCCGGATCATGATCCCCGTCCCGCCGGACCGGGGCGACGAGAACAACGCGCCGAGCGCATGAACGCCATCGCCTCCCAGATCGACATCGCCGCCACACGCCTGCCGGTTCTCGTGATCGACGATCATCCGATCGTGCTGCAGGGCTGTCGCCGCGTGCTGGAGGATGCCGGCGTCGAAACCATCGCTGAAGCGACCTCGGTGGTCGCCGGATACCGGATCTTCCACCGGCTCCGGCCGCCGGTGGTGATCTGCGACCTGACCTTCCAGGGCAGCGGCATGGCCGGTCTCGGCCTGATCCGCCGGATCCGCGCGGTGGCGCCGCAGACGCGGATCCTCGTGTTCAGCATGCACAACGATCCGGTGATCGTCGCCCGCGCCCTGGAGGCCGGGGCGCTCGGCTACGTCCTGAAGGATCATGCCTCGGCCGAGCTGTTCGAGGCCTTCGGCAAGGTGCGGATCGGGGAGGTCTATCTCGACCGGCGGCTGGCCACCGAAGTCGCGATGCTGCGGGCGGACGCCCGGCGCACGCCGGAATCGCAGCTCACCCCGCGCGAGCAGCAGATCCTGGCGCGCCTCGCCCAGGGGCGGTCCTATGGCGCCATCGCCACCGACCTGTCGGTGAGCTACAAGACCGTCACGAATGCCTGCTCGCAGATGCGCCAGAAGCTCGGCGTGCGAACACTGGCCGAACTGATCCACGTCGCCGTCACGCACGCCCAGCGGCAGGGCTGATATGGCTGATGCAGCTATGGCCGATCATGCCGGACAGGGGACGTTCTCGCAGGAGGCCTGGGCGCGCAACGCCGCCGCCTACGAGACCATCCGGTCGATGCCGTTCAACGCGGAACTCGCCGCCGGCACGCTGCGGCAGGACAGGTTCCGCCACTACATCGTGCAGGATGCGCATTACCTTGTGGGCTTCGGCCGAGCGCTGAGCCTCGCCGCCGCGAAGGCGCCGGATCCGGACGGGATCGTGCAGTTTTCGGCCGCCGCCCAGGAGGCCATCGTGGTGGAGCGCGCCCTGCATGGCGGCTTCTTCCGCGATTACGGCATCGGGCCTGAGACCTTCGCGGCCACGCCGCTGACGCCGGCCTGCGACCATTACGTGAACTACCTGCTCGCCACCGCCTATGCCGAGCCGTTCCCGGTGGTCTGCGCCGCCCTGCTGCCCTGCTTCTGGATCTACAAGGAAGTCGGCGACGACATCTTCGCCCGCGCCGCATCCGACAACCCCTACCGGGCCTGGATCGACACCTATGCGGGCGCGGATTTCGCCGAGGCCGTCGCCGCGATGATCGCCGCCACCGACCGGGCGGCGGACGACGTCACCGCCGGCCAGCGGGAACGCATGCACCACGCCTTCACCCAGGCTACCCGCCTCGAATGGATGTTCTGGGATAGCGCCTACCGCGACGCGGACTGGCCGCTGTGACGCGCCTTTCGTGACCGGGCCGGCGGGTCCGCGCCGCCGGGACCTCATCGCCGCCGCGGCCGCGGCGGGCGCCGCTTGGCCGCTCCGCGCTCGGGCGGATGATGGTCCAGGCCCGATCCCGGACGAAAGACCGGTCCGGATCGCGATGGTGCTGTTCCCGGGCCTCACCGCCCTCGATCTCGTCGGCCCGCAGGAGCTGCTCGCAGGGCTTGCGCCCGGCAGCCTGCACCTCGTCGCCGAGGTGGCCGGACCGGTGGCGAGCGATACCGGCGTGTCGCTGTTGGCGACCCACACCTTCGAGACTTGCCCGCGGGACCTCGACGTCCTGATCGTGCCGGGGGGCGACGGCACGCCCGCGCAGATGCGCAACGCACGGCTACTGGCCTTCCTCCGGGATCGTGCCGAACGGGCCGCCTGGGTGACGAGCGTCTGCACCGGATCGCTGATCCTCGGCGCAGCCGGCCTGCTGCGGGGTTACCGCGCCACATCGCACTGGTGCGTGCGCGACGCGGTGCTGCCGCTCCTGGGCGCCGAGCCGGTGGCGGAGCGGGTCGTCGTCGATCGCAACCGCATGACCGGTTCCGGGATCTCGGCGGGGCTCGATCTCGGGCTGGCACTGGCCGCCCGCCTGCGCGGACCCGCTTATGCTCAGACCGCGCAGCTCGTGGCCGAATACGCCCCGGACCCACCGTTCCGGGCCGGCACCCCCGCGGAGGCCGGGCCCGCCGCGGTTCGTGCGGCGGACGCGATCCTGGCGGAGCTGGTCGCGGGGGCGACCGCGGCGGCGCGGGGCTAGAGCGCTCTCCGCCGCAGTGGACACCGGTTCGGCGCAAGAGAGCGCGTCACAACGAGGGCTGAGAGCCGTGCCCGATTGCAACGCGATCGGTCACGGCTGTCAGACCGGGGGCGATGCAGCGCGGCCACGCCCGGCCTCCATCAGCGATGCCATGCTTGACGACGCTCGGCGTCGGCCCGAACTGTGCGAGGCACGATCGATCGGTGCCCCCTTCGGAGCCCCCATGTCCCTTATCGCACGCCTGCGCGCCTATGCGGCCGAAGCCCTCGGCGTGGGCGCACATGAGGACGTGGACGACACGCACCTCGCCGCCACTGCGCTCCTCGTCCACGTGGCGCGGGTCGACGGGATTCTAGCGGCCTCCGAGAGCGAGCGCCTGTCCCGCCTCGTGCAGGGCCATTACGCCGACGGTCCGGACGCGGCGCGGGCGCTGATCGAGCGCGCGGCGGCGATGGATGCCGAGACCCGCGACGTGGTGAGCCTCGTGGAGATGATCCCCCACGAGGCCGATAGGGCGGAGCGCGAAGCGCTCTTGACCATGGCGTGGTCGGTCGCAGCGGCGGACGGCCGAGTCGACGAATTCGAGGAGGCCCTGGTCGAAAGGTTGGGCCGGCTCCTCGGCTTCGACGATGGCGCTATCGCAACGGCGCGACGCATCGGCCAGCGGCAGGCCGGGATGGTATAAGGGCAGCCGCGGCGATGATCGCGAGCCTGGCGCTCATTCTGCTGGCCCAGCTCGTGGGCGAGGCGATCGCCCGCGGGGCCCACGTGCCGATCCCCGGACCCGTGATCGGCATGGGGCTGATGTTTGGCTTCCTGCTGCTGCGCGACACGCCGCGGTTCGGTTTGCCCCGCTTTCTCCCGAAGCCGCTGACCGACGGCACCCTCGAGATCACCGCGCGGGGGCTCCTGATGAACCTCTCGCTGATGTTCGTTCCGGCGGGCGTCGGCGTCGTCGGCCGCCTCGACCTGCTGCGGGCGCAGGGCGTGAAGCTCGCCATCGTGCTGGTGGTGTCGACGGCGCTCTCGTTGCTCGTGACCGTGCTGGTGTTCCGCGCCGTGGCGGCCCGGGTGGAGGGGCCGGGGCGCGATGGGGAGTCCTGACGCGTGAGCGGCGATTTCTCCCTCTGGGTCTACCTCGCCAAGACGCCGCTGCTGTGGCTGACCGTGACGCTGACCGCCTACGTCCTGGCGGACCGGATCGCCGCCGCGACCGGCCGGCATCCGATCGCCAATCCGGTGCTGATCACGGTGACGCTGGTCGGCGGCGTGCTGGCCCTGAGCGGCACGGCCTATCCGGTTTATTTCGAGGGCGCGCAGTTCGTGCACTTCCTGCTGGGACCCGCGACCGTCGTGCTGGCCATGCCGCTCTATGAGCGGCGGGCTACCGTCAAGCGGGCGCTGGTACCGATGCTCACGGCCCTGGCCGCGGGCGCGGCGACGACGCTGGCGGTGGTGATCGCGTTGGCCCGGCTGCTCGACATCCCGCAGCCGGTTCTCGTCTCGCTCGCCCCGAAATCGGTGACCTCCGGCGTCGCGATGGGCATCGCGGAGGCGCTCGGCGGCGATCCGACGCTCACCGCGATCCTCGTGATCCTGACCGGCATCATCGGGGCGATTCTCGTGACGCCGATGATGAACGCGCTGAAGATCCATGACATGCGCGCCCGCGGCTTCGCGGCAGGCTTGGCCGCCCACGGCATCGGCACCGCACGCGCCTTCCAGGTGAGCGAAGTGGCCGGCACCTTCGCGGGCATCGCCATGGGGCTCAACGCCTTCCTGACGGCAATCCTGGCGCCATTGGCGCTGCATCTGCTGTTCTGAGCCACCTTCCCAGAGCGGCCGGCTGGTTTCGCGCAGGCAACGCGCGATCCACCCGGATGCCGACCGGACTCGTGCGCGCCGCCCTGTCCGGAGCATCCTGACACGCCCCGCCTCGACACTTGGCCCGCCGTCGCCGAACGACACGCCCGGCGGCATCGACGCCGTCCCCGATAGGCGCGCATGCTGGATTGGCGTTGACGACCTTTATATATTTTAGGTAGAGTGATTCATAAACTAATTCGCTCTCTAGTTGTGTCGAGTGTGCGACTGATCAGACCCTTCCGGTCGGTCGCCGTCGCAACGCGAATATAAACCCCCGTCGAAATCGGACGGTACGGAGGAGGCGGCCATGCGGATCATCCCGCCCAGTGTCGAGATCGCCGCGCGGATCGCGAGCGCTTACGTCACGCGCAACAGCGTTCCGGCCGATATCCTGCCGGATCTGCTGACAACGGTACACGGCGCGGTTGTGGGTCTTGACCGCCCGTCGCAAGCGCCGACCCGACGCGCGACCGACGCGCAGATCCGGGCCTCGATCCGGCCCGACGCGATCGTCAGTTTCGAGGACGGAAAACCCTATAAGACCCTGCGGCGCCATCTGACCCTCCGCGGCCTGACGCCGGAGGCTTACAGGGCCAAGTGGGGCCTGCCGGTCGATTACCCCCTGGTGTCGGCGATCTACAGCGCCCGCCGCTCGGACATCTCGCGCCAGATCGGGGCCGATCAGCGGCTCCGAATGAGGACGGCGGCCGAGTAAAGGGCACCGTCGGGGCGCGCGCTGCCGCTCAGTCCGGCGCCGAAGCCGTGGCGACGTCCTGGATCAGCAGGGCCACGAGCCCGGACCAGCCGGTCTGATGGGAGGCGCCCACGCCGCGGCCGGTATCGCCGTCGTAATATTCGTAGAACAGCACGAGGTCGCGGAAATGCGGATCGTCCTGCTCGATTCGGCTTTCCCCGTAGACCGGCCTGCGCCCGTCGGAACCCCGCGTCGAAAGAGCGATCAGGCGACGTGACAGGTCGAGGGCGATCTCGCGCAGGGAGGACGTCCCCCCCGAGCCGGTCGGTGCCTCGACCCGAAAGTCTGGGCCGTAATAATCGTGGAACCGGTTCAGGGCGGTGATCAGCAGATAGTTGACCGGCATCCAGACTGGCCCGCGCCAGTTCGAATTGCCGCCGAACAGGCGCGAGCGCGACTCCGCGGGTTCGTAGGCGAGACCGAGATCACGCCCGTCCCAGGCGAAGCAGAAGGGGTGGTCCGCATAGACGCGCGACACCCCGCGCAGGCCGTGATCGGACAGGAACTCCGCCGGATCGAGGGCGCGGTGCAGCAGCGCCTTCAGCCGATGGCCGCGCAGCAGCGACAACAGCGCGGTCTGACCCTGGCCCGGCTCGTTCCAGCGCGACACCAGGGAGGCGAGGTCCGGGCGGTTCTTCAGGAAGAACAGCATCCGGTTGCGCAACGCGGGCAGCTTCGCGAGGTCGCATTCGTTGATCGTCGCCACCGCGAAGATCGGGATCAGGCCGACCAGGGTGCGTGCCCGGATCGGCAGGCGCGCCCCGTCGCGGGTCTCGATCACGTCGTAGAAGAAGCCGTCTTCCTCGTCCCAGACGCCATCGCCCGTGGCCGCGGCGATCAGGAGGAAATGCTCGAAGAACTTTTCCGCCATGTCCTCGTAGGTCGGGTCCTGCAGCGCCAGCTCGATGGCGATGCGCATCAGGGCCAGCGCGTAGGCGGCCATCCAGGCGGTGGCGTCGGACTGGGTGAGGGTGGCGCCGTCGCCCACCGGCTTCGAGCGGTCGAAGATCCCGATATTGTCGAGACCGAGGAAGCCGCCCTGGAACAGGTTGCGGTCGTCGGCATCCTTGCGGTTGACCCACCACGTGAAGTTCAGGGTCAGCTTGTTGAAGATCCGTTTGAGGAAGGCGTGGTCCGCGGTGCCGGTGAGCGCCCGGTCCAGCTCGAACACCCGCCAGGCGGCCAGCGCGTGGATCGGCGGGTTGGCGTCCCCGAACCCCCATTCGTAGGCCGGCAGGGCCGCGTTCGGATGGGCGTAGGCCTCGTCGACCAGAAGCAGGAGCTGGTTCTTGGCGAAGTCCGGGTCGATCAGCGCGAAGACGATCGCCTGGAGGGCGAGGTCCCAGGAGGCGAACCAGGGATATTCCCAGGCATCCGGCATCGAGATGATGTCGTTGGCGCGCAGGTGCGCCCAGTCCTCGTTGCGCCCGTGCCGGCGCGCAGGGGAGGGGGCGGGCTGTGCAGGGTCGCCCGCCAGCCACTCGCGCACATCGTAATGATAGAGCTGCTTCGACCACAGCATGCCGGCCAGTGCCTGCCGCTGGACGTGGCGCATCTCGGGATCGGCGATCGGTGCCTGCAGGGCGGCGTAGAAGCTGTCCGCCTCGAATTCGCGCTGGGTGAAGACCGTGTCGAAATCCGCGAAGGGCTCCCCCGGGGCGGTCTCGGCGCGCAGGCGCAGGCGTAAGGTACGGCTCTCGCCGGGGCCGAGATGGAGCCCGTAGCGGGCGGCGCATTTGGTGCCGGACAGGTGATTGACGGCGGCCCGATCGCCGCCGACCACGCAAGCGTCGATCCCGTCCTTGTAGAAGCCCCCGGCGGGCCCGGCCCCGAACAGGCGGTGCGTGTTGGTCTCGTTCTCGGTAAACAGCAGCTCGGCGGCGTCCTCGGCGAAGAAGCGCATCGGCGCCATGTCGGGATGGCGTACCCAGACCGATCCGTCGGATCCGGCCATCAGCTCCGGCTTCGGCGTCCCCTGCTTCCACGACCATGTGTTGCGCGCCCAGAGCTGCGGCAGCAGCATCAGGTCGGCGGGTTCCGGCCCCCGGTTGGTGGCGGTGACCCGCATCAGGATGTCGTCGGGCGCCGCCTTGGCGTACGCGATCTCCACATCGCAATAGCGGCCGTTTTCGAAGGCGCCGGTGTCGAGCAGCTCGAATTCCGGATCGTCGAGGCCGCGGCGACCGTTCTCCGCGACGAGCCGTTCATAGGGGAATTCGGCCTGCGGATATTTGTAGAGCATCCGCATGAAGGCGTGGGTCGGGATGCCGTCGAGGTAGTAGTAGAGTTCCTTGACGTCCTCGCCGTGGTTGCCCTCCTGATTGGTCAGGCCGAACAGCCGCTCCTTCAGGATCGGATCGCGGCCGTTCCAAAGGGCCAGCGACAGGCACCAGTTGAGGTGCCGATCGCCGAAGCCGCCGATCCCGTCCTCACCCCAGCGATAGGCCCGGGACCGGGCGTGATCGTGGGGCAGATAATCCCAGGCCTCGCCGTCCGGGCTGTAATCCTCCCGGACCGTGCCCCATTGCCGGTCGCTGAGATACGGCCCCCAGTGGCGCCAAGCCGGATCGCTGCGCGCCGCGACCAGCCGGAGGCCTTCTTCGGTCTCGAAGAGGCGTGTCGTCACACCGTCGGGCTTGGTCATAGGCACGCTGCTCCGCGTCCGGCGTTCCCACGCTGAATAGGGCGGCGTGGCCGGCGACGAAAGTCAACGGCTCGGCCGTGATTGCCTCAACGGTCCGTGGAGAGGCGAATACCGTCCGGGCCTGCCACCGCGCGGAGCCGGCGGTAATCGGGGATCGCCGGATGCCCGGCCGGCGCCGGTTCGCGATGGGTCGCCGTCACCACGATTACGGACGCGCCCGCGGCCTCGGCGGCGCGGATCCCGGCCGGCGCATCCTCGAACACGCAGCACTCCGCCGCGGCGATCCCGAGTCGGCGCGCGGCCAGCAGGAAGCAGTCCGGTGCGGGCTTACCCTGCGCGACATCCTCGGCGGCGATCATCAGGGTGGGGGTGGGCATGTCGGCCGCTTCGAGTCGGCGCTGGGCCAGGGCTCGGGGGGCCGAGGTCACGATCGCCCAGCGATCCGGCGGCAGCGTCGCCAGGAAGGCCCGCGCCCCCGGGATCTCGATGACGTCGCCGACATCCTCCATCTCGGCCCGCGTGATCGCTGCGGCCTCCGCCTCGGGGTCGACCCCTGGCAGGTTGAGGCGGCGGATCGTCTCCACAGAACGTACGCCGTGGATCGTCGGCAGGAACGTGGCCACGTCGAGCCCGTGCGCCACGGCCCAGCGCGACCACGTCCGCTCCGCCGAGGCGATCGAGCTGATGAGCGTGCCGTCCATGTCGAACAGCAGCGCGGCCAAACGGCGCGTCGGGAGCGTGATCGTCATGGCGGAGCGCTAGCGGCGGGCCGCCACGGCAGCAACCCGGGTGTGCGCAGGGGAGCCGAGCGCCGCCCGCTTCACGGGCCGCCGGCTTTGGTGTAGCGCGGGTGCAACCCCGGGCTCCGAATGCCCGCAACCGCGAACCCTGCCGACCCATGCCGAGCCGCATCGACGCCACCTTCGCCCGCGCCCGCGCGGAGAACCGGGCCGTCCTCGTCACCTACGTGATGGCGGGCGACCCCGATCCCGAGACCTCCCTGGAGGTCCTGAAGGCCCTGCCGGGCGCCGGATCCGACATTCTGGAATTCGGCCTGCCCTTCACCGACCCGATGGCGGACGGCCCGGCCATCCAGGCGGCCGGCCTGCGGGCGCTCAAGGCCGGGCAGACCGTCGCCGGCACGCTGGACCTCGTGCGCCGCTTCCGGGCGGAGAACGACGCCACGCCGATCGTGCTGATGGGCTACTACAACCCGATCCACACCTACGGCGTCGACCGGTTCCTGGAGGACGCGGTGGCGGCCGGGATCGACGGGCTGATCGTGGTCGATCTGCCGCCGGAGGAAGATTCCGAGCTGTGCCTGCCGGCCCTCGCCAAAGGGCTGGCCTTCATCCGGCTCGCGACGCCGACCACCGACGAGCGGCGCTTGCCGGCGGTGCTCGCGAATACGGCGGGCTTCGTCTATTACGTGTCGATCACCGGCATCACCGGCACCGCCACGCCGGATTTCGGCAAGGTCTCGGAGGCGGTGGGCCGCATCCGCCGCCACACCGACTTGCCGGTCGTGGTCGGCTTCGGTGTGAAGACCGGCGCGCATGCGACGGCGATCGCGAAGGGTGCGGACGGTGTCGTGGTCGGTTCGGCCCTGGTGGACGCGCTGGTGCGCTCGCTCGACGCCGAGGGCCGTCCGCAGGCGGGCAGTGTCCCGGCAGTGGCGGGGCTGGTGCGCGAACTGGCCGAGGGCGTGCGCGCCGCTTCGGTGGAGCGGGCGGCCTGAGCCGCCATCCATGCCGACCCTGGCGGTGAAGCGCCCGCCACCTGATATTGTCGCGGGCTCGAAGCGGACGGACGCGAGGCGATGGTCGAACCGATGAACTGGATCTCGGAGGTGGTGCGCCCCCGGATCAAGACCCTGTTCAAGCGCGAAACGCCCGAGAACCTCTGGGTCAAATGCCCGGATACGGGCCAGATGGTGTTCCACAAGGAGGTGGAGGCCAACAACTGGGTGATCCCCGGCTCGGAGCATCATCTCAAGATGAGCGCCCAGGCGCGCCTCAAGATGATGTTCGACGAGGGCACGTGGATCGACGTGGCGCTGCCCGAGGCGCCGACCGATCCGCTCAAGTTCCGCGACGAGAAGCGCTACGTCGACCGGCTCAAGGAGGCCCGCGCCAAGACCGGTCTGCAGGACGCGTTCAAGATCGGCTTCGGCCGGGTCGGCGGCCTGCCGATGGTGCTGGCCGCGCAGGAATTCGGCTTCATGGCCGGCTCCCTCGGCATGGCAGCGGGCGAGGCCTTCGTGCGCGGTGCCGAGACGGCGCTGGAAAAGCGCACGCCCTACGTGCTGTTCGCGGCCTCGGGCGGGGCGCGGATGCAGGAGGGCATCCTGTCGCTGATGCAGATGCCGCGCACGACCGTGTCGGTGCGCCGGCTCAATGCGGCGCGCCTCCCCTACATCGTGGTGCTGACCAACCCGACCACCGGCGGCGTCACCGCTTCTTACGCCATGCTGGGCGACGTGCACCTCGCCGAACCGGGGGCGCTGATCTGCTTCGCCGGTCCGCGCGTGATCGAGCAGACCATCCGCGAGAAGCTGCCGGACGGATTCCAGCGGGCGGAATACCTGCGTGAGCACGGCATGGTCGATCAGGTCGTCCACCGCCACCAGCTCAAGGAGACCATCGCCCGCCTCTGCGGCCTCCTGACCAACGTCGCCGCGCCGGCGACCCCGGTCACGGCCGACGAGGCGGCGTAAAGCCCGCGCGATGGCCTCATCCGATGCCCTGATGGCGCGTTTCCTCGCGCTTCATCCCCGCACCATCGATCTGTCGCTCGGCCGGATCGAGCGGCTGCTCGCCCAGCTCAACCATCCGGAGCGGCGCCTGCCGCCGGTGATCCACGTCGCCGGCACCAACGGCAAGGGCTCGACCATCGCGTTCATGCGCGCGATCCTCGAAGCCGGGGGGCTCGCCGCGCATGTCTACACCTCGCCCCATCTCGTGCGCTTCCACGAGCGGATCCGGATCGGCGGGATCGGGGGTGGACATTTCGTGGACGAGGATCGGCTGGCTGACGCGTTCGCGCGCTGCGAGACCGCCAACGCCGGCGCGCCGATCACCATGTTCGAGATCACCACGGCGGCGGCCCTGGTGCTGTTCTCGGAGAGCCCGGCCGATGTCCTGCTGCTGGAGGTGGGGCTCGGCGGCCGGCTCGACGCAACCAACGTGATCGCGCAGCCCGCCTGCGCGGTGGTCACGCCGATCGGCCGGGACCATGCGGAGTATCTCGGCGACACGGTGGAATCGGTGGCGACCGAGAAGGCCGGGATCTTCAAGCGCGGCTGTCCGGCGGTGATCGCCGCCCAGGACTACGCCGAGGCCGACGCCGTGCTGTGCCGGCGCGCCGAGGAGATCGGGGCCGGGCCCATCTTCGTCGGAAACCAGGATTTCTCGGTCCACGAGGAGCGCGGCCGGCTCGTCTACCAGGACGAGACCGACCTGTTCGACCTGCCGCGCCCCCGCCTCGCCGGGCGCCACCAACTGGTCAATGCCGGCACGGCGATCACGGCCCTGCGGGCGGCGGGCTTCGGCGACATCGGCAACACGGCCCTGGAGAAGGGCCTCACCGAAGTCGACTGGCCGGGCCGGCTGCAGCGCCTGGGGCGCGGGCGGCTGGCCGCACAGCTCGATCCCGGCACCGAGCTGTGGCTCGATGGCGGCCACAACATCGACGGAGGCCGGATCCTCGCCGCCGCCATGGCGGATCTCGGCGAGAAGAGCGATGTCCCCCTGGTGCTGATCGTCGGGCTCCTCGGCACCAAGGACGCGGACGGTTTCCTGCGCAACTTCGTCGGACTGGCGCGCGCCCTCGTGGCGGTGCCGATCAGCGGCACGCTGGCGGCGCGTCCGGCCGAAGAAGTCGCCCGGATCGGCGAGGGCGTCGGCCTCTCGACCTATGCGGCCCCGAGCATCGAAGCGGCCCTGGCGATGGTCAAGGACATCGCCTTCGAGCGGCCACCGCGCATCCTGATCTGCGGCTCGCTCTACCTGGCCGGGTTAGTCCTTGCCGCCAACGACACCCCGCCGGTCTGACGCCGCCGTCAATGGCGTGTTCCTGTCGGTCGATGCTGTCGCCGGCCCCAACCGGGATGCGAACGCCTTCACTGTCATCGGCGCCGGCCCGAACGGCTCCTCCTGCGACTGGACGATCGGGCTCGGGCTTCGACGCCGGATCAGAGAAAATAAATCAGCCATGAAACGGAGAAAGCCCGGCCGCATGGCCGGGCTCTCCATAAGTGATCAGAGCTCTGGGGTCAGGCGGTCTGGGCGCCGATCCAGCGCGACAGGTCGCCCTTCGGGGCGGCGCCGACCTTCTGGTCCACGCGCTCGCCGTTCTTGAACAGCAGCAGCGTCGGGATCGAGCGGATGCCGTACTGGGCGGCGATCTGCGGGTTCTCGTCGACGTTGACCTTAGCGATCTTCACCTTGCCCTGCAGATCGGTGGCGATCTCCTCGAGGGCCGGGCCGATCTGGCGGCAGGGGCCGCACCACTCTGCCCAGAAATCCACCACGACGGGCTCGGCGGACTGAAGAACGTCCTGCTCGAAGCTCGCGTCGGTCACCTTCATGGTCGCCATAACGTCACCCTTCGGAAGTCGCCGCCAGAGGGGCGGTGTCGGACGGGCAGGGGCCCGCGCGGTTCGCTCAGAATTGGCGACGGGTCGGGGCGTGGTCAAGAAGAGCGGACGCGCCGGTATGATCCGATATGGGGACATGCCTCTCAGATGTGCGCTTTCGCATAAGCGCCTTCGCCATGACGCGCGGTTCATTGGCCGGAGATCGGGCCCAGATAAGCCTGGCGGGATCGGAGACGCGGCTCAAGCCGCGATCCCGGCCCGCTCCAGGGCTGCCGCGATGTCGGCCGCATCGAGTGCGCGGATCACCGGCCCCGATGTCCAGACCAGCATCGGGCGGATCGTGCGGCCGGGATAGATCTGGCCGAGCAGCCGGGCATAGAGGGCGATCTGTCCTGCCTCGGCGGGCGGAAGTGGGGTATCCGGATCCGGAGGCCGCCCGGTCTTGAAGTCGGCAATCCGAACCGTATCGGTGGTGACGCTCAGACGATCTACACGCCCCTGCACCACGCGCTCGCCGGCAGCCGTGCGTACCCGCCCCGACAGGCTCACCTCCGCGCGGGCGTCCGGGGCGAACAGGGGCGCTAGGTTGGGATCGTCGATGATCCGCAGGACCGAGCGCACGATCGCGACGTGGGCGGGCCGGGGCAGGCCGGGTGCCCGGGACCGGACGAAGGCGAGGCCGGCCGCCTCACGCCGCTGGTGCTCGACGCGGGGCAGGTGCTGCAGCAGGGCGTGGATCAGGATGCCGCGGCGCCGTGCCTGGGCATCGGCGAGGCGTGGCGGCGGCACCCGGGTTCCGTCCGCCGCGGCAAGCGCCGCGGACGGGTTGAGCGCCGGGGCCTCCGGCTCCGGTGGAACGGGGCTGCGCAGCCAGCCGGGCTCCGGTACGGGCACCGCGGCCGGGGGCAGCTTTTCGCGCTCGCGGGGCGCCTCGGCCCCCTCCTGCCACACGGTGGCTGGGCCGTAGGCGAGTTCGACGGTCTGGCCTGCACCCAGCGTCGTCTCAAGGCCGGCCTGGACCATGCGGCACCACGCGGCCTCGGTCTCGCGCTCGTGGCCACGGAATGGCGCCACGATGAGCCGGTCGGCTGCCCGGGTCATGGCGACGTAGAGCAGGCGGTTGTGCTCCTGCCGCGCCCGGGCGAGCAGGGCGGCGCGGGCGGCCTCGGTGGCGGCGCAATCCTGGGTCCGGCCGCCCGACCAGACCGGCGGCAGTGCGGGTCCGGTCGCCGGCAGGGGCAACAGCGGCGGGTCGTTCCGGCCCAGGGGCTCGCAGCCGTCGAGAAGGACCACGACCGGCGCCTCCAGGCCCTTGGCCCCGTGAACCGTCATGACGCGCACCTCGTCGCGCCCGGATTCGAGGTCGCGCTTGACCGTGTGCCCGGCCTCGGCGCCGACATAGCGGGCCAGGAAGCCGCCGAGCGAGGGCGCATCCTCACCGGTTTCGGCCTGCGCGGCGGCGGCGAGGAACACGTCGATGGCGTCGCCCGCCTCGCCGCCGAGCCGAGCGACGAGCTTGGCCCGGCCCCCCAGCGGCCCGAGCAGTCGCGCATAGAAGCCGAACGGACCATGCAGGCTCGCCAGCGCGATCCACTCTGTCAGTGTGGCGAGCCCATGAAGCGCCGCCGCGTCGCCGGCAGCGGCGTGGCGGTGAAGGGCATCCTCCAGCGTCTCCGACAGGTCGCGGCGGGCAGCGATCCGAACCAGATCCTCGTCCGTCAAGCCGACCAGCGGCGTCTTGAGCGCGGTGGCGAGCGTCAGGTCGTCGGCGGGAAGCAGGCCGGCCCGGCCGGCGGCCACGAGATCGGCCACCGCGATATGGGCCGAGACCTCCAACCGGTCCTGGCCCGCCACCGGGACAGCGAGGCCCTTCAGGGCCCGGATCACCTCCTCGAAGGCCGGTCCGCGCTTGCGCACGAGGATCAGCACGTCGCCGGGGCGCCACACGCGGCCGGTCGCATCGCCCCGGGTAACCCAGGTCCGCACCGCCTGCGCCACCCGGCGGGCCGTGACGATCGCCGGGGCGCTGGTCTCCGGGGCGTCGACCGGAGCCGTCCAGGCATCGGGCTCGGCTGCGGGCTCGGGTTCGGCGATCGGCCACAACTCCACGGCGCCGGGGGCGCCGGGCCGCGCGCTGGCATGGACGGTCTGGCGCACCGTGTCCTCGAAGGACAGGCCCTCGTTGTGGGCATCGAGGGCGAAGACCGCATCGACGGCCTGCAGCACGAGGCTGGTCGAGCGAAACGACAGGGTGAGCGGCACGTCCTCGAAGGTCAGGCCGGCCGAGCGCGATTCCGAGATCCAAGCTGCGCGCGTCAGCGCGAATTCCCGCGGCTCCGCACCCTGGAAGCCGTAGATCGACTGCTTGGGATCGCCCACCGCGAAGCGGGTCCGGTTCCCGATCCGGGCCCCTTCGCCGGCGGCGAATTCCTGGGTGATGGCCCGAAGGATCGCCCATTGCTCCGGGTTGGTGTCCTGCGCCTCGTCGACCAGGACATGGTCGATTCCCCGGTCGAGCTTGTACAGGACCCAGCCAGCGCCGACCCGCCCGAGCAGGTCGAGGGCCTTGTGGATCAGGTCGTCGAAGTCGAGGGCGCCGAGCCTGGCCTTCTGGGCCTCGATCCGACGGTGGATCTCCGCGGCGATCTGGAACAGCGCCTGTGTGCGGCTATGGGCCCGGGCGGCGCGCAGCCGATCGAACAGCGGATCCAGCCGGTCGCGCTCGGCGATCAGCGCCTCCTTCGCGGCGGCCGGGACCGCCTTCGTGCCGAGGCTGCTGTCGGCCTTGGGCTCGTCCTTCTGGGTGAAGAAGACCGACCGGTAGAGGGCCAGCGCCTCGGCGCGGTCCGGAAACCCTTCGGAGCGGGCGCGTTCGGCCTCCGCCTCCGCCTCCGCCAGAGCGTCGGCGAGTTTCTCGTCGTTGGCCTTGCCGGTGCGGAGCGCCGCGACCAAGCCGGCCCTGTCCTCCGGCGCGCATCCGGGACCGCCATCGCGGATCGCTGCCTCGATCCGCTCGGCCGTCTCCTCGGCCGCGAGCCCGAGCGCCCCGTGCAGGCGCCCGAACGCGGCCTCCAGGCCGGCCGCGTCGCCGATGAAGCCCCTGGCCCGCAGCGCGGACCGTATCGCCGCCCGCAGGGCATCGCCCGTCGCCTCAGGGGTGACCCGGGCCAGGGCGGCGCTGAGCGGCGTATCGCCGTTCGAGACCGCGTCGGCCAAGACGTTGGCCATCTCGATCTCAAAAATCTCCCGGGCCTTGGTGTCGTCCAGCACCACGAAGCGGGCCGGCACGTTCGCCTCGAACGGGAACATGTGCAGCAGCCGCTCGCACAGGGCGTGCAGGGTCTCGATCTTGAGGCCGCCCGGTGTCTCCACCGCCCGGGCGAAGAGCCGGCGGGCCATGCGCAGACGCTCGGGATCCGCGCGCTCGCCGGTGAGCTCGGCGAGTTCCGCCGCAAGGGTGGCGTCGTCGAGGGTCACCCAGCGCCCGAGCAGCCGGAATACGCGGATCGCCATGTTGGCGGCGGCCGCCTTGGTGAAGGTCAGGCACAGGATCCGCCCGGGCGGCGACCCGTCGAGCAGCAGGCGCACCACGCGGTCTGTGAGCACCTTGGTCTTGCCGGCGCCGGCATTGGCCGAGACCCAGGCCGAGGCCCGCGGATCGGCCGCCCGGCGCTGGTTCGCCCGGGTCAGGTCGTCGACGACGAAGGGTTTCTGGACTGGGATGCTGCTCAAGGGCCTCGTCCGGATCGGCTGCGGCACCTCTCTACAACAGAAACGCAGCGGCGACCTCGCCAGGGCGTCACACGGGCCTCTGCGGGATTGCCCAGCGCGCGCCGGCACAGCATGGATGCAGGCGACGATTGCAGCGACATCGAAGATACCCGTGACCCAGCCGACATCCGAGCCGGTCCGCCCGCCGATCCGTTTCCGCGGCCGGTCCTTCATGGCGACCGTCCTGGCGCCGATCCCACCCGTGGCCGACTGGCTCGGCGACCTCGATGCCCTGAACCGGCGCGCGCCGAATTTTTTCGCGGGACGTCCGGTGATCCTCGACCTGGGGGGCCTGCGGCTGACGCGGGAGGATCTCGACGGGCTGCTGGCCGATCTCGCGGCGCGCCACATCGCCATCCTGGGGATCGAGGGCGCATCGTCGGCGCTGCTGGGGCCCGGGATGCCGCCGGCCCTGTCGGGCGGGCGCGCCGCCGGAGAGATCGACACGTCCGCGTCCGGCGAAGCGCCGCCGACAGAGGCTCAGCCCAAGGAGGCCGCGCGCTCGCTGATCCTCGATACGCCGGTGCGCTCGGGCCAGACCGTGCTGCATCTGGAGGGCGACGTGACCGTGCTCGGCGCCGTGGCCTCGGGGGCCGAGGTGATCGCGGGGGGCTCGATCCACGTCTATGGCGCGCTGCGCGGCCGGGCGATCGCGGGAGCCGCCGGGAACCCAACGGCGCGGATCTGGTGCCGCAAGTTCGAGCCGGAACTGGTGGCGATCGACGGCCTCTACCGCGCCGCCGACGATCTCGATCCGGCCTTCCGGGGGCAGGCCGTGGAGGTGCGGCTGCTCGAGGACGCGATCAAGCTGAACCTATTCGAGCGGGGCTAACCGTTGTCTCGACCGTTGTCTTGAGGGGCACCGGATAGGCGCGTCGTTCAATGGGGTTGGCCGTGTCGATGAACGGGCTGGGTCCACTATTGTGGGCGCGGCAGAACCGTCCCCCTGAGTTCACAGCATGGCCGTGTCCACATCCATCGAGCTCGACGACACGCTCAGGGGGCGGGTCGAGCATCTGGCCGAGATCCGTCGCCGTACGCCTGACGGGATCATGCGCAAAGCCATCGCTCAGTATCTCGACCGCGCGGAGAAACGGGAGATCTTGCGGCAAGACACCCTGAAGGCCTGGAACGAAGCCCAGGTGACCGGCCTTCATGCGACGGCCGAAGAGGTCGAGCACTGGTCGTCGCGCTGGGGAGACGCGAACGAGCGCCCCGCGCCCGAATGCCATGCGTCGTCTTCGCGGCATCCGCGGTTTGCGATCGGCAGCGCTTGCGCCTGAATTTGCCCACCAATCCGTCAATGGACGAGCGTACCGGCACAGCAGTTGTTGTGAAGCTCACTGGCTTATGGTGACGACTGCTTCGTGGATTTTCCGGCCGAGGTGCGGGTTCCCTTTGCCATGTAGGCTTGCGGATCCAATCGTCTGTCCCCGCGGCTGGACGCTGTGAAAGGATAGCGCATTTCCCTCCCCCTTGCGGAGAGGGGCCAGGGGTGGGGGTGGTACAGAAGGGCGCCGGATCGCTCGATCCTGCACCACCTCCAACTCCTCCCCGCAAGGGGGGAGGAGCGCGTCGGCGCTGCGTCCTCACCATCACCTTACGGTCCTGCGTGGCTCGCAGCATTCGCGGTGAACATACCTTCGGCGCCAATCCAGAGATTGCACGATGGTGGCCGGTGCCCGACCGATAGACCGCCCGCAATCGTCTTCCAGCGCACTGATACCAGGATCCCGGCAGAATTTGCCGACCGGATCAGAAACTTAACCCTTCGGTAACCATACCCGCCGTCAATGGTCCGGTAAGGACTCTTAACGGGCGGACATGAGCGAGACCCACCCCGAGCCAATCGATCCGGAGACCGCCCAGGCGGCATCTCCCTCCGCGCCCCGGCCGCTCAGCCTGCGCGGGCGGGCCTTCAAGGCCCTGGCCCTCTCCCCCGAACCGCCGCTTCCGCAGTGGCTCGCGGGTCTCGACGCGGCGCTCAAGCGCTCGCCGGCCCTGCTGAAGGGCCGGGCCGTCATCCTGGACTGCGCCCAGCTCAAGCCCGAGCCGGACGCCCTCGAGACGCTCATGCGTGAACTCAAGGCCCGCGGCATCGCGGTCCTGGGGATCGAGGGCACCGACCTCGTCGGCGAGGGCCTGCCGCCGCTCCTCGTCAAGGGACACCCGTCCGACAAGATCGAGATCCCGAGCGTCCCGGCCGAGCCGGAGCCGCAGGTGGTCACCTCGATCACCGTCGAGGGTTCGGTCCGCTCCGGTCAGAGCATCATCAACCCGACCGGCGACGTGACCGTGATGGGCTCGGTCTCCTCGGGGGCCGAGATCCTGGCGGGGGGCTCGATCCACGTCTACGGCGCCCTGCGCGGTCGCGCGATCGCCGGAGCCGCGCGCAACCCGCGCGCACGAATCTACTGCCGCAAATTCGAGCCCGAGTTGCTGGGGATCGACCGCCTCGTGCGGACGGCGGAGGACATGGGCACGGCCCTGCGCGGCAAGGCCGCCCAGGTCTGGCTCGATGGCGGCAACATCCGAATGGCAAGCTTAGATTAATTCAGCTCTGGATTTAGGGAGATCGACGCGTGGCAAAGGTTCTCGTCGTCACATCGGGCAAGGGCGGCGTCGGCAAGACGACGACGACCGCGGCCCTCGGAGCGGCCCTGGCGCAGGGCGGGCAGAGCGTGTGCGTCGTCGATTTCGACGTCGGCCTGCGCAACCTCGACCTGATCATGGGCGCCGAGCGCCGCGTGGTCTACGACCTCATCAACGTGGTCAACGGCGACGCCAAGCTGACGCAGGCGCTGATCAAGGACAAGCGGGTCGAGACCCTGCACCTGCTCCCGGCCTCGCAGACCCGCGACAAGGATGCGCTCACCGACGCCGGCGTCGCCCGGGTGATGGAAGAGCTGCGCGAGAAGTTTGACTGGGTGATCTGCGACTCGCCCGCAGGCATCGAGCGCGGCGCCCAGCTCGCCATGCACCACGCCGACGTGGCGGTGGTGGTGACCAACCCCGAGGTCTCCTCGGTGCGCGACTCCGACCGGATCATCGGTCTGCTCGATTCCAAGACCGCCAAGGCGGAGAAGGGCGAGGAGATGGAGAAGCACCTGATCCTCACCCGCTACGACCCCCTGCGGGCCGACCGCGGCGACATGCTCAAGACCGAAGACGTGCTCGACATCCTGTCGATCCCGCTGCTCGCGATCATCCCGGAGAGCCAGGAGGTGCTGCGCGCCTCGAACCTCGGCTGCCCGGTGACCCTCAACAACCCCCTCTGCGCCCCGGCGCGGGCCTATGCCGACGCGGCGCGCCGGCTGAAGGGCGAGGAGGTTCCGATGAGCCTGCCGGTCGAGCGCAAGTCGTTCCTCGACAAGCTGTTCATGCGGAGGGCGGCATGAGCATCCTGGGCCTCTTCCAGAAGCGCAACTCCGGCTCGGTCGCGCGCGACCGCCTGCAACTGATCCTCGCCCACGAGCGGGCCGAGTCCGGGCGTCCGGATCTCGTGATGCAGCTCCGGGACGAGATCCTGGCGGTGATCGCCAACCACGTGTCGGTGGAAGCCGACAAGGTGAAGGTCACCCTGGAGCGCGGCGAGGGCGTCTCGACCCTCGGTCTCGACATCGAGCTTCCGCTCGGTGTCGCCGGCAAGCTCGACGCGAAGCTCGCGGCCAAGCTTGCCGAGGTCGCCGCCAACAAGGGCGGGCGGCTCGGTTCTTCCAAGAAAGCCGCTTGAGCCTCAGCGGAGTCGCTCCCGCCGGCATGCAATCCAGAAGCCGCGCCCGGTCCGCCGGGTGCGGTTTCGTCGTGTTCGCGAGGCTGTATCCGGTCGACGCTATCCTGGGCGCACGCGCATTCTCCCTCCCCCCTCTGCGGGGGAGGGTGGCGCCTGCGTGAGCAGGGGCCGGGAGAGGAGACCCGGCTTCAGGAAGGGGCGTGACCGGCATGAAGGCCGGTACTCCGTTCTGCACTGTCGCTCCCCTCTCCCGACCCCCTCTGGGGGCCACCCTCCCCCGCAGAGGGGGGAGGGAGAGAAACGGAGGCGTTCCTCTTTTCGGAGAGATCGGGTTACGCGGTCGAACAAACTCGAAGACCAAATCCGCAACGAACCTCAGGAGCCGAACGGATCCCGCGGGATCAGCCGGAATCGGGCCGCCCGCTCCGGCTGGGTGGTCACCACAGCCTGGGGCAGGATCGGCTCCGCATCGTCCAGCACGAACCGGAACCGCCGCAGCAAGTGCGCCAGCGCGATCACCGCCTCGCTCAGCGCGAATTGCGCGCCGATGCAGACCCGCGGGCCGGCGCCGAACGGCAGATAGGCGAAGCGCGGCGGCGGGGGCGACCCCGGCAGGAACCGACCGGGATCGAAGGCGTCGGGGTCCGACCAGAGCGTCCGGTGCCGGTGGAGCACCCACGGGCTCACCATCACGATGTCGCTTGTCTTCACCGCATGGCCCGCCACCGTGTCGGGCCCAAGCGCCCGGCGCACCACCACGAAGGCCGCCGGGTAGAGGCGCAGGGTCTCGTCGATCACCGCGCGGGTGAGGGGGAGGCGCCCGTCGCTCTGGCAGCCGGTGGGGTCGGCGAGGTCCGCGCTCCGTGCCTCCTCGGCGACGCGCTCCTGCACCTCCGGGGCGAGGGCCAGCAGGTAAGAGGCCCAGAACAGCGTCCCGGCCGTGGTCTCGTGGCCGGCGAGGATCATGGTCGCGACCTGATCGCGCAGCTCGGCCGGCGAGAACGGGGTGCCCGTATCGGGATTGCGCGCCGCCGCGAGCAGGTCCAGCAGGTCGCCCGACCCAGCCTGGCTCCGGTCGGTGGCTTGGCGGGCCGCGATGATCCGGTCGAGGAACGGGATCCAGCGGCGGCGGAAGCGCCCCCGCGCCCAGTCGAGCGGCACCGGCCAGCCCGGCGGCGTCACGATGTCGAGCAGGTGCGGCCGGCCCATCCGCTCGCCGTACGCGGCGATGAGCCGGCGCAACTCCGGCCCGTGCTCGTCCATGCCGACCGAGAACATGGCGCGCCCGGCCACTTCCAGGGCGAGTCGGTAGTACGCGGTGAACAGGTCGACCGGGCCCGCTTTTGCCTCCGCGGCGATGTGATCCAGCCCCTCCGTGATGGCGGTCGCGATGTGCGGCACGAGGCCGTCGATCGCCCGCGGCGTGAAGGCCGGGGCCAGCGTCCGGCGCTGGTGGCGCCAGGCCGAGCCCTCGCTGATCAGGAGGCCGTCGCCGAGGATCGGACGCAGGATCCGGATCGTCCCGGTGGTGCGCGCGTAATTCGCCTGATTCTCGACGAGGACCCGGCGGATCGCCTCCGGTTCGTTCAGGATGAAGCTCGATCGGCCGAGCAGGCCCCGGCGGGTCACCGGTTCCTCGAAGGCGCGCCGGGGGAAACCCCGGAGGCTGTTGTCGCGGATCGAGCGCAGATAGTCCCAGATCGGCAATTCCCGCTCCGGCGGCGTGCGGTGCGGAGGCACCACGCGCGGCAATCCGGCGAGGCTCGGGGTGGTGCCGGCCTGTGTCACGGTCGCGTCCAGAAGAACGGGCATGGGCGCCATCCTGTGCCGGAGACGGGCTAGGCTGTAAACCGCAAGCCCGTGCTCGGATCACGCCGCGATCATTCGGCGGCCTTCAGGCGTTCCTCCGGCTTGCGCAGCGGCAGCCGCGCGGGGAACCGGGCGGCATCCGCTTCTGCCGACAGGCTGGCCACCAAGCTCGCCTGGGGCAGGGTGGCCTCCGCGACATCCAGCAGCGTGTCGATGCCATGCTCCAAGAACTCGTCAACCCGGTCGACCACCAGGACCTCCGGCCGGCGCAGGATGGCCCGGGCGAGGCCGATCCGCACCCGCACGCGCTCGGTCAGGAGCTGTCCGCGATTGCCGACCTCCTTATCCAGACCGCGCAGCTGGATCGGGCGCTCCAGGTCGAACTCCCGGAACACTGCCCGCGCCTCCCGCTGAATGATCGCCTCGCCGTGCATCCGCGCCGTGTCGATGCGGCCGAACAGCAGGTTATCGAGCACGGTGCTGCGCGGGTTGATCCGGTTGGGATCGTAGGATTCGACGTCGCAGCCGTGGTCGCCGTGCATGTGGCGCTGGACGATGGTCCGCGCGCCGACGATCCGCTGGCTCAGCGCCTCGTCGAGCAGGCCGAAGCGCATCCGCGGCTCGACATAGGCCAGGGTGAGGGCGAGGAACGCCACGCTGTCGGCCTCGCTGAGGCGCCCATCCTCGGGCAGGCGTGCGAGCCGGCGCAGATAATCCGGCAGGGCATCCGGCGTGATCAGCGAGAAGCGCCGGAACAGCGGATGGCCGGGCGGCACGTCGGCGAAGATGTCCTTGAGGCTGGTGGCGATGGCCACACCCATGCGGTCGAGGTCGTCGAGGAGGTGCGCCTCCTCCAGCGCCTCGCGGAACAGCGGGGCAGCGGCGAGGCGCTGCGGGTCCAACAGCGTCGGGTCGCGCGGGACCCCGAACAGCAGGTTCTCGCCGACGGTCGCCTGATCGTTGTAGCGACCGCGGGCGAAGGGGATCACGAGGTCGGCGAGACCCTTGTCGACGAAATGCGTGCGCAGGTGCTCCCGGGCCGCGATCATGCGCTGGCCCACCGGCGTCTCGTGGGTGACCGAGCTGAGGGCGCCGAGGCCGAAGCGATACAGGTCGTCGCCGAGATCGAGCCGGCCCAGCAGATCGAGGAGGTGGGGGTCGAGTTCTCCGACGTCGCAGATCCCGAGGTGCCGATAGTCGATCCACGGGTCGTTGATGCTGTCGCAGGGATTGCCGGTCTTCACCGCCTCGTTGATCCGCATCTTGCTGAGATCGAGGCTACCGGTCCGCAGCGGCCGGATGCGCAGGCCGTAGAGCACGTTGTCGCGCAAGGTTCCCGGGAACAGGACCGGCTCCACGCCCGCGAAGGCGATTCGATAGGCGTGGGCCGGCCGCGGCAGGGTCGACAGGTCGTGCTTGCCGATCCGAATCGTGCCGCCCGGCGCCGTCTGCAGGCCAGCGAGGACGCGGGCGAATTCCTGGGCTGCCGGGCCGGGCGGGATGAGGGCGAGCCGCGTCGGCAATGGCACCTCGGCGTCGCCGACCTCGATTGGGCCACCGCCCTGCGGATCGCGCAATGTGAGGCCCTCCACTCGGAGCGGGCCACCGAGCGGCGGCGGCGTCTCACCGAGTTCCGGCTCGGCCGGCTGCAGACGCTGTGGTCCGAAATGCGCCGCCACGGTCTCGTACTTCACCTCGACGTCGAGGCGCTGCTGATCCCAGTCGATCAGCTCCTTGAGGGGCGGGGGCAGGTCGCGATAGGCGGCGAGCACGGCCACGAGCTGGCCGATATCGAGCTCGCCTTTCAGGGCGAAGACGCCGCCGATCGCGTAGAACAGGAACGGCGTCACCTGAGCCAGCAGGTTGTTGAGGTATTTGACCGCGAACTTCCGCCGGTAGATCCGCAGGCGCAGGTCGTAGAGGCTGTAGAGCCGCCCGCCGATCTCCGCCCGTTCCCAGCGGCCGGTATCGTTGATCAGCACCGCCGGCAGCCCGTCGAGCACCTCGGCGACGCGGCCCGCGAGGGCGCGCGAGGCGATCTGACGGCGACGGCTCAGACGGATGATCTCCCGTCGCAGCCGCGGGATCACGGTCATCTGCACCGCGACCATGCCGCCGGCTGCGAGGCCGAGCCACAGGTTCTGCATCAGGATGAAGGCGAGCGCGGTTGCGGCCTGCGTGCCAAGGAACACCGGAACCACGATCGCATCGCCGATGAAGGAGCCGATCGGCTCGACCTCGTCGCGGATGATCGTCGCGGTCTCGGAGGATTTCACCTCCCGCTGCGTCTCCGGCGAGAAGCGGAGCATCAGGCAGAACAGCTGGAAGCGCAGGCGCCGCAGCATCCGCTCGCCCAAGATGCCCTTCTGCAGGTTGATCCAGAACTTGAAGGCCCCGTTGATCAGCACGAGGCCGAGGAACAGGGTGGAAAGGCCGAGCAGCAGCTCGAACCGGTCGACCTGGAACCCCTCGAACAGCCGCGTCGTCCCGCCACCGAGCAGCTGAGGCCATGACAGGGTGATGTCTAGGAACGAAGCGGTCGCCTCGCCGTGGGAGAAGGCCTTGCCGGTAATTGCGTCGTTGACGATGCGCTTGGGCAGGTCGAGCGAGGCGAAGTAAAACGGCAGAGAGGCCAGGACGACGGCGCAGATCCGGAACTGGTCTGCCTTCGAATAGCGCCAGATGTACGGAAACAGCCGCGGCTCAAGCGCGCGCATCGGCTCGTTCCATGGGGCAGCCGTCGGAGCGGAGGTCATACTGGTTCGCCGCGCTCATGCGTGGGCTCAGGATCAACACGGTAGCCCAGCGGTCTGGTTTCATCCAATGCACCCGAGAGGTCCGCCCTGCGCGAACTGGTGGACCGCGTTGCGGCGTCATCGATCCGTCATATAGGGAGAAGGCCGGCGCCTTCGATCGCATGGCTGCCGCGCAGCCGCATCGTCCGGGTTGAACAGGGCGACCGCGCGGTCAGGCCACCGTCCAAACGCAGGTTTGGGCCGGTGATTTAGGCGGCATCATCGGAGGCAAGGAACGCGATCGTCGCGGCGATCTCGTCGATGCGTCCGTGGCGGCCCATCGGTACGCTTTGTCGGCGCTCCTCCGTGGCCGGCAGGCTGTCGATCCAGCGGGGGCGCACGTTTTTCATGCGGACGTTGTCGGCGGCGTAGCTGTCGGTGAACAGCTTGGTGTAGGCCGCGAGCCCCGCGCAGAACACCGCCGGGGTCGGGAACATCGGGCTCGGCTCGAAGGCCCAGGCGGTCGAGATGTTGATGATCGCCCCGGCGCGCTGTGCCTTCATGATCGGCGTCACGAGGCGGAGCGAGCGCACGACGTTCATCAGCCAGATGTCCAAACCGGCGTGCCACTGGGCGTCCGTGATGTCGAGCAGCGGCGCCCGGGGCCCGTGGCCGGCGCTATTGACCAGGACATCAATTCGGTCCCAGCGCGCTATGGCTCCGTCGACGACGTGCTGAAGGCCCTCGGGGACTGGTTTGAGCCGGTCACGCCGAATCCGCTTAGCTTCTGGGCCAGCGCTTCGCCCTTGCCGGCGGACGAAAGGATCGCGACGGCGAAACCGTCCTCCGCCGGCTTGCGGGCGGCCGCCGCCGCCATGCCACTGCCCCCCGCTGTCACGAGCGCCCCTTTCCCGCCCGTCGTCGTTCGCTCGTCTCAGTCGCTTCGAAGAAGCCGGGGCGGCGAATCGCCACCGCCGGTGATTTTCCGAGCTCAGGCAATGCCGTCTCGACGGGTCCGGCGGTCCGGGCCTTCTCCCCCACACCTTTTTCCCTCTGCGGGAGGGGCGCGCATTTTGCGCGTTCCGCTATTCCCCACTGAGGTGTCGAGCCCTCGCCATCCGGCAAGTTAGGGGCTTGGCAGGATACAACCATGCACGCGTCGGCCTTGCCCCGGAGCGCGTGTCCTTATATTGCGACGCAACCACCACGACTCCGTACCTGGACCGGCGCGGACGGCCGCGCCGCGCGGCCGCCAGGGAGCCGGCACAACCCGTTTCGGGCCGACATGAATCTGCGCAACATCGCCATCATCGCTCACGTCGACCACGGCAAGACGACGCTCGTCGACAAGCTGCTGGCCCAGTCCGGCACCTTCCGCGAGAACCAGCGGGTCGAGGAGCGGGCGATGGACTCGAACGACCTCGAGAAGGAACGTGGCATCACGATCCTGGCGAAGGCGACTTCGGTCGTCTGGAAGGACACCCGCATCAACATCGTCGACACCCCCGGCCACGCCGATTTCGGCGGCGAGGTCGAGCGCATCCTGTCGATGGTCGACGGCGTGATCGTGCTGGTCGACGCCGCCGAGGGGCCGATGCCGCAGACCAAGTTCGTGGTCGGCAAGGCCCTCAAAATCGGCCTGCGCCCGATCGTGGCGATCAACAAGGTCGACCGGCCGGACGCCCGCATCACCGAGGTGGTGAACGAGGTGTTCGATCTCTTCGCCGCCCTCGACGCCACCGACGACCAGCTCGATTTCCCGATCCTCTACGGGTCCGGCCGCAACGGCTGGATGGCCGACAGCCCGGATGCCGACCCGTCGGTGGGCCTGGAGCCGCTGTTCGCGCTCGTGCTCAAGCACGTCCCCCCCGCCAAGGTGGAGGAGGGGCCGTTCCGGATGCTCGGCACCCTGCTCGAGGCCAACCCGTTCCTCGGCCGGATCATCACCGGGCGCATCGCCTCCGGCACCGTGAAGCCGAACCAGCAGATCAAGGTGCTCTCGCGCGACGGCAAGGTCGTGGAGACCGGCCGCGTCTCGAAGATCCTCGCCTTCCGCGGCCTGGAGCGTGCGCCGATCGACGTCGGCGAGGCGGGCGATATCGTCTCGATCGCCGGCCTGATGAAGGGCACGGTGGCCGACACCTTCTGCGACCCGCAGGTCGACACGCCGATCCAGGCCCAGCCGATCGATCCGCCCACCGTAACGATGTCGTTCATCGTGAACGATTCGCCGCTGGCCGGCACCGAGGGCGACAAAGTCACGAGCCGGATGATTCGCGACCGCCTGTTCAAGGAGGGCGAGGGCAACGTCACGCTCAAGATCGAGGAGGCGACCGACAAGGACTCGTTCTATGTGTCCGGCCGCGGCGAGCTTCAGCTCGCCATCCTGATCGAGACCATGCGCCGCGAGGGCTTCGAGATCGCGGTCTCACGCCCCCGAGTCGTCTTCGAGAAGGACGAGGAGGGCAACCTGCTCGAGCCGATCGAGGAGGTGGTGATCGACGTGGACGAGGAGCACTCGGGTGTCGTCGTCCAGAAAATGTCGGAGCGTAAGGCTGACATGTTGGAGATGCGGCCGTCGGGCGGTGACCGCCTGCGCCTCGTATTCCACGCCCCGACCCGCGGCCTGATCGGCTACCAGGGCGAGTTGCTGACCGACACGCGCGGCACGGCGATCATGAACCGCCTGTTCAAGGCCTACGAGCCCTTCAAGGGCGAGATCGCCGGACGCCGCAACGGCGTGCTCATCTCGAACGACAAGGGCGAGGCGGTGGCCTACGCCATGTGGAACCTCGAAGACCGAGGCCCGATGATGATCGAGCCCGGCTGGAAGGTCTATCAGGGCATGATCATCGGCGAGCACAACCGCGAGAACGATCTCGAGGTGAACGTGCTCAAGGGCAAGAAGCTCACCAACATCCGCACCACCTCGAAGGACGAGGCTGTGCGCCTGACGCCGCCGATCCGGATGACCCTGGAGAAGTCGCTGGCCTGGATCCAGGACGACGAGCTGGTCGAGGTCACGCCGAAGTCGATCCGGCTGCGCAAGACCGTGCTGGATCCGAACGACCGCAAGCGCGTCGAGCGCTCCTCCAAGGACAGCGCGGCCTGAGCTGAACGGCCGGCAACCGGACGTGAACGGCCGGCAACCGGGTGCTCAGGCCCGGTTGCTGATGCAGCCCTTATTCCGGATCGCTCTCGAGTCCATCGAACCCTTATGCCGGCCTTCATAGCTTGGCATAGCGGTACCCGAGAGGTCCGCGTGAACCCCCAGACGACCATGACCGTCGCACTGAATTCATCCCTGCCGGCCACCGCCGGCACGCCCCTGTCCTATCTCGTCGGCCAGGACGGCGCAGGCCATTGGGTGGCTGTCGAGACCGGCGGGCGTGCGGGGGGCATCTTCCGCAGCCGCCAGGATGCAATCCGCTACGCCTGTGTCGAAAGCGGCTGCCGGCCGGACGCCGTGAAGCTGGCCACAGATCCGATTCCGTTCCGGCTCGCCTGAGCCGTCCGGGCGGCGTCAGCTGCTCCCTGGGTCGGTCTCGTCGTTCTGACTCCCGCCGCTCGACGGCCCGGCTCCGGGATGACCCTCGGTTTTCTCGTTCGGATCCTTGACCGCGTCAGGTGCGACGTTCTTCGGCTTCTCGGGCTTCGCACCCGTGTCCTCGCGCTCGCTCATTCATGGTTCTCCCGTTCCGACCGGTAATGCCCGTCCGCAACCGTCTCGCCGGCGTCTGGACCGCGGGACGCTTTCTGATCTGAATGGCCACCGGACGAGCCCCCGATCGCCGGCGGCGACCGCCCAGGCTCGCCGGTGTCGCGCCAACCCTCGCCAGGTTCCGGCTGGGGCTTTTCGCCCCCGCCCATGTTGGTGATGGCCGCCTGTTCGGCCGTCTGGTGGCCGCCCCCGGCGGGCGGATCGCCGCGGGACCCGACCGCATCGTCGGGCTTGCGGGTGACGGTTCCGGATTCGCTGGTCGGGCGGGCCATCAGCGCTTCCCGTCGTCTTGGCCGACGGCGGCCGTTGCGCGGTCGATCGCCTCGCTCAGATCCGAGCCGCTGCCGGATGCGTTTTCGCTGGACGTGCCCTTCAGCTTGTCGAGGTTCTCGCGCGGCGTCTCGGCCTCGGTCGCATCCGTGGCATCGGAGCCGGGGGTGCCGGAGGCGATCCGCGCGGCTTCGGCATCGCCCGCCGGGTTCCGTTTCAAGTCCGCCTGCGTGCGGGCAGCCGAGCCGATATCCAGCGGCGAATCCTGTCCGAGATCCTGGCCGTTTCGGTCCGCGTTCGCGTCGAAGTCCTTGAGGGACGGTCGTCCTGTCTGGCCGGTCATGGCGCGCCTTTCCGTGTCTTCGCAGAACAACCGGGGCGGCGCGGGAGAGTTGCGCCCCTCGGGCGATGGGGCGCGGGCAACAGCGTTCGGGCGTTAGCGACCGATGATGCGGGGCAGGAGTTTCTGGGCCAGGCGCAGCACCGTATCCTCCGCCGCGCCGCGGTCGATCGACCGGGCATCGATCGTCAGTAGATCGCCGTCACGGAGGACGATGGCTGTCGCGCCGGCGCCCGTCTCGAAGACGTAAGACGTGATCCACGCGACCCCCGGGCCGGCCGGCAGAGTGGTGAGCCGGCAATCCGGGTTCTTCTTAACGCACATCGTTTCCAGCGCGCCCATCGTGGTCTTGCCAGTGCGGATTCGGCCCTCGGTGCCGTCCGTGAGGCGGCCCAACTGCAGCGCGACCGTCGGAGCGCCGTCGCAGCCAGGGCAGGTGAGCATGAGCTGGAACGGTTGCGCCTGCGCGGTGGCATCCTTGTCAAGGGCGGTGCGGGCGTCCTCAGCCAGCGGCGTGAGATCGTGGACCGCAAAACCCAGCGCCAGCACGGCTTGCGACCAGAGGCAGCACAAGATCACGACGAAACAACGCATGACAGAACCCCCGGCCGATCACGCTTTTCGCGGTACCGGAACGATCGAGGAAGATCCAGGCTGGAGATGCAACGTTGATCGATAAAAGTGATAGAAAAAATCTGTATCTTATTGGAAATAATCGCCGTCGATATCGAAATTGGTAGGCATTTTCAGCGGTAAATCTATGTGACGCCGCCAATTTTTCAGTAGAAATATATAACTCAAGCCACGCCATCCACGCGAAACGTAGCGGCGTACGGTTCGCCGCAGGGTCGCCCGCGATCGGATCCACCGGTGGTAGGGCTCCGCGCCGTTCGATCCGGAGCGGAGCCAGAGCCCGTTCCGTCGCGGAACGGGCTGCGTTCGGCTTAGCCGATCCCTTCAAAGAGCGCCGACGAGATGTAGCGCTCGGCGAAGCTGCAGGCGATCGTAACGATGCGCTTGCCCTTGAATTCCGGCCGCTTCGCCAGCTCGAGGGCGGCGGCGACGTTGCCGCCGGTCGAGATGCCGCCCGGGATGCCGTCGAGGCGGGCGAGCGCCCGGGCGGTCTCGAATGCGGTCTGGTTGGAGACCTTCAGCACCCCGTCGAGGATGTCGGTGTGGAGATTGTCGGGGATGAAGCCGGCGCCGATACCCTGAATCTTGTGCGGCCCCGGCTGGCCGCCCGAGATCACCGGAGAATCCTCCGGCTCGACGGCAAAGACCTTCAGGTTCGGCAGGCGAGGCTTCAGCACCTCGCCGACGCCCGTCACGGTACCACCGGTGCCGACGCCCGCCACGAACGCGTCAAGCTGGCCGCCGGTGTCGCTCCAGATCTCCTCGGCGGTGGTTTTCCGGTGGATCTCGGGGTTGGCGGGGTTCGAGAATTGCTGCGGCATCACCGAGCCGGGAATCTCTTTCAGGAGCTCCTCGGCCTTGGCGATCGCGCCCTTCATGCCCTGCGCGCCGGGTGTGAGCGCCAGTTCCGCGCCCAGGAACGCCAGCATCTTGCGCCGCTCCAGCGACATCGTCTCCGGCATGACCAGGATCAGGCGGTAGCCCCGTGCCGCTGCCGTGAAGGCGAGCGCGATGCCGGTGTTGCCCGAAGTCGGCTCCACCAGCGTGCCGCCCGGCTGAAGCTTACCGGACGCCTCCAGTGCGTCGATCATGTTGACGCCGATACGGTCCTTGACGCTCGCGATCGGGTTGAAAAACTCCAGCTTCAGCAGGATCTCGGCGTCGACCCCGTGCTCCTTCGGCAGGCGGTTCAGCCGGACCAGGGGGGTGTTGCCGATCGTCTCGGTGATCGAGCCGTAGACACGGCCATGGCCGACCTTCGCCGGCGCGTTGAGGGAATCGGCCATCGCGGAGCTCCTGCTCGTAGTGGGATCGGTGAGATGTGGGTCCGGTCGGTCGAGACCAAGCCCCCGGGCGGGAGGTTTTGGATCGGCCCGGACGGGAGGCTGCGATATCGCGTTGCCGCCACGGGGGCAATCAGGCTAAGTGCCCACATCAAAAGTTCTTTCCGCTTTCGCTGCGATCTCTGCCAAGCCGTGGAACAGCCTTGCTGGCTGTCGCGAAGCCAATAGAAAATTATTCTCCCGATCAGCGCTGGTCCGGCGCGCCGGCGCGACGAGAGTGTTGATGGCGATGCATGTGCCAGCTTCGGGAATTAAGATGGCAACCCGCCGGATGACGCTCCTCGGAGCGCTGAGTCTCCTCGCGCCCCGACGGGCCCGGTCCGAGGAGCCTGTTCGCGTAGTCTTGGCGACCGCGACGCCGGGCGGCGGGTTTCCGGCCTTCGGTGCGGCCTTCGCGGATACGATTCGGCAAGCGGACCCGGCCCTGATCATCGAGACCCGCGCCAGCGGCGGCTCGGTCGCGAATCTCGGCCTCCTGCAGGCCGGCGACGTCGATCTGGGTCTCGTGCAGGGGGAGTACGCCTATCCCGCGTTCACGGCCGCCGGCGGCATCTCCGTGCTGGCTCCGATGTACCCGACGCCCGGTCTGTTCGTCGTGCCGGCGGCGAGCCCGATCCGATCGGTGGCGGATCTGCGCGGGCGTACGGTCGTGCTGGGCACGCACCTGTCGGGGCTTACCGTGATGGCCCGCAGCGCGCTCGCCGCTTCGGGGTTCGACCCCGCGCGCGACATCCGCCCGGTCCTGCTCGACCGCGCCGGTGATGGCCCTACGCTAGTGCGCGATGGTCAGGCCGATGCGCTTTGGGGCGGCGGGCTCGACTGGCCGGGCTTCGCCACCATGGCCCGGGCTCCGGGCGGGGCGCGCTTCTTCGGCCCCTCGGAAGCTGGGATCGTGCGTCTGGCGCAGCCGGACGCCGCGCTGAAGCGTCTGACCGTTCCGGCCGGCAGCTTCCCCGGACAGGCAGAGTCGATCGAGACGGTGGGCTCGTGGAGCTTCATCCTGGCGCGCCGGGACTTCGAGGGCGACGCGGCCGACCGGATCGTCCGCGCGCTCGGCCGCGACAGGGGCGCCACGACGCACCCGAAAAACCTGATCGGCCTCGTGCCGGCGGATCGCATCAATCCGGCGACCGCGCGCTATCTCCGCGCAGCCGGGCTGGTCCAGCCCTAATGGAGCCGCCGATCAGCGGAACGAGGCGACGCGGCGATCCCGCTTCCGTTCGGCCGCCGGCTGATAGGCGATCTCGGCGTGATGGGTGCAGTAAGGCAGCCCGGTGATCGACCGGCCGCCGCAGAACCGGAATTCCGGCGTGGTCGGATCGCCGAGCGGCCAGCGGCACATAGATTCCCGCAGGTCCATGATGGTGACGCGCTGGGAGACCGCAAGGGGCGTCGGCGAAGCGGCCGGCGCTGCCGCCGGGAAGGCCGGCGCCGGACGATGCGAGAGGATCGCCACCGGCTCGGGGGCCTGCATCTCAACCACCGCGATGGCCGTCTCGATTTCGATGGCCTTCGCCGGCTGGACCGCGGCGACGGGGGCTTCTTCCCCACCCCGGGCGCGGCCCGCCAGACCCAGGCGGTGGACCTTGCCGATCACCGCGTTGCGCGTGACGCCGCCGAGCTGCGCCGCGATCTTGCTCGCGCTCTGCCCGTCCTCCCACAACCGGCGCAGGAGCGCCACGCGATCATCCGTCCAGCCTACTGCCGCTTCCATCTACCCCTCCGCCCCCTGCAGCCCGCGCTGCGCCAAGGTCCGGCGCGCGCATCCCGGGTCCAACGACCCGTCCAACGGCGGATCACGCCAAGGCGCGGACCGCGCATCGGATCACGGCGGGCCGAGCCGCGGTGCGACACCCTGTCCCGCCAGGCCGCACGGAACCCTAGCGCGGCGCTGACGAACGTTGCAAGGGTGCTCGCCCGTTCCCCGCAATCCCTGTCCACCGGCAATGGCGCGATCGGGTTCGCAAATGCTGCCAACGTCACGCTGCCCGGGCATCGTCGCACACCGAACGGGCCCCGCTGCCACCCAAACCGCGTCCGGCCTCGCTTGCGCCGCGATCCCGTGGGATCGTGACCTGGGCGCAACAGCAGATCTTTATCCGGCCCACCGGGCGGCAAAGACGGAACGTACGTCACAGCCAAGCTCGTTTCATGTGGCAGGGTGGCCGGGCTTCACGGATCAAGGTGACGAGGATGGGTTTCCGTCGGACAGGCTTGCGGGCGCTGGCCGCGCTCGGGCTGGCGGGTCAGGTGGCGGCCTGCGGCAGCCTTCCGCGGACGCCTTACAGCGCTGAGCAGGCCGCATTTGCGAGCGTTCCGGGCATCCCCGGCGCGCGCGTCTACGCGGACGCCTCGGTGGAGACGATCGCGGAACTTGCCGCTAACCCGCAGCGGCGGAATAAGAGTTTCAACTACCTGGCGTTGTCGGGTGGCGGCGGCGACGGGGCTTACGGAGCCGGTGTCCTCAACGGCTGGACGGCTTCGGGCCAGCGGCCGGAATTCAGCCTGGTGTCCGGCGTCTCGACCGGGGCGCTGATTGCGCCATTCGCGTTCCTGGGGTCCGGCTACGACGCTTATCTCACCGAATTCTACACCAGCGGCGTCGCCGGCGAGCTGGTCGCCTCGCCCAACATCGCCAACGTGCTGTTCGGCTCCGGGTTGTTCGGTGACGGGCGTCTGCGCAACCTTATCGACCGTTACGTCACGCCGGATCTGATCCGGGCGGTGGCCGAGGAGCACGCCAAGGGCCGGCGCCTGCTCGTGGTGACCACCAACCTCGATTCCCAGCGGGCCGTCATCTGGAACATGGGCGCCATCGCGGCGAGCGGCGTGCCGAATGCCCGTGAGCTGTTCCGCGACGTGCTGGCCGCCTCGGCCAGCATCCCGGCGGTGTTCCCGCCGCAATTCATCGATGTCTCGGCCGGCGACGCGCGCTTCCAGGAGATGCATGTCGACGGCTCGGTGGTGACGCCGGTCTTCACCCTGCCGCAGACCCTTCTGCTCCGCGACGGGCGAATCCGCACGGGCGGGAAGGCCGAGATCTACGTCGTGATCAACGGCCGCCTGGAGCCAGATTTCGAGGTGACGAAGGACAACACGCTCTCGATCGTAGAGCGCTCTTTCACGACGGCGAGCCGCGCCCGCTCGCGGGCCACGCTGACCGCGACCTACGCGCTGGCGCGGGGCAACGGCATCGGCTTCAACCTGACCTACATCGACGAGGGTGGTCCGAAGGTACCGGCCTCGAAGGGCTTCGACACCGCTTACATGCGCAGCCTTTACGACGAGGGCTTCGCCAAGGGCCGGACCGGGACGTTCTGGCAGCACACCGTGCCGGCGGCGCCGACCGTCAAGGAAGTCGCGGGTGCGGTCGCGAACTGATTGATCGCCGGGAGCCGCGCGCCCGGGGCGCGCGGCGTCGATGCTTACTTGCCCAGGATCTTCGTGACGAGGCGGCCGATCGGCGTCGCCGTGCTGGCGTTCCGGTCGTCGCGGTCGATGGGGCGGTTCTCGTTGCCGAGGAGCTTGGTGACGAGGCGTCCGATCAGGTTCATGGGATGGCCCTTCAGTTTCGCGCCAAAACGGCGCAGCTTCCAAGTCAACGATGGGAAGCGGGCCGCGTTCCACCCGCGGAGCCCGCCGTCAGCCTTGTAACACTCAGACCTGCATCAGCCGGATGTTGTTCGTGTTGCCCGCCGTGTGGAACGGGATGCCCGCGGCCACCACGATGATGTCGTTCGGCTTGGCGAAACCCTCTTCCTGCGCGTGCTGGCAGGCTTTTGCCGTCATCTCCTCGTAGGAATCGACATCGTCCGTGAGGACGCTGTGGGCGCCCCACAACAGGCTCAACCGGCGTGAGGTCGCGAGGTTCGGCGTCAGCGCCAGGATCGCGGCGGCGGGGCGCTTGCGCGCCACCCGGGCCGCCGTCGTTCCGCTCGACGTGTAGGCCACGATCGCGGCGGCATGGATCGCCTCGGCGAGGTCGGCTGTCGCGGTGGCGACCGCGTGGGGCGGCGTCTCCTCCTCGCCGGGCTCCGAGGCCGCCACGATGGAGTGGTACAGCTTATGGCCCTCCACGCTGCGGATGATCCGGTCCATCATCGCGACCGCCTCCACCGGATAGCGTCCGGTGGCCGATTCCGCCGAGAGCATGACGGCGTCGGCGCCGTCGTAGATCGCGGTCGCCACGTCCGAGGCCTCGGCCCGGGTCGGTGCGGGGGCGCTGACCATCGAGTCGAGCATCTGGGTCGCCACCACCACGGGCTTCACGGCGAGCCGGCAGGCGCGGATCAACTCCTTCTGACGGCCCGGAACGTCCTCGTGCGGGATCTCGACCCCCAGATCGCCGCGGGCCACCATCACGGCGTCGGAGAGCCGGATGATGTCGTCGATCCGCTCCAGCGCCTGCGGCTTCTCGATCTTCGACATGATCCCGGCCCTGTCGCTGATGATCCCCCGGGCCTCGATCACGTCGGACGGCTTCTGCACGAAGGACAGGGCCACCCAGTCGACGCCGAGATCGAGCCCGAAGGCGAGGTCGGCCCGGTCCTTCTCGGTGAGCGGCGACAGGTCGAGCAGCGTGCCCGGCAGGTTGACGCCCTTGCGGTTCGAGATCGCCCCACCGGTCACCACCTCGGCCATGATGGCAGTGCGCTCCGGTCCGATGACCCGCACCCGCACCCGCCCGTCGTCGATCAGCAATTCCTGACCGGGCACGACCGCATCGAAGATCTCCGGATGGTGCAGCGGGATCGTCTGCTTGTCGCCGTCGGTGCCTTCCAGGACGAAGCGCACCCGCTCGCCGGCCTCGAGATCCAGTCGGCCGCCTTGCAGCGTGCCGATTCGGATCTTGGGTCCTTGCAGATCCTGCAGGATGCCGATCGGCCGGCCGACCTCCTTTTCGAGGGCGCGGATCGCAGCGTGGACGCGGGCGTGGTCCTCCTGCGTGCCGTGGCTGAAATTCAGCCGGAAGGTATCGACCCCAGCGAGGAACAGGGCTTTCAGCTGGTCGGGCGCCGAACTGGCGGGGCCCACGGTGGCGACGATCTTGGCGTGGCGGTGGCGGCGCATGCGGGTCTCGGCCTCGTGAGGTTGCCTCTGGCAATCGAGCCGGGCGATCCTTTGCCCCGACGCCGCTCAGATCGGTGCCGGCTGGCGCCGGGACGAGGGGGATACGCCGCCGACCGGGAATCTGATCGCGCGGCCGCCCGATTCGGCCGGACGCTATCTGGACGCCTCGCGGGCGATCCCGGCAAGCCCCGCCTCGAACACACCGGCGATGTCGGCGACCGCTTCGGCATCGCTCATCCCCTCGGCGTCGAACGTCGCGCTCCAGATCACCGTGGATCCGGTGCCGTTCGGCCGGACCGCCAGGGTCGCGTTGTAGGCGCGCACCGGCAGGGGGCCCTGGATCAAGCCGTAGCTGTAGCTCCGGCCCGTCTCGTCGCGGGCGGTCTCGACCTCCACGATCGTGCCGAGCCCACCCTTCACCACGAGACCCCGGATCTGCGCGCGGATGCCGTCATCGTCGTCGTCGGCCGACAGGATGCAGCGCTCGACCTGCGGGTGCCAGAACTGGATGGCGCAGAAATCGCCGACCAGCGCCCAGACCGCCTCCGCGGGTGTGGGGAGGTCGCGGCTGCGGATGACCTCCAGGGCATGCGCGGGACCGGCGGCGAGTGTAGCCACAGCGATCGTGGCGAAGGCTATCCGCTTCATCGGTCGATCTCCTTTGGACCCTCCTGAGGAAGGATGCCCGGGTCGTCTTCCATCCGGCAGGGCCGCGCAATCACGTTGGCGCGATACCGACACTTCGAAGCGGGCCTGTTCTCCGCTGGAACCCGCCCCGATCGGCCGGGTATGCTGGGCACCCCTACAGAATGCGAGCCCAGAGCGCCGATGAGCAGCCCGACACGCCCCTGTCCGGGAACCCGCAGAGCCGTTTTATTCTGCGCCCTGATGCCGACCCTCGCGGTTGCGGCGCCCGACGCAATCCCGCCCGTGATGCCCTTCGAAAGCTGTCGCGCCGGCCTCATCGCCTTCGCGACCACGCAGGCCGTGCCGCAGACCCTCGCCGACGCCCAACTCGCCAACCTGACGCCCGATCCCGACGTTCTGGCCGCCACCGCGAGCCAGGGCGAATTCGTAAGACCGCTCTCGGACTACATCGAGGCCAGCGTCACTCCGGCCCGCATCGAGGCGGGCCGGGCCAAGCTCGCCGAGCAGGCCGAGACCTTCGCGACGATCGAGGCCCGCTACGGGGTCGACCGCTACATCCTGGCGGCGTTCTGGGGCGTGGAATCGAGCTTCGGCGCAGTGCTCGACAACCTCGCTGTGGTGAAGCCGGTGGTGCGATCCCTGGCGACGCTGGCCTGCGGCGATCCCGCTCGCGCACCCTACTGGCGCAACGAGCTCTCGGCCGCGCTCCAGATCCTGGCCTGGAACCAAGCGCCCCTCGACCGGATGCCCGCTGGCCTCACCGGCTCGTGGGCGGGGGCGATGGGCCATACCCAGTTCATGCCGAGCGTCTACCTCCGCGATGCGGTTGATTTCGACGGAGACGGCAAGCGTGACATCTGGACCTCGGTGCCGGATGCGCTGGCCTCGACGGCGCATTACCTGCGCGCCCACGGCTGGAAGCCCGAAGAAGGCTGGGGCGCCGAGGCGCTGCTGCCCGAGGGCTTCGACGCCGCCCTGGCTGACGAGACCACGCCGCGCAGCCTCGCCGCGTGGCAGGCGCTCGGTGTACGGCCCGCTCGTCCGGGCGCGATCCCAGACGAGACCGCGGAGGCGACCCTGATCCTGCCCGCCGGGATCCGCGGCCCGGCCTTCCTGCTGCGACCGAACTTCGCGGTGATCCTGCGCTACAACACGGCGCTCGCCTACGCACTGACCGTCGCGCTGCTGTCGGACCGCCTGCGCGGCGATCCCGGCCTCGTCCGTGACTGGCCCCGGGGGGACCGGGCGCTCACTGGGGACGAGCGGCGCGACCTGCAGACCCGCCTCACCGAGCACGGCTTCGCCACCGGCGGCATCGATGGGAAGATCGGCCCGAAGACCCGGACGGCACTGCGCGCGTTCCAGGGTTCGATTGGCCTGCCGGCCGATGGCTACGCTGACGCCGCGCTGCTGGAGCGGATCCGGGGGGCGCCCTGAAGAAGCTCGCCCGGTTCGGAATGGGCGGGTCCTGGATTTCCAAAGGGCTGTGCCCACTGGTGGGCCGTCAGGGCAATGCCCTGACACGATCGCAGGGCTCTGCTTTGCACCCGCAAAGGGTCTCGACCTTTTGAAATCAAGACCTTCCGGCGCTCGAACGGCTCAAGCCAGGAAGGCCGGCTCGTCCCGGGCGAGGACTCGCTTGACGCTCTCCAGATGCAGCCGCGCGCTCTCGGCGCGGCCGGCCGCCTCCTGGGCGGCGACGTGCTTCACGATACCTTCGGGCACGATCTTCAGCGACCGCCCCGTGCTGAGGGCGAGAACCTGCGCCTGTGCGGCACGCTCCAGATAGTAGAGGTCGTCCCAGGCCTCCGCGACGGTCTCGCCGAGCACCATCACGCCGTGGTTCTTCAGGAAGACCACATCGGCCTCCCCGGCGCTGGCGGCGATCCGTTGGCCTTCCTGGGAATCCAGCGCCAACCCGTTGTAATCCTCGTCCACCGCGATGCGGCCGTAGAAGCGCAGGGCTGTCTGGCCGGCCCAGACCAGGGGCTGCCCCTCCAGCATGGCGAGCGCGGTGGCGTAGGGCATGTGGGTGTGGAAAGCGGCGCGGGCGCGGGGCTTGAGCCGGTGCAACTCGGCATGGATGTGGAAGGCCGTCGCCTCCGGCTGACCATCACCCTCCACGACGTTGCCGTGGAAGTCGCAGAGCAGCAGGCTCGAGGCGGTCACCTCGGCGAAGGCGAGGCCGTAGGGATTGACCAGGAACAGGTCGGGCCGCTCCGGCAGGACGGCCGAGAAATGATTGCAGATGCCTTCCTCAAGCCCGTTGCGCGCGGCCCAGCGCAAACAGGCGGCGAGGTCGATCCGGGCCTTCCGGACGCTGTCCGCGTTGAGCGGTTCGTTGCTGCGCGTGGGCGGTGTGCCCGAGGCGGTGACCGCGTGAGCCATACGTGGGAGCCTTTCTCGTTGTCGTCCCGGCCGGGGCCGCTCCGCCCATAGCGCGTCGCATCGTCAGGCGCGACCATCGGCGACGCCGCCGACGAGGTTGAGGCCGAGCAGGAAATCCGAGGCGAAATCCGTCCGCACCACCGGCTCCCGCGCCACCGGTTCGTGCAAGACATCGCGCTCGGCACGGCGCGCCGCCACCGCCTCGGCCACCGTGACCTGCCGGAAGGCGATCCGCGCCCCGCCGCGCACTTGGGCGAGGCGGCCGAGATCGGGGCCGATGACCGTCGCGATCTTCGGATAGCCACCGGTGGATTGCCGGTCGGCCATCAGCACGATCGGCAACCCGTTGCCGGGCACCTGGATCGCCCCCATGGCGACCCCGTCGGAGACGATGTCGTGGCCCTTGGCGTGCGTCAGGGGCGTCCCGTCGAGGAAGCAGGCCATGCGGTCGCCCCGGGGCGAGATCGTCCAGGGCCCGGCCAGGAACGCGTCGATCTGATCTGCGGCGAAGTAATCGTCCTGCGGCCCGAGCACCACCCGGATCACCCGCGGGTCCCGGTCCAGCCAGGGCATGACGAGGCGTTGCGGGGCAACATCGCCGGATCGGGTCTCGTCCACGGGCAGCCGGTCGCCGGCCGAGAGTCCGCGCCCGTCGAGGCCGCCGAGGCCCGAGCGGGTGTGGGTCGCGGTGGAGCCGAGCACCGGCGCCACCGCGATGCGGCCGCTCACCGCGCAATAGCCCCAGGACCCCGCATCACCGGCCCGCACGACGAGCGTCCGTCCGGCCTCCAGGGTCACTGCCGTGCGATCGGGCAGCGCCGCGCCGTCCAGAGCGACCCGGAAGCCCGGCGCGATGAGCGCGAGCCCGATCGCACCGCCCTCTGCGGAGAGCGTGACGCCGCCCGTGGAGATCTCGATGGCTGTGGCGTCCAGGGCATTGCCGGCCGCCCGGTTGGCGGTGGCGTGCAGCAGCGGGTCCATCGGCCCCGCGGCCGTGATGCCGTAGCGCAGGTAGCCGTTCCGGCCGCTATCCTGCAGCGTGATCCCGGGGCCCGCGGCCGCGATGACGAGCGCCGTCATGTCCGCGACTCCCAGCGACGGGCCACCGGCTCGCCGGCGGCTTCCCGCGCCGACAGCGCGTCGAAGGTCGCGGCATCCACGGGCTCGAAGCGGATCAGATCGCCCGCGCCGACGAAGAAGCTCCGATCGCGCTCCGGCGCGTAGAGCCGGGCCGGGGTGGCTCCGATCACGTACCAGCCGGTCGGCATCGGGACGGTGGCGACCGCCGCGAGACCGCCGCCGATCACCACGGCGTTGGCCGGGTGAGGCGGGCGCGGGCTCGCCCGGCGGGGCACGGCCAGAACCTCCGGCAAACCGCCGAGATACGCGAAGCCCGGGGCGAAGCCGTACATGTAGACCCGGTAGGTCGCCCCCGCATGGGTCGCCACCACCGCGTCGGGCGAGAGGCCGGTGCGTTCGGCGACCTGGCTGATGTCCTCGCCGTGCGGGGCCGCGTAGCAGCAGGGCAGCGTCCACAGGGTGGTGTTGGCCGTGCGTTCGGTCGTCCCGGCCGCGAGGGCCCGGACCCGTTCGACGAGCGCCGCGCGATCGAGCACCAGCGGATCGTAGTGCAGCATCAGCGACCGGTAGGTCGGGACGCGCTCGCGCAGGCCCTCGGGCGGATCGGCGCCGAGGGCGTCGTCCAGCGCCAGGACCCGATCGCTGATCGCGGGATCGACCGTGCTGCCGAACTCGACCACCAGTGCGGCCTCGCCCGCATCGAGGAGCCGGGGCTCGTCCGGGGTCGCGCTCACGGCCGGAACGGTGCCAGCGTCACCCCGGCGCCCTCCAGCCGATCCCGGACCGCCCGGGCGGTGGCGACCGCGTGGGCCGAGTCGCCATGCACGCAGATCGAGCGGATCGGGGTCGACAATTCCCGGCCCGATGCGGTCAGGATGAACGCGCCCTGGACCATGCGCAGGATCCTGTCCGCCGCCTCGGCCGGATCGGTGATGAAGGCGCCCGGTTCGCTGCGGGGGATCAGCAGCCCCGCCTCGGTGTAACCACGGTCGGCGAAGATTTCCTGATGGACCTCGAGGCCCGCCGCCTCGCCGGCGCGCACCTGGGCGCTCAGCGCGATGGCCAGCAGCGCCAGCCCGGGATCGACCGCCTTGACGGCCCGCGCCACGGCATCGGCGACGGACTGGTCCTCGGCGGCGATGTTGCCCAGCGCCCCATGGGTCTTCACGTAGGTGAGGCGGTGGCCCACATAGGTGGCGAGCGCCTGCGCGGCGCCGACCTGATAGGCCACCAGCCGCTCGATCTCACCCGGGCTGAACGGGATCCGCCGGCGCCCGAAGCCCCACAGGTCCGGAAAACCCGGATGGGCCCCCACCGCGACGCCGCGCGCCTTCGCCAGTGCGAAGGTCGTCGCCATGATCTCGGGATCCCCCGCGTGCAGGCCGCAGGCGACGTTGGCGGAGGTCACGATGTCGAGGATCGCCGCGTCGTCGCCGCAGGTATAGGCGCCGTAGCCCTCGCCGAGATCGGAATTCAGGTCCACGCGCGTCAACGGATCGACTCCTTCGCGACGCCATCGCGCTGCCGGAGATGATCCGACTCGCGCCTCCGGCGGAGTGCCCGGCGGGACTTTTGAGCAGGCCGGCGGCGTGTGCAAGGGCGATCCCGCACCGCATCCGCGCAGGGCGCGGAATCGTCGCCGGATGCGGCTCGCGGAAAGCCTGACGACGAAGCGCGGCTGTAGAGACATTCAGCCTGCCAAAGCGCGCGAATTCTCAGCTCGCGCTGCAACAAGGCAAAGTTCCGGGCATTCGTACCGGAACTTCAAGGTGGATTTGGCAATTAGCCCCGAGTAAAAATATTTGGAGGAACGTTTATGAAGGTCACACGCCTGGTCAGCGCCGTCGCGCTCTTGGCCCTCGCGGCCAGCCCCGCCCTCGCTGCTCCGTGCGCGACCGGGACGACGATGCCCAAGACGCCCGATCAGCACGCCGCCAACCCCAAGAGTTCGGACGTCGACAAGTCGAGCAAGAACTTGGCCGGCGGCAATCAGCCCGCTTCGCCCGGCACGGTCGGCGCCATGAACAACGCAGGCGCCACGCAGACGGCGGACCGCGAAGCGAAGACCACGCCGGGCGCGAAGTCGAATTCGACCGATCCGGGTGCGGCGAACCTCGCGGGTGGCCAGCAGCCGGCGTCCCCCGGCACCGTGGGTGCCATGAACAAGGCGGTGGCCGATCGGGATACCGCCCCGGTGAAGGATGACGGCTGCTAAGCTACCGCAGCGCGAACCCGTTCCACGAGAGCCCGCCTCGCATCGCCGAGGCGGGCTTTCGTATGTGAGCGGTGATTGCCTCCGGCTGGTATGAGGCGCCGCATCGAGATGCGTGTCCCCGCGTTGCCCCCATCCCCCACCTTTGGCTGCAACCGAGTTTGAGCCGAGCCCATCCGGGTGTATTCGGCATCGGAGCCGGGACATTTCGGCAATGGCGCGGAGGGGCATGGCGTGCGTATGCGAGGGCGCCTGATCGTCGGCGGCGTGCTGATCGTGGCTACCGGCGCCGCCATTGCTGCGCCGGACGCGATCCTGCCGGCTGGGGCTGCCCCCTTTCTGCACGGATTGCGCGCGCAGCTTGAGACGCTCCTACCTGACCTGCACCGAGCGCCCACGGCCGACATGCGCCCGGCGGCCCCGCGTACCGCCGTCGAGGACGGGCGCACCTTCGTCCGGTTGACCCGACCGGAGCAAGCGCGGATCGGCTTGGTCGCCGAGACCCGTCCGGCCGTACCCCACCGGCAGGAACTGACCGCTTACGGCACCGTCGTCGACATCGCCCGTATCACCGAACTCACCAACAGTTACGCCGGAGCCGTCGCGGCGCTGCAGATGGCGCAGGCCCGTGTCGAGGTCTCGGCCAGCGCCGCCCGCCGCGCCCGCAATCTCGGCGCGGGCGTGGTCGCGGTCGCCCAGATCGAGACCGCCGAGGGCACCCTGCTCACCGACCGCGCCGCCCAGACGGCGGCCGAATCGCAGGTGCGCACGCTCAGCGCGACCGCGCGACAGGAATGGGGCTCGGTGCTCGGCAAGGCGATCATCGATCGCACGGCCCTCGTCACCCGCCTGATCGAGCGCGCCGATTTCCTGGTCCAGGTGACGCTGCCGCCCGGCGAGAACCTCGCGACCCCGCCCGAGGCCGCCTTCGCCGAGGTCCCGCCGCAGAGCGTGCGGGTCGCGATGCTGCTGGTCTCGGCCGCGACCCGGACCGATCCCCGCATCCAGGGGCAGAGCTTCTTCTATCTCGTCTCCGGCGACAGCGGCCTCCTGCCCGGAACCAGCACGATGGCCTTCCTGCCGGCCGAGCGGTCGGTCCGCGGCGTGCTCGTGCCCGAGGACGCGGTGGTCCACGGGGAGGGGGGGACCTGGGTGTATCGCGGCACCGGCGACGGCGCGTTCGTGCGGCACGCGATCCGGCCGGACGCGCCCATGTCGGCGGATTCGTTCGTGGTCGAGGATCTGCCGGACGGCGCCGAGATCGTGCTGCGGGGCGGGCAGGCGCTCCTCTCCGAGGAGATGAAGAGCCGCATCCGCGTCGTGGGCGACGACGATGACTGAGCCGCCGGAGGAGGCGGCTCGCGGGCCGCAGGTTGCTCTCTTGGGTTTCGCCGTCCGGCATCCGCGGGTGGTGCTGGCCCTGGCCTGCGCGCTCCTGGTGTTCGGCCTCTACGCCCTGGCGGGCGCGCGCTACGACGTCTTTCCCGAATTCGCGCCCCCGACCGTGACGATCCAGGCCGAGGCGCCCGGCCTCGACTCGGAGCAGGTGGAAGTGCTGGTTACCCAGCCGGTCGAGGTCGCGGTCGGCGGCCTGCCCGGGTTGGAGACGCTGCGCTCGACCTCGATCCAGGGACTGTCGGTGATCACCGCGGTGTTCAAGGCCGGCAGCTACGTCGACCGGGTCCGCCAGCGGGTCAACGAGCGGCTGGCGGCGCTGGCCGGGCGCCTGCCGGACGGAGTCGCGGCGCCCGCCATGACGCCGCTCACGTCATCGACGCTCACCGTGCTCCTCGTCGGCCTGACCTCGGCCTCGCGCGACGCCATGGACCTGCGCCACCTCGCCGAATGGACCGTGCGCCGCCGCCTCCAGGCGGTGCCGGGCATCGCCCAGGTGTCGCTCTACGGCGGGGCGGTGCGCTCGCTGCAGGTCCAGATCCGCCCGGACGACCTGATCCGCTACCAGATCGGCCTCAACGACGTACTGGCGGCGGCCCGGAAGGCGACCGGCGTTCGGGGGGCGGGCTTCGTCGACACGCCGAACCAACGCGTCCTGCTGCGGACCGAGGGGCAGTCGCTCACCCCGGAGGCTCTGGGGCAGACGGTGCTGCACAACGATGGCGGCCCGAGCATGCTGCTCTCCGACGTCGCCACGGTGACGGCGGCCCCGGAACCCGCGATCAGCGCCGCCCTCGTGGACGGCGCGCCGGGCGTGCTTCTGATGGTCGGCGCCCAGGTCGGCGTCGATACCAGGGCGGTCACGGCCCGCCTGGAGGCGGCCCTCGATGAACTGCGCCCGGTCCTGCAGCGGGAGGGCGTGACCCTGCGCGCCGACCTGTTCCGGCCGGCGAACTTCGTGGATGTCGCCACCGGCAACGTTATCCAGGCGCTCGCCCTCGGCGGCGTCTTGGTGGTGATCGTGCTGCTGGTCTTCCTGGCCGATTGGCGGGCCGCCCTGATCAGCGCGACGGCCATCCCCCTGTCGCTGATCGCGGCCGCGCTCGCGCTTCAGGCCTGGGGCGAGAGTCTCAACACCCTGACGCTCGGGGGACTGGCGCTGGCCATCGGCGAGGTGGTCGACGACGCGGTGATCGGCGTCGAGAACGCATCCCGCCGACTGCGGGCGGCGCGGGCCGAGGGGCGCGGCGGTGCCCGCGTCGTGTTGAGCGCCATGCTGGAGGTGCGTAGTTCCGTCGCCTACGCGACACTCGCCGTGCTCCTGATGTTCCTGCCGGTCCTGGCGCTCACCGGGGTGGCCGGGCGCCTGTTCGGACCGCTCGCGCTCGCCTACGTCGCGGCGGTCGTCGCCTCGCTCCTCGTGGCCCTGACGGTGACACCGGCCCTCGTGCTGCTCCTGCTCGGCGGCCGGTCGACCCGCGACGGAGCCCGGCGTGAGCCCCCGGTCGTACGCTGGAGCCGCGCGGGTTATCTCCGACTGCTGGCGCGGATCGGCCGGGTGCCGCGGATCGCGATCCTGACGAGCGTGCTGGTGACGCTTGGCGGTGCCGCTATCCTACCGACCCTCGGAGCGGTGTTCCTCCCCGACCTCCGGGAGGGCCACATGATCCTCCACATGGTGGCGATACCCGGCACCGCCTTGCAGGAATCGCAGCGGTTGAGCGGCCTCGTCACCGCCGATCTGAAAGCGATACCGGGGGTGCGGGCGGTCGCCGCCCAGATCGGACGCGCGGAGGCCGGCGAGGACACGGCGGGGCCGCATTACAGCGAGATCCACATCGATCTGGAGCCCGGCCTCGACGGAGCCGCCCAGCGCAAGGTCGAGACGGAGATCCGGACTGTGATCGCGGGCTTTCCCGGCGCCGCCTTCTCGCTCAAGTCCTTCCTGACCGAACGCATCGAGGAGACGGTCTCGGGATTCACCGCTTCGGTGGTGATCAACGTCATCGGCAGCGACCTCGACCGGATCGAGGCCGCCGCCCGCTCGGTCGCCCGGGAACTCGCCCAGGTGAAGGGTGCCCGCGATGTTCAGCAGGCCGCGCCGGCCGGCTTGCCGCAGGTGACCGTAGCCTTGCGTCCGGTGGATCTGCGCCACTGGGGGCTCGACCCGGTGGAGGTGCTGGAGGCGGTGCGTACCGCCTATCAGGGCGATGTCGTCGGCCAGAGCTATCGGGGCAACGCGGTAGTCAACGTGCTGGTGATCCTCGACGCGCAGGTGCGGGGCCGCCTCAGCGCCGTCGGCGACCTTCCCCTGCGGGCGCCTGGCGGGCGCTATGTGCGCCTGTCGCAGGTCGCCGATGTCTACGAGAGCGCCGGCCGCTATCAGGTTCAGCACCTCGGCGCGCAGCGGATGCAGGCGGTCACCGCCAACGTCGCGGGCCGCGACGTGGCGACCTTCGTGGCGGCGGCCAAGCGCAAGATCGCCCGGGAGGTCCGCTTGCCGGAAGGCGTGTACGTGACCTTTTCGGGCGCGGCCGAGGCGCAGGAAGCCGCGCGGCGCGATCTCCTATTCCATGCGGGTCTCGCGGGCTTCGGCATCGTGGTCCTGCTCGCGATCGTCACGGGATCCGCGGCGAACCTGATCCTCGTCCTCGTCAACCTGCCCTTCGCCTTCGTGGGCGGCGTCGCGGCGGCCGCGCTGACCGGTGGCGTACTATCGCTCGGTTCGATCGTGGGCTTCGTCACCCTGGCGGGTATTTCACTGCGCAACAGCGTGATGATGATCGCCCATTACGAGCAGATGGTGAACCGGGACGGCCGTTCCTGGAATGCCGCCACCGCCGCTGAAGGCGCCGCCGACCGGATGGTACCGATCCTGATGACGTCGCTGGTCACCGGCCTCGGCCTGCTACCGCTCGCCCTCGGCGCGGGGGAGCCCGGCCGGGAGATCGAGGGGCCGATGGCGCTCGTGATCCTTGGCGGCCTCGTCAGCTCTACGGTTCTGAACCTTCTGGTGCTCCCGATCCTGGCCGAGCGCTTCGCCCGCTTCCGTCCGGCGCGGATCGCTGACCCTGCGTCGATGCCCGCTCACCCGTGAGAATCGCGTCCGCGGCATCCCACCGGATCGATGCCGGAGTGGGTCGCTTCGGAACACGGTTCGCGCCATTAAGTGCAGAATATTGGAAGTCCATCCCAATATTCGATGCAAGAGTTCTTTGAATTTCGGACAAATACCTGAAATGATGGATATTTTTTCAAAACTTTAGAACGATTATACCATATTGTGTGGCAATTGATGCAGAAAATACTAAAATTGACCGTAATTCGTCTTATTATAAGCCAATGATCATCGATTGGTGTCACAAATATCTGCCGATCGACTGATTGAAAAGGTCGTTAACGACCAGGAAATCCAGACGAATCGCCAACCTGCAGCTGCCGAATCCACCCAAGAATCTCTGGTGCCGCCGAAGGCGACGAAGATTAATTATGGTTAGGAGGAGCTTATGAAAAGCTAGCGGGCGAATACACAATTAACGGCTCATTAACCACGTCTGTGGCTTTATCATCCCATGTTCGCCCCGGGAAAGGCAGCAATGAGCATGATCGCGGCGCCCACAGCCTCTTGGTCCCACATTCTGACGCAGGTCGCGGAAAGTCTGGACCGTATTTCCGAGAAGCCCTCGGCTGAGATCTTAAGGCTCAAACCCAGTTCCGGTCACGGCGAGATGCCGGCGCTGCGCCTGAGCCTGGACACCGACGAAGGCCCCGCCGCGATGATGCCGGAGCCGGCCGTCAACGATGCGGAGCCGGTCGCTGCGCCCACGATGGCTCTGAGCGAAGCGTCGATGCCGTCGTCCTCCGAAGCCCAGACCGATGCGGTCGCGGACTGGATGACGACCCTCGACATCATCAACGGCATGGTCGGCCTCGCCGACGAGCAGAAGAAGCGCCTTCGGGAGCAGAGCGCCTCCCACGAGGTGCTGATCGAGACGCTGCAGCGCGAGTTGAAGGAGACCCAGCAGCGGCTCCAGCTGTCCGAGATGCGGTCACACGAGATCCAGACGCGGGCCGATATCCGACTCCAGCGCGTTCAGGCGGATGCCGACTCGCAGGTGGAGGAGATTCGCGCCGAGGCGGAAGCGCGGGTGCGCACCCTGCAGGCCGAGGCCGAGGCTTGGGTTCGTGCGGCCGAGGAGCAGGTGCGGGTCGCCGACCTGCGGGCCTACACTGCCGAGAAGTGGCTCTCGCGGATTGATGCGGCGGCCAAGACACTTCTGCTCGGCGGCCATATGGGTCAGGTCCAGTTCGAAGGCTGAGGGACGAGCGTCCCGATGTCTTCGTTCCCGCCCCGGCTTCAGGATCGACCATGGACCAGTCAAGACGGATCGAGTCCGACCCGGTGAACGCTTTGGCATCGGGCGAGCATGGCGCCGGATCCGAGTCCAAGGTCGTCGTCCTGGGATCGGTGCCGACGGCCACGAAATGGTCGAGCTTGCTCGATCGGGTGCGTGGCGCAGCGCATTACATCCGCGCAGTCGAGGATCGCGCGCAGGATTACGAAGTGCGGGTTCAGGAGCTGGTCGAGCAGGTCCAGGCCGATCTCCGGGACGCCGACGCGAAGGTCCGCGCCGCCGATCAACGCACCGAAGAGGCCCACGCGCAGGCCGCAATGCTGATCCGGGCCGCCGATGAGCGGGCCCGTCTCGCGGAAGAGCGTGCGGCGTCGGCCGAGGAGTGGCTGCGCCGGATTTCTGAGACGATCGAGTCCGAATTCGTCGTTGAGCCTGCCGCGCGCAGGACCGGCACATCGGGCACCTGAGATTGAGTTGCTTGGCTCCCGATCCGCGGGAGCTGCCGCAGGTCGGATAAGCCGTAACGGATGCTCCGCGCGAACATCCGACGCGGTGTCGCCGGGCCGCCGTCTTGAGACACCTACGGGCAGAAGGGAATGGCGATGCCAGCGATGGACGAGGCGTTCTGGGCCACTCTCGACGCGCATATCGTGGCGCATCGACCGGACGGCCAGGACAAGCCGCCGGTGGCTCCGTCCCCGCCCGCGCCGGCGCTCGCCGTGGTGAGCGATGCACCGCCCGTGCCCCGTCGCGTGGCCTCGGACTGGACCGGTGTTCTCGATACCCTGACGGCGGCCAAGAGCGCCGCCCAGCAGCAGGAGGCGCGCCTGCGCGAACAGGCCGCCGAGCAGGACGCCCTTCTGCAGGAATTGAAGCGGTCGCAGCAGGAGGCCCGCGCCTTCGAGCAGCTGGTGCGCGAGGTTCAGGTTCAGGCGAATGCGAAGGCCGCTGAACTCCGCGCGCGTGTCGAGGCGCAAATCGGAAAGATCCAGGCGGAGGCTGCCGCGAAGCTGCAGGCCATGGAGGCGCGGGTCCAGGCCGCCGAGCGCCGCGCCGAGGCGGCCGAGGGCTGGCTGGTGCGGATCGAGCAGGCGAGCCGGGACTTGGTTCCGGGCGAGCGGCGGGCTGCGGCCTGAGGGATTTCGTCGGAGGTTCAGACCCGTGCGCGCCCTCGGTCCCAATGCGGTTCAGCTGACCGGCCCGCGGTACAGTGCCGGGTGGCTCTTCGACCCGATGTCGCCGCGATCGCGCTCCGGGGGCGTTTGGCTCCGCCGGGCACTACTGGCGTTGCCGCTCGCGCTGGCGCTCGGCGGCTGCACGATGGTGCAGGCGGATCCGGTCGATCGGGCCACGCTCGGGCCGCTCTCACTGCTTCAGACGTCCGCCCCACATGCGGCCGCAACCGACGCCGCCGATGATGGGTCTTGGCGCCTGCGCCTGTCGCGGCTGTAGACCTGAAGCGCCACGTCTGGTGGGCGGCCGCCATCGTTTGCGCCTCCTGAACCCTCGTCGGCCTAAGCCCCCAAGAAAGGGTAACCGGCGTCAGGCGGAGGGAGGACTGGAGCGGGCGATCGGGATCGAACCGACGACATTCAGCTTGGGAAGCACAGGTAAGCCGCTGATCTGATTGACCCATGTTCCTCGTCGCACGGCGACGAAAGGAACGTGTCGTGGCTCATCGAAAAGGAAACGCCGTCGCGGGGGTTGGAGCCCGCAACGGCGCAAAACAGATCGGCACCCGCAAAGGAACCGGGGTCAGCAATAGGGCGGATCGGGCCGCCGTGGCAAGCGCCCTGACAGCTGTCCTGGACTGCCGCGGCATGGTGCTGGCGGTCGTCAGCAGCCGCGTCGAGGCGCGGGCCTACCTACGGGGAGGCTGCGCATGACGCGCCGCGACCTCGCCCCGATCATCGCCCGAGTGCTGGTAGAGAACCCGCCGGAGCCGATGAGCACCAACGGCACGGTGCTGTGGATCTTCCGGACCTGGCCCGACTGCTCCGGAGAGGAAGCCCTACGCGCCATCGAGATCGCTGACGAGTTGATCGCGGTCGACTGCATGGCGCGGGAGGCCTGACCCATGGCAGCCGTCACGCTCCTCCAGAAATGGCAGCTGTTGCAGGCGATCCTGGCGGACGCTGAGTTGCCGGCGACCGCGAAGCTGGTTGCGGCCCGGCTGCTCTATCACCACAGCGCACAGACCGGCCGCTGCTCGCCCTCGTATCAAACAGTGGCCGATGGGATCGCCCTTCAGCGTCGAGCCGTGATCCGGGCGGTACAGGATCTCGAAGCTCGCGGCTGGCTGATCGTGAGCCGGGTCAAGGGCGGCGATCCGTCCGCAGCTCAGGGGTTCGTGACGAACGGATTCCGGATCAATTTCGACCGGTCCAACGAGTCCCCCCCGGTGCACGGTGAGACACTCCCCCCGGTGTCTGATGAGACACTCCCCCCCGGTGCACCGGGAGACACTCCCCCCGGTGTCTCGCAAGACACCCCCGGAGTGTCTGGTGAGGCACTCCCCCCAGTGTCTGGTGAGACACCCAACTCAGGGAAAGATACAGGGAAAGGAAACAGGGAAGAGTCTCCCCCAACCCCCTCAGCCTTCGACGAGTGGTGGGAGACGTACCCGCGGCGCGATGGGAAGATCGCTGCCCGGAAGGCCTTCGATCGAGCGCTGAAGGATCGAGCTGCGACGGTCGAGGAGTTGATCGCCGGAGCCCGCCGCTACGCCGATTCCCGGGCCGGCCAGGATCCGAAATTCACGAAAGTCCCGACCACTTGGCTGAACGGAGGCCATTGGGCCGACGAACCCGCGCCCCGCCACACGGTGACAGTTGCAAACGGCCGGCAGTCGTTCAGTGCCCTCGACGCCCTCCGGAGGAATCTCTGCGATGACGAATGAGATCACCACCGCCCGAGCACGTTCGCTCAGCCGCAACAGCGCGCTGCCCAACTTGGACCGCCAGCTCAGTGTTGAGGTTCTCCTCGCGAGACTGGGCCAAGTAAACATGATTAGCTTCACGACTTCGATCCCAGACGCAAGCTTTTTGGCTCGAAACTCGCGGGAGCTGCAGCGAGTTCGCGAGCAGGTTGATGCGGGACCCGATGCAAATTTGCTGCTGAGTCTGGTCGAAAACACTACAGACGCGCTGCAAACGGATCCTGATCCGAAAGTAACCGCGGTAGCGGTCGCCCTTTTGTTTGATAGCCGGGCTCGGCAGCCAGCGAACCCGATCACTTACCTCAGCATCTTGTGCAGCGACCTCGTGAGACTGGGCTTTCAGCCCGCGGTAGTCGCCGCAGCATGTCAGAGACTTCGAGAGACGACAGCATTCATTCCAGAGATATGCGAAGTCATAGAGGCTTGCCGCAAGGTTCAATTACAATACAGAGCCACCGCGCGAATGGCGTCGCTGGTGCTGCAAACTCGAATGGAGGCAGTAGCGGCGATCCGGGAAGCCGAGAGCTTGCCGCCACCGGCTCGTAAGCCGCGCGATTGCGGCGGCTGGTGATCAATACGAAGAACTGGCGAGAGGAACTGAAATGACAGACTCTGTCGACATGGGCTGCAAGAGCTTCAACGTCTTGACCCTGGCCGATGCTGAAGGCGGACGCCACGTGGTGATCATCTTCGAGCGTGCTGACGGCGAGCCGTCGCTGTTGCTGGCCCTGGATGCCGATACGGCGATGGCGGCGGCTGGCGACCTGATCAACTCGGCGATGACGGCGCGCGGCATGGAGCCGCCCGCGACTGCACAGTGAGCCGTCCGGCGGGAGACGACAATGATGACCGATCAGCCCCTCGCCGACGACCTGCTTGAAGGCACCGACGCCATCGCTCGGTTCCTCTACGGCCCAGGTGGCAGCAAGCGCAAAGCACAAAGGGCGATCCATGCGGGACACATCCCGTTCTTTCGGATCGGCGGGCGGATCTGCGCCAGGAAAAGCGCGATCATGCGGTGGATAACCACGCAGGAAACGTCGAGTATTACCGCACAGTACCGCTGAGTACCGAAAAATACCGAATTTTTCCTTTGACATGATCCAGAACGGTCCGGCAGTCCTGCACCTCTAGGATCGCCCGATGCCTGAACGGCCAAAGCCACATCCCTCGAAAGACGGCATGGTCCGCGGCGTCGCCTTCCTGGCGCTCACCGCGAGCGGCGGGCGTGGCATCGACGCGATCGACCGCGAGGCGTTATTCGGCATGGCGATCGGGATTTTGCCCGGCCTGACGGAGGAACAGTTCGAGCATGGGCTCGCGCTGGCGCGCATGGCAGCGCCTGAGCTGCTGCCGCTCCTGCGGGAGGGCGTGCGCTGATGTGGCCCTTCACCGCCCGCGAAGAGCAGGCCGCCCCCGCGATCCTTGATGACGAGACCAAGGCAGCGCCGCCCGCGGTCGAGCGCGCCACGCTGTCGAGCCCCGACGACGAGCTCTACCTGCTGCTGACGGGCGGATACGGGACCGGCACCGCGTCGGGCGAGAGCGTCGGGCCCAACTCGGCGTTGCGGGTCCCGGCGGTACTGGCCGCGGTCCGCGTGATCGCCAACACGGTCGCCAGCCTCGATGTCAGGGTGATGCGCCTTCAGGCCGATGGCGTGGCGCTGGAGGACTTCGAACATCCGGCCAACGCAATCCTCGCCCGGCCGGCCCCGTGGTCGGGCCGATTTACGTACTTCCAGACGCTCACCTTCGACGCGCTGAAGCACGGCGTCGGCTACGCGGTAGCGAACCGGCTACGAGGCGAGGTCCGCGAGCTGATCCGGATCCGGCCCGGGTCGCTGGCCTGTGATCTGAACCTCGACACGGGCGAGCCGTCCTATCGCTACGGCGATCGGGTCTACCCCTGGCAGGACGTGGTGCACGTCCAGCCGATCCCGTCCGACAACGGCGAGCTGACCAGCATCGTCAATCTCGCCCGGGAGGGCATCGGGTTCGCGGGGGTCCTGCAGAAGCACGGCGCCCGCCTGTTCGCCAACGGGGCCAAGCCCGGCGGTATCCTGAGTGTGAAGCCCTCGCCAGGCGAGAAGACCGTGTCGCCGACCGTGCTTAAGCGCGTGGCCGAGGTCTGGAGCAAGACCTTCGGCGGCGGCGGCGCCGGGAAGACCGCCGCGCTGCCGGCCGACGTGTCCTACGAGTCGCTGGCGATGAATAGCGTCGATGCGCAGTACCTCGACCTGTGGAAGCTCGCCATCCTGGAGATCGCGCGGGCGTTCGGTGTGCCGCCGCAGTTCCTTCAGGATCTGGAGCGCACGACGCACAGCAATGCCGAGGAACTTGGCCTTCAGTTCGTGCAGTTCTGCATCGCGCCGTTCTGTGGACTGTTCACGGAAGCGCATGAGCGGGTGCTGTTCACCGACGACGAGCGGAACACGTACTTCATCGAGTTCGACTACTCGGATCTGCTGCGACCGAATACGCAGGCGCTGTTCGATGCCATGCAGAAGGGCGTCGTCGGCGGCGTGCTGACCCCGAACAACGCCCGGCGGCGGATCGGCGAGCAGCCGGTGAAGGGCGGCGACACGCTGCTCGTACCGCTCAACACCCGCCCGGTGGATCAGCCCCAACCCATCGCGCAGCCGGCCACGCCGCCCGCGCCAACCCCGGAGCCGGTGCCATGAGCGAGAACAAGGCCGGCGCCGTCCTGCCGATCGAGGCGAAGGCGATCGGGGATACGGGCGAGTTCGAGGGCTACGCCAGCACGTACGGCGTGGACCAGGGCCGCGACCGCGTGTTGCCCGGCGCTTTCGCCGAGAGCCTGCGCATCCGCGGCGCAGCGCGGGTGAAGATGCTGCGGGACCATGATCCCCGGCAGCTCATCGGCGTTTGGACCGCGATGGCCGAGGATGGCCGCGGGCTGCACGTGAAGGGCCGGGTCATCGTCGAGACGCAAGCGGGCCGCGAGGCGCACGCGCTGATGAAGGCGGGCGCGCTCGACTCCCTGTCCATCGGCTTTCGCACCGTTCGGCACCGGATGGACCGCAAGAGCGGCGAGCGCCTGCTCGAGGCGCTCGACCTCCGCGAGATCAGCCTCACCGGCTTCCCGATGAACGAGGCCGCCACGGTCTCGCACGTGAAGCACACCCTCAACGACCCCGCACAGGCGCGTCGCCTCGTGCAGGCCCTCGACCGCGCCACAGCGGCACTCGGAAGGAACTGATCATGGACACGCGAGGCGCTTTCGATCCCGACCTGATCGGGCTGGAGTTCAAGGACGAGACCGGCGGCGCTGGCGGCGGCGAGGGTGGCGGCGAAGGCGAGACCGATGTGGCCGCCGCCGTCGCGCGGCTCCAGACCGGCTTCGACACGAAGATGGCCGAGATGGGCCGGGACCTGAAGGCGGCGAACGATCGCGCCGACGCGCTGGAGGTGCGGATGAACCGTCCGGGCGGCCAGGCCGCCCAGGGCAGCGCGCCTCAGCTCACGGGCGAGCAGAAGGCGTTCTTCGGCCTGATCCGCGCCGGCAGAGACGCACTCACCGCGGAGGAGCTGAAGATGCTCCGCGTCGCGGATGGCCCGTCCGGCGGCTACCTCGCCCCGCCCGAGTTTACCACCGAGATGATTCGCAACCTGGTGCAGATGAGCCCGGTCCGCGCCGCGGCCCGCGTCGGCAGCATGTCGGCAGCCAGCCTCTACATCCCTCGCCGGACGCAGAACGTCACGGCCCGGTGGGTCGGCGAGATCGAGACGCGCAGCCCGACGCAGCCGCAGTTCGGCCAGATCGAGGTGGTGGCGCACGAGGCCGCGGCCTACGTCGATGTGAGCAACGCCCTGCTGGAGGACGCCGCGATCGACATTGGCGCCGAGCTCGCCTTCGACTTCGGCGAGGAGTTCGGGCGATTGGAGGGCCAGAGCTTCATCCTCGGCAACGGTGTGAAGAAGCCCCTGGGTCTGCTGGCCGACAACACTGTTCCGGTGGTGCCCTTCTCGGCCGCTGCGATCCTGGCGGCCCCACCCGCAAAGGGCACGCAGGCGCCGTTCGCCGATGCCCTGGTGGCCTTCATGTACAGCCTGCCGATCTTCTACCGGTCGCGGGCTGCGTGGATGATGAACGGCCCGACCATCGGCCTCATCCGCGGGATGCGGGACACGACCGGCCGCTTCCTGTGGCAGGAGTCCCTGGCCGCCGGCGAGCCGCCGACGTTGCTCGGCCGGCCGGTGATCGAGGCGCCAGACATGCCCGACGTGGCGGCCGGCAACATCCCGATCCTGTTCGGCGACTTCCAGCGCGGATACCGGATCTACGATCGCGTCGGCGTCAGCTTCCTCCGCGATCCGTACACGCTCGCCACCGTGGGTCAGACCCGCTTCCATGCTCGGATGCGCGTCGGTGCGGCCCCCGTGCAGACCGAGGCCTATCGCGGCCTCAGCGTCACCGCCTGATCCCGATCGGCGCCAGACCGGCGCCGTTCGCCCCGCAACCTCTCGCAGAAGGAACGGCGCCGATGCGCGACCTCGCTTCCAAGATTCAGGCGCTCAGCGCCATCGCTCCGGGCATCTACAAAGCCGATCCGGACGCCGCTTCGATCGACCGCGCCGGCTTCGAGTCGGTGACGTTCCTGATCAGCATCGGCGTCGGCGGTATCACCTTCACCGATGCCAACAACATCCGGTTCAAGATGGAGGACAGCGACGACGGCGTGAACTGGAACGCGGTTTTGCTGTCGAACCTCGCGCCGCTGCTCAAGAACCCGGACGGAACGGCCACGATCGACACCGGGATCGACACGTTCCTGCTGATCAATCAGGCGCACCCGGCCGCGACGGTCAACCGGCAGGGCTATGTCGACGGCTATGCCGGCGAGCGCCGCTACGTCCGAGTGCGGGCCGTCTTCGGGGGCTCGCACAGCAGCGGCACGCCGATCTCGGTGACGGCTCTGCTGGGATCCTTCCGCCAAGCGCCGATCGCCTGACCATGCAGCGCGCGCCTCGCCGTTGTGCCTGCGGCCACCGCATCGATCCCGGTGCGCTGTGCCCGTGCCAGCGTAGGCGCGCCGCTGCTGCCGATGCGCAGCGACCGACCGCCCGCGAGCGCGGCTACAGCTCGAAGTGGGAGCGCGAGAGTAAGGCGTTCCTCGCATTGCCCGGCAACGAGCGCTGCGCCTGCGGCTGCGGTCGCAAGGCCGACATGGTTGACCACCGCGAGGCCCACCGCGGTGATCATCATCTGTTCTGGCGCCGGTCCAACTGGCAGCCGATGGCCCGCGGCTGCAACAGCCGAAAGGCGGTGCGCGAGGAAGGCGGGTTCGGTCGCGCTCCGAAACCACCCCCCACCCGGGGGGAGGGTCCGAACGACGGCGAGGGGGAGCACGGACCGCATGGGGACCGTGACGCGTCACACACGAAATTTTTTCCGGCTGCGAAATCGTGATTTTGGGGCAGCGAAATGGACCGGCTGACGCCGCTTTCTAAGCCCGATCCGGTGGTGACGCTGGACGAGGTGAAGGCGAATCTCCGCATCACGCACACGGAAGAGGACGCTTTGCTAGCGCGGCTCATCGCGAGCGCGACCGCGAGCCTCGACGGTCGCGACGGCGCGCTCGGGCGGGCCCTCATGCCGCAGCGCTGGCGCCTGGAGCGCGATCAGTTCTGCTACGGGATCGAGATGCCGCTGCCGCCGCTGCTGAGCGTCCAGGCCGTGCGCTACCTCGACGCCGCCGGCATCGAGCGGACCGTGGACCTTGCCGATGTGGTGATCGTCGGCACAGACCCGGCCGTGCTCCGGGCGCGCACGATCTGGCCGACCGTGCTCGCAGAGCCCGGCGCAGTGGCGATCGAGTTCACCGCCGGCTACCAGGACGTGCCCGAACCGATCCGGACGGCCATCATCCGCAGCGTCGGCAGCCTCTACGTCAACCGCGAGGCGTCCGCCGGGGCAGCGGCGCTCGACTTCTCCGGCCTCGATCCCTACCGTCAGTGGGCGTTTGGATGAGTGCCGCCCGCGTCCTCACCCTCGTGCCGAAGCCGCCAGTCGTCGCCGTGCCGCGCGGGCTGAGCAAGGCTGCCCGTGAGGAGTGGAAGCGGCTGGCGCCCGTCCTACGCCAACGTGGGACCCTCACGGCCGAGACCGAGCCCCTGTTGGTGGCCTACGTCGGCGCGATCGGCATGATCGCGGAGATCGATCGCGAGTTGCGGGGCGCGAAGCTCACGATCAAGGGCGCGAACGGCATCCCGCGGGTGCATCCCTTGGTCGGCGCTCGCAACCGGGCATCGCAGAACGCCCTCCAGTTCGCCAAGCGCCTCGGCATCATCGGCAGCGGCACGCCGGCCCCCTCCAGCCCGAAGGGAGGGGACGATGCCGACCCTTACGCCGACCTGGGCATCTGATCAGTCCCCGATCCCCGACCCGCATGGCCGCGCTGAGCGGATGCTGCGCTTCGTGGACATCCTGCGGCACCCCGCGAGCGAGGCGGGGGACCGCAGGCCCCTGCCGCATCGTTGGCAGCGACGGATCATCGAGCGGATCTACGGTCCGTCCGATGAGATGGGCGAGCGGCAGGTGCGGACCGTATTCATGCTGCTGCCGCGCGGCGCCCGGAAGACGACGCTCACGGCGGCGCTCGCCCTCGGGCATACGATGGGCCCGGCTCAGCGACCGCGCGGCCAGGTCATCGTGGCGGCCTCGCAGCGCTCGCAGGCCCGGGAAGCCTTCGATGAAGCGGCGGCCATGCGGATGCAGGATGCCCGGCTGGTGGCAGCCTCGCACCTCACCGAGGCCAAGAACCGGATCCGGCATGAACGGTCCGGCTCGACCTATGTCGCCATCTCGGCCGACGGGGACGCGCAGCACGGCAAGACGGTCTCGTTCCTGCACGCGGATGAGCTGCACGTCTGGAGCGGCTACGGGCTCTGGAACGCCCTGCGGACCGGCGCCTCGAAGACGGCGAGCTCGCTCACGATCATCACCACCACGGCCGGCGAGCGATCACAGGGCGTCTGCTGGGACCTGTACAAGTATGCCCTGCGGGTGCTGGCCGACCCGGGCCGGGACCCATCGTTTCTGCCGGTTATCTTCCAGGCCGACGAGAAGGCCGAATGGCTGGACGAGAAGCTGTGGCACGCGGTCAACCCGGGCCTGTCCGCGGGCTTCCCAGATCTGGCGGCGCTGCGCTCGGAGGCGATGCAGGCGCGGGAGATCCCCGCCCTGGCCGCGGGCTTCCGGCAGACGCACCTCAACATCTGGGGCGACGGCACAGCGTCCGGCTGGATCGAGGCGGCGGTCTACGATCAGGGTGCCGCCGAGATCGACCCTGACGAGCTGATGGGCCGGCGGTGCGCCGTCGCGGTCGACATGAGCCGGACATACGACATGACCGGCATCGTGGCGGCGTTCTCCGACGACGATGGCGGCTACACCGTCCAGGCGTTCGCCTTCCTGCCCGAGACGGCGTTCAAGCGCCGCTCGGCAGCGGCGCCGGAATACGACTGGCAGGGCTGGCGCGACAGCGGCGCGCTCACCGTCATGCCGGGAGACATCATCCCGGAGGACGTGATCGAGGCGAAGGTCCGCGAGCTGCACGGCCTCTACGGCGCCGTGGCCATTGGCTTCGATCCGAAGTTCGCCGGCCGGATCATGGGGCGGCTGCACGCCGACGGTCTGCCGGCACTGGAATGCCCGCAGACGCCCGCGCACCTCGCGCCGATGTATGTCGAAATGCAGCGGGCGATGATCTCGCGGCGGTTCCGGCACGGCGGCGCGCCCGTCCTGCGGCACGCGGTGCTGAACGCGGTTCCGCGGACCTTCGAGAACAACCTGTTCTTCCTGTCGAAGACCCGCAGCTCGGCGGCGATCGACGTGGCGGTGGCCTGCGGCATGGCGATCGGGCTCACGTCAGCGCCGGCCGCGGAGCCGAGCTACTTCGAGGCGGACGACTTCGACGCCGATCTGCTGGTGCTGGGATGAGGTGTAGTCGTGAGGTGACGATTGATAAACTAGCCTCGCCAGAGGCGCAGCAACTCCTCGCGCCCTTCGTCCGCTTCATCCGTGAGGTGCTGAAATGGCCGCCGTTGAATAGCCCGCCGATGAATACGCTTTCCGCTATACCGCGGAAGGCGGGAGTTAGACGGCGGTGAAGGTCGATGCCATTGGCATTTCCCTCGACAAGCTGACCACCCCGCAGGACAAGTCCGAAGCAAGCACCTACAGAGGGAGCGCTGCGAAGAAAGTTTGCGCGAACCGGGCTACACCCATGCGGGAAGCGGAGGCAGCGAAGGCACAGCGGCAGATCGATTTGGAGACGAGATCCCCGGCGCAGGCGCAGCAGGCGCAGAACGCGGTGGCTGTGTCGACGAGCAGGGACATATAGCGCCCTGCAGCGCAGCGTGGCGAAGATGCGCCGGACGAATTGACCTCGTTTTTCGGGTTTAGTTTATCACGCGTCCCAGCAAGCGGCGCTGCTCAGGGGTTATGCCACCACGACGCCTGATTCCTGCGTTAACCCGGAAAATATCGGGTACATTGACTTTCCCATTAACTCGTTCCTCGAAGACGCCAATCTCCGACAAAAGATTTAAAAGACTATAGCAGGCAACCTCGGGCTCCTGGGATCCTGCACTTAAGGCTAAATCTAATGGAGCGGACATTCCAGAATATTGCTCAAGAATTCGAGCAATTGCATCTGATCCAACCCACCTAAACACGATCTCATCAGGCTCCGCAGGCACGAGCAAACCCGAGAGCGGAGCCAAAGCTTCCTGCACCCAAGGGTAATCTTCGGACAACTCGGTCAAACGATTTTCCGAAGCCTGGCGCACTCCCTGCTGAATTCCCGTATAGTCTATCGCAGTTTTACGAGTATTTCCTAGGTCCGCTGCAGTTTTGATTACTCGTAGAAAGGTTCTCGGTGATATTTCCAGGCGCCCGTCGGCCAGGTGTACCGGAATCCAAGTATAAGGACGCCCGCGCTTTGCGTTTGCTCCCATAAATTGGCCTGCGAACTGCTCAAACAGTTTTCTCTGCGCAGTCTCATCGTATGCCAGCATTCCCGGGATGCGATCAGAGCTAAATGCTTCGTTAGTACGAAGATTCAGCTGTTTCATCAGAGATTGCAGCGCCTGACATCCCGCTTCGTCTCTCCATATATGGAAATATAGCAGACCAAATAAATCAATTGGACGCCACCGTAGGCGAACACTACTACCACTAATTTTCGCAGCGTCAGGAAAGCGGAATAGATCCCGATTTTCGGACTGATCTGGACGCATAAAGATCTTCACTTTGATGGAGCGATAGCTCCTCATTGCAAGTGCCGTTTTCAACAAACCCTGCGTAAGATTTTGGATCCTCGGCCAATCATCTGCGAGTTGCTCCAGCTGATCGAAGAGCACCAAAATTTGCTTCCCATCCTCGAAAAGCTTTCTATCGATAGATCTGAGCAGCGACTGTAGCTCCTCTAGGTTTCTCGCAGCCCACCGTACATATTCGGAGAATTTTGCAGGAAATCTCGCATCATCTGGGTACAATATGCGGACTACTATAGATCTCCAGATCACATCCGCGGGTATCTCGGGAGGCAAACTATCTAATTGGATGCGCGATACGGAGCCATTTGCACCTTCTGCATCGGCAAATCCGAAATGAACATCTAAATTCTTTGAGCGAAGAGCGCGCGTTCTACCCATGTAAGCAGATCCGATAGCCCTTCTACTTTTTGGGTCCGCTAAAGCACTAGCCCAAAAACTTTTACCCATTCCGCGATTGCCAATGACCAATGCGACTTCCGGATCCAGGGCATCGGCGTGTCCTTCCGGAAAATAGATGCTGCTCGCGTCTGGAGACATACCGGTCCCATGTGCAGCCAAAATTGGCAAATCGCGAAGAGACCCCCTGAGAGCAGTCTGGATATCCAAAATCAATCCCCATCCACCAGAGCATCAGACTCAAGGTCCAAGATGGCCCAGCAACGCTCAACGAACGGTCCAAACGGACCTCTGTATACATCCGCATCGAGAGTGGCCCTATCGCTTAGCGGATCGAACGCTTCATAGGCCGGGTGGTGATCCACATAAATTGCGTCATGCGGAACTCCGGGCCCAATTGCATCAGGCGCAGGATTGAAGGCCCCAAACTCGACCATCCCTTGCGGGTTCAAGGACTCGGATTCATAAATAAGTTCAGCGCACATAGAGTATAGTCGTTCCTTGAACTGACCTCTAGCGATCGCAGAAGGCGACGCCTTAGATTGCACAAACGTTATCTTCTCTCTCCAATCTTCAATAGCATCACTCTGAGAGAAGCCGGCAGTCTCTACCAAGTGAGATAGTATGTAACGATACCCTCTGAATGTCTGAGGCTGATCTGTGCCGAAAAACAAAATTTCTGCACCAAGGCCGAGAAGTGCGGCAGCGCTGACCTCTGCCATCCCCGCCCGAGCATCGATCAATACGACGTCGTAATCTTTTGCCGATGAGAATCTGTCAACCATTTCGCGAACCTGTTGCGCCAAACCTTTTGGCCCAAGAGGTGTGCTATCTTCGACTAAAGCCCTCGATAATTTAGCTATCATTGACGCAGGATTTTCATCAGTTACTCGACCGATTGCTGGGACAACGTCAATAGATCCGTCGGCAAACGGACTGACGCCAATAAATTTATCAAGATCGTAATCATCAATGCCATTTAGTCCATTTTCAACTAGGTAATCTATAGCTCCAAAATCAGGCCTAAGATCAGGATCATCGTCTCCGTTTCCGGTCGGTAGTAGCATAAAACCTATACCCGGCGCCTCTATGTCCAAATCAATCGCAAGAACTCTCTTTCCCCTGCGCGACAAATCGGCGGCAAGAACCGCAAGCGCAGTGGATCTTCCCACGCCCCCTTTCAGGGATGAAAAGACAAGTCGCTTGGCGCCAGTAGGCGAAGCTTGTGGAGCCAGCATCCAGTCAGCGCCGACGATCCGGCGGTCCGCATACAAGAACTTTAGCACTGTTCCGTTATGTTCGACCAGCGCCTGTCTAAGTCTAGCATCTTGCTTCAAACGCAATGCCAAGGAGCCCCCGACAATTGGCATCGGTGCGGCATACGCCCCTAGTGCTTCCCGCAGGTCTTTAACGACGGCGTCTGGCTTCGCAATCTTTTCCTTGACGAATGTTAGCCTTCCGGCGCCATCTCTGACTATTATCGAGTCATGGTCTATGCCGACGTTATGTACGGCCAAGACGTCGAGTAAGATGTATAAGCTGGTATCAAAACGAGCCGACATATTGATGCCCTATATCACAAGACTAAGAATCAGATCCTCGGCATCTTTTTTCCAGGCATTACAGGCCGTTTCAGAGACCGGAGTGCACGTTGTCGAAGCGTATCTTATGTCGATATTCCAGTTCTGAAACCGCATGCTGAAATTTGCACTACCAATTTCCGTCTGAAGGGAGGTTGCAACTCGTCCAGTTGCGTAGAGCGACACAACCTGTTGCGCTCGTTGCGCCAAGGTTTGCAGGCTCGGGAAATGGCCTCGAAGTGGCGTACCTCTGAGTGGGTCGCCAGATTGCCGACGACCATTCCTTCCTCGAGGCGGATTAGCTAGAAAATGTGCTTCAATTCCGGAGATGCGCATGGCATGCTTCAGAGCATTTTCGCCAACAATACCATAGTGATATCCGGCATCATCAAACTCACTGTTGTTTAGCAAATGATCTGCTGTACCTTGATGTCGCCAGGCTGCTAAATCGTATTGTTCGGTCATATTTAGATGGCCCAATTAGAGTAACTGTAAGACTTAACTTTCGAAATTGTTAAGAAAACTTCTTTGTTTGTGCACCTCGCCTCATCCGTCTTTCGGTATCACGACCAAACCTAGGGCTATAAGGACAGCTATGAGAATGCCGCGGCAATAGCCGCGCCGGCAGCAGCTACGGCAGCCCATGCGCTGAGATTACCCTGTTGCTTGAGGGCTGCGAAAATCTCTCGCGATGCATCGACATAGCCATCAGCATAGACCGTCCCCACCTGCGGCACCTCAACTTGCGAAGACCAGAAACCTATGCCCGCCGACAGAACGCCGAGGACTGTCGCAGAAATCTTGCAAGCTATGCGGCGATCGAGGTTTCTCACGCTTTTATCAATTCGCTTCTTCAGGATCCTCGCGATGCCGCACGAAGCCCTGGCCGGTGAGCCAATCCGCTAGCGCGTGTCGAATCGCCTCCGGTCGCGATGGCCTGGGTTCGGGCTGGGCGTAGATCCAGGCGTCGAGGGGTTGCAGCTGGTCTGGCGGGATGCGCACGCCGACGTGCGTCGCGCCCACTTTCGGACGTCCTCGCGATTTTCTGTCATCAGGTATTGACGCCATCCTTTTCTAATGACAGAAAAGGCGGGCCGGAGCAAGGCTGGACCCCTCGCACGCGGCCCTAACCCACCACTCTGTTGAGGAGAGCGGCATGGCTGTCCACGCCCGTATCACGCCTGCCTTATTATCCGCTACCAGCCACCGTGACCCGTTATTACGTCAGGGGTCCGGCCGGCAGCCGGGCCCCGTCACCCAGGCTATCCGCGCGATGCGGGCGGCCGAGCCGCTCCCGCCCACCGACGTTGCGATCGAGGCCATCCGCGAGGGGCTGATCCGCTACTTCGTCGAGGCGGACAGCGCCGACCGTCAGCGCGTCAGAGACCTACGCCGTCGGATCTCCGATCGCATCGAGGCGGACCTCGCCTTGCTGGACGCGCTCAGCCCCGATCCGGAGGCCGAGCTTACCGCGCTGGAGCGTGTTGGCCGAGGGTTCGAGTGGTCCGGCTACGATGATGCCGAGGACGGCCACGACGCCGAAGGTCTGACCGACGACAGCGGCATCGTCGATCACGACGCGGCGGTCGAGCAAGGCTTTGCAGGCTACGGGGGGTGCTTATGCTCGTCCACGAACGCTTAGACCTAAGGCCTGACTTCCTGGAAATGAGCATCGCGATCCGCGATCTCGCACAGCTCTCGTCGATCGCCGTCTTGGTTCTCGAACGCGCCATCACCGAGATCGAGCCATCGCTGCTCTCGCACAGTCTCAGGGTGCCCAAGGGTTACATCACGGTCCTGCTGACAGACGAGCAGTTCCAGAACGTTCACTTCATTACCGGACACGTCAAATCCATCGCGGAGACCGCGTGCTCGAAGCTCGAAGCAGTGGAAGAGCTGATCGTGGAGGACGCACGATGCGCCTAATCCTGCTCCTCCTCGCTCGCGCGAATGTTCAATGGGCGCTCGCTGAAATGGCTCGCAGCGATCGCCTGCGTCGTGAGGCGCAAGATGCGCTCGACGCGGCCGAGCGGCGCATGAACGAGGCGGGTTGCCTCGCCGCGCGCGTCCGCGCCCTGCACTGACTCTCAGCCCCGCCGCCCGCGGAGAGTGTGGTTGCGGGGTATCAACAAGGGTTCGCAGGCATCGCGGTCAAACAGCTTGTGCGCGCTCGCAAGGAATGCCATCTTGTGAGCGCGCACAAGGAGATCCCCGTGCCAGAACTCGACATCCCGCTGTTCTCCGTTGCCGATGCCGCTGAGGTGGCAGGCACATCCGTGAACACCCTCCGGTCACACATGCACCACGGGCTAATCGGTCTGAGGAAAATGGACGAGGCAGCTCCCGCCGGGGGGACTCGGCTCCTGACGCTTCGTCGGGTGATCCAGATCGCCATAATGTACGAATTGATTCGAGCACACCGACAGGCACCGGCCCGGGCGGCACAACTCGCTGCCAATTTCACTGATTTCGCGTCGGGATCGCCGACGCCGGACAATGGTGGGAAGCTGCGAGAGCCTGGGCGGACGTTCGGTCAACCGGACTTCACTTGGTTGGTGTTCCACGGCGACGAAGGCGTTGGGCGCATCGTGCGCATTCAACGTACCACTACAGCAACTGAACTCGCTGTGAAGTTCGATGGGAACGGCCTGGTCCCCGGCGCGTGGCTCCCTCTCGATCCTATCGTGAAACGCGTCGAGCTGTTCGGCGAGGAGCGAGGCAACAATGCGCGTCGCGAAAGGCGCGACTGATGCCCCGTCGCCCAGCTCAGGAGCAGGGCTTGTTTCCGTCCGAGGCTGAGGTTGCGCGCCGCCTAAGCCAAGATCCGGCACGATGGTCGGCCATGGCCATCGTCCTCGAACGAGATGGGTTGCCGAAAATCGATCCGCTCATGGGGGCCCGCTACTGGCCGGCTGTGCAGGCTTACTGGAATCGCCGCTACGGTCTCTCCCGCGTCGAGGCGTCTGCCCTCGACGGACAGGAGAACCTCGATGCCCTCTGACCTCAACGCCCCCGGCCTCAAGACGAGGCCTAACCGCGATGGCAGTCGCCGCCTCTACTGGTGCGCCAGGCCCGATCTCGTGAAGGCCGGCTATCGCCCTGAGACCGTGCGGCTGTCCTACAACCTCGACGCGCCGGACGATCGCGCTCTGATCGAGGCCGCGTGCCTGCGCTTGCAGGCCGAGATGCTGGAATGGTCTACTGGCCGCCGCCGTGGCGCCGATGCCTTCGACGGAACGATCCTTGGCCTCTCACGGCGTTACCAGATCGACGAGGCTAGCCCGTTCAGGCGGCTAAAGCACAACACCCGGACCAAGGACACCTACACGCTCATCCTGATCGAAAAGGCGTTCGGCACGCGATCGCTTGCCGCGCTCAAGATCGGCGATTTCTACCGGTGGTACGAGGCGGCCAAGAAGCCGAAGGTCCCGGGCGGCATGGAGCGCGTGCGCCGCGCCTACGGCATCATCAAGAAGCTGCGCGAGTTGTTCGCCTTCGGCATCATGGCCGAGCTGCCGGAGTGCCGCCGGCTGTACGAGGTGCTGGAGCACGCCCGGTTCGCTCAGCCGGCACGCCGCCGGATCGCGATGGAGCTCGGCCACGTCGAAGCGTTTGTTGCGAAGGCGATCGATCTCGAACGGCTTTCGCTGGCGCTCGGCACGGCGATCCAGTTCGAGACCGCCCTCCGTCAAAAGGACGTGATCGGCGAGTGGGAGCCGATCCCGAAGAAGCAGGGGGCCTCGGGCATCCTACTGAACGGCCGCCGATGGGCGAACGGTCTCACCTGGTCCGACCTCGCGGCCGACCTGGTAGTGCGGAAGGCCACGACGAAGACCGGTGCATTCGCAGCGCACGATCTCAAGCTCTGCCCGCTGGTGCTGGCTCTGCTGGACCGCGTGCCAGCCGATCGGCGCGTCGGCCCGCTCATCCTCGATGAGACCGCCGGGCGGCCCTACGCCGAATCAGCCTACGGGCGCGAGTGGCGGATCGTGGCCCGCGCAGCCGGCGTGCCGGATCACGTCTGGAACATGGACGCGCGGGCCGGGGCGATCACGGAAGCCGAGGATGCGGGGGCCGACCTCGACCACATCCGGTCGGCCGCAGCTCACACACAGGTTTCGACGACGCAGCGCTACTCGCGCGGCGCGGTCGGGAAGTCGCGGGCGGTGGCTGAGCTGAGGCTCGCCCATCGGGCCGCGAAGAACGGGGCCTGAACAGCCCATAGGGAACGCGACGGGGAACGTGGGGAACGCGAGATCAGCGGCAGACTGTCAGAAAGGCTGATGCTTCAGCGAGTTAGTTGGAGCGGGCGATCGGGATCGAACCGACGACATTCAGCTTGGGAAGCTGACGTTCTACCACTGAACTACGCCCGCCCACATAAACGGCGTCCGAAACGGCAAAAGCGGAGTAACCGCTCAGCCCGAACCCGAAGCGTTCATGCTTGGGCATGATCTAGCAGCCGGACCGCGACGGCGTCAAACGGATCGTCCGCAGCATGCGGTCACGGAATTCAGGCGACCCGCGATACGCCACCGGCCGGCAGTTTGTGCGTCTCGCGGGCCGAATCGTAGGCGCGGTTCCGCAGCGCGGTCTCGCTGGGCAGCTGATCGATCACGGTGCCGGACGTGGTGTCCACCACCTGGAAGACGATGGCGCTGGTATCGAGATCCTTGATGTACCGCGCCTTGCCGTTGGTGGCGGTGATGTCGAGCTTCACCGCAGGCTCCAATGTGGTGGAGCTCGCAGGCGACTCGGACGGCTGCTGCGCTTCGGCGGGGGCGGCTGTCGCGCCGAGGGCATCGAGGCCCTGCGGTCCCGGCGGCGGGGCCGCGAGCGGGCGGATCTCCATGGCTGCTCTCCTGCAATCCTGTGATCGGAGGATTCAGCCGCCTCATGGCCTAAGCGTTCCTTAACGCTGGTCGGTCATCCACCGGGGGCCGAATGGCGATCCGGCATGCACTGAACATTCCGTTACCGCACCGACACAAATTCGTGCTGATTTCGGCTTCTGCAGGGGCCGGAGCATCCCACCCGCAAGCGCCCGCGGAAGGAAGTCTGGATGCACTGGGCCTGCGCCGTTCTGATGATCACCGTCACGTCGCCGCTCGCCGCGGCGGACATGAGCGATACAGCGGCGTCTCGGACGAGTTTCATCGCGCGGCATCGGTGTGCGATCGTGGAGCACCTCGAGATCATGCATCAGCGTGGCCCGATCGAAGAATCGCGGGACCGCTTCATCGTCGTGGCGTTGCGCGGCGCGCCGCAGCGCTACGTCCAGTGCATCTTCCAGGATCGCAACACGCGGATGTTCTGCGAGGCCTCGTCCGGCGCCTACGGCCCAACCGGCGAAGGGCAGCTGCAGCTCGGCCCGCCCGAGCGGGCGGCTCTGAACGCGCTCGGCTATGTCCAGGCGAGCCCAAGCAAGAACTTCGCTCGCGACGTCGTAATCGGAGACCCGCCGGATGTCACCATCGCGGCGGATCTGATGCTCGCGGCCTTGCACGACGGCTACGGTGCCGGCCCCGGGTCCGTCATCGAGATTCAAGCTCCCTCCGGCGACGATCCGGTCGTCGCCTGTGGCACGCCCGCATCCTGAACGGACCGGGCGTGCCGTCGCCTCACTCGGCGGCGTCGACGTAGAGCTTCCCGCCTTCGGCCAGGAATTCCTGCGATTTCGCCTTCATACCAGCTTCGGCCTCCGCCTTGGTCATCGCGGGTGCCGCGCCCACGACCTCGCCGGCCTCCTCCATCGCCAGAACTTCGGCGCGCAGATCCTGCGTGATCTTCATCGAGCAGAATTTCGGCCCGCACATCGAGCAGAAATGCGCGACCTTGTGGGCGTCCTTGGGCAGGGTCTCGTCGTGGTAGCGGCGGGCCGTATCCGGATCGAGGCCCAGGTTGAACTGGTCCTCCCAGCGGAAGTCGAACCGGGCACGGCTGAGCGCATCGTCGCGCAACTGCGCGGCCGGGTGGCCCTTGGCGAGGTCGGCGGCGTGGGCGGCGATCTTGTAGGTGATCACGCCGGTCTTCACGTCGTCCCGGTCGGGCAGGCCGAGATGCTCTTTCGGGGTGACGTAGCAGAGCATCGCGGTGCCGAACCAGCCGATCATCGCGGCGCCGATGCCGGAGGTGATGTGGTCGTACCCGGGGGCGATGTCGGTGGTCAGCGGGCCGAGGGTGTAGAACGGCGCCTCGCCGCACTCCTTCAGCTGCTTCTCCATGTTGACCTTGATCTTGTGCATCGGCACGTGGCCGGGGCCCTCGATCATCACCTGGCAGCCCTTGTCCCAGGCGATCTTGGTCAGTTCGCCCAGGGTCTCGAGCTCGCCGAACTGCGCGGCATCGTTGGCGTCGGCAATCGAACCGGGGCGCAGGCCGTCGCCCAGGGAGAACGACACGTCGTAGGCCCGCATGATGTCGCAGATCTCGTCGAACCGCTCGTAGAGGAACGATTCCCGGTGCCCGGCGAGGCACCAGCGGGCCATGATCGAGCCACCGCGCGAGACGATGCCGGTGACCCGCCGGGCGGTCAGCGGCACGTGGGCGAGGCGCACGCCGGCATGGATGGTGAAGTAGTCGATGCCCTGCTCGGCCTGCTCGATCAGGGTATCCTTGAACACCTCCCAGTCGAGCTTGAGCGGGTCGCCGCCGACCTTTTCCAGCGCCTGATAGATCGGCACCGTGCCGATCGGGACTGGGCTGTTGCGGATGATCCACGAGCGGATGTTGTGGATGTTGCGACCGGTCGACAGGTCCATGACCGTGTCGGCGCCCCAGCGGATCGACCAAACGAGCTTCTCGACCTCTTCGGCAGCCGACGACGTCACAGCCGAGTTGCCGATATTGGCGTTGATTTTGACCAGAAAATTCCGGCCGATCGCCATCGGCTCCAGCTCGGTGTGGTTGATGTTGGCCGGGATGATCGCGCGGCCCCGGGCGATCTCGTCGCGGACGAATTCGGGGGTGATGAAGGGCGGTACCGAAGCGCCGAAGCTCTGGCCGTCGGCGAGCGTAGCCTCGGCGCCCTCCAGCATCTGCTCGCGGCAGGCGTTCTCGCGGTGGGCGACGTAGATCATCTCCTCGGTGATGATCCCGGCGCGGGCGAACTCGTACTGCGTCACCTTTTGGCCGGGCGCCGCCTTGCGGATGGTCCGCTCGGCGGGGCAGGGGGCCACGAGCTTGTCGCCGGCAAAACCGTTATCCTCTGGCTTGACTGCCCGGGGCTCGACCGCCGTGTAGCCGCGGGCCGCGATCCAGGGCTCGCGCACGCCGGTCAGGCCGGCGCTGAGGTCGATGCGCGCGTCGGTCTCGGTGTAGGGGCCCGACGGGTCGTAGACCCGCACCGGTGCTTCCTTCGGGTCGGAGAGGGCGATCTCGCGATAGGGCACGCGGATGTCCGACCGGCCGTCCGGGCTCGCATAGACCTTCCGCGATCCGGTGACCGGACCGGTGGTCACGGCCTCGGGGTTGCCTGTCACGTCCTTGGGGCGAACGGGTGCGTTCATCGTGGGCCTCTCCTCGCTTCGGAGCGGTCCGGTCCACGCGATGGGTGAGATGAGAGAGCCGGCCGCGAGGCGCGCAGCCGCAGGTTCCCGTCCCTCCGCCGGTATGAGCCGGATCAGGTTCAAGGGTCAGGGCCGGATGCCCAATCTCAGCCCCCTGCGGGGCTCCCCTCGGAACGATTCAAGACTCACGGTTGCCGGTGCCTTTGTCAATGCTGCGTAAAACGTCCGAACGACATCCGCTCCGGATGGTCTGGCGGCGTTCCAAGCGGCCCTGATTGCAACGGCGTCCGGAGCGGGCCTAGGAGAGGGCTCCCACGCCGACCACTTCGCCACCCGACGATTCGAATGCGCCTTCTCGCCGGTCTCGCGCTCACCGTAATCCTGCTCTGCGGCCTGGCGCTCGCCGCGCTCGCCCTGGGACAACGCCGCTTTCTCTATCCGGGCGCCTATCATCCACCGCCCCTCGCGCCGGTGCCGCCGGAGGTCGCGCCGATCACGTTCGCCACCGGCGACGGGGAAACCCTTCACGCCCTCTGGCGCGCGCCGCGGCCGGGTTGCGGCATCGTGGTCAGCTTTCACGGCAACGGTGGCCGCCCGGAACCGCATGCGGCGCGCTTCTCCGCAGACCCTTGGCGCGCAGCCGGCTGGGGCGTGCTGACGCCGGCCTATCGCGGTTATCCGGGTTCGACCGGCCATCCCAGCGAAGACGGCCTGATCCGCGACGGTCTGGCCGCGGTGGCGGAGGCGGCGGCGCGGGCGCCGGGTGCGCCGATCCTGCTGCACGGCCATTCCCTCGGGGCGGCCATCGCGGTCGCGGTCGCCGAGCGTTATTCCGCGATCGGGCTCTACCTTGAAGCGCCGTTCGACTCGATGACCCACACGGTGCGGCTGCATGCCCCGCTGGCACCCGCCTGGCTCCTGCGCGACACCTACCGCTCGGATCTGCGCATCCGCTCCGGGACGGCGCCGGTCCTGATCGTCCAGGGCCGCGACGATCCGGTGGTGCCGGCCAAGCTCGCCTTGGCGCTCGCCGCCGCGGCCGGACCCCGGGCGCGGATCGAGCTGGTACCGGGCGATCACGTCTCCATCCTGGGCCTCCGGGATCGCGAAGCGGAGGCAACGTTCGGCGCGCGTGTCGGCCGGGGCTGCGCGGCGGCCGAGATGGCGGGGTAGTGGACGGTTGAAGGAGGGCGTGCGTGGTTGGACGGCGGTCCCGGCGCTGGAATGCCGATGATCCCGAGCAGCCGGGCGTCGCCGCGCGGGTCGATCCGGTCTGCCCGCTGTGCGAGCGTCCGATCCCACCCCGCGCCCGCTCCAGCCTCCATCATCTGACGCCCAAGCTGAAGGGTGGAACCCATCGTGGCACTGTCCGGCTGCACCAGATCTGTCACTCGGCGATCCACGCCCGCTACAGCGAGGCCGAGATCGCCAACCGACTTGCCGAGGTTGATGCGCTGCGCACCGATCCGGAGATCGCCCGATTTCTCGCCTGGGTCCGTGGCAAGCCCGATGATTTTCACGCCGCAACGCGCATGACCCGCGACCGGCGGACCTCGCGACGCAAGGTCTGAGCGGCGAATATTTACGAAGTCTTGGCCACGTCGGTAGAACGATCGCGTCTCGAATCTTGCCGTCAACCACATGGGGTCCAGGATCATCCCTGTATCGGGGATGCGATGATGGCCGGAGCAGCGGACGCACGGGATCGACTGGCCTGGGTCGATATCGCGAAGGGGATCTGCATACTCCTGGTCGTGATGATGCATGCCGTGACGGGCACTGGCGACGCCATGGGCGGCGAAGGTTTCCTCCACCCGGTCGTCGCCTTCGCGAAGCCGTTCCGGATCCCGGACTTCTTCCTGCTGTCGGGTCTGTTCATGGGGCGGGTGATCGACCGCGACTGGCGCCTGTTCTCCGACCGGCGCGTGGTCCACTTCGCCTATTTCTACCTGCTGTGGCTCGTGATCCAGTCGGCGGCCCGATACGGAAAGATCGTCGGCGATGGCGGCCCCGCGGACTTCGCGGCCCATCTCGCGCACGCCCTGATCGAGCCCTATTCCAGCCTGTGGTTCATCTACCTGCTGGCTGTGTTCTCTGTGGTCACCAAGGTGCTGCGCCGCCTGCCGGGCGGTATGTTGCTGGCTGCGGCCGCGCTGTTGCAGATCGCCGATATCCGCAACGACTCGACCCTGATCGAGGAGTTCTGCGCCCGTTACGTCTACTTCGTGGCCGGATACCTGTTCGCCGACCGGATCTTCACCCTGGCCGATACGGCGCGTCGCCATGTCGGGCCGGTGCTCGGCGGACTTGCCGTCTGGGCCGCTCTAGACGCTTGGCTTGCCATGACACCCACGAGCGATCCCGCCCATCCGACGATGACGAGCCTGCCCCTGGTGAGCCTCGCCCTCGGCGCCGCCGGAGCCTTGGCGATCGTGGTGGCGGCCGCCCTGATCGGCCGGGCAGGTGGCCCCCTGGCGGACGCGATACGCGTCTGCGGCCGGCGCTCGATCGTCATCTACCTCGCGTTCTCGCTGCCGATGGCCGCGACCCGGGAGATCCTCGTGCGCACCGGAATCATCGCGGATATCGGTGCCGTGAGCCTGTTCGTGATGGTGGCCGCGGTGCTGCTGCCGCTCGCCCTGGAACGGCTCGTGCGCGGCACGCCACTGAAGATCCTGTTCGTCCGGCCCGCACGGTTCCACTTGGCGCCCCCCCGCAGGTCGGCGCGTCCGGCCCTGCAGGCGACCTGACGAGCCGCTTCAGCCCTCGAACGCGATGCCGATCCGGCGGCTTCGCCGCCACGCGACCGTAACCGGACGCGGATCGCCGTCGGCGGTCAGGCGCAGCGGGAAACGATCCGGCACCGGCTGATCGTTCTCCACCTCGATCTGGGCGCCCGTCTCGGTCGCGTCCCAGACCAGGCAACTGACCTCGCCGTGTGCGAGGAGCAGGGAGCCGAACGTGAAGGCGTTCCTGCGGAACGTGCCGCGCCGGTCCTCCGTCATGAGACTCTCCCTCGGCCGCACCCGCCCGCCGAACCGGACCTGAATGCCCGAAACCATGGCGGATCGCCGTTAACAGGCTGAATACGGCGGGAGGGCGTGGCTATCGGGGGAAGATCAATCATCGTCCCGGTAGTCCCGGTACTGCCGCGGCGCGGGCCGGTCGTAATCCTCGTCGTAAGGGCGCCGCATCGGCGTGCGGTCATAATCGCGGTCGTAGCCGCGATCGTCGCGGTCATCGTCGCGGCGGCGGTCATAGCCCTCGTACCGGGGGCGGTCGTTCGATCCGCCCGCATTGATACGCGGCGCGTACCAGCAGCTCTTCGGCTGGCCCGGGGCGGGATCCCCGAAGGTTTGAGCGTTACAGGCTATCACACCGCCCTGTGGGAACGGCCGACCGTTGGTGCGGCCGGGAACACCGAAATAGACGTTGGTGGGATAGGGCATCCGGCAGACACCCCCCTCCTGCGCGCACGCAATCAGGTTCACCGTGTCGAGCTGATAGGCTTGGGCCGCGGTGAGCGCGAGCAGACCCATCCCCAGCGAGCCGGCCGCGATGGCCGAGGCAATCCGAATCTTCACGTCCACGATTCCCCCGTGATGCGTCCTGCTGGGGCCGATTAATCCGGATGGCGGCTTCCGGCCAGCGGCCGTGCTCGCTATGGCGTCGGCTCACGATGTTGATGGCGTGGGGACGGGTCGCATCGGTCGGCGGCGGACCGCGACGCATCGGGAGGACTGAGTGAAAGATTCGTCCGCGCACGAGCTGCTTCTGCTCAGCGCCTTGCAGGAATGCCGAATCGCGCTGGCGGGCGCGCGCCAGGACGAGGCGGCGCGCACGGTCGTCCGCGGCGAACTCGAGGCCGCGCTCCGGCGCGAGGAGGCCCTGAAGACCGAGATCGTCCTCGAGCGCGAGCGCACCGAAGCCGTCCGCCTCGTGCTTCAGGCGCTGCTGATGAGCCTCCGGCGCTTCGGTCTGCGTCGACGCCTGTTCCTGGCACGCGTCGCTCGGCTCGGTCGGGAGACGCCGGATTCCGGTCCGCAATCAGCCCGTCACCCGGTGCTGCTTGCCGAGGCGCGGCGGGTGATGGGTGTCGGGCAACCTTCCGACCCGGCGCCCGAGGCGTAGAGGTTGATGCGGTCTTAACGGATTGGCGAGCCTTCTCGTCCAGCATCACCGCGATGCGGTCACAAACGGATTCGACAAGGCGGACGCGCGGCTGCCGCGTCCTGTCCTGTGTCGGGGCGGATGCCGCAGCCTGAGGCGAACGACAACCGTGCGGCGTCGCCTCTGAGGGGCGCGCCGGTCCGGATCAATCGAAGACGGGATGCATGGCCAAGGGGCAAGGCAACGGTCCAGGCAAGGGGCGCGGCAGGGTTGAGCCGAACTTCGATTTGCCGGAGGGGCGCGCGCGGGATCGTGGCGACCTCGACCTGCGCCTGTCCCGTGACGATCGTTCTGGATCAGGAGAGGGCGTGGCGAATCGAGCGGGTGGGCCGGCACGCAAGCCGGCCAAGGCGTCGGCACGGTCGGCGAGCGCGGGCCGGAAGCGGCGTCGCCGTTCGTGGCTCGGCCGGATCGTCTACGGCACGGTGGTGCTCGGCCTCTGGGCCGTCATCGGGCTCGCTGGGCTCATCGCCTACCATGCCTCCCAGCTCCCGCCGATCGACCAGCTCGCGGTCCCGAAGCGCCCGCCCAATATCGCGATCCTGGCGAGCGACGGCACATTGCTCGCCAACCGCGGCGAGACCGGCGGCCGGGTGGTCTCGATCAAGGAATTGCCGCCCTATCTGCCCCGCGCCTTCGTGGCGATCGAGGACCGGCGCTTCTACCAGCATTTCGGTGTCGATCCGGTCGGCATCCTGCGCGCGGTCGGCCAGAACGTGACCCGGCGCGGCGTTGCGCAGGGCGGCTCGACGCTCACCCAGCAGCTCGCCAAGAACCTCTTCCTGACGCCCGAGCGCTCGGCCTCGCGCAAGATCCAAGAGGCGATCCTCGCGCTCTGGCTGGAGCACAAGTACACGAAGGACGAGATCCTCGAACTCTACCTAAACCGCGTCTATTTCGGCGCCGGCGCCTACGGCGTCGAGGCGGCGGCGCAGCGCTATTTCGGCAAGCCCGCCAAGGAGGTATCGCTCGCCCAGGCCGCCATGCTCGGCGGCCTCGTCCAGGCGCCGTCGCGGCTCGCCCCGAACCGCAACCTGCCGGCCGCGCAGGCCCGCGCCGCGCAGGTGCTCGCCGCCATGCAGGATCTCGGCTTCGCGACCGCGCAGGACGTGAAGGTGGCGCTCGCCCAGCCGGCTAAGCCCGCCAACGCCCGCGGCGGCGGCTCGGCCAACTACGTCGCCGACCTCGTGATGGACGTACTCGACGATTACGTCGGCAAGTTCGAAACCGACATCACGGTCCAGACGACGGTCGATACCGCCCTCCAGGCCACCGCCGAGCGGACCCTGACCGAGGAGCTGAACGCCAAGGGCGCGCGCTTCAACGTCGGCCAGGGTGCACTCGTCTCGATGCGCCCCGATGGGGCGATCCGCGCGCTGATCGGCGGGCGTGACTACGCGCAGAGCCAGTTCAACCGCGCTACCACGGCCAAGCGCCAGCCCGGCTCCTCGTTCAAGCCATTCGTGTACCTGACCGCCGTGGAGCACGGCGCCACCCCCGACACGGTGCGCGACGACGCGCCGATCCGCATCGGCACCTGGGCGCCGGAGAACTATTCGCACCGCTACGAGGGGCCGGTCACCCTGCGCACGGCGCTCGCCCATTCCCTCAACACCGTGGCGGTGCGCCTCGGCCAGGAGGTCGGCCCGAAGGCGGTGGTGCAGACCGCGCAACGCCTCGGCATCACCTCGCCGCTCCAGGCCAACGGCTCGATCGCGCTCGGCACCTCCGAAGTGACGCTGCTGGAGATGGTCGGCGCCTACGGGGCCTTCGCCAATGGCGGCACCGGCGTGATCCCCTACGTGGTCACGGCCGTGAAGGGGCAGGACGGCAAGGTGCTCTACAAGCGGGCCGAGAACGGGCTCGGCCGGGTGATCAGCGCCGATGCCGACGGCATGATGAACGCCATGATGCACGAGACCTTCGTCAGCGGCACCGCCAAGAAGGCCGACATTCCGGGCTGGGACCTCGCGGGCAAGACGGGCACCACCCAGGATTACCGGGATGCGTGGTTCATCGGCTACTCGGGCAGCTTGGTGACCGGGGTCTGGCTCGGCAACGACGATGGCGAGCTGACCAAGAAGGTGACGGGCGGCAACCTGCCGGCGGAGGTCTGGAAGGGCTACATGACCCAGGCGCTGAAGGGTCAGAATCCGGTTCCGCTCCCCAACATGAACCGCTGGCGCAGGGCACCGGAGACGACGGCCTCCGTGGCCAGCGCCGGCCAAGAGGCGCCGGGCGGCGTCCTTGGCCAGATCTTCGGCGATCCGCAGGCGGCTTCATCCCGCCCGGCCGCCGCGGCCCGGCGGGCGCCGAAGGACGATCGCAACTTCATCGAGAAGCTGTTCGGCATCGGCGACTGAGCACAGACGAGAGGGCATCGCACGCCGGCTCGTCGATGCTCAGAGCATCGGCAGCATCCGGGGGCGCGGGCCGCGTGGGAAATGCGCGTCGATCATGGCGATCTCGGCGGATCCGAGATGCAGCTCAGCCGCGCCGGCATTCTCCACCGCGCGGCTCGGGCGCCCGGTCTTCGGGATCGTGAAGGTCAGGGGCATCCGGGTCAGGAAGGCGAGGGCGACCGCATGCGGGGTCGTGCCGTGCGCCTCGGCAATTCCCGCCAGCACCCGGCCGCCGGTGCTAGCCGGATCCGGGAACTCGCCGCTGCCGAACGGCGAGTAGCCGACCATCGCGACGCCGTGCTTCTCGCACCAGGGCAGAACGGCGTGTTCGATCGCCCGCTCGTTGATATGGTAGAGCACTTGGTTGCAGGCGATGCGGTCCGGCCCGGCAATCGCCAGGGCACGATCAAGATCCTCGATGTCGAAGTTGCTGACGCCCCACGACAGGATCTTCCCGGCCCGGCGCAGATCCTCGAACCCCGCGATGGTTTCCTCCAGGGGGTGCTGGCCGGGCCAGTGCAGCAGGTAGCTGTCGAGCCGGTCGGTCCGCAATCGCCGCAGCGACTCCTCGCAGGCGCGCACGACACCGCGGCGGGTCGCGTTTCCAGGCACGACCTTCGACACGAGGAAGACCTCCTCGCGGCAATCGGCGGTCGCCTCGGCGACGATCGCCTCCGCGTCGCCGTACATCTCGGCCGTGTCGATATGGGTCATGCCGGCATCGATCCCGGCCCGAAGCGCGGCGATCGCATCGCCGCGGTCCGACCGGTCGATGTGCCACGTTCCCTGGCCGATCACCGAGACCGGGGCGCGGGCTGCACCAAAGCTCCTGGCCTGCATGGCGTCGTTCCCTTCCCTGTCTTGGCGCTTTTCCGAGAGCGACCCCGGCGATGGGCACCGGCGCCGCGACCCTGCCGTTCCACGCCTTACTCGCGCCATCATGGATTGTTGAGCAAGGCAGGGCGCATAAAGACGGCGCTGCACTTCAGGCCATGGCCTGCTGTCATGCTGCGCGGGCTCGCCGTGCCTGCGCTATAGGGTCAAACCCGTGAAACCCGGTCCGGTGCGCGGTCGCTCGGTTGGCCATGCTGGAGTTGCGCCGATGCTGCCCGCTCACCGCATGTTCTGGGTCCTGATCCTGCTGGCGGCGGCCGGCGCCGGGCTCCTCTACAACATCATCTTCGTGGCGGGCGCGTCCCCGCTTGCAGGATTCACGTATGGCCTCTGCATGGGCGCGACGGTGCTGGCCTTCGACCGCGGCCTGATCCTGGCGGGCCTGCAGGCGCGGATCCGCCGTTTTCCGGCTTGGCTCTACGTAGTTGCGGCCGAACTTGCCTACGTGCTGATGATCATGGCTGGCAACGCGCTCGGTGGCCTGCTGGTCTGGGCGTTTGCGCTGACGACCGACGACCTCACCTCGGCCACACGCATGACCGCCCGGGTGCTCGCCTATGCCCTGGCCGTGTCCGGCCTCCTCGTCTTCGTAATCCGAATGCGCGACCTGATCGGCGGCGAAGTGTTCGTGAACTTTATGATCGGCCGCTATCACAAGCCGGTGGCGGAGGAGCGGGTGTTCCTGTTCCTCGACGTGGTCGGCTCGACCGCCTTCGCGGAGGCGCACGGCGACCTCCGAGCCCAGGAATATCTCGGCGCCGTCTTCGCGACGTTGGCCGAGCCGGTGCGCCGCAACGGCGGCTCCGTCGATGATTATGTCGGGGATCTGGCCATCATCACTTGGCCGATCGCCCGGGGCCTGAAGGATGCGCGCTGCGTGACGTGCCTGTTCGACGTCCTCGACCGGATCGAGGCGGATGCAGAGGCCTGGACGGCCCGGTTCGGAACGGTGCCGCGCCTTCGGGCGGCCCTGCACGGCGGTTCGGTCGTCACGGCCGAAGTCGGAGTCGACCGACACAAGATCGCGTATTTCGGCGATGCCGTGAACGTTACCTCGCGGATCGAAGCCCTATGCCGTCCGCTCGGGGTCGGCATTCTGATCTCGCAGGATCTCCTGGACCGGCTGACGCGGCTTCCGGATGGCGTTCGCGCCCGCTCGCTGGGTGCCCACGCGTTGCGAGGGCGCGGCGCTCCGCTCGCGGTCGCTACGCTCGAGCGCGGTCACGGCGATATGCTGCCCGTCACGGATCTGGAACCCCGTCGCGTGGCGGCAGCCCGCTGATGCCCCGCACGGAGGCACCCCGAGCCGCCATCCTGACGACCGCGAAGATGGGACTTCGCTTCGGCTTGCCGCTGCTCGGCCTGCTGGTTTTCGGACACGCCATCCTGATCTCGGTGGGCGGCGATATCGAGCACTGGCAATTCGCCCTGGGGGTGCTCCTGATCGTGGCGGGCTTCACGTCGAAGCTCGTGCCGCGACCGTGAGCGCCGATACGGCGGGGCCGCCGATCTACCTCGATGCCGATGCCTGCCCGGTCAAGGACGAGACCTACCGGGTGGCGGCCCGCTACGGGCTCACCGTCCACGTGGTCGCAAACAGCATCCTGAATTTGCCGCACGAACCCTGGATCGTGCGCGTCGTGGTCGGCTCTGCCCTCGACGCTGCCGATGACTGGATCGCCGAGCGTGCCGGCCCTGGAAGCATCGTCCTCACAGCCGACGTGCCGCTCGCCGCACGGTGCGTCAAAACCGGCGCGACGGTGCTGGCCTTTACCGGCAAGCCGTTCAGCGAGTCGTCGATCGGCATGGCGCTCGCGACCCGCGACCTGATGCAGTCCCTGCGAGAGGCCGGGACGATCACCGGCGGTCCGAAACCATTCTCGCGCGCCGACAGGTCGGCCTTCCTGTCGGCTCTTGATCGCGCGGTGAACCGGATTCTCCGCGAGCGCCCCCGCGACGCGTGATGCGCGGGCGCCAACGCGCCAAGCTCAAATCCTGCGTTAGTCCTGAGCGGCAGGAATGAGCGTCTTGAGCGCCGCGTTGATGCGGTCCTGCCAGCCCGGCCCATCCTTCTGGAAATGGGCGAGTACCGCACTGTCGAGGCGAAGGCTCACCGTCTCCCGCGTACCGGGGGGCGTTGCGGTCCTGGGTGCCGCCTGCTGCGGGGGAGCCTCCGGCTTCGGAGACGTCGCGGCACGGAAAGCCGCCTCGGCTGCCGCGCGCGGATCGGTGAAGCGGCGGCGATTGCGATCTTCGGCCATCGGCCTCTAACCCTTTGCGGCGGTCTTTTTCGGCGCAGCCTTCTTGGCTGCGCCCTTCCCAGCACCTTTGGCCGCGACCTTCGCGGCAGCCTTGGCTTCCTTCTCGGCCGCCTTGGTCTGGGCCTCGGCTTCTTCCTTGGCCAGTCGAAGCGCCCGCAACTTGACGGTCTTCTCATCGACAGCCTTGATCGCCGCGTGATGCTCCGCCATCGCCTGCGCACCCTCGCGCGCCATCCGCTCGGCGCGTTCGGCCCGCTCGATGCGATTGTCGGCCCGTGTCTTCGCCTCCGCTTCCGCGTCGCGCGTTGCATTCTCCTCGTCGAGGTCGAACTCGGTCTCGTCGCTCATCCTGTCCCTTTCGCCCCAGCGCAGCGTATCCGACCCTTCGCAACCTGCGCGGGACGGCGACTGGGCAGGTCCGGCCTGTTGGAGGGGGAGGGCAAGGCCGGATCTTCACACCCGTGTCCCGTCGCCGAAGGCACACGGACGCGTGTTCAAGCTGGCTTTAGCATGCCCGTCGGGTCGAAGGCGAATCTGCAACGCTCGCCGGGTATGCCAGCGCACAATATTCGCCAGGATCACCGGAAGCTCAGACCAGTCCAGATTCCGGCGTTCTTATCCACGCGTTGTGAGGCAAGGCTTATCTCACTCGGAAGTTGAGCGGGATGGAGACGGACAGGCTAGGCTGCGTCACGCCTGCCGGTGCGGCCGGAAGGCTGCCGCGGACGGCCGAGAGCGCGGCGCTGTCGATCTGCCCGACGCCACTGGAGCGTGCGAGGCCTGCAGCCGTAACTTGGCCTGAGCGCATCACGGTAAAGCGGACCACCGCCGTTCCGCCTCCGGTGCCGTTGGCGGCGCCCGCATTCATGCGCCCGTGGATCGCCGCACTGATCGCACCCGTCCATTGGCGCAGGGCGCTCGGATCGCTACCGGCCGCGGCGCGGCCCGCCGCGTTCTGGCGTGACGCCGAGGCGGAGTTGCGCGCTTCGGCGCCCTCCTGAGCCTTCGCCTGACGGGCTTTGGCCTCCCGCGCGGCCTTCGCCTTAGCCTCGCGAATGTCCTCCAGACGCTCCTGACGCGCCTCCTCGCGCTTCTGCTCGCGGAGCTTCTCCTCCCGGATCTTGCGAATCTTCGCTTCCCGCACGGCCTTGAGCTTGGCGGGATCGGGCTCGGGCTTCGGCGGCTCCTCGGTCTTAGCGATCTCGGCGGGCGGGGGCGTCAGCGGCTGTGCCTCCTCCGAACTCGACGTGATCACCTGGCTCGGGGTCTCGACCGCCTCGGCCTGCGGCGGAGGCTCGACCACCGGGGTCTCGTCCGGCTTTACTTCGGCCATCTCGGTCGGTGGCGGCGGCTGGACCGCCTCGTCGGGCGGCAGGTCGACGGGCTTCGTCTCCGGCGGCGCGGCTTGGCTCATTTGCTGCTCGGACGGTGCCTCCGTCGGCGCCTCCGTCATGATCGGCGCCAGATCCACGGTGATCTGTTGCTCGCCGGGCGGCGTCGGGGGCGCAAGCCGTAGGACCATCGCGGCGGCCAGTACGAGGGCATGCAGCCCCAGAGCGACCAGGAAGGCCACGACCAGCCCGGATGGGCGGCGTTGCCCGAACCCCTCGGGCGCATCCGTCGATACGAACGTGTTCATCGGCTCAGCGGGCGGTCCCGGCAGGGGCGGCAGCGGCCGGCACAGACGGGGGCGCCGATGCGCCGCCGGGCGACTGCGCGATCAGCGAGACCTTGGTGAAGCCGGCCTGCCCCACCAGTCCCATGACCTCCATGACCTTGCCGTAGGGGACGTCCCGGTCGCCGCGCACGAGGATGACCTGATCCTTGTCGGCCGCCGCCATCTCGCGCAGGCGCGGCACCAAGCTCTCCATGGTAAAGATTTCCTTGGCGATCGAGGGCTTGCCGTCCTTGTCGACCGTGACCTCCTGGGGCTTCTTCGACTGCGCCACCTTCGGGGCCGCGGTCTTGGGCAGCTGCACCGGCACGCCCGTGGTCATCAACGGCGCTGCGACCATGAAGATGATCAGCAGCACGAGCATCACGTCGACCATCGGGGTCACGTTGATCTCGGACATCGGCATGTCTTCGAGATCGTCGTCGTCGCTCGCGCGAATGGATCCCATCGCCATCGGGCGTCTCCGGTTCGGTGCGTTCAGCCCACGCGTGGGCGGTCCTATTCAAGCGGCTCAGAGCCTCTCACGAGACTCCCGATCACCGGGAGCCCTCCCTCTGCGCGCGACGGAGCAGCGGGCGTTCTGTGGGAGGCGTCTACTCGGCGGCGGCGCGGTGCGGTGTGCCGGCGCGGTCGCGCGCCAGACGGTTGCCGAGCAGCGAGATATAGGACGAGAAGGTGCTCTGGATCGCGCCCACGTCGCCCGACAGTTTGTTGAACGCCATGACGGCCGGGATGGCGACCACGAGGCCGATTGCGGTGGCGAACAGCGCCTCCGCGATGCCCGGCGCCACCACGGCCAGCGACGTGTCCTGGCTGCGCGCGATCGACGAGAACGAGTTCATGATGCCCCAGACGGTGCCGAATAGCCCCACGAAGGGTGCGGTCGACCCGGAGGTCGCCAGCAGGGACAGGCCGGTGCGCAGGCGCTTCACCTCCATCGTGAGCGCGCCCTTCATCGCCCGCTCAATCCGCTCGCGGCGCTCCGCCCGGGTCTCGGAGGTGTCTTGATCGCGCCATGCATCGATGCCGGCCCGCGCGATGTGGCCGGCGATGCCGCTGAGTTCGCCGTCGAGCTTGCCGCCGGATTGGACCAGCGTGGCGAATTCCTTGGCCTGACGCCGGGCGGCGGCGAGGCGGATGATCTTCTCGAACACTACGGTCCAGCACGCGATCGAGGCGACGACCAAGAGGATCATCACAACCTTCACGATCGGATCGGCCTGAAGGAACAGGCCGAGGAACGAGAAGTCGTGGGCGGCCTCGATCGGCGCTTGTGTCGGGTCCATCGCGGGCTCCTGGCGTCTTGGTCTCACGCGGCGTTGCGCCGCCGTCCTATCGGGGTGCGGCGAATGCCGCTGACCGCCCGGCGATACCTGCCGCCGGACGGTCTCACCGCTTCGTCCGTCCAGCGGCCGGGATCAGCGGTCGCGAGATCAGCGGTCGAATGGGATGCCGGCCTTCGAATCCGTCTCGGTCCGTTCGAGACACGCTTCGCGGCCGGCGTCGCCTCCGTCGCAGGACAGGACGTCGTTCAACAGGACGCGCCCTACCTTGTTGCAGGCGATCCCGGGGAAATCGAAAATCTTCACGAGGGTCTTCCGGGGTGGGAGCGGACCGAGTTCCACCGCCACACGCTTCTGTGCGACTCCGTCCGTATCGAAGGCGAAGAGATCGACTTTGTAGGATTTGAGACTCGCCCCCCTGGTGTTGTCGATCACCATTGTGATGCGGCACGCCTCAGCGGCCGTCTCGACCTTGTTGAGCTGCAGCTTCAGCGGCCCGGCCTTCTCGGGCGCGTCTTGCGCCAGGGCGGAGACCACGAGGAGCGCCGAGAGCGCGACGCAGGCCGCCGTGTCGAGGGCGATACGCCCGATCCGCCGGCGGTACAGGGGAACGCTCAAGGCAAGCACCGAACCGTCATCCTCTTCCTCGTCCTGGGGCCTGCGCCCGCCGTTCCCGCCCGATCCCGGAGGGGATTCAGTGAAGTACAACGCCACCGCGGCAGGATGTCGGCGCCAAGCGCTCGGCTGCCGCATCGAGCGGATCGACGGCCGCCCGGACCGCCGCCACGAGCCGCGGTGCCGTGTCCCGCCCGGTGATCTCCGCTGCCGCCTCCTCGAGATCCGCCCAGAGCCGTTTCCGGCCCCGGTTGATCAGGTTGACCAGCGCGCATTCATGACCGGTCACGCGGCAGCAACTCGCCGGCATGAACGACCAATCCTCCTCGCGCTCCACTCGTAGCGCACGGATGATCGCCACCACGCAGGCCACGAACCGGCACCCTTCCGCCGGCCCGAGTAGTTGTTCGGCCCCGTCGAACGCAGCATTCCAACAGGCCACATCGCTGGTCATGTAGCCGGCTGCAACGAAACGAGCCACTGCCAAGGCCAGGATCTCGGCCTCGTCGCCGCACACGTCGACCACGCGCTGCAGCGCCGCACGGTCCGACAGGGTCTGGGGCGCGTCCATGGGCGCTTTGCCTCGCGTCGCAGCTGAAATCCGAGCGATCGCCCGATGTGATCGTCCGATCGCCAGCCGCGGCAGTAAGCCACCGGCGCGGCCTTGATCAAGGCCCAGCTCAAAAATCAGAGCAGTTCCAAACTGTTAGTCGGAAGCGTGACGGCTCAAAAACTTGCCAGTATTCCCTAACTATCATTGCCGAATATGCCCAGCACGGCTGTGCCGACCGGTGGTGGACTAAACGAGAGGCGTCCCTTGATGGCCAGCACCACCGTGGCCATATCGCTCTACTGCCGGCAGCGTCTCGTCCGGCGGAGCGCTGCCCCGGTGGGCTCCCTGTCGACGAGGTGCTTGGGCATTGCGGGGCGGCGGCAGGCCCCGGGGGCAGAGGCCTCGCTTTCTGGATGACGGCCGCGATGACGCGCACTTCGCCCTTCGGGCATCCGTTCCTGCTTGGGTTCGACGAGATCGAACAGGCCCTCGACCGGGTCTCCAAAGCCACCAACGATGGCTATCCACCCTACAATATCGAGCGCCTGCCTCGGACCGAGAGCGAGCCTGAAAGGCTCCGCATCACGCTCGCGGTCGCGGGTTTCACCCGCGAGCAGCTCGACGTGATGCTGGAGGACAGCCAGCTCGTGGTGCGCGGCCGGCAGGTCGACGAGCGCGAGCGTCATTTCCTCCACCGCGGCATCGCGGCGCGGCAGTTCCAGCGCACCTTCCTCCTTGCTGACGGCATGGAGGTGCTGGGCGCGGATCTGGCCAATGGCCTGCTGTCGATTGACCTCGTTCGCCCAGAGCCGGATCGAATTGTGCGCAAGATCGATATCGGCGCGCGCGGTTGAGATTGATCGGACGGCAGCAATCCCCACATGAGCTTGGTGCTGTCGGTGCCTTCGGGACCGGCCGCGGACGCTCTGCCAGCCAGGAGGGCATTGATGACCGTTCCTAATCCGTCGCCCCTGACCCCCGCCGATCTCGATCCCGCCGACTTCCAGCCGGCCGATCTTGCGGCGCTCGGTGAGGGGCACATCGCCTACGTGCGGCCGATCCGGTCCGACGAGGTGCGCCGCTTCTTCCCGCAGGCCCCTGAACTGACGCCCGGACTCCATCTGTTCGCGCTGCTCTCGGCGAGCGGTGCACCGATCATGCTTGCCGATTCCCGTGCTGTCGTTCTGGCCAATGCTGCCGCGCAGGATCTGCAGCCGGTCAGTCTGCACTGAACCAAGCGGGCTCCGGCCCGTCAGGTTATCTCGGCCACCGCCGCCACGAGCCGTGCGATATCCTGCGGTCGCGACAGGCGGTGGTCACCATCCGCGATCAGCGTCATCACCGTACCTTCGGCCGGCAGGCGGCCGAGGATCTTGAGGGCGTGGGCATACGGTACATCTGTGTCGCGCATGCCCTGAAGGATATGGATCGGGCACGCCGGATCGATGGGGCTCCCAAGCATGCAGTTCCGGCGACCATCCTCGATCAGCTTCAGAGTGAGCGGGTCCGGTTCGGGCGCATAGTGGCTGGGTCTGCGCAGGACACCGTCGCGCATCAGCATGGCGCGCCCCGCCTCGGTGAGGCGTTCCCAGATCAAATCTTCGGTGAAGTCCAGAGCCGGGGCGATGAGCACGAGGCCCGCATTTGGCGCGCCACCCGCTGCCCGGTCGCGGGCTGCAAGGCAGGCGATCCAGCCGCCCATCGAGGAGCCGACCAGGATCGGAGGCTCGCCGATATGGGTACCCAACACGGCCTGCGCGTCCTCCAGCCAGGAACTGATCGTGCAATCCGTGAACGTGCCGCTCGACTCGCCGTGGGCTGCATAATCGAACCGGACGAAGGCGCGCCCTGCTTGAGCAGCCCATTGATCGAGGGCGGTTGCCTTCGTGGCCTTCATGTCCGAGCGGAAACCGCCCAGCCATACCACCGGCGGCCCCGAGCCGGGTCGCGCGCGCACTGCGATACGACGCTGCGTGTCGCCGGTGCCGACTGTGAGGAAGCTTGGCTCCATATCGGGCATCCTGATCTTCGATATCCCCATCCAAGCGTGAAGAAACACCGTCCTTGATACGGTTCGCTTCAACATCCGTTTACCGGACCGTAAAGCGCGGCTGTGATGCTGAAGCAATGGCAGCGAGCATTTGGCAGATACCGGCGGGCGGCATGCGCGTCCTGGCCGAGGGACCGCGGACGGGCGCCGAGTCGCGCGGCCTGACGGGCTTTCCCAGCGAAGTGGGTGTCCTGGCGGGCGCTCGGATCCTCCAGATCATCCCCGAACTCGAAGCCGGCGGCGCCGAGCGCACGACGGTCGATGTCGCGGGCGCCCTGGCGTCCGTCGGGGCGCGTGCCCTGGTGGCGACCGAGGGCGGGCGTCTGGTCGGCGAGCTACAGGCGAAGGGCGGCCACTGGCTCCGATTCCCAGCGGCCTCGAAGAACCCGGCGGCGATGGCGGTCAACGTCGTGCGGCTCATGATGCTCTGCCGCCGCGAGGGCGTGCAACTCATCCATGCCCGCTCGCGCGCGCCGGCCTGGGTGGCGCTTGCTGCCGCGCGCCGGCTCGGCCTGCCGTTCGTCACGACCTATCACGGCAGCTATTCCGGCCGGACCAGCGTGAAGGTGCTCTACAATTCCGTCATGGCCCGCGGGGACGTGGTGATCGCCAACTCGCGCTACACGGCCGATCTCATTACGCGGATGCATGCTGAGCAGGCCGGAGACCGGGTGCGGGTGATCCACCGGGGTACCGACCTCGCCGTTTTCAACCCTGTGGCAGTCGGTGCCGGCCGGGTCGAGGCCCTGCGCCGAGCCTGGAACGTTGCGCCCCACGAGCGGGTGATTCTGCTGGCGGCCCGCCTCACCGCCTGGAAGGGGCATCGCGTGCTGATCGAGGCGGCCGCGCAGATGCGCGACCGGGGCGTGCCGGATATCGCTGTCGTGCTGGCCGGCGATGCCCAGGGCCGAACCTCCTACGAGGGCGAACTCGACGCGCTGATTGCGGCCAGGAATCTCGGTGCCGTCGTCCGCCGGGTCGGGCATTGTACCGACATGCCGGCGGCCTTCCGGGCCGCCTCCGTGGTGGCCGTGCCGTCGATCGAGCCCGAGGCGTTCGGGCGGTCGGCCGTCGAAGCGCAGGCGCTCGGGACACCGGTGGTCGTCTCGGATCTCGGGGCTGTCCCCGAGACCGTTCTGGCACCGCCGGATGTCCCGGCCGGACAGCGCACCGGCTGGCGCGTCCCACCGGGCGATGCCGCCGCTCTCGCGTCGGCGCTGACTGAAGCCCTCTCGCTCGGCGCGAGTGCCCGGGACGCCATGGCGCGCAGAGCGCGGACCCATGTGGAGACCCACTTCTCCTTGGATCGCATGGTGGGAGACACCCTCGCGGTTTATGCCGAATTGCGCGGGGGAGCCCGTTAATCAAAGCCCGGTTTGGGGGCACGGATGACGCGCGGCATCGGCTCTTTATTTTCAGTCCGCGCCTCGGTCAGCCGTTGACTCTGGCCGCGCTTCCCCCAACGTAGTATGTCCGGAAGAGACCGGAGCGGCCGGCGGCCAGGTAATCCTTCAGGGGATTGTCGGGTCCGCCATTTCGTCGTTGCAGCAGGAGACCAAAGCCATTCGTAGACCGATGAGAGCCATGCCGGCCCCGCAGAAGGACGGGCCGCGCGCCAACCGCGACATTCGCGGTGTGCGAGAGGTGCAGCTGATCGACGATACCGGCCAGAACCGCGGTGTCGTTGCCTTCTTCGACGCGCTGACTCTTGCCGAGGAAGCCGGCCTCGATCTCGTGGAGATCGCGCCAAATTCCGTGCCGCCCGTCTGCAAGCTGCTCGATTACGGGCGCTTCCGCTTCAACGAGCAGAAGAAGCAGAACGAGGCCCGCAAGAGGCAGAAGACAGTCGAGGTCAAGGAGATCAAGCTCCGCCCCGGCATCGACAAGCACGACTACGACACCAAGATGAAGTCGGTTCACCGCTTCTTCGAGGAGGGCGACAAGGTCAAGGTGACCCTGCGCTTCCGTGGCCGTGAGATGGCTCACCAGGATATCGGCCTGCGCCTCCTGGAGCGTGTGAAGCACGAGACGGCCGAGATTGCCAAGGTCGAGAGCGAGCCGATGCTCGAAGGTCGGCAGATGATCATGATTCTGGCCCCGCGCTGATCGAGCCGCGGCCCTGCTCGTCATGATCCTGATTCGCGGCCTGGGACGGTTTGGTCCCAGCGCTGTTGATCGTCCGCGCTCCGTTTCGGCGTCCGACCGGACATGGAACACCCGCCGGATCGGTGCTTCCGCCGGCCGCCGGGACGGCCTATGGCCTGCGCATGGCCCTCGCTCCCGATGAGATCGAACGCTACGCCCGCCACCTCGTCCTTGCCGAGGTCGGTGGTCCCGGTCAGGCGCGCCTGAAGGCGGCTCGGGTGCTGGTCATCGGGGCGGGAGGCCTAGGCGCCCCGCTGATCCAGTATCTCGCCGCCGCCGGGATCGGCACGATCGGTATCGTCGATGACGACGTGGTCGCCCTCTCAAATCTTCAGCGGCAGGTGATCCACGGTACGCCGGACCTGGGTCGTCCGAAGGTCGAGAGCGCCGCCGATGCCGTGGCCCGCCTCAACCCGCATGTGGCCGTAAGCCCCCATCCGGCCCGGATCACACCCGACAACGCGGTCGACCTGATCCGCGGCTATGACCTCGTGGCGGATGGGTCCGACAATTTCGCCACCCGATACGCCGTCTCGGATGCCTGTTTCCATGCGGGCCGGCCGCTGGTGACGGCAGCTCTAGGCCGGTTCGACGGCACGCTCACGACGATCCGGGCGCACGAGACCGGCCCGGACGGGAACCCGAATCCAACCTATCGCTGCCTGTTCCCGAACCCGCCGCCCCCCGGCAGCGTGCCCGCCTGCGCGGAGGCAGGCGTTCTCGGAGCGCTGGCAGGCGTGATGGGTTCGCTGATGGCCATGGAGGTCATCCGCGCGGTGGCGGATTTCGGCGAGCCCCTGGTCGGGCGCCTGCTGATGGTCGATGCCCGCGCGATGCGGTTCGAGACGCTGCATTATGCGTGGGATCCGGACAATCCGCTCAGCGGCAGCGGGACGTCAGCCGAATAGGGGCCCGGGGGGCATCCAGGGCCCTTCGGCCTGCTCCTTGCCGAGGCAGCATTTCTTGAACTTCTTGCCCGAGCCGCAGGGGCAGGGATCGTTGCGCCCGACATCCTTGAACGGATTGCGCTGCGGCTCGCCGGCACCTTCCACGGTCCAGTCGAGGGCGTCGATCGCATCGTCCAAGTAACCGTACTGATAGGGGCCGAGCCGCTCCCGGTCGTGGGGCTTCGCCTCGGCCTTGCGCAGGGCCTCCTTGAACCACTCGGCGTCGCTAACCTCGTCGGTGATGCGCCCGTCGGCGCGGGCCGCGGCAACCCGGGGGGCGAGGTCCCGGAAGCCGAGATGCGCGATCGTCTCCTCCCAGCCGGTCCAGGCTGGAGCCTCCTCGACGGCGGCCTGCGCGTCGTCGAAGCGGACGAGGAGGTCGTGCATCGCGGCGCGGTCGATGCGGCCCTCCAGGGTGAGGAAGGTGCAGGCGCAGAGCAGCGCCATACGGGCGAAATCGTCGACGGTGCTGTCGAGGATCAGGCGGAACAGCGGCTGCGGATCGCCATCGAATAGGCTCGCCAGCACCTTGGCCAGGGTCGCGGTCAGCGCATCGCCCAGCACGGCATCGAGGCTCTCCTCGTCCTGCCGCAGGAGACGCAGAAGGGGCGCGAGGGCCCGCGTGTCCCGGGCCTGGGCCATGACGTGCAGGCCCCAGAACAGGAGGTTGGCCTCCTCCGGGGTCAGCTCGCGCTCGTCTGCCGCCTTCTCGAGCAGCGGCAGCGTCGCCTCGGCGATCGCGGCTGGATGCTTCACGGCCTCGCGCAGAGCCGCGGTCGGCCGGCGCTCGGCCGCCGTCAGATCCGCGATGAGCAGGGCGGTCCGGTCCATGCGGTTCCCCTCAGGCGCGCAGCGTCGCGCCGGTCCGGCGCATAACTTCGGCGACGATTTTGGCGCTCACGGCCTCGATCTCGGCATCGGTCAGCGTGCGGTCCACCGGCTGCAGCCGCACTGCGATCGCCACCGACTTCGCGCCCTCCGGCACGCCTGGGCCCTCGTAGAGATCGAACACATCGACCGCCGTGACCAGCTTGCGCTCAGCGTTCTGGGCCGCCTTGACGAGGTCGCCGGCCGGCACGTCGCGGCCGACCACGAAAGCGAAGTCGCGCGACAGGGGCTGGAATTCGGCGAGCACGAGCGCCGGCTTGGCCTTGGTCGGCTTCTGCTTGGGGAGCGGCAGCGCGTCGAGCACGATCTCGAAGGCGACGAGGCTGCCCTTGAGATCGAGGGCCTGAAGCGTCCGCGGGTGCACCTCGCCGAACCAGCCGATCTCGGTTTTTGGCCCAAACCGCAGCGTCCCCGAGCGGCCGGGATGCAGCCAGGACGGTCCGCCGGCCGTCACCTGAAGCCCACCCGTCGGCACGCCGAGGCTGCCAAGCAGCGCCAGGGCGTCGGACTTGGCGTCGAACGCGTCTACAGTCTCGGTCGCGCCATCCCAATGGCGCCCGGCTCCCGACAGGGTCGCGCTGCCCCGGCGGATCGCCGCCGCGCGGATCGTCTGGCCCTCCGGCTCGTCGGAGGCGAAGCACTGGCCGACCTCGAACAGGGCGGCATCCGGGTAGCCGCGGTCCGCGTTGCGCTGCGCCACGCGCAGCAGGCCAGGCACGAGGCTTGGGCGCATGTCCGACAGGTCGGAGGCGATCGGATTGGCTAGGGCAAGGTCGGCGCCGCCGCCGCCGAACAGCACGGCATCGTCATGCGACACGAAGGACCACGTCACCGCCTCCAACAGGCCGCGGCTCGCCAGGGCGCGCTTGGCAGTCCGCGTGCGTTTCTGCATCACCGTGAGCAGCGCACCGCCGATGCCGGCCAGACGCGGCAGGGGCGTCGCCACGATTCGGTCGAGGCCGGCGATACGCACGATCTCCTCCACGAGGTCGGCTTTGCCCTCCACGTCGGGCCGCCAGGACGGGGTGTGGACCTGCACCCGCTCGCCGGTGTCGGAGACGTGGAAGCCGAGCGTCTCCAGGATTCGCTGCATCTCGCCGGGCTGGACGTCGAGGCCGGCGAGGCGGCGAACCTCGGTCCAGGGGAAGTCGATGATCCGCTCGAATTCGGGCGGTTCGCCGGCGATCTGTGCTACGCTCGGCGTGCCGCCGCAGAGGTCGACCACGAGGCGAGTTGCGAGATCGAGTCCCGGGAGCGCGAAGGCCGGATCGACGCCGCGCTCGAAGCGGTAGCGGGCATCGGTGATGATGCCGAGGCGCCGGCCCGATTGCGCGATGTTGGTCGGATCCCACAGGGCCGATTCGATCAGCACGTCCGTGGTGGTCTCATCGCAGCCCGACGCTTGGCCGCCCATGATGCCGGCGATGGATTCGACGCCGTTCCCGTCGGCGATCACCACGGTATCGCCGGAGAGCGTGTGAGTGCGGCCGTCGAGGGCGAGCAGGCTCTCGCCGTCCTGCGCCCGGCGGACAACGAGCCTGTCGGAGACCTTGGCGGCGTCGAACACATGCAGCGGGCGGCCGCGGTCGAAGGTGACGTAGTTGGTGATGTCGACCAGCGCGTTGATCGGGCGCAACCCGATGGCCCGCAGCCGGGCTTGCATCCAGGCCGGGGAGGGGCCGTTCCTGACGCCGCGCACCAGCCGCAGGGCGAAGAGTGGGCAGAGGTGCCGGTCGCCCGCATCGAAGGCCACTTCGACGCCGACTTGGCAGGGGCCCTCGCCGGGCACGACCGGCAGGGCCTCGCGCTTCAGCGTGCCGATGCCGGCGGCGGCGAGATCGCGGGCGATGCCGTGGACCGAGGTGCAATCCGGGCGGTTGGGCGTCAGGTTGATCTCGATGACCGGATCGTCGAGTCCGGCATAGAGCGCGTAGGACTGGCCGATCGGAGCCTCGGCCGGGAGTTCGAGGATGCCGTCATGGTCCTCGCCGAGGCCGAGTTCGGCGCCCGAGCAAAGCATGCCGTGGCTCTCGACGCCGCGGATCGTGCCGACCGACAGGGTGATGTTCTTGCCCGGGACGTAGGTGCCAGGCGGCGCGAAGACCGACACGAGGCCGGCGCGGGCGTTCGGCGCTCCGCAGACGACCTGCGTCGGCGCGCCGGCCCCGGTCTCGACGGTGCAGACCCGCAGCCGGTCGGCGTTCGGATGCTGCTCGGCCGTCAGGATCTTGGCGACCACGTAGGGCTTGAGCGCAGCGGCCTTGTCCTCGACGCCCTCCACCTCCAGGCCGATCCGCGTCAGCGTCTCGGCGATGGTGTCGAGGGAGGCCTCGGTGTCGAGGTGGTCCTTGAGCCAGGAGAGGGTGAATTTCATGATGGACCTTCGAGAGCCTGATGTCGGCTCGACCGTCGGAGGAACAGGATTGCGGGGCCATCACCGGGGCCGGAGGGGCGCGGGTGGAGCCGGGGCGACTTAGCCCGTGAGGCCGCCCACGAGGCTCGGCACATCCAACGGCCGGAACCCGTAATGGTCGAGCCATCGGACATCCGCCTCGAAGAACGGGCGCAGGTCCGGCATCCCATATTTGAGCATGGCGATGCGATCGATGCCGACCCCGAAGGCGAAGCCCTGGACGACGTCTGGATCGAGTCCGCAATTGCGCAGCACGTTCGGGTGGACCATCCCGCAGCCTAGGATTTCCAGCCAGTCGTCGCCCTCACCGAAGCGGATTTCGCCGCCCTTGCGCGAGCACTGGATGTCCACTTCCGCGGACGGCTCGGTGAACGGGAAGAAGGACGGCCGGAAGCGCATCTTGACGCCCTCGACCTCAAAGAACGCCTTGCAGAATTCCTCCAGCACCCATTTCAGGTTGGCGATGTTGGCGCTAGTGTCGATCACCAGCCCCTCAACCTGATGGAACATTGGCGTGTGGGTCTGGTCGGAATCGTGCCGGTAGGTCCGGCCCGGAATGATCACCCGGATCGGCGGCGTTCGCGCCCGCATCGTCCGGATCTGAACCGGCGAGGTGTGAGTGCGCAGCACCTTGCGCTTCCCGTCGCGGTCCGGCGCCAGGAAGAAGGTGTCGTGCATCTCCCGGGCCGGGTGGCCGGGCGGGAAGTTAAGGGCGGTAAAGTTGAGCTCGTCGGTCTCGATGTCGGGCCCTTCGGCCACCGCGAAGCCCATATCGGCGAAGATCGCGGTGATCTCGTCGATGACTTGCGAGATCGGATGGATCCGTCCGCGTACCTCCGGCGCCTCGCGAGCCGGCAGGGTCACGTCGATCCGCTCGGAGGCAAGACGGGCCTCCAGGGCGGCTTCGGCGAGTTCGGTCTTGCGCGCAGTAACGGCGCCCTGCACCCGATCGCGCAGGCCGTTGATCAGGGGTCCGCGCTCCTTGCGCTCCTCCGGGGTCATGCTGCCCAAAGTCTTCAGCAGGTCGGAGATGCTGCCCTTCTTGCCGAGCGCGGAAACGCGCACCGCGTCGAGGGCCGCCTCGTCGGCGGCCGTCGATACCTGGGTTAGGAGGTCGCGTTCGAGGGTGTCGAGATCGGTCATCGCAGTCATCGAACTGGGTTGGAAAGGCGCCGTCGCGGGTGCTGTCGCGCGTTGTGCGCCCGGGCGCAAGCACCGGACGGACCCTTGAAAACGACGAAGGCGCGGCCCCCGGGGGAACCGCGCCTTCCGTGCGTCTCGCCGTGGGCCCGGATCAGGCGGCCTTGGCGGTGGTCTGGGGCAGCGCGGCCTTGGCCTTCTCGACCACGGCGGCAAAGCTCGCCGGCTCGTGGATCGCCAGTTCCGACAGTGCCTTGCGGTCGACGATGATGCCCGACTTCGACAGACCGTCGATGAAGCGCGAATAGGTCAGTCCATGCTCGCGGACCGCCGCGTTGAGGCGCTGGATCCAGAGCGCGCGGAACGTGCGCTTCTTGTTCTTGCGGTCGCGGTAGGCATACTGCATGCCCTTTTCGACCGCCTGCTTGGCGATGCGGATCGTATTCTTGCGCCGGCCGTAATAGCCCTTGGCGGCCTTCAGAACTTTCTTGTGCTTCGCGTGACTGGTCACGCCGCGTTTGACGCGGGCCATCGGTTATCTCCTGGATTCGACGAAAGACAGTGGCAACGGGTGTTGAAGGCTTACCGCGCGTTCGGCAGGAAGTACTTCTTCACGTTGGCGGCATCACCCTCGAACATCGTCGTGGTGCCGCGCAGGTTGCGGATCTGCTTAGTCGTCCGCTTGATCATCCCGTGGCGCTTGCCGGCCTGGGCGTACATCACCTTGCCGGTGCCGGTGATCTTGAAGCGCTTCTTAGCGCCGGATTTGGTCTTCAACTTGGGCATTTGGCTCTCCGTTGCGCGAATATTCCCGGAGCCGACCCGTGAAGGTCGGATGAGGATCGCGCGTTGATGCTTCTGATGGAGCAGCACGAGCCGCCACGGCAGCCCTATCGGCCGGGCGGTTCGACGCGGGGCGGCTTATGACAGAAAGTTGACGCGGCGGCAACGTTTGGGCTGCAGGGCGGATCGGGTGAAATTGCCGGCCACGGACCTATGACGGCGGAACGGTCCTGCCCCGAGGCTGTTTCGGTGCAGCCTGAAAGCAGTGGTGATTCGGAGGAATTCGGGGACAGCGAGCGCACCGCACAAAACGGTGCGCGACACCGGGGTCGCCAGGAACCATAACCTTAGCCGTCAGTTTCATTCATGTCCCGCTCAGGCCGGCAGGGTTAGACCCCCCGTCAAATTCGGCCAACTAGGAGACACTCCGTGCGCATTGCCCAGATCGCTCCGTTGTCGGAGGCCGTTCCTCCGAAGTTCTACGGCGGCACCGAGCGCGTCGTCAGCTGGATTACGGAGGAACTGGTCCGCCAGGGCCACGAAGTCACGCTGTTCGCCAGCGGCGACTCCGATACGTCTGCCAAACTCGCGTCTTGCACCCCAGAAGGCCTGCGCCTGTTGGGCTACCGCGATCACACCGCCAGCCACTTGGCAATGCTGCATCAGGTGCACCGCCGCGCCCACGAATTCGATATCCTGCACTTCCATATCGACCTGCTGCAGTACCCGATGTTCGAGGACTTGAACCACAAGTGCCTCACAACGATGCACGGCCGTCTGGACGTGCCGGATTTCATGCCGGTTTACCGCACTTTCACCGGCATGCCGCTGGTCTCGATCTCCGACAACCAGCGTCTGCCCATGCCGCCGACCTCGAACTGGCTGGCGACGATCCATCACGGCCTGCCGGCCCAGAACTGCCCGTATACCCCCGAGACCAAGGGCGGTTACCTCGCGTTCCTCGGCCGGATCTCGCCCGAGAAGCGGCCCGACCGCGCCATCGAGATGGCGATCCGCTCCGGCACGCCGCTCAAGATCGCCGCGAAGGTCGACAAGGCTGATCAGGATTACTGGAACGAGAAGATCGAGCCGATGATCCACCACCCGCTGGTGGAGTTCATCGGTGAGATCAATGAGGAGCAGAAAAAGGATTTCCTCGGCAACGCCCTGGCGCTCGCCTTCCCGATCGATTGGCCGGAGCCGTTCGGCCTGGTAATGATCGAGGCGATGTCGGCCGGCACGCCGGTGATCGCCTTCCGGAACGGCTCGGTGCCGGAGGTGATCAAGGACGGTGTGAGCGGCGTGCTCTGCGAGACTATGGACGATGCCGTCGCCGCGGTGGCCAAGGTGAAAACCATGAGCCGCGCTGGTGTGCGCCGCCACTTCGAGGGCAACTTCACCGCCGAGTGCATGGTCAAGAAATACGTTGCTGCTTACGAGGAACTGCTCAGCCGCGGTGCCGATGTGATCAAGCTGCCGAGCTCGAGCTTCAAGCCGCAATACGGTGAGCTGAACGGCTCTGCCCGTCCGGCGATTCCCGTCGCTGCCATGCCGGCGTAATCATCGGCACCGGGCTTGCAAGACGGGCCTGGATTGGCCGAACGTCTTAAAGGCGACTCATCCATCAGGTGAACAAGGGCCGCGGCATCAGCATCGATGCGGCGGCCCTCTCGATTCGTACCCTCACAGCACCCGGAGATGCCCTGCATGGCGGACAACACGGCAGCGGCCCAAGAGGCTTTGAGTCATGGGGCGACGACCCGGAATGCGGCCGCCGGCCCAGGTTTCGCGCACGGTTTCCAAGACGCGGACGACGTGCTGCCGCCCTACCACATTGAGGCGCAGACCTCCCTGGTGGAGCGGCCGCTCCGATCGCTGAAGTTCGGTGAGGCGTTCGGGGTTCTGGACTCCTACGGCGATATCGGTGTTCAGCCGGGACCCGAGGGCCTGTATTTCCAAGACACGCGCTACCTGTCCCGCCTGGAAGTGACCGTCGAGGGACAGCGCCCGCTGATGCTCTCCTCTGTGATGCAGGACGATAATGGCGCGCTCAGCGTCGACATGACGACGCCCGACATCCGCATCGACGCGCACGACGAGACCTCGATCCCCCGCGAGACGATCGCGATCGAGCGCACCAAGTTCCTGTTCCGCGGCGCCTGCTACGACCGGATCGGCCTGCGCTCCTTCGATTCGAAGCACCGCCGCCTGCGGATCGCCGTGATTTTCGACGCGGATTTCCGCGACCTGTTCGAGGTGCGCGGCACCGACCGCAAGGAGCGCGGCAAGCGCGGCGTGCTGGTGGCGAGCGATCGGGAAGTCCAGTTCCGCTATGTCGGCCTGGACGAGATCGTGCGGACCACCGCTCTGCATTTTGGCCCGAAGCCGGACCTGATCGAGCCGGGCCGCGTGGCCTTCGACGTGTCGCTGCCTCCGGAGGGCAAGGTTTCGCTGTTTATTCGCGTGACCTTCGAGGCGCACCGGGCCTTCACCAAGCCGCCGACCGACACGATGGTCGGCGAGGATGCGGCCGCCAAGCTGACGCTCGCGGCTAATGCCGGCGGCGCCCGGCGGGAACCGAAGGATCTCGGCGAGGGGATGATCTTCGCCCGCGCCTACCGGGATTCGCGCCGCGACCTGCGGACGCTGACGGCCGGGATCACAACGATCATCTCGTCGAACGACCAATTTAACGAAGGCCTCTGCCGGGCGACGGCCGACCTCTACATGCTGGCGAGCCGCACGCCGGAGGGGATCTACCCCTTCGCGGGCATCCCCTGGTACTCCACGGTGTTCGGCCGCGATGGCATCATCACGGCGATGATGGCGCTCTGGATCGACCCGAAGTTCGCCCGGGGTGTGCTGCGCTACCTCGCCTCGACGCAGGCTAGGGCGGTCGATCCTGCTGCCGATGCCCAGCCCGGCAAGGTGCTGCACGAGACGCGTCGCGGCGAGATGGCGATGCTCGGAGAGGTGCCGTTTCGGCACTATTACGGAACGATCGACGGCACGCCACTCTTCGTGATGCTGGCTTGGGAATACTACGCTGTCACAGGCGACCTCGAGACCGTGCGGGCGATCTGGCCGGCGCTGGAACTCGCCCTCGACTGGATGGACCAATACGGCGACCGGGACGGCGACGGCTTCGTCGAATACGCCCGCGACACCGACAAGGGTCTGGAGAACCAGGGCTGGAAGGACAGCCACGATTCGATCTTCCATACGGACGGTCAACTCGCCAAGGGGCCGATCGCGCTCTGCGAGGTGCAGGGCTACGTCTATGCGGCCAAGCATGGCATGGCGAAGCTCGCGGCGCTGCTCGGGCACGATCCGCTGGCCGAGCGCCTGACCCAGGAGGCCACAATCCTGCGCGAAAAATTCGACGCGGCGTTCTGGAACGAGGAGATTGGCACCTACGCGCTCGCCCTCGACGGTGAGAAAAAGCAATGTGCCGTGCGCTCTTCCAATGCCGGCCACGCCCTGTTCACGGGAATCGCTAAGCCGGAGCGTGCCGAGCGGGTCGCCGAGACCCTGCTGGGCAAGGACGGGTTCAACGGCTGGGGTGTGCGTACGATCGCCAAGGGCGAGGCGCGCTACAACCCGATGTCGTACCACAACGGCTCGATCTGGCCGCACGACAACGCGCTCATCGCGATGGGTCTCGCGCGCTACGATCGGAAGCACGAGGCGGCGCGCATCTTCCAGGGGATGTTCGACACCTCACTCTACCAGGACCAGAAGCGGCTGCCGGAGCTGTTCTGTGGCTTCATGCGGCGCAAGCAGCGCGGGCCGGTCTCGTACCCCGTGGCCTGCAGCCCGCAGGCCTGGGCTGCAGCGGCGCCCTTCGCGTTCCTGGCCGCGTGCCTCGGGCTCGAACTCGACCATGCCGGTAACAGCGTCCGGTTGAAGAACCCGATTCTGCCGGGCTTCCTCGACGGGGTAACGCTCTACAACGTTCGGCTCGGCCAATCGCATCTCGATATCCGGTTCCAGCGCTACGACGACGACGTCACCGTCTCGGTGCAGCGCCGCCACGGCGACGTGCAGGTGGTGGTCACCAAGTAGCGGGACTCCCCCTCGCGGCCCGCTTCGGGGTAAGCGGGCTGCGAAGGCGCTTTCCGCCGCCGAGGACGCTCCATGCCGGCAGAGCACGATGCCCCGCACCCCGCTCTGCGCCTCGCGCAAGCCCTGATCCGCTGCCCCTCCGTCACCCCGGAGGATCGCGGCGCCCTCGACGTGGTCGCGGATGCGCTCGGGCTGGTGGGTTTTACCATCGAGCGGCCGGTCTTCGCCGAGTCCGGCTATCCCGACACGCCGAACCTGTTCGCGCGTATCGGGACGCGTGGCCCCTGCCTGGTCTTCGCTGGCCACACCGATGTCGTGCCGGAGGGGGAGGGGGCCTGGCGACACGGCCCCTTCGACGGCGCGGTGGCCGACGGGATGCTGTACGGCCGCGGAGCCGCTGATATGAAGGGTGGCATCGCGTGCATGCTTGCCGCGACCCTGGCCTTCCTGGGACGCCGAGGCGCCGACTTCTCCGGGTCCATCGCCTTCCTGATCACCGGCGACGAGGAGGGGCCGGCGGTCAACGGCACCGTAAAGCTACTCAACTGGGCGCGCACGCGCGGCGAGCGCTTCGATCATTGCGTGCTCGGCGAGCCGACCAATCCGGGCCGGCTGGGCGAGATGATCAAGATCGGCCGCCGGGGCTCGCTCACCGGCAAGCTCACGGTGCTCGGCCGACAGGGCCACGTCGCCTATCCACACAAGGCCAAGAATCCAATTCCGGGACTCCTGCGCCTCGCCTCGGCGCTGATTGCGGAGCCGCTCGACCGGGGCACGGCGCATTTCGACGCCTCGAATCTTGAATTCACGACGATCGATGTCGGCAACCCTGCGACCAACGTGATCCCGGCGACCGCCCGGGCGACGTTCAACGTGCGCTTCAATGACGACTGGACGGCCGAGAGCCTGGGTGGCGAGGTCCGCCGACGGCTGGAGCAGGCGGCCGGGAACGCGGTGCACTTCACCCTCGATCTTCAGCCTTCGAACGCGCCTGCGTTCCTGACGCAGCCTGACGCCTTCGTGGATCTGGTCTCCGCGGCGATCCAGGCCGAGACCGGCCTGACACCGATCCTGTCGACCACGGGCGGTACCTCGGATGCCCGCTTCATCAAGGATGCCTGCCCGGTGATCGAGTTCGGCCTCGTGGGCGAGACCATGCACCAGACCGACGAGTGCGTAGCCGTCGCCGATCTGGAACGGCTGACGGCGATCTACGAGCGGGTTCTGGAGGCTTATTTTTCGAACTCGTAGTCTACCCCCACGAACGTCAGCCCCGCGGCCGGCGCCAGGGGCCCACACCGGCGCTTGTCGCCGGTCGCCAGGATGTCGGCGACATCGTCGGCCGAGAGCCGCCCGCAGCCGGCGAGCATCAGCGTACCGACCATCGCGCGCACCTGATGGTGCAGGAAGGAGCGCGCCGCGGTCGCCACGACGATCTCTTCGTGCAGCGCCATCGGTACATGGGCGACGTCGAGCTGCTCCAGCGTGCGCATTGGGCTCTTGGCCTGGCATTCGGCGGCCCGGAAAGCCGAGAAGTCGTGGTGGCCGACGAGGCGCTGAGCCGCCGCGCGCATCAAATCCGCGTCCAGCCTCCAAGGCACCTGCCAGACCCGGTCCCGCGTGAGCGCTGCCGGGCTGCGCCGGTTGAGGATCCGGTAGCGATAGTGGCGCCGGATCGCCGAGTGGCGGGCATCGAAGCTCTCCGGCACGATCTCGGCCGAAAGCACGGCAACCGGCTGCGGCCGGAGATGCGCATTGACGGCGTCGCGGACGGTGTCGGTCCGCCACGCCTTGGCGAGGTCGAGATGGGCAACCTGATGGATCGCATGAACGCCCGCATCGGTTCGTCCGGCGCAGGTCGACCGAACATCCTCGCCCGAGAAGCGCAGCACGGCGGCCTCGATGGCCGCCTGCACCGTGGGTTCATCGGCCTGCCGCTGCCACCCGCAGAACGGGCCACCATCGTATTCGATGACAAGCTTGTAGCGGGGCATCAGCCGAGGAAGGCCCCGGGCGTCAGCCGGGCACCGCGGACGAACTCGGCCCCACTCGCACTGCCACCCTTGCCGGCCCGGCGCAGCTCTGTCAGACGCACAGCCCCCGTCCCGCAGGTGACGGCTCCCTCGGCGTCCAGCAGCGTCCCCGCTGCGCCCGATCCGACACTGGCCAACGCGCGCAAAACCTTCACCCGCTCCGGGCCCTTGCCGAGATCCAATTCGAAGAAGGCGCCGGGGAAGGGCGACAGGCCGTTGATCTGGTTGGCGACTTCGGCGGCCGGGCGAGACCAGTCGATCCGTGCCTCGGCGTTGGTGATCTTATGGGCGTAGACGACACCCGCGTCCGGCTGCGGCGTGAAGGTGAGCGCCCCCTGATCGAGAAGGCCCAGGGCGCGGGCCATCAGGTCGGCGCCGACCGGCATCAGCGCGTCGTGTAGTTCGCCCGCTGTCATGCCGGGGGTGATCGCGACCCGTGCCTCCAGGGCGACCGGCCCGGTATCGAGCCCGGCTTCCATCCGCATCACGCCGACACCGCTCTCGGCATCCCCCGCCATTACCGCACGCTGGATCGGCGCAGCCCCGCGCCAGCGCGGCAGCAGGGAGCCGTGCAGGTTCAGGCAGCCGTGCTTCGGCGCGTCGAGGATCGCCTGCGGCAACAGCATCCCGTAGGCCACCACCACCGCGACCTCGGCCCCATGCGCGGCGAACGTCTCCGCGGCCTCCGGCGCGCGCAGGGTGGGGGGCGTCAGAACCGGCACGCCAAGCTGTTCGGCCAGCGCGTGGACCGGGGAGGGGCGCAGGCTCATGCCGCGGCCGGCCTTGGCGGGGGCACGGGTATAGACGGCCGCGATGGTGTGGCCGTCCTGAGCGAGCCTGGCCAGCGTCGGCACCGCGAAGTCCGGGGTGCCCATGAATACGATGCGCATGGCCGGCTCAGGCCGCGTCGCGCTTGGCCGCCTTGGTGAACTTCTTGAGCACCCGGTCCCGCTTCAGCTTCGACAGGTGGTCGATGAACAGCACACCGTTCAGATGGTCGATCTCGTGCTGGATGCAGGTGGCGAGCAGGCTATCGGCCGCGATCTCGTGCTCTTTGCCGTCGAGGTCGCGGAACTTCACGCGGACCCGGTCCGGCCGCTCGACCTCGCCGTAATATTCGGGGATCGACAGGCAGCCCTCGTCGTACACCCGCTTCTCCTCCGAGGACCAGACGATTTCGGGATCGATGAAGACCTGCGGCTTGCGCACGCCCTCCTCCTTCGAGGTATCGATGGTCACGACGCGCTTCGCCACGCCGACCTGAATCGCCGCGAGGCCGACGCCAGGGGCGTCGTACATCGTCTCGAACATGTCGGCCACGAGGGTCCGGATCTCGCCGGTGATCGGGCCGACCGGATCGGAGATGCGGCGCAGGACGGGATCGGGGAGGATGACGAGCGGGCGGATGGTCATGGCGGCAACCGGCAGGGATAGCGCCGGGTCGGGTCCGGGCTTTTTTGTCGAATAGGATGCGGGTCGAGACCGGTCAAATAGCGTGCGGCCTCAGAACACGGTCCGGCTTCGGATCGCCGCCGTGAGCGTCCCCTCGTCGAGGTAATCGAGTTCCCCGCCGACCGGCACACCGTGGGCGAGGCGCGTCACCTTCACGTCGCAGTGGCGGATCGATTCCGTGACGTAATGGGCCGTGGTCTGCCCATCGACGGTGGCGTTGAGCGCCAGGATCACCTCCGTGACCACGGGTTCGGCCACGCGCTCCACCAGGGAGGCGAGGTTCAGGTGCTCCGGCCGCACGCCGTCGAGCGCCGAGAGCACGCCGCCGAGCACGTGGTAGCGCGCCTTCACGGCCCCGGAGCGCTCCAGCGCCCAGAGATCGGAGACATCTTCCACCACCACCAAGGTCGTGGGATCGCGCTCGGTATCCCGGCAGATCGTGCAGGGCTCGGAGGTATCGACGTTGCCGCAGCTCGTGCAGACGACGATGCGCTCGACCGCGACCCGCATAGCGTCCGCCAGGGGGCCGAGCAGCGTGTCGCGCCGCTTGATGAGCTGCAGGGCGGCCCGCCGGGCCGAGCGCGGGCCCAGCCCGGGCATGCGGGCGAGAAGCTGGATCAGGCGTTCGATCTCGGGGCCGGCGACGGCTTGGGGCATCGTGCCTCTGGAAAGAGTCTGGGGCGTGGACGGGGGCGCTGTCCGCGACGGGCATACCTGTCGCCGGTCGGCATGCAAGCGCGACCCAGTGCATCATCGAGATATGGGTATTCCCATGCCGGTCCGCCCGTGTCGTGTGATCGGCCGATGCGGGTGACTGCTTACAGACATGGGTTCCTGCAGGCGCAACTGTGGTCTAACCTGTTTGTCCACATTGCGGGCCTCCCGCGAAGCTCATAATGACAGCGAAGCTTCGCCGTCTACTCAGTGGAAGGGGAAGCGGCCGGGGAGCGGTGAACCTGCGTGCGGCGGACCTGTACGACCGCACGGACGTCCCCCGGGCAATCCCGGACGCGGATCGCGTCCGGCACAGTCGCGTCGACGGTCGAACAGGGGCCCGGGAGATACGCTCTTGACCAACATCGGTGATCACAACGCGGCCCACGGCGCCGAGGCGGCCGGCTTCCGCGACCTCAAGGCCGTCCACTGGAATTTCGAGGCGCCACGCCTCTACGAGGAGGCGCTGGCCCGCAAGGAGGGTCAGCTCGCCCGCGGCGGCGCCCTGGTGGCGACCACGGGCAGCCATACCGGCCGCTCGCCCAAGGACAAGTTCGTGGTGCGCGACGCGAGCACCGAGAACGAGGTCTGGTGGGACAACAACGGCGCGATCACGCCGGATCAGTTCGAGACCCTGCGCCAGGATTTCCTGACGCACGCCGCCGGCAAGGAGCTGTTCGCCCGGGACCTCTACGGCGGTGCCGATCCGGCCCACCGGGTGAAGGCCCGGGTGTTCACCGAATTCGCGTGGCACTCGCTGTTCATCCGCAACCTGCTGATCCGGCCGGACCGTTCGGAGATCGCCGCCTACGTGCCGGACCTGACGATCATCGACCTGCCGAGCTTTCAGGCCGATCCCGCCCGGCATGGCTGCCGGTCCAAGACCGTGATCGCCATCGATTTTTCCAAGAAGCTCGTGTTGATCGGCGGATCCGCCTACGCGGGCGAGATGAAGAAGTCGGTCTTCACCTATCTCAACTACATCCTGCCCAAACAGGGCGTGATGCCGATGCATTGCTCGGCCAACGTGGCGCTCGACGCCGAGGGCGGCTCGGCGATCTTCTTCGGATTGTCCGGCACCGGCAAGACCACGCTGTCGAACGATTCCTCCCGCCAGCTTCTCGGCGACGACGAGCACGGCTGGTCTCCCGAGGGCATCTTCAATTTCGAGGGCGGCTGCTACGCCAAGACGATCCGGCTCTCGCGCAACGCCGAGCCCGAGATCTACGCCACCACCGAGCGCTTCGGCACGGTGATGGAGAACGTGGTGATCGATCCCGTCACCCGGGCGCCCGACTTCGACGACGCGTCGCTCACCGAGAACACCCGCTGCGCCTACCCGCTCGACTTCATCGCCAATGCCAGCGCGACCGGCCGGGCCGGGCATCCGAAGAACATCGTGATGCTGACCTGCGACGCCTTCGGGGTGATGCCGCCGATCGCCAAGCTCACCGGTGCAGAGGCGATGTACCACTTCCTCTCGGGCTACACCGCCAAGGTTGCGGGCACCGAGCGCGGCCTGACCGGGCCCGAGGCGACCTTCTCGACCTGCTTCGGCGCCCCGTTCATGCCGCGGCACCCGAGCACCTACGGCAACCTGTTGCGCGATCTGATCGCGGAACACGGCGTCGATTGCTGGCTGGTCAATACCGGCTGGACCGGCGGCGGCGTCGGCACCGGCCGGCGGATGCCGATCCGCGTGACGCGCCGCTTGCTGAGCGCGGCGCTCGATGGTTCGCTGTCGCAGGCGGAGTTCCGGCGCGATCCGTATTTCGGCTTCGCTGTGCCGGTGGCGGTGCCGGGCGTCGAGTCGCACATCCTCACCCCGGTGAAGACCTGGGGCAACAAGGGCGCCTTCGTCGAGACGGCGGCTCGGCTGGTGAAGATGTTCGACGACAACTTCAAGCGGTTCGAGGCCCATGTCGATTCCGACGTGCGCGCCGCCGGGCCGACCGCGCAGGCGATCGCGGCCTGATCGGCGCTGGGGGCGGCCAAATCGGCCGCCCGTCGTGCGGCTTTTCTGCTTCCGCATCTCCGGCCGCAACGCATTCTCCTACATGTGCCAAGCTGAGCGACGAGCCAGCGCTGATCTCAATTCCGGGTCGCCCGGAGCCGCAAGGCTCCGATGCCAAATCGTGTCGCGCCGGACATACGTCATCGTCCCCACCCGCCATTGGCGCCGGGGGCATGGCCCAAGAAGCAACACGCGGGACGCGGGACGCCGCGGGAACCCAGGTGTCGGCCAAGTACGCGCGGGATCCGGTCCCCGCGGCGCCCGCGGCATCGATCGGGCGTGGTCCCCGGCCGGTGCCGTCTGTCTCGTCGCGGCGTCTTGTCGACGTCCCGGTCCTGCGACTCCCCGTTAGCGGTCTCGGGCAGGGTGCACGCACCCCCGGAACCCGCATCGGCGCCGTGGCCTTCCAGCCGTCCCCCGCCTCGT